>JAMCWA010000016.1 GCA_023475165.1 Bacillota bacterium | reverse complement strand
GCCGAAGGCCGAATATGGACGTAGTTAGTATTTGTTCTCTCAATCTTTATTCTATGCGCAAACCCCAATTTCCTCTTTAACACAAAAAAACTTGCAAGCCGCCATCTATTGAGATCAGTCTTTTGAATTTGAAGTCGAAGCGAAGGAAAACTCGTTTAAAAACGAAAAGGGTAGTCATGTGAAAACTGGCGTAATCTTGCGAGAAGAAGGATATTTTGCCTTGAGCAATGAATTATTGGGTGAGACGTTCTCTTGCCAATTTCTTTTCCCCCAGTAAATGTTCTGGCGACAGGATCAACGTTGTCACCTCTTACATATTTATGATGGTAAGGAGGAATAGGAATGACGGCCCTCGAAATCTTCGTTCGCAATGTCCGGATGTTAATGACGGCAAAGGGAATGCGGGTGAAGGACCTGGCTGAGCTCATCGGTGTCAGCGAGTCCTACCTCTCCCTGGTCCTTAACAACGCCCGTGACAATATCCATGATCAGTTAAAGGACCGTATCGCCGCGGTTTTCGATACCACCGTCGCCGACCTCTATACAGAGGTTCATCCCTCGATTGTAGAAGACCGGCCCCAGGAAGGTCGGGAGGAGGGGACGCGCAGCCTGGAGGATTTCCTCACAGTCTTGGGCCTTGACGAGCCCGCGCAGCAGCTTCCCTTCTACCGTCATTATAACCGTCTCTCAGATGCCGAAGCCGGTATGGTGGCCAGGTTTCTGCGAGGGGTTCTGGAGGACCTGGCCCACGAATCGCGGGTGCTGGGCACCGACTTCGGAGAAGGTTTGACCAGCGGGAAAGGACCGGCTGCTGACTCCGGTCCTGAGCCATCCGGGCCGGATCCGGCCTGGCTCGTAAGAAGGTTGCCGTCCCTGGAAAGGGATCTCCTGGAGCTCCTGGCGGTAGCCGGGGGACAAATGGCCATGTCCGACCTGGCCAAAATCCTCAATCTGGAAGTGGGGGCGATGGAGAATGTGGCTCTTGAGCTGGTGGAGCGGGGACTCCTAAGGTTTTTGGAACATGGCGAAGACAGCCACCCAGCGTCTGAGTTGCGGGTTCTTGACCCGGGCTCTGTACCCGGCCCTCTCCTTTGGCTGGAGTACCGCCTTTGGCGCCACCAGCTTTATACGCTGATTCCTCTGGCGCGCCGGCGCCAGTGGCACCTGCGGCTGGCCCGCTTGCTGGAGGAAAAGATCCCGCGCCCGACCAGCCAGGTCCTGCCCACACAGGGGGATATCAGCCCGCTTGGAGAAGCTATGGCCTTTCAGCGATTGAAAGAAACGGCCGAACACTATGCTCGGGCCGGCTACGGTTCAAAGGCCTTCCCCCTCCTCCTGGAAGCTGGGGATGGAGCCAAAAGACAGGGTCTTTTCCGAGAAGCCCTCCACTATTACCGGCAAGCCCTGTCCTTTTTGAAGCCCTCAGCCGCACCTTTGGACCGCCTGGAGGTGGAGCAACGCCTGAGCCTCACCTACGCCGCCCTCCACCGCTGGGAGCGGGTGGCGGAGCAGCAGGAAAAGATCCTGGGGTATCTCGCCGGTGAGAAGAATACATCGAGTGCCATCCAGGCCCGTTATCTCCTGGGGGTGGCCCGAAGTCACCTGTACCAGTACCCCCAGGCCCTGGCTGAGCTGGATAAGGCCAGGGAAATGGCGGCCGGGAGGGATGAGGCGACGCGCGCCCGGATTGAGCTGGCCCTTGGTCAACTCCACCTGGGGAGAGGCAGCTATGAGCGGGCCCACCGCCACCTGGAGGAAGGGGTAAAGCTGGGCGAGCGATTGGGATTGGAGTCTTTCATCTGTGAAGGTTGGGCGGGCCTCGGCGGGGCGGCCCTGGCCCAGCGCCAGCTCCAGGAGGCCGTCCACTATTTGCAGCGCGGCTTGGCCCTGGCCAAGAGACTACAGAACTCGCAATTGATCCTGTCGCTGGAGGTTCCTTTGAGCCAAGCCTATAGGCAACTGGGCGACCTCCAGCAGGCGGAAGAACTACTCTCGGCCGCCCGGCGCCAGACAACGGAGTCCTCCGATCTCAGGACTCAGGCCCTGGTGGAGCGGGAGATGGCCCTCCTGCGCTCGGAAAAAGGGTATGGCGGCGAAGCCAGGGCTTTGCTGGAGCGCTCCCTGTCCTTTTTTCGCCAGGAGCGAGAGGAAGTGGAGCTGGCTCGCACCCACCTGGTGCTGGCCCGCTTAACCCGCCTGGGGCGTGCCCCCCTGGAGGAGGCGCGACGTTCCCTGCAGTTTTCCTTAGCCGTCTTCGAGAAAAAGGGGCTGGTGCCCGACTGGGCCGAGGCCCTGCGAGAAATGGGGGAACTGAGCCGGACCCAGGGGAATGAAGCGGTGGCCGCCGTCTACCTCCGCCAGAGCCGCCAACTCCTGGAAAGGGCAGAGGAGGGAGGGGGGCGTCGGAAGGGGAAACCGACCTAAAGAGCTTTGTCAAGTGCCGGCGCTACGGAGGTTCTTATGATTGACAAATAGTGAGGAGGTGCAGCGACGTGGCCAAACCGCAATCCATTCTCATCACCGATGTCGGCAGTACGACCACCAAGGCGATCCTCATCGAAAAGACAGAGGGCGAATACCGTCTGACCGGTCAGGCCAACGCTCCCACAACGGTGGAAGCCCCGCTGGAAGACGTCATGATCGGCCTGCAGGAGGCGCTGGGACACCTGGCCAGGGTGACGGGGCGATCTTTTCTGGAAGACGGCCAACTGATCATTCCCCAGCAGGGGACAAAGGGTGTCGATCTCTATCTTTCCACCTCCAGCGCCGGCGGAGGCCTGCAAATGCTGGTGGCCGGCCTGATGAAGGTCCTCACCGCCGAGAGCGCCCATCGGGCCGCCCTGGGGGCGGGGGCCATCGTCATGGATGTCCTGGCCCTGGATGACGGTCGCCTGGTAGTCGAGCGGATCAAGAGGATCCGGGAGCTTCGCCCGGATATGATCCTCCTCTCAGGCGGTACCGATGACGGCAACATCTCTCAGGTCGCCGGTATGGCCGAATACATCGCGGCCGCCGAACCACAGCCACGCCTGGGTGAGGATTTTCAGGTTCCCCTGGTTTATGCCGGTAACGTCCAGGCCAGAGACTATGTGGAGAAAGTTCTTTCGCGGCAGGTCAGTGTTCATCACAGTAATAATCTGCGCCCGACCCTGGAGCAAGAGGTCCTGGAGCCGGCCCGGCGAGAGATACACCGCCTCTACTTGGAGCACGTCATGAGTCACGCCCCCGGCTATCGCCAGCTCCTGGAATGGACCCGGGGCCAGATTTATCCCACCCCCCTGGCCGTGGGGAAGGTCCTGCAGACCGTGGCCAGGAAGCGCGACCTGAATCTGCTGGCCTTTGATATTGGAGGGGCCACCACCGACGCCTTTACCGTGCTGGACGGGATCTTACACCGAACCGTCAGCGCCAATCTAGGGATGAGTTACAGCCTGGGCAACGTTCTGGCCGAGGCCCGCCCGGAAAACATCCTGCGCTGGCTGCCCTTTGACCTATCCGAGCGCCAGCTCCGCAACTGGAACTTCAACAAGATGATCCGTCCCACCACCCTGCCGGAAACCACGGAGGAACTCCTTTTGGAGCAAGCCACGGCTCGGGAAGCCCTGCGTCTCTCCTTACAGCACCATAAGAGCCTGGCGGTGACCTTACGGGGGGTACAGCAGTCCCGCTCCATTGCCGAGGTCTTCAAGCAGACACCGGGTGGCCAAACTATCGTTGACCTGAAGAAGATTCAGATGGTCATTGGGAGCGGTGGCGTCGTCTCCCATGCGCCGCGGAGGTCCCAGGCCATGCTGGTCCTCCTGGATGCCGTGGAGCCGGAGGGCATCACCAGCCTCTATGTGGACAGCGCTTTCCTGCTCCCCCACCTGGGCATTCTCTCCGACCATGAACCGGAGATCGCCTTGACTGTGTTGGAGAAGGACTGCCTCATCCCCCTGGGCACTGTGATCGCCCCGGCAGGTATTCCCCGCCCCGGTTCGCCCCTGGCCAGGGTTAAGATACGCTTCCCCGACGGCGGGGAAGGAGAGGAAGAGGTCCTGTCTGGTCGGCTGAAGGTGGTTCACTTGCCGGCGGGCCAGAAGGCCTCGGTGGAGATTGTCCCACGTCGCGGCTTTGACGTGGGTGCTGGCCCCGGGGTAATGATAGCCGCCCAGGTTGAAGGCGGTCAGGTTGGTCTGGTCCTGGACGGTCGCGGACGACCTCTGGTTCTGCCGACCGATCCCCAACACCGCCAGGAAATCCTCTGGTCCTGGTTTGAGGCGATGCAGGCCTTTGAACGATAAACCCGGCGTCATTCCGACCAGTCCGCGATATAAGGAGGAGAATAGCCGATGTTTTCCACCGAGGTCGTGCTGCAACGAGAAACGGTGATCCGCAAGAAGCGCCGCTTGCCCTTGCCGGGTGAGGTTCTGGTAGTCCGCGGGCAAAAGGTGACCCCCGATACCATCCTGGCCAAGACCGAATACCTCCCGGGGGATCCCTATATCATTGACCTGCAACGGGAATTCAAGGCGAAACTGACCTTCGAAGAGCTGGAGAAAGCCCTGGTCAAGAAGGTCGGAGAACGGGTGGAGGCCCAGGAGGTCATCGCCCGCCACACCTCCGGCTTTTGGGGAGAGGTCTTCACCGTCAAGTCACCGGTCACCGGTTACATCGAATTCATTTCTCTGGTACAGGGGCGGGTGCTGATTCGCGAGGATGGTCGCCTGGCCAAGCCGTCGGTCATCGTCAATGTGGCCAGGGATCTGGATATCTGGCCGCGTCTGCTAGGGGTCTACATGCAGTATCGGGAGGGGGATGAGGTCAAGCAAGGGGCAATCCTGGCCGCCTCACCCGGCATTGCCGGGATGGACTATTCCTTCGCCCCCATCGGGGGCCGAATTGAAAGGATTTGCACCAGGACGGGAACGGTAACCATCGTCCGGGAGGCCAGGCCGACGCTGGTGGATGCCTACATCCCCGGAGAGGTAGCGGAGGTCTTACCTGGCCAGGGGGCCGTCGTCCAGACACCGGCCGCCTATCTGCAAGGGGTCTTCGGTCTGGGGGGCGAGGCATATGGGCCCCTCCGTCTCTTGGTGGACAGTCCGGCCGGGGAGCTGCTGCCGGATGGCCTGCGCGAAGAAAACCGGGGCGAGATCCTGGTGGCCGGCGGCTACGTTGGATTGGCGGCCATGCAGAAGGCGATGCAACTGGGGGTGAGGGGAATCATCACCGGAGGCGTCGATGCCATCGATCTGGTTCAACTGCTGGGGAAGGAGATCGCCGTGGGCATTACCGGTCACGAGGATCTAGCCATGACCATCGTGATCACCGAAGGCTTTGGCCCCCTGCCCATGAACCAGAGGGCCTTCGACCTCCTCCGGGAGCACCAGGATCATCTGGTTTCCATCAACGGGCAGACCCAAATCCGGGCCGGGGTGATCCGGCCGGAGGTAATAATGCCGCTAAGTACGGAGGTCGGAGGTTAGAAGCCGAAAGTTGGAACTGGATGCCCGTGCTGCCTGCGGTGGCACTGCAAGAGATGAAAAGGCCGCTTCAGCGGCGGTCTGGGTTGATGTCGTCGGGCGACTTTTGCCGAGCCAGGCACCGCTCCCGGTGAAACCAGGCCCGGCGAGGCCGGACGGTAACAGGGATGGATGGCGCTCGCCCCCCGGGGACGCGAGTTCGCGCGGTGCCGGCCCGAGGGCCGCCGCTCTGCCGCGGAGCGGTCGGCACAGGTCATTAAGGAACTTCGATCGCATCGACCCGGGCCCGGCGAGCTGGCAAGACCTGGACTTTTTCATATTAGTCTACTCAAAGTCACCGCAATCCGGGCTGCCAGCCGGGCATTGTTTTTCACCAGCGCCAGGTTGGCCTGCAGGGTCAACCCGCCGGTCAGGTCTTTCAAACGGTCCAGGAGAAAGGGGGTCAGGTGCTTCCCTCTTATCCCCTGCTGGTCTGCCTCCTTTAAGGCCTGGCTGACAACTCCTTGCACCATGGTCTGGTCTAGTTCGTCTTGCGGGGGAATGGGGTTGGCAATCAGGATGCCACCTTCCTGTCCCAGGTCCCACTTGGCCTGGATGGCCCGGGCAATCTCCAACTCATCCTCCATCCGGTAATCAAGGGGAAGGCCACTATCCCTGGTGTAGAAGGCTGGAAAGACGCCGGTCTGATATCCCCAAACTGGTACCCCCAATGTTTCCAGGTATTCCAGGGTCAGGGGCAGGTCCAAAATGGCCTTGGCCCCGGCACAAACCACTGCTACTGGGGTTTTAGCCAGCTCCGTCAGATCAGCCGAAACATCAAAGGTCTGCTGAGCGCCCCGGTGAACCCCACCGATTCCGCCGGTGGCAAAGACCTTGATCCCGGCCAGGTGGGCGGCGATCATGGTGGCCGAGACGGTGGTGGCCGCCCTCAGGCCCCTAGCCAGAATGGCGGGGATATCCCGCCGGCTGGCCTTAAGAACATCCTTTCCGGTGGCCAGGAGTTCCAGCTCCTCGACTTCCAAGCCCACCCTGATGCGACCAGCCAGGATGGCGACGGTAGCCGGGGTGGCTCCCTCCTGACGGACGATTCCTTCCAAAGCCAGAGCCGTTTCCAGGTTTTCCGGGTAGGGCAGCCCGTGGGAGATGATGGTTGACTCCAGGGCCACGATGGCCTTTCTGTCGGCCCGCGCCCGGGCCACTTCTGGGGAAAGCTTGAGATACTCATCCTTCATGCCACATCTCTACTCCTTCACCCTTGGACCCTTGACGCCTGGTCCATAGCTTTGGTCCATGAAAAATGACTACAACCCTTACGGCTCAGAGCCATCTGGGCTCGCTGGCGATGCCTTGTGAACGGCCGCGCTCGCGGCTGGCGTCGGCACTCTCCTGGTGATCCCCCGTCTGCCTGCTGCTGTCAGCCTGTAACGCCACCCGGCGCCTTCTCTTTATTTATCAATTGTTTCACGGCCTCTTCGCTCATCCTCGGATTGACCGTCTCGGGCGAGCTGATGGTCAAAGAGGCGGCAGCCAGACCATAGCGGGCAGCCTCCTCCAGCTCAAAGCCCTGATACAGCCCATAAACAAACCCGGCCGTCAAGGCATCCCCTGCCCCGGTGGCGTCCGCCACCTCGCCGGGATAAGGGGGCAAAAAACGACTGACTTGTGGGGTGGCCAGATAGAGACCCCGGGGTCCCAGGGTGACCAGCACAGCTTTGAGACCCCGATCCAAAAGCCAGGCCGCCGCCTCGCCCAGTTCCTCGTCGGAGCGGATGACACGACCCGTCAGGGCCTCCAACTCCTCGCCATTGGGCGTGACATAATCCACGTCAGCCAGGAGGCTCTTCAGCCGCTCCGCCTTTTGGATCGACACCGGTTCCACCAGTATCGGTACTTCCGCCCGCCGGGCCATTTCCGTCAGGGTGTCTAAAGCCTCTTCCCTGAGGTTGGCATCGGCCACAATCAGGCGGCTGTTCCGGAAAAGATCGGCCTTCCCCCGGAGGTATTCCGGCGTTAAGTGATCAATGACGGCCATGTCCGCCACGGCCAAGGCCAGGTCACCATCTTCCTCCAGCAGGGCCATGTAGATTCCACTCCGACCCCCGGGTACGCTGAGGGAGGAGGCCAGGTTCACCCCCGCCTGCCGCGTCTCCTGCCGGATCCTTTCTCCCGCTGCATCAGCCCCGACCGCCGTAATCAGGTTGACAGGAACACCCAGCCGGGCCAGGTTATGGGCAATATTCCGTCCCACCCCTCCAACGGTACTGGAGATGACGCCAGGGTTTGAGGTCCTCGGACGTAAAGGGGCCAGGGGCTTGCCCTTAAGATCCAGGTTGGCCCCGCCCACCACGGTGACCCCGACCTTCGTCCGGAGAACATAGCCCCGGCCTACGATCCAACCCTTTTTGACCAGGCCGGACACATGTCCGGCTACTGCCGCCCGGCTAGTCCCGAGCTTCCTGGCCAACTCTGCCTGAGAAATGAACGGGTTGGCCTGGATGCTCTTCAGGATTTCCTTTTCCCGTGGGGTCAGAGCCACCGTTCAAACCCTCCCAAACAATCGTTAGGTGATATAACACTTGTAAGCTTATCTTATCACTGGCCTTCCCCGAACGCAACTGCTCCGTAAGGCAGGCCCTCTATTTCAAGCAGGCGCGACTCAAGAGGACCACGCAAAGGTCACCCTCCACCGAGAAAGGGCTGTGGTGCACCGTCCGGTTACCACGGGAGGGTCGTTGTCAGTATCCGCAGTAGGTTGGAGCGAAGCCCAGAGACTTTATTCCGGGCCCCTGTTCCGCCAATTGATGGGTTCGCTTTGACATTGTAATATCATATAGCCGCCAAGTACAGAGGCGGCAACTTCCCGCCGGTTCATGGACAAGCATGAAGCGGGGCTGGCCCCGTCGGCTCAGGGCCAGCCCCGCTTCAGAAGTCTGCCCGGCAGAAAGGATGAGGGAAAGCCTTTAACCCACCCTTTCCACCTTCACCGCGGTATCGTAGAAGGAGGCACTGCCGCCGATGGGGTCGGTCAGGCTGGTGGTCTTGGTGTAACCATCCAGAAGAAGGACCGGGTTGGTACACAAACCCGTACCCCGGCGGTGATCACCTTTCACCACCTTCCCATTAACCACGACGTCCCGCGCCCCGTAGGCCCAGTGGCCGTAGTGCCAGGAAGCCGCCACCACCCCGGGACGCATGGTCTCGGTGAGGCGAGCCCGCCCCTGGACATAATCCTTATGCCCATTACCCAGATCGATTGCCCCTTCCGGGTTGGTCGGGGATTTTACCCGGACCAGGTCGCCATCCCTGATGCCAAGCCTCGTTGCATCGGAGGGGTGCATGAGCAGGAAGTTCTCCGGCAAGAGGGCGTTTTGGGCCCAGTAGTTACCCGCGGTTCGCGACTGACCCCCAAAGATCTCCTTGAAGGTGATGAGCCGTAACGGATAATCCTGCCCATAGGCCACAGGTTTACCGTCAGAATGCTGGATGGGCACATGCCGGGCCACTCCGGAGTAATTGATCCCGGTGATGCTGTCTTTCGTCACCGCCACCGGCTCGACATAGAGGTTAAGCAGGCGGCTGATCGGGTGGCCAAGGTAGTCACCACTGTAGGCCTTGGAGAAATCCTCAAAACGACCACCCCGGTTTAGGACGTAGATGGCCCGGGCCCAATTCTCGCTCCCTACCGCCGCCTTCCAGGCAGCCTCGCTGAAAACACCCTTGGGCAGGTGTTTCCGGGCCGCCAGGAAGATGCCCATTTCCTTGCTGTCGGCCGCCGGGACCGTATCAGAAGGGCTGTCACCGGCGGCGATGTTGGCTACGGCTTTCAGGTAATAGTCTTCCGGACGCTTGAAGTCCCAGCCCGGGCCAAAGCCGCCCGCACCATAACCCGGCAGGCTCAACCTCTCCGAGATGGCCAGGAACACCGCTTCCATGGAGATGGGCATCTCTTCCCCGCCCACTTTGACCATCTCCGGTACCGGGGAGGCGATGGGCTGTCTGATTTTCACCGTCTTAACCGTGGTCGAAGGTGGTGAGCCCAAGAAGGCCCAGCGTTCCACATAGCTGATATCGGGGAAAAGGTAGTCAGCATACATGGAGGTCTCCCCGATGACGATGTCAGTGGCGATGAAAAGCGGCACCTTCTTGGTATCCATCAGGATCTTGATCTGCGCAGATCCAGCCGGGGTAGCCAGAGCCGGGGTCCCCTTGTGGAGCCAGAGGATCTTGGCCGGGTAGGGATACTCAGCCCCGATGGCCGGTATGATTTCCTGGTAAACGTCGGTAGTAAAAGGATACCAGGGCCGTTTGGCCGGAAACCCAGAGAAAAGGGTGCTCTTATCGTAGTAGGCGGCCTCCCGGGTCATCTTGACGCCAAAGGCTGGGATCTTACCGGGATGCATCTTGCCCAGATCGAAGGGCTGGTGAGCCTTGCCGCCCAGGGCGGCCCAGCTGCCGCCACCCCCACTCAGGCCCCCACGCCAGTCAAAGTTGCCGATGAGCAGGTTCAAGGCGATGATGGCCTGACCGGTATAGTAACCGTTGGTATGCTGGACACCACCGCGGTAAAAGTCAATGGCCGCCAGCTTGCCGTAAGAAGTGAACTCCCGGGCCAGATCGATAATGGCTTGGGCCTTAATCCCGGCCAGGTCGGCATACTGCTCCAGCGATTTCTCCCCGGCGGCTTCCTTCAGGATCTGGAAGGCCGTCTTGGCCCGGACGTCCTTAACCGTGACCTCCGCCAGGAGGTCGCCCTCCACCGCGTTCTTGTCGTCCTTGGGATCAACGGCCAACAGTTTCCCGTTTTGCGAAACCACAAAGAGGTGCTTGGGGTCGCGGTCCGGCAGGGACAGCCCCACCTCGCTGGCCCGTAGTAAGGCTCCCGGTTTGCCGTCCTGGTCCAGCTTCACCAGCCAGGCCGCGTTGCTCCAGTTCTTTTCCCCATCAGCGCTGGCCGCCGCCTTATTGGCGTTCTCCAGGAAACGAGCGTCGTACCGGTTGCTTTCGATGATCCAGCGGATCATGCCCATGGCCAGGGCCAGGTCGCCATCACCCGGTTTAACGGGAACCCAGATCTGGGCCTTGGCCGCCGTCTTGGAAAACCGCGGATCAACCACCGCAATCTTCATCCCCCGTTCCTGAGCCGAGCGGGTGACCTGCTCAGCCATGGGGGTCGGCCCGAAGTTGGCTTCAAAGGCCCCCGTTCCCCAGAAGATGATGAAGCGGGCGTTGAGGTAGTCGGGTTTGAGGTGGTTGGGACCCGGGTTCCAGCTACCCCCGCTGTAGTCTGCCGTAAACCACTTAAAGGCAACGTGGTGGCTCTGTTCGCAGATGGTGGTGTGCTCGTACCAGTTATTTGAGCCCAGGCTGTTTATGACGAAACGCTTGGAAAAATCCGCGCGTCCCGGCTCGATGCGACCGGCCTGGAAGACGAACTGATTGTTCTTTACCCCCAAATCGGGATGATCGGGATCAATCAGTAAGTTAAGATGATCCTTGTGGGCTTCCTTGAATTGCTCCGGGGTCATCTCCTTTTTGGCCACCTTGGCAGCATCGCCGGCCAGGCTCTTGAACACCCCAGCATCTTTGGTCACCAACACCTCTTTAAAACCTGGAACCTGGCGATCCTCGCCCAGATGCCCAAAAAGCTTGCCGCCGTTGACGATCTCTTTGATGGCCTGGTCAAAGGCGATGACCTCCCATTTATTGGAGCCGCGCGGACCGGCCCGCTTGAGTACTTTCCGGATCCGGTAGGGGTCATACTGGGTCTGAATGGTAGACTGACCTTTAGGGCAAAGCTTCCCGTCGACCCTGGCCGCCACCTGAGGGTCGGTGTTATAAGCCATCGGCGGCAGTAAACTCTGTGGACTGTAAGCGTTCCCGTCCACCTTCACCAAAACGCCGTCCAGGATCTTGCCCTTCAGGGTACATTGGGTATTGCACTGCAGGCAGACCCCATAAATCACGTTCTCGGCCTTGGCCAGCTCATACTCCCCACCCTGTCCCTGACCGGCGGCCAGAGCCTGCAGGTGCCCCAGCGCGCTGGGGGCCTGACTGGCCAGGAAGGCGGTGGTTCCCAAAAAGGCCGTGCTCTTGAGAAGATCGCGCCGGCTGATTTTCTGGCTCATACTCATACCTCCTTACTCGCCGTAGTCAGAGGAAGATAGTTGAAACCGATGGCCAGGAGCAGGACCGCCAGGGAGCCATTGAAGAGCAGCACCAACCACTCCATGGTCGTCGGCAGATAGTGAAAGCTCAAGCGCGCTTCGATATAGGCGTTGGCCAGCCCGGGCAGAGGTGAGGTGGTCAACCCGGGGACGACGATGTTAAACCTTAGGGCCAGGAAAGAGAGGGCGATGAGCAAGGCGGCCGTCCCAACGGTACCGGGCGAGTTGCGGCCGGTCAGAAGTAGAACGGCTGGCACCAACGCCCCCAGAACGACCGTAACGCCCCAGAATAGCCAGGAAGCCTGCCCCGCAGCCACTTCCAGGAAGACCCCCCGGTGGGCCGGCGCCGTCGAGTAGAGTCCCACCAGGAACTCCGAGATCTCCAGGATTACATCGAGGGTCAAAAGGCCAAGAACGATCCGCCCCAGATTGGAGACCAGTTCCTTGACCGCGCCGTCCTGTCCCTTCGGCCAAAAAAAGCTGACCAGGAAAGTCAAGAGGGCACTGCCGGAAAGGAGGGCGGAAACAAGAAACATGATGGGAAGAAGGGACGAATTCCAATAGGGCCGGGCTTCCACTACCGCAAAGAGGGCCCCGACACCCCCGTGAAAGGCCACGGCCAGAGGGACCCCGATGCTCCCCAGCACTTTGAGCCGGGCGGCGTCCCGCTTGAGGGCGGCCGCTCCCACATCCCGTTGGCCAAAACTGAGAAACCGGGCCAGACCTCCCGCCAATCCTGGCCGGTCCGACCACTGGGCTAGGTCGGCCCGCAGAGCGATCCAAAGCTCCGCCACCAAGAGCAGGAAATAGGCCGTGTAAAGCCAGACCATCCAGGCCATCATGGAACCAAAGTTAGGCCGGGTAAAGACCTTCCAGAAGCGCTCCATATGGCCGATATCAAACCAGATGGTCAACAGGGCAGCGATAAGGGTCACCAGGGCCGTAAAGAGGGCCAGCTTGCCAATGCGAGCAAATGCCTTCAGCCCGAAGACATAGACCAAGGTGGAAAGTAGAAAGGCCCCGGCCGAAAGTCCGATGAAGTAGATGTACCCCGCCACCCAGAGACCCCAGGGAACATAGCTGGTGTAGCCGGCCAGGTTATGGCCAAAGGCCAGTCTCTGATAGACGCCGTAGGCCCCGGCGGCAAAGGCCACCAGCCAAAGTAACCAGAAGAAGCCTTTTTTCACTTTGCTCCCCCCTCGTGAATGAGTTTCGCCAGTTACAGGTTCCAGGGCAAGAGCCGCACCCGGCGCGACGCCTTAATTGACATCGGGTTAGGACAGGTAATAAACCCGAGGTGCAGCCCCTAGTTCCTCTTTCAAGCGGAAGGTCTTACCAGAACTTATCAGTTCTCGCACCAGGCCACCCTCCAGGCTGGCGTCACCAAAATAGGTGGCCCCACCGATGCAAGTGGTGACACAGGCAGGCAGAATCCCTTCTTCCACCCGGTGAATGCAGAAAGTGCATTTCCGGGCATTACCCACTGGTGAACCATCACTCCTGGACCAGTGTTTGCCGTATTCGTGGTTCGGAACCAATTCATAGGGTTGCAACTCCGGGGTGCCTTTGGTGTAGTAGTCGCCAAAGTCGAAGCTGCGGGCGTCATAGGGGCAAGCAGCCAAGCAGTAGCGGCAACCGATACACTGATCATAGTCAATGGCTACGATTCCGTCGGGACGCTTGTAGGTCGCCCCCACCGGACAGACCTGAACACAAGGCGGGTTATCACAGTGCATACAGGGACGAGGAGTGAAGACCCGGGCCACGTTGGGGTATTGACCAACCTCCTCCTCTAGAACCGGCCGGTAGACCACCCCCGGCGGTAAAGCGTTTTCGGCTTTGCAGGCGACAGTACAAGAGAGACAACCGACGCACTTCTGGCGGTCGATCACCATTACCCAGGGCGCTCTTCCGGTTTTTTTCTTCAAGGCTTGTTGGAGCTCCCGTTGCATCCTGAGGACGTTGTTCTGCCAGTTACTGTCGGGCAGGGCCGGCACCCTGGCTTTCGGCCCGGCGGGCTGGGCTGTTGCGGCCGGGCTGGAACCCTCGGCCCGAACCTGGCCAGAATGAAGCAGGGCGCCGGCCCCGAGAAGGGCCGCCCCAATCCCCAGGTTCTTGATCACCTGGCGCCGGCTTTCCTTAACCAGCTCCGGCGCCTGTTCTGGCTGGTGCTTCTCTTCCACAGACTTTCCTCCCTTCGTTTACGCTTTATGATCATTTTCACAAATTTCTCAGCCTCTGACCATTGGGTGAAACACCTGAAAAAAGGGAGGGGGTCAGGTGAAACACCTGACCCCAAACTTCTTCTTACCTTCTACAACTGGTGATCTTAGTCCCCCGGCGTGACGGGCGAACGTCCCAAGGTAGTCCGGGACGGCGAGTTTGCGCATTGCTGGCCGGAGGGCCGAACCGAACCGCGATGCGGTCGGCGCAGGTGACCGAAAGCGAGGAGGGCAACGCCCAAGCGGCACCCCGGAAGTAGCTCGTTTGTTTCAAGGGTAGGGCCAGAGCACCGGCGGCCCCAGGGTGTTACACCATGCTCCGTATCATTCGGGGTTTACCAACCCGTTCTTAATGGCATAGCGCACCAGATCAGACCGACTGCGGAGATGAAGTTTCTCCATGAGATGGGCTTTATGGGTCTCAATGGTCTTGACGCTCAGCCCCAACTTCTGAGCAGTCTGGGGGAGGGTGTAACCCAGGGCGATCATCCGCAAGACTTCCGATTCCCGGGGACTCAGTACTTCCTTGGGCGGCGACATCCCTTGTTGGACTGATCCTCTTTTCAAGTCTTTCACCAATCCCCTGGCCACACCGGGATCTATGGCCACTCCGCCACGCTGTACCGCCCTGATGGCTGAGATCAGTTCCAGGTCCGCCGCACTCTTAACGATGTAACCGGAAGCCCCGTATTCCAAGGCTTGCCTCAGGTAACCCTCGTCGTCGTGCATGGTCAGGACCAGGACCTTAACATCGGGCAGGTCGCTGGTAATGCGGCGGGTCGCCTCCAGGCCGCTGCCGAAAGGCATGCTGAGATCCATCAAGATAACGTCGGGATGAAGGATCCTCGCTTTCTCCAGGGCCTCGTCCCCATCAGAAGCCTCCCCTATCACCTCCATGTCCCCCTGGGCGTTCAAGAGCATCTTCAGACCGGTGCGGACCACGGCGTGGTCATCCACCAAAAGGAGACGGGTCAACTGAAACACCTGCCCTTCCCTCGTCCGGCATATCCCATCCTGTAAACCACAGTTTCAGCTTTACCCCCTCACGGTTGCGACGACGGAACGCTCTTGGAACTTCACCCCGGCAGCGGTACCTCCACGGACACCCTGGTGCCACGACCCGGAGCGGAAGTCACGGAAAGGCTTCCGCCAATCAAGCCAGCCCTTTCTTGCATGCCAAATAGTCCCAAACGGCTCCCTTCGTTCCCTAGTCTTTCCAGCCCGGCCAGGTCAAAACCGCGGCCGTTGTCTTCGATGGAAATGGCTAGCCCACCCGGCCTTCTCCGGATGGCCAGGAGAACCGAGGTGGCCCGGGCGTGCTTTATGACATTGGTCAGCGCCTCCTGGACGATGCGGTAGAGGGAAACCTCCATGGCCTGGGGTAATCTCCCCACGTCCTCCCCTTCACTCTCAATCCGAACATCCAGGCCAAATTTAGCGGAATATTCCTGACTGTAGCGGCTGATGGCCGGGATAAGTCCGAGATCGTCCAGGGCACTGGGGCGCAGTTCGACGGCCAGCCGCCTGATGTCCCTGAGCGCAGCGCTGGTGATGCCCCTCAGCTCACCCAACCCCTCCCGGACCTCTTCCAGGGTATCGGCTCCCTCCAGGGCCTTCATCACCAGCATGATGGAGGTCAGGGCCTGTCCCGTCTCATCGTGCAGTTCCCTGGCGATCCTCTGTCTTTCCTCTTCCTGGGCCGAAATGACCTTCTCCACCAGTTGGGCGCGCATATGGCTGAGGTTTTCCAGTTCTGTCCGATAAAGCTGCAGGCTGTCCACCATGGCATTGAAGCTGGCGGCCAGGGCCCCAATCTCGTCTCGGCTCCGTATCGCCACCTTGCGGGAGAAATCCCCCTGCGCGACGGAGCTGGTAACGGCAACAAGCTGGTTAATGGGACGGACCAGAACCAAAACCAGACAATAGGCCCCGATAACGCCCAGAAGACAGATCAAGGTGATGAAAAGGATCTGTTTAATTGTCGCCCCCCAAATGGTGGCCATGACCCTTCTTTCCGAGAGACCAAGACGCAAATAGCCCAGTTGCCCCTTGAGAATTGGAAAGGCCACATCGTGGATATAACCCTCGTCGGTGGCCAACATCAGAAGGCTATGGTCTTCCTGCGGCAAGGAGCGGTTCACTTTCAAGAGATCGGTGGGAAAGCCGGTGCCGAAGGTATGGGTGACAACATTCCCGGCCTGGTCCAGTACAAACAGGTAGCGAACATCGGGATTGCTTTGCTTCAGGCCGCTCAAGAGTTCATGCAAGGTGTAGGTGTTGTTGGTCAAAAGGAGGTCGACACTTCGGGAGGCCGCGTCGCTGCCCATGGAAACCGCCACCCGATCCAGCTGCTGAAGCAAGGTTTCCTGCAAAACGGCCCGGCTATGCAGGATGACGCTCCCCCCTACCAGGAGAAGCGTCCCAAGGGTTATCCCCAGTATCTTCACCCGCAGGGCGGTTGATTCGTCCAATCGGACAAAAACCTTGCCCAACAGTCTGAGGCCTCGAAGAAACCTCACCTTTCCCCCACCCTCTTGGCCATTTCTCGCACCAGGTTGTACTTGTCGTCAGTGATGGGAACGAAGCGGTCAATCTCCAGTCTCTTGAGGATGGCGCGACCCCGCTCGGTGTCCATCAAGTCCAGGAAATACTTTTTCAAGGCTCCCTTCAATTCCGGTGCCAGCAACGGGTTTACCACCACCGGAGGGGAGGCGAAGGCTTCCGACCGGGCCACCACCTTCACCTTGCGGCCCAGGGCTGGATCCTGGGCGACCATCGTGTCAAAGACAATACTGTCCACCATGGCCCCATCCACCAAACCCTCCGCTACGGCCCGAATGGAGTTGTCGTGGCTGTAGGTAAACTCGGTGGAACGGAAAAAGGCCTCCGGGGTGGTTCCCATCTCCTTCAGCCGGAAAACCGGTACCAGCCAACCGGAAGTGGATAAGATATCGGTAAAGGCAAAACTCTTTCCCTTCAGGTCGGCCAGCTGCCGTACCTGGCTCTGGGCCGGAACAATCAAATAGGAGCGGTATTCGGCCGCCCCTCCTACCTCCGGGGCCGCCAGGAGCTCCATGCCAAAGTCATCATGACCCTGAATGTACGAATAGGTACAGACAAAGGCCACATCCACCTCTCCCGCCTTCATCAAGTTATTTATTTCCGCATAGGTTGGTCTTTGAATCAAGGAAACACTGTAGCCAGTGGTTTCAGCGAGGTACTTCAAAAGATCCCCGTAGTACTGAAAGTTTTCCCGGGGGGAAATAACGGGCGCCGCCGCCACTCTCAATACCTTGTCCTTCTGGCTGGCGACTTCTTGCTTGGCGGCCCCGGGATAGTTAGGGCTGAGGTTCCTGAGGTTGACCACCTCCGGTCCCCGCGAGAGGCACCCCGTCAGCAAGAAGGTTATCACCAGCAGGAGCAGAGGGAAACGAAATCCCTGCGAATGCTTTTGCGCCATTTTTCTCACCTAACCGTACCGGCCCGAATGAACTGCGGCCAAGAATCAATTCCGCCTAATAGAAATTATAGCATTTTGCCGGCCTGTAACGTAGATGAATATATTTGAAAATAGCGTTCTTGAATAAAAGATGAGCAATAAGAAAAAAGCACCCCCAAATACCAAAGAGTGCTTGCTCTGCTCACAACCTGCGCCTTTCATCCTATGCCTCTATCCGCCAGAAGCACGATCGCCGTCAAGCGCGGCACAGACTATGGCGGCTTTTGGCTAAAGCGGCCAGAAAAACGTCCGTTATCAAGCTTCTTAGACACTATGGCGGCTCTTGGCTAAAGCCGCCAGAAAAACGTCCGTTATCAAGCTTCTTAGATACTATGGCGGCTTTCCTCGGGGAGGTTAAGCACTCAAAGCGCCGTTGGTCAGCACTCTCTAGAACGAGACGGGTTCAGGACCAGAAACGCGGTTCGTCGGTACTCTCCTACGCCACTCCGGGTGCCGCTGGTCCCGCCTCCGCAAAAAGTGCCGCCGCCACCCGTTCCAGCATTGCCACCCCGCGAACCTCTGTTTCAAACAGGGGGACTAGGGCTCGGACATCGCGGAAGGAGGAATAGATCTGTTCCATGTAACCCCTCTGCATTTCCACCCGGTTTAAAACAAATGGGGAAGTCTCGGGGGAAAGGCCGCTGGTGTCGATAAGCCCGTTGACAATTACCCCGCCCACCGGTATGCCAAAGTCATCGAACCAGCCGATGAAACGCTTGATCACCGCAATAGGGAGGGCCTCAGGCAGGGTAACAAAGAAAAAGGCGGTTCGCTCCCCGTCAGTCAAGAGAGTCTTGGCCTGAGCCATTCGTCCCTGAAAGGAAACCAGGTAGTCCAAAAGGGGGTCCTTCTCCTCCTTCTTGCGGAAGGAAAGGGATAATCGCATGGCCTGCGCCTCTTTACGGCTCTCCAGCATCTTATTGACCCAGAGGTTATAGACCTTGGACATGCCCAGCAGGCGCCGGGCGTTGGCCGTCGGGGCCGTATCAAAGACATAGGCCTCATATTCATCGGCAAACATGATGTTGATCATATTCTCAAACATGGCCGATTCCTCAAAGGCCGGATTCATGGTCGCCGTCTCCACAAATTCGTCGGCCTTGGTGGGAATATCGGCAAACTTTAGGAACCAGCGGATCTTCTCGCTAATTTCCTCTTTTGATTTCTTGATGGTCTCCGAGGTGTCAATTTCGTGGGCAAAGAGTTTGTCCACCCCAGTCACCGGTTGGGCCCGCCCAAAGACATTCTGATCCAGGAGGCTGGAAAGACTGTGGACGGGGTTGGTGGAGGCCAATAGGGTCTTTTTCCCCTGCTGAGCCAACCAGAGCGCCGCCGCTCCAGCCATGACCGTCTTCCCCACACCCCCTTTCCCCCCAAAGAACATATACTTCAACCGGGGATGTTGCCCAAAGAAGTCCACTGTGCTACCGGCCAGACGGTTGGCAACCATTTCATTGATGGCCATCCTGATTCCTCCCCCCGAACATACGCGCCGCCATCTTCTCGATCATGAGCAGGCCCCGAATGTCGCTCTCAAACTCTGGTACCTGGCTCAGCACCCTGGCCCCAAAGTCGCGGTCGATCTTCTCCAGATACCCTCGCTGCATTTCGATGCGATTGCGCAGGTAGGAGGGGATATTCGCCTGAGCCAGTTCCGGGGGCACCACCCGGTTGACGATGTAACCGCGAATGGGGACATCATAGCGAGCGAAGAGGTCGGCTGCTTTCTTGGTATCCAGAATGATCATCTCCTCGGGTACCAGAACGAAGAAGAAAGCGGTACGAGCCGCGTCGGTCAAGATTCCGGAGGATTTGGAGATGCGGTCCCGGATATAGACCAATTCTTTGAGGATCTGGTCCTCTTCCGTCTCCTTTTGCCGTTTCATGGTCGAAACGACGGCATCATACTCCCGCATCTGTTCCCGCAAGCCGGTGATCTTGCTGATCCAGGCGTCGTAGACCGAGGCCATGCTCAGATAGTAGAGGGCATGACCCAAAGGCACCAGGTCATAAATGTAGTAGTCGTATCCGCCCTTGACCACAATGTTTACCACTTCGTCAAAGATGGCACTCTCCTCCATAGCCGGTTCGGCCGAGGCTGCCTGGATGTAGTTTTCTATTTCATCGGGGATGGCGTCTAGACCGTACATATCCAGGATCTTCTGCCGGATCTCATTTTGATACTCCTTGATCCGCCGGTCGGCATCGATCTCACAGGCGTAGAGGTTGGGCATGATCTCCACTTCGCCCTGACCAAAGATGTTGCGCTCAAAGATGTCACTGAGCGAAGCCTGGGGGTCCACCGAGAAAACCAACACCTTGTAACCCTGTTGGGCCAGGTAATAGGCCGTGGCCGCCGAGAAGGTGGTTTTCCCGAGTCCCCCTTTCCCGCCATACATGATGTAGCGAATGTCTGGGTGTTCTTTAAAGAAACTCGCCAGGGACACTGGGGTCACCTCTTTCGCATAATTGGAGCAATTGTTAGCACTCTCCTAGGAGACCGCTGAAAAACACCCATCTGCGGTGTGGCGCAATCTGCAAGAAAGAACCTTTTTATTAAAGGGGCGTTACTATTGCCGATTGTCGTTCCGGCGGCTCCTCGCTCAACGTACCACCTAGTACGCCTCGCCTCGGAGCCTTATCGCTCCTAGCATCTGGGTTGTTTTGAGGTCTCGCCCTAACGGTATCTTGGGCGCGCTAACCGCACAAAACGCAGTCCGTCAGCAGTCTCCTAGAAAAGGGCATCGGTGAGGTCCTTCTCCCGGAGCATCCGTCTCTTCCAGGTGCTTATCTGCGGGACAACATAGGGCATCAGCCGCAAGGAATAATACGGTGGCAGGATAGGCACTCCCAACAAATCCCCCATGGTGATGAGAATGAATAGATGTTCCATACTGGAACGGGTCTTTAAGGCGTAACGGGCCATATCGTGGGCCGCCAGGCCATAGACCAGTTCTTTGACCGCGTCACCCAGACCTTCCTTGGCTGCTGTTCCTTCCTTCCCGGCCAATTCTTCCGCCGCTTTCGGCTCCTCTTTCTTCTTCCCCTTCCAAAAGAGCAAGACACTCACCCTTTCCTCCCGAAAACTACTGCGTTTTCGTCAACAACCTTCTCCAGGCAACCGCTGAAAAACACCCATCTGGTCTCAGGCAGGCTCCCGCCCGCCTCCGCTAGGAGGGCACGCCCCCCTTCGGCGGCACCTCCGGTGCCTGAGCACCCCCTAATGCCTGGGGGAGTCCCTCCCCCCGACGCCCCGGCGGTCATTGGCAATGGCGGTCAGGGCCGCGACCTCCCCCATAAGTCGTCTTACATTAAGTCGTGTACGACAGTAAGATCCTTTTCCGCCAGCCGTCGTCGCTTCCACCCCGGCAGTTCCCGACAAAAGAAAGGCAGGAGGCCCAGAGCGTAATACCTGCCTGGCACTGGTAATCCCAGCAGTTCGGCGTAGAGCAGGGCCAAAAGCGTCTCCTGGACCCTGGCCCGCTCCTGCAAAACCGGCTCGGCCAGGTTGCCCAGGAGGAAACCCCGGGTTAGCTCTCCTAAGGGCCCTAATAGTCGCGAAAACTGGCTATTCATTTCTGCCACCTGAACGATACTTAACTGCGCAACCAGACGAGCCTAGCCAAAGCGAGGCCAGTTCTGAGCCAGGGTAATGTCCAGTGCCGCTCCCGAGAGGCTTGTCAGGTAACCTGCCCGCCAAAGGTCGGCCAACCCCGACTCAGAACTGCCCCAGAAGTCCATATCTCTAAGTCTCAAGCTTCCTTGGTCTTCCCCTGCCCCAGGCTGGTGGTGGGCCAAACAGCCTTGCCAAAGGCCTTGAATCCATCCCAAACCAGGATCAAGGCAGCCACCAGCAAGAAGAGGGCAATGAGGATGGAGATCCCGTTCCCCGCCACGGCCATGCCTACCGTCTGACCGGCCGGTGGAGGCAATTTACCGGCTTGGAGTTTGCCGATATTCTCATACATTCGATAGGCCGTCCAGGCCAGGGCGCTGATGGTGGTAAGGAACATGAAGACCATCGGCCAGAGGGCATAGTGGTAATTCCTCTTCTGACTGGCCAGCCAGATGGTGACCATCATCAGGGCCAGGGAGGCCATGAGCTGGTTGGAACCGCCAAAGAGGGTCCAGATGTATCCATAAGTACCGGTGGCGATGAGGAGGTAGGTGATGGCCATAGCCAAAAGGGCCCCGAGATGCATGTTGCGCAAAGCCGGGATGGCGTCCCCCGCCAGTTCCGCCGTGGCGATCCGGGCAAAACGGAGCACCAGTTGCATGACGGTGATGGCCAGGATGACAAAGATGGCCCCGGCGAAGGCGGTACCGAAGCCCCCCGGAATGCCCAGGTAAGCCAGAAGGGAACTCATCCCCTTGGCGAAGACCCCAGCCGGTCCGGAAGCCTTCATTTCCGCGGCATAGGCGCCGAAATCTTTGAAGGTGGCACTGGCGATGATGATGGCCAGGGCGGCCAAAACCATCTCCAGAAACATCGCCCCGGCCGTTACATACCGGTTATGGGTTTCGTTCTGTAACTGCCGGGCCGTCCCGGAGCTGGAAACCAGACTATGCCAGCCGGAGATGGCGCCACAGGCGATGGTGACAAAGAGGATCGGCCAGAGCGGACCGACACCGATAGTATACGTGGTGAAGGCCGGCGTGGACGCTACCGGATGGCCAATGAGGATCCCCAGAGCCGCACCCAGCATCCCCAGGAAGACCAGGTAGAAGGAGATGTAGTTGATGGGCTGGGTATAGCTCCAGATGGGCAGGACTGCCCCCAGATAGCTGAAGAGGAGGGCGAAAAGTACCCAGAGTGTTTTGGAGCCCGGAATCTTCAGCACCGTCCCCAGGTAAATACCGATGAGGGAAAGAGCGACCATCAGGAAGGTGGTGTAGAGAATGTCGGATCGTTTCTTATAGATCATCCAGCCGGCCAGAGCCCCGGTACCCATGAGGGCGAGTATGGCGAAGGGGACGCTGGAGATCTTAGCCATCATGGTAGCTACGATGTCCCCGAAGGCGGCCAGGATCAGGATCAGGTAAAAGTATATGAAGCTCAGGAGGGTTACCCTAGCCCGCGGCGAAATGAGGCGGTAACTCAAGGCCCCAAAGCTTTGTCCCTCGTTGCGCATCGACAGGATGGCGCTGGAGTAATCGTGGACCCAACCGATAAAAAAGACCCCGAAAAGGATCCAGAGCAAGGCGGGGAGCCAACCCCACTGAATGGCGATGATGGGACCGGTGATCGGGCCCAGGGCGGCAATCGACTTGAACTGGTAACCTATAAGGACGTGCCGGCTGGTGGGCATAAAATCCACCCCATCCATGTACATGACCGCCGGGGTGGCCTTCTTGGGATCGGCTTGAATGATCTTCTCGTCGACATATTTCGCGTAGACATAGTACCCAATGAGTGCCGTGATCACTGCCAGCAAAAGGATTACCACCGAATTCATTTTGCTCCCTCCCCATCCCTTTTGAAATAATCCTCCGCTCGGTTCGACGCCTCCAACCAGCCGTTTTGGCGACGACAATCGCTATGGGCGATTCCCTAGGGTTTCACCTCCTTTCGCCACTCGAAGCAGAAGGTTTCCTTTCTTTAGACATTTTCGACGTCAAAGGAGGGAATTCCTGCTTTGACCGGGCGATTTTCCTTTTATTGTTCTCGTTCTTGCGCTTCGACGTAAGGGCGGCGCGGCCCAGGATGGCGGTGGGGACGATGGAAAGTCCTATTTTTGAGCAGCGATTGGCGAGATACGGGACCTCTAGCCACCAAAGATTACCGGAAGACCCTTTTGGCCACGAAGATAGCGAGCAGGATGAGGAGGGCAGGTAAGATCAAGGGAACAAGCACGATTCCGGGAACGAAGAAACCTGCCAACAGGAGGAAGAAAACCACGATCGCCAAACTCAGGCCCAGGCAGCCACCAAAGAGTCCCAGAAGCCCCCCGAAAAGGCCCAGGATCAAAACCAAAACCGCCCGAATGAGTGCTCCAAGCAATGCCGATCCCCCCTTCTATTAGGTTATTCCCTTCTGGCAGCGGGAAAACCTTCTTTCGAAAGGAAAAATCCGGGTCAAGCCCGGACTTTTCCCTTCGTGAAATAGAGGGGGGAGGTGTTCGCGGTGTCTTGGGCGCGCTAACCACGCCAAACACGGTTTATCAGCAATTCCTAGTCGTCCGCCACCTGTTCGCTCGCAGCCCGACCGTTGTTTATGACCAGCCGGCTGACCGCCAGGGCGATGACTCCCACGGAGAGGACCATCAGGAGAACGTCCGTCACTACCAGAGGCATGTTACCACTGGGCAGATACTTGCCCAACAGCAGCTGGTACAGCGCCATCAAGGTGGTCACCATCATGAAGATGGCCGGAATAATGGTGAACCAGTTTGGTTTACGCCGAATGCCCAACCATACGCTGGCCGCGATGAGGGCTAGTGCGGCCAGGAGCTGGTTGGCCGAGCCAAAGATGGGCCATATCGTCAGGAACTTGTTTCCGGCGGCCAGGTAATACATCAAACCGACGGAGAGGGCGGCATTAAAAAGATAAGACTTGAGAACGGGGTGAGGCTTGGTGAACAGGATACCCCAAAGCTCCTCAAACAGGTAACGGTTCAGCCGCACCGCCGTATCCAGCGTGGTAATGACAAATCCTTCCACCATCAGGATGCCGAAAACCGTTCCCACCGTCACCGGGAGGCCCAAACCCTGATGCAGCAAGCCACCCATGGAAAGGGAGAAAGCCAGAATCGGGTTGGAAGCCCCCTTGGCCGGATAAACAATATTTAGATAGGTTTCAAACCTAATCCCGGAAGCTACGGAGAGGACCACCACCACAGCCAGCAGAGATTCCAGGAGCATCCCGCCGTAGCCAATCATCCTGGCATGGGATTCTTTCTCCACCTGCTTGGAAACCGTTCCACCGGCTACCAGACTATGAAAGCCCGAGATGGCCCCGCAAGCGATGGTAATGAAAAGGAAGGGCCAGATACTACCCATCTTGGCCGTTCCCCCGGCCAAGTTCCAGGCCGGGGCCTGTAAGCTAACCCCGGTTAAGCCGCCGCCCAAGACCCCAAGGAAGAGGGCGGCAATGCCGGCGTAAAGGATGAAGGAGTTGGTGAAATCCCGGGGCTGCAAGAGCATCCAGACGGGGATGCCGGCGGCCAGGAATACGTAGACCGTCAGGATCTGCATCCAAGTTTGAGCATCGATAGCCAGAGGATAGTAGATACCGGTAATAATCGCTAGAGCGCCGACGACCAAAGCCAGCAACGAAGCCAACCAGACCTTGATGTCCCTCTTATAAAGAAGATACCCGACCAGGGGGGCGAAGAAGGTCATGACCAAAACCGAGGTCGAGGCAATGCCCCCGATCCGGGCGTATTGCACCCCGTCCTTGACCACCGTATGCAACACTGTCGACCCTTCGATCCGGAGTTCCTTCAGAGGTACCAACGAAGTCAAGGCCGTAGCGGTAAGACCCAGGAAAGCCGAGGTCACCAGGACGATCATCACCAGGGTGAAGGCGATAAAAAGGAAGAAGCCAAAACGACCCATGCTGGACTCCGCCACCTGGGCCATGGATCTTCCCTTCTCCCGCAGGCTGATGAAAAGAGAGGCGTAATCATGGACAGCTCCCAGGAATACCCCGCCGAGGATAATCCAGAGCCAGGCGGGAGCGTAACCATAGAGCAATGCCGCCGTCGGTCCAACGATGGGGCCGGCACCGGCGATGGAGGCAAAGTGGTGAGAGAAGGCTACACCTAACTTGGTGGGCACGTAGTCTACACCATCCCGCATGTCCAAGGCCGGGGTTTTCCTATTGTCATCCAGTCCGAAAACCCGAGAAATGAAGCCGGAATAGAGCTGGTAGCCAAGATAAAAGATGGGAACCGTCAAGAGTAAGAGAATGGCGACGTTCACTGCCGAACCTCCTTTTGAAAAGAAAAGAGTTCCCTGCTACAGCTGGGGCCGCCCGGTCCCGGGGAACTAGCAGGTATTGAACCACTTTTCGGGACGACGTGGTTTTCACCGGGATCTTCCAGAGTCAAGAAAAGCTACTCACCCACTAATGAACCTAAAGCTGTTAAGATTATTGGAATGGCTTTCTTTCACCTCCCTTCGCCAGAAAACCGAAAGATGCCCGATGAAGCCACTACTGCTGATACCAGTCTAAAATGAGGAATGAACCGGAGACAATCGTCCCCGGTTCATTGGTATAAAAAAACTCCGAATGGCAGAAAACAAAGCTTTTTTGGGAAAAATCCGGACGGTACTCCTAAGTTTCTACCATTCAACCGTCCCCTCCTGGGGTTTGGCGGTTGGCCAATTTCCTGCCCGTTACCGTCCTGCAAGGCCATGAACACGTCTGTACCGCAGCTTGGGTCTCCTAGTTGATGCCCAACCGCTCTTTCACCTCCGCCACCCGCGATCGGCTGACGGGGATTCGGGTGCCATCTTGCATCACCAATTCGAAGGTGCCCTTAAACCATGGTATGACCTCACGAACGTGTCGGAGATTGACCACAAAACTCTTGTGGACGCGGAAAAACTCCGCACCCAGGCGGTGGGGCATCTCGCTAAAGTCCAGGGTTGTTACGTGGCTGCCTTTGGCAGTCTTGACGATCACATCGTGGCCCTGCAGGTAAGCAAATAGGACCTCGGCCGGGTCCAGGAGGCGCAGCCGGCCCTCCGCCTTCACCGGCACCCTGGCGGTTACAGCTCCCGCGCCCAAAGCGGTCGCGACCTTTTCCGGAACTTTGGCTGGCGGGAAGCCGCGCTTCCCGCGGGCCATCTCCTGCGCCAGGCGATCCACGGTCTGCCGGACCCTCTCTTCACTGAAGGGCTTCACAAGGTAATCCAGGGCATCAACCTCAAAGGCTTCCACGGCATACTGATCGTAGGCCGTGGTAAACACCAGCAGGGGAGGTTCTGGTTTCTGCAAGACTTTCCGGGCCACCTCAATCCCGCCTGGCGGTGGCATCCGAATATCCAAAAACAGGACGTCCGGCTTCAGGGTCTCTACCAGAGAGAGACCTCCTTCCCCATCTCCGGCTTCCCCCACCACGGCAAGCCCATTTTTCTTAAGCAAATAGGCTAGTTCCCTTCTCGCCGCCGGTTCATCGTCGACCACCGCCGCTCTGATGGCCAAGCCGGTCCCTTCCTTTCTGTACCCCTGGGGAGAAACTCGGCCGGAAGAAAGATGTCTACCCGGACACCACCCTCATCACCCGGCGTCATCCGCAGACCCGCCTGGGGACCGTAGAGGTTCTTCAGCCGTTCCTGGACATTTCTGAGGCCAACCCTGGCTCCAGGTTCACCTTCCCGAGGAGCTGCCGTCCTTCTCCGGTAATTCAGACCGACCCCATCATCGCGCACCGTAATCCGTACCCGATTGTCCAGGAGGCGGGCCGTAATCCAGACGGTCCCGCCTTCCTTCTTTGGCAGCAGACCGTGTTTTACGGCATTCTCCACAATTGGTTGCAGGATCAGGGGGGGGATCTGGAGCCGCTGCAGAGCTGGGTCGACGTCCATGACAACCTTCAGCCGCTCCTCAAAACGCGCCTTTTCAATAGCCAGATAAGCCTTGACATGCTCCAATTCTTCTTTCAGACCAACAAAATCCCGGTTTTGGCTGAGATTTCGGCGAAAATACTCACTAAGGTTGATGGTCAGCCGCCTGGCCTCTTCCGGCCGATCCCGGCTCAAAGAAACGATGGTGTTTAAAGCGTTAAAAAGGAAGTGAGGATTGACCTGCGCCTGCAGGGCCTTGAGCTCAGCTCGGGTAGCCAACTGTGCCTTCCGCTCCAATTCGGCCAATTCCAGTTGGGTTTGTAGGAGATGGGACATCCCCAGAACCAGTTCCCGGTCAACGGCTGTCACGGCCTCTTCTTCCCGGTGGTAGATGGTAAGGCTCCCCAGCACCCCCTGGCGAGAGCGCAGAGGCACAGTGATGCTGGAACCAAAGGGACATCCGACTTGGCCGCAATTCAACTGCCGCCGGTTCTCAGAAATAAGAACCCCGCCCCGGGCGATGACCTGGCGAACCAGCTCCGGAGCCAGCAATTTGCCAGGTCGATTCTGTTCCAGGCCGGCCCCCACGTGGGCCAGAATGCTTTCCCGATCGCTGATGGCCACCGCGGCCGCCTCGCTGACCTCGTAGATAATCCTGGCAACAGCCTGGGCCGACCGCCGGTCCAGACCCTTGCGCAAATGCGGCAAGGTTTCTCGGACAATTCCCAGAACCTTATGTGTCTGCACGGCCCCCAGGCGTTCTTCCCGATTTTCGGCGTCCTCGACAATGGAAATGAAAACTGCCATGCCCGCCGCGTTAACCAGAGTCATGGGTAGCGCAATGGCTTTGACCAGGGTCCAGGCCACCGGGAAGGGTCGCGCCAGGAGTAAGATGATGAGCATTTGGATGACCTCGTCCAGGAACCCTACGGCAAAGCCAACTGTCCAGCGAGTCCGATAACCCGGCCAGAACTGATAGACCAGTCCAGCCAATAACCCTTCCACAGTGGTAGAAACGCCGCAAGCCAGGGCAGTGAAGCCGCCCACAAAATAGCGGTGCACCCCGCCGATGAGCCCAGCCGCCAATCCCACCCAGGGACCGCCCAGGAGGCCGGCGATGGCGGCACCGATGACCCGGGAGTTGGCGATGGCACCATGGATCGGGATACCAAGATAGGTCCCCGCGATAGCCAAGAGGCCAAAAAAGAGGGTGAGAAACAGCTTTTCTTTTCTAGTCGCGGCCCGACGCAAGAAACGCCGGAAGGCGCGAAAACGACTGAGGACATAGGCTAGGGTAGCAATGACAGCCATCCGCTCCGCCAGGAGAATTAAGAGATCCAGGAGCTCACCCCCTGAGAAAAACCCGGTCAGGACGTCCTTCCCCGTCCCAGTTTCCGCCGGCTTACCGGTTCTGGGTCGATGTGATCGAAGCTCCCAGACCCCGCCGAAGCGAAGCCCTCATCCTCTGTGGCTTCCAAACGTGCAATACTTAGCGGCGTCCTAGACGGGACCCCCGCCGAAGCGAAGTTCTCATCCTCTATGGCGCCGCCGAAGGCGGCAGGGGAATCTAGCTTTCCTCCCGCACCGAGTAGTTGGGCGCCTCCTTAGTGATATAAACATCATGGGGGTGGCTCTCCCGCAGACCGGCGCCGGTGATGCGGACAAAGGTTGTCTTGGTTTTCAATTCCTCAATGTTACGGACCCCCAGATAACCCATTCCGGCGCGTAATCCACCCACCAATTGGTAGACCGTTTCGGAGAGGGGCCCCCGGTAGGGCACCCGCCCCTCAATTCCTTCCGGAACAAGTTTGGTGGCCCCTTCCTGGAAGTAGCGATCGCTGGAACCCTCCTTCATGGCCCCCAGGGAACCCATCCCGCGGTAGGTCTTGAAACTGCGCCCCTGGTAGATCTCCATCTCCCCCGGGCTCTCCTCGGTTCCGGCCAAGAGGCTCCCGATCATGACAGAGTCGGCTCCGGCGGCGATGGCCTTAGGGATATCCCCCGAATACTTGATTCCGCCGTCGGCGATGAGGGGTATATTGTGCTGCCACGCTTCCCGAGCGGCCTCAAAGATGGCCGTGATCTGGGGGACGCCGATACCAGCCACTACTCGGGTGGTGCAGATGGAACCCGGCCCCACGCCGATCTTTACCGCATCTGCTCCGGCTTCGATCAGAGCCCGCGCCCCCGTCCCCGTGGCCACGTTTCCTCCTACCACCTGAAGTCCCGGGAAACCCTGCTTGACCTTTCTCACCGTCTCCAGGACCCCCCGGGTATGGCCGTGGGCCGAATCCACCACCACCACATCTACCCCGGCCCCCACCAAGGCCGCCACTCGATCCAAGGTATCCCCGGAAACCCCCACCGCCGCCGCCACCAGTAGCCGTCCCCTTTTGTCCTTGGCCGCGTTGGGATACTTCCTGGCCTTCTCAATGTCCTTCAGGGTGATTAGTCCCTTCAGGTGGTAGGCCTCGTCCACCAGGGGGAGTTTTTCAATTTTGTACCGGGCCAGGATTTCTTTGGCCTGGGCCAGGGTGGTACCCACCGGGGCAGTGACCAGGTTCTCTTTGGTCATCACTTCCTGGATAGGCCGCTCAAAATCCTCTTCAAATCGGATGTCCCGATTGGTAATGATGCCGACCAACCGGCCGCCCTCCACCACGGGGATGCCGGAGATGTGATAGCGACTCATCAAGGCGAGGGCATCATTTATCGAGTGCTGTGGCGAAAGGAAGAAGGGGTCGCTGATGACGCCGTGCTCCGATCGCTTGACCCGGTCGACTTCGGAGGCCTGCTTTTCGATGGGCATGTTCTTGTGGATGACGCCAATCCCCCCCTCGCGCGCCATGGCGATGGCCAGCCTGGCTTCCGTCACCGTATCCATCGCCGCGCTTACCAGGGGTATACTGAGACTGATTTCCCGGGTGAAACGGGTACTGGTCTCGACCTGACCGGGAAGCACCTCGGAATAGGCCGGGACCAGTAGGACATCATCAAAGGTCAAAGCCTCGCCATTGAGTTTTGTTACCGGCAACATTGAAAGACTCCCCCAGTGTTAAAATTTCCTATGAGTATACCACACGTGGACAAGGCCTGACAACCAATCGCGGGAGGCCGAGCCCTTCAGAGTTCCGTTGGTCGGCAGCAAGGCGATAGCGCTGCCTAGGAGAGTGCTGACGAACTGCGTTCGGAGTGGTGAACCCGCCCGAGCAGTCGTTAGGTCAAGAACGCTCAAGAATGCCCAGATGCCAAGGCGACAAGGCCCCGAAGCGAGGCGTACTGAGTGGTACGTTGAGCGAGGAGCCGCCGGACGGCGCCTCAGCCGCGGGTGGGTCTGGGGGAGGGACTCCCCCGGGCATTAGGGGGTGCTCAGGCACCGTAGGTGCCGCCGAAGGGGAGCGTGCCCCCCCAGCGGAGGCGGGCGGGAGCCCGTCCGACACGCAGATGGGGGATTTCCAGCGGTCTCCTAGCTTTCGCCCCTATCTGGTTTCCCGCAGGTTATCCTTCCACATTATTATTGCATCTTCCTTAACATCGGTATAGTACCCTCTGCGGATCCCCCGCTTTTCAAAACCCAGCTTCTCGTAAAGTTGTTGGGCCGCTAAGTTGGAGACCCTCACCTCCAGGGTCATGCTCTCGGCCCCCTCCTGCAGGGCCCGTTCCACTAGTTCCTGCATCAGGGCCTGACCCACCCCCCGACCCCGGTAATCAGGGTGGACGGCCACATTGGTAACATGGGCCTCGTCCAGAATCAGCCACATGCCGGCATAGCCGATCACAGTCTTGCCCACTCGCGCCACGATGTAGTGGGCATAGCTGTTTTCCATGATCTCAGTATAGAAAGCCTGACGGGACCAGGGAGTCGGGAAGGAGAGCTTCTCGATAGTCATGACCCCGTCCAGGTCTTCAGGCGTCATCTCTTCAAAATAGACCTGCTCCAACAAGCGACTCACTTCAATCACTTCCTGACTTGGGAGGTCCCGGTGGTATCGACTGCCGGTGGCTTCCGCACCCTGCCGAGATTGACTATCTCTTGACCTGAGCGGCCGCTTCGGCTGGTGATGCCCTTATGTAAAGCGGCTTCAAGGAAGCCCCATAATCCTCAGGAAGATCTTCTCGTCCCAATTTTACCAGGGCCAGAAAGGCTACCTCTGAGGCGCGGGGAAAGTGAAAGGCAGCCGGAGCCAGAAAGGCCCGCCGGCCCCATCTGGCCTCAATCTCCGCCCAATGGGCCAAAACCGCGTCGCCCACAAAGATGACTTGACGCTCAAAAGCCGGCCCCCCCTGCGAGGAAGGCTCGTCCCGCTTCTTGACTGCCTTCTCACCCTCCAGGTCGCTTGATTCCAGGGAACCATCAAACGCCATCTGCTTGAGCTGCTCCTCGAGCTGGGTCAAATCACCCGCACAATAATCAGTTTCCCTGAGCAAGGAAGGACCGGCCCAGCGATAGAGGGCCCAGTAGAACTCGCCCTTCCTGGCCTGAAGCAGAGGGCAGAGTACATGGGGTGTTCCCGGCAGACTGTGCGCCAGACCGTCCAGGGTGGGGATCCCCAAAACCGGCTTCCCCCAGGCCAAAGCCAGGCCCTTAGCCGTGGCGAGCCCTATCCGCAGACCGGTGAAAGACCCTGGTCCCAGTGATACGGCCAGAGCCTCCAGGTCTTGTCCCTTAAGCCCGGCCTCCTTGAGCACGGCGTCGATAATGGGCATCAGGCGCCGAGAATGGGACTTCTTATCGTTCACGGTATACTCGGCAATAATCCGGCTTTCCTCCACCAGGGCCACGGTACAGGCCGCGGTGGCGGTGTCGATACCCAAAACAGGCATTCTTTGTCTCCTTTATGCCAACTACTGGCGGAGGGAACTCATCGCAGCGCTCTGGGAGATCCCCATGCCGCCTTTTGGTGGCGCCAAAGAGTAATGAAACAGCAACGGCACCCTGGAAGTAGACTGCTGATGAACTGCGATTTCAGTGGTCAGCCCGGCCAAGGGAACATTAAGGCCAGACCGCTCAAAAATGCCCAGATGCCAAGGTGACAAGGCTCCGAAGCGAGGCGTGCTGAGCTACGTTGAGCGAGGAGCCGCCGGGCGGCGTGTCAGCGCTGCCGGGGGGTCTGGGGGAGAGACTCCCCCAGGCATTAGGGGGTGCTCAGGCACCGGAGGGGCCGCCGAATGAGGGCGTGCCCCCCTGGCGGAGGCGGGCGGGAGCCCGGCTGATACGCAGATGGGGGCTTTTCAGCGGTCTCCTAGTCTAGAGACCCATCACATCTCTCAACAGGCGGCCGTATCTTTCCCCGTATGGCCGCAAGGCCACTACCCGGCTTTCTTCCGCCGCGCTTCCCGCAGCCCCGACTCCCACCGGTGAGAGCTCGTTGCCAGAGTAGTCCAGACTGATCTCCAATCTCTCGGCGGGGAGGACTTCGGGAAAGCGATCGCCCCACTCGATTACCAGGATCGCCTCTCCCAGTAACATTTCCTCCAGGCCGATCTCGACCAGTTCCTCAGTCTCTTCTAGCCGGTACAGGTCCAAATGGTAAACAGGCACCCGGCCCTGGTATTCATTAACAATATTAAAGGTAGGGCTGGTGACGGGGCGGGATACCCCTAGACCAGCCAGGATCCCTTGGGCCAAGACCGTTTTACCCGCCCCAAGCGGACCAAGCAACGAAAAGATATCTCGGGATTTCGCCCGTTGGCCGATAGATTTTCCTAAGAACCTGGTTTCCTCTGGACTCCTGCTGATCAAGGTAATCATTATGTCCCCTGATTCGAGCGGTCTCCTAGGAAATGATCCCACCCGCTCCTGGTCAGGCCCACTCGACTCCCGTCCGCCGACTCCAACTGCAGACCCTCGTGCGCCGGGAGGATTTCGCCGATAAGGGAGGCTCTGGTGCCGGTTTCCTTTTGGATGGCCTCGGCCACCGCCTCCGCCTCGGTGGGCGGGACGGTTAACACCAATTCGTAGTCTTCCCCGCCAAAGAGGGCAAAATCCAGGGCGGGCTTCCCCCAAGCCCTGGCGGCTGTCTGCAGAGCTGGCGAAATGGGAATCCGCTCCACCCATAATCTGGCCCCCACCCCGCTAGACCCAGTGATTTCCCGGATTTCACTGGCCAGCCCGTCGCTTATATCATCCATAGCTGTCACCCTTCCGGCCCGGACCGCGGCCTGGGCCTCCCGCACCCGCGGCCTGGGTTCCAAGTGGGCCTTAATTAATCCCACTTCCTGGGGCAGGAATCCCCTTCCTCCCGCCGGACCTTGTAGAAGGAACTCCAGCCCACCGGCGGAATCCCCCAGCTGTCCGGTAACCAGGACGAGGTCCCCCACTCTGGCGCCTGAGCGGAGCACGGCCCCTCCTTTGGGCACTTCTCCCAGGACCGTGATGTCTACCACCAGCCCTCGCCGGGAGCGAACCGTATCGCCCCCCACCAGGATCACCCCATGGGCCTGCGCCAGGGCGGCCAGGCCCCGGTAGAGGTCATCCAGATACTCTGCCTCCAGATGAGGAGGAATCCCCAGGGAGATCAGGGCAAAGCGGGGTAGTCCGGCCATGGCGGCAATATCGCTGACATTAACCGCGAGGGCTTTCCAACCCAGTTGGAAAGGGGTCAACCGGTCCACCAAGAAATGCTCCCCCTCCACCAGCATATCGCAGGTGGCCAGGAGTTGGGTCCCACCCGTCGTCTCGAGAACGGCGGTGTCGTCGCCAATTCCCACTATAACCCCGGGGCCGGCCGTCGGAACCAGTTGGCGCAATCTTTCAATGAGGCCGAACTCGCCCAGTTCGGAAAGCTTCATCGGTTGACTCCTTTAAGGCGTATTAAGTACGCGTTTCTGGCTAATACTGGTTATAAGAAACCGCTGAAAAACCGTCATCTGCTTTGACTTGGCCCAAGACCCTCGCGAACAGGCCAGATGGATTGGGCAACGCTGACAAACGTCGACTGGAAAAAGGTATTCCCCGTTGCCAGGAAGGAGAAAGGCGATGTCTCTAAGCGATACTATTAATATCTATGCCCAGATTGCCGATCTGAAAGAGATCGACTACCGTAATACCCTGACCATTGTCGCCCTGCTGGAGCTGCTGGAGGAAAAAGGGTTCATCTCCCGGAACCAGCTGGCGGAAAGGATGGGGGTTCTGGACCAACTGCCTGCCCTGGCCGTTGACCCAGTCTCCGCCACCGGCGCCAATCCTCACTCGGAGCTTAAAAACGCTTCACCGTGAGCTTGATCAGCCGGCCTCAAGCACCGGAGCAGTCTGGAGGGCTGACATGAAGCGTCACCTCATCGCCCCACCAGACTGTTTCGCTGACCACACCGCAGCCTCTTACCCACGTATCGTGCATGCCGCACGGAGGGCTGACGCTCTACCGCGATGCGGACGGCGTAGGTAACCGAAAGCGACGGCGGCAACGCCCGAGCGGCGCCTTAGCAGATGACGGTTTGTTTCCGGATAATTCACCGGAGCCGGCGATAGACCTCGACCAGGGACTTAAAATCCTCCCAGACTGGTCTCTTTTTCCCGGGATCACGCAACAGGGCCGCCGGGTGAAAGGTGGCGGTCAGTTTGATCCCGTCCTTTTCAAACCACTGGCCCCGGATTCTGGTTATCCCCTGGGAGGGATCGATCAGGCTTTTTGTGGCCAGGGCCCCCAAGGCCACGATGATCTTGGGTCTGAGCAGTCTGACCTTGGTCTCAAGGTAGGGGCGGCAGGCAAATACCTCATCCGGCTGGGGTAAACGGTTGTTGGGCGGACGACACATGACGGTGTTGGTAATGAACACCTCGTCTCGCGCCAAACCCACGGCATCAAAAATGCGGGACAAAAGCTGCCCGGCCGCTCCGACAAAAGGTTTCCCCTGTTCGTCTTCTTGCGCCCCCGGGGCTTCACCCACAAAGAGTATGGCGGCTTGCGGGTTACCCTCACCGAAGACCACTCGCTGGCACGTCGACCGCAATCGGCAGGCCTGACACTCGCGAGCCTCCCCGCGCAGCTCCTCCAGGTCCCGGACGTGGTCCCATGGGCCAGCTTGCGGGCCCGATGCCCGAAAGAGACCCCCTGTGGTCCGTACTGTTTCCTCAGTC
>JAMCWA010000027.1 GCA_023475165.1 Bacillota bacterium | reverse complement strand
ATCGCGCCGGGAAAGCCGGTTTTCCCAGGAGACCAGGACTTTGTCCAATTTGGCCACTTTGAACCCTCCCTTTTTTGGATTTGAACCTTCTTCGTGCCATTTCGCTTCCCTGCAGAAACCCCCTGCTACTAACGGACGACTGGCTCTTCCAGTTCTCACCTCCCAGTCAGCATTCTTGGACTGCTTAGGACTCTCTGGCCAAGCGAAGGGTAGACTGCCATACTGATTCAAACTGGGGAATCCCCCGCTGGGGAGAAAACCCCCTTTAAGGCTCATCCAGGGCGGAGCTTATTACTTTCCCTTCAGCCTGCTTGGGAGGATTGATCCCCAAGAGGTGGCTCACCGTTGGCGCGATATCCACCGTCCAAACCGGGGCCTTGATATGGACCCCCGCACGGATTCCGGGCCCGGCCATGATCAGAACCCCCTGGACGGAGCAACCGGAGTACTTGGTGCCAGGGAGGTAACAGTGATGAACCCCCTGCAGGAGGACACCCCTCTGGGTTTGAATCCCCTCACCGATGGTCTCAAAGGCGGGATCCTCAAGATAGTCAGGATCAAAAGGCCCGACGCTGCGCACCGCCAGCTTGTTGGCATATCCCGGAGCGTAGTAATAGACCAGATCGCCGACGCTGTCACCCCACTGCCCCAGGAAGGCCGCATCTTCGGTGCGCAGGACCATGGCGATTGGGCACTCTGTGGTCTCAGGGTCGCGGAGGCCATAAAGGAGCTGAATGACCAGGCTACGGATCTTCTCGTATTCTTCTGGTGGCACGATCCCGAAGGGCTCGCGTCCCTTCAGGTTCACCCAGATGTTTTGGGCCAGCGGGTGATCTCCCAGGATGACCCGGCTCTTTTCGTAGTCAATAACCAGTTGACCCCGTTCGTTCTTCCGGTAGGACAAAAGCCCGGCCTCCAGCAGAACCTTGGCCAGCCAGAGGGTCTTGACTGTGGGGATGGCCCCGTGATCCGAGACTACCACCAGCCCTGTGTTCTCGTCGGCACAAGCCTGGATTAGTTCGGACACTGCCTTATCCAGAACCTGATACTCTTCCCGCAGGAGGCGGAGCGTCTCCTGTTCCCGGGCTGGGGTGTATGACTTCCAGTCCGGGCAAAGGCCGTTGAGGATATCGTGATGAATGCCGTCGGGGGCATGGATCTGCACCATCATCAGATCCCAGGGATACTTCCGGGCCAGATATCCGGCGGTGGCTGCCAGGCTGGCGGCCTGGTCCGTCGTTGACTCATAGACCTGACAGAGCGGGCTGACCTTGGGGACCACCCGGGTTCTCCGGGAACTCTCCCCAGGGTGAAATCCATCGGCTTCGTTTAACTCAAAAAGGGCGTCAATGAGTTCATCAGCCACATGAGAGGGATAGGCCCAGCCCTGATTGTTGTAGATGGCCGTACGATAAAGGACCACCCGGGAACCATCCGGGGCCAGTTCCAGGAGACGGAAACGGAATTTTCCGGTGACTAAACCATGGGGGGTGATAAACTCCTGGGAGAGCCAGTCGCTCCATTGTCCGGGATGAAGTTCAACCATGATTTTGTCGCTCTGTTCCCACTCGGTGAGGGTCAGCCTTTCGTAATCGCCGCTCTTCCCCGGCCGGAGCAGGAGGCGGTACGAAACTGGTCTTGGCTCAGCCACATCTCCCTCCGCCGTAAGGGGAACCCACCGGCCGCCGCGTTTTTCCATCTCGGCCTCACCGCTCACGGCCAGGGCGGTTTCCAGGCTGGGCTTTCGGCCAGCGGGATCAGGACCGGGGCTTCGCCGGCGGGAAGCGGGGGAAGCTGAAGTGACCAGGAGATCGTCCTGGTTACCCGGGTCTTTCCGGTCCAAGGGGTGGAAGTAAAGGGGGATGCTTCCCGCCGAACCGGTTTCCCCCGGCCCGGCGTCAGGGGTGGCATAGAAACAGGGGTGGGTCAGGCGGGCCAGCACTGAGGAGAAAGGCCCCGTCCCATCAATGGCTACACCGTCGCGAAGGTTAGGGGGCCACCCGCCCGGATAGTTGACCAGGAGGCATTTCTTGCCGGCCCGTTCCGCCGCCTGCCAGAGGTATTCGGCTCGGGACACCTGATTCAGACTGCTCCGGGCCAGGCCAGGGAAGCGAGGGAAGATGTTGGCGCTGAAATCGCGGTGGTTGTCAAAGACCTCGCCTTTCTCCCGGACGGAAAAGGTGTTAATGCCGTGCGTTCCGGTCCAGGCGCCCGTAGCCAGGGAAGTCCAGTTAGTCGGGGTATCCACCGGCGGCGAAGACAGGAGGTGGGAAAAAACCCCTTGCTTCATCAACCGGTCCAGGGTAGGAAGGTTCCCTTCGGCCACAAACCTTTGCACCAGTTCCGGTATCAATCCGTCCAGACCGATGAAGAGGACGCGTTTGGTGCCTTCGCTCTCTTTTGAATCCACCATTTTCCCGGCGACCGGTTCGGTCGGGCGGGGACTGGGTCCCTGAAAAACACTGCCTTCTTTAGCCGTAATTGTCATAACGCTTCCTCCTGAGCTATCCTGAAACAAACCAGCACTTCCAAGGTGCCGAGAGCGCTCCGCCGGCAATCGCCCGCCCGTCGTCGCCCCGCGGCTCAGTGTTCAGCGCATCACGTCGCCACCTGCCGCTCATCGCCGCCCAAGGCTTTGCCGGCGGCGGGAGGCTCAGCCAGGAGGTCCATCAGCACTCTCCCTTCGGAATTGGCCGGCGCCGGTAGTCCCAACAGGCTAGCCGCGGTGGGGGCAATGTCCACCATATTAATGGGCTGCTCTCTCTTGACCCCGCTTTTGATTCCCGGGCCGGCGAAGATGGTGACGGCGTGCATCATACCCAGGTCAAACTTGACGTCGGGCAAGTAGAAATGGTGGTTCCCCGAAAGCATCCGGAAGCGCAACTTGTCTTGATGGGGTCGGGAGTATTCGGCCTTGGCGAAGAAAACGATGTCGCCGACCCCATCGCCGTAGATGCCCAGGAACCGGGCCTCTTCCTTCTTCATCGTCCAGGTCATGATGTGATCGCCGGTCTCGGGATCCTGCATGGCGTCCAGTATCTTGATGACCTGATTTCTTACCTCTTCGTACTCCGCCGGTTCAACGATCCCATGGGGCTCACGGCCTTTCAGGTTTATTTCCACGTAATTGGCCCGCGTCACGCAGGCCTTGGTTTTGGACCAGTCCACCACCGGGAACCCGTAAGGACCATCCTGAAAGGCCAGTAACCCGTGCCGGGCCAATTGCTCGTTGACGTCATCACGGTGGTAACTCTCCTTGATCCCCAAAGAAAGACCCATTCGCAGGTTGGCCCGGACGGGGAGGTGGCCGTGATCGGAGGTGAGGACGACCAGGGTATCGTCGCCAACGCTGTCCAGAACCGCCCCCACGATGAGATCGGCCTGTTCGTAAGTTTTCTCGATGATGTGCCAGCACAGGGCCTCCCGGTCGGGGTCATAGGTATTGCTGAAGGGGTCGATCCCGCCCAGGAACCCGTGGTCCATATGATCGATGCCGTGCCACTGGGTGAAAAAGAGGTCCCACTCCTTGTTCTGCAGAAGGTACCGCGCCGCGGCCGCCAGCCAGTGGGCTTGGTACTCAACTTCCTCCAGGATGGTGTCTTCATCCACCCAGTAGGACAGCCAGGGGCCAAGAATGCCGGATAACTCCTGGTAAGGTCCGATTTTGGCCACGAGTTCCTCCGCCAGGGGGGCTGGCTGGGTCCAGCCGGTGGTGGGGAAGATCTGACTCAGGTAGATTTTCAGACGGCTACCGTCAGGCGAGAGTTCGATCAGCTTTAGGCGGAAAAGGCCCGTTCTTTGGCCTTCGGGAAGCTCGAAAACGGCCTCGGTCCAATCGCTCCAGCGGCCAAGCGGCAGGGCGACGCTCCGGGGATTGGCGGCGTCTTTGTCCTCGGAGAAGATGGCCGCCTGGTAGCCCCTTTCTCTGTCGCCGATGATGGCGACAGAGAAAACCTTCTCTTTTCCTGAGTATTCCGTGGGGCCTTTGGCATCATAGGTGCGCGGGATAAAACGCAGGGCGGTCTCTAGAGGGGGAAGGTCACTGGCGGGCAGGTTGGACCAGCCGGAAGCCGGGGCTATTCTCACCTCATAGGCCCGCGAAATCCACTGAGGACTGGTAACGTGCGGGGGATTGGAGGCCAGGGGATAGGAGGCAAAACAAAGTCGTGGGCTTATTTCATGAATGTTCCATTCCGGATCGCCGAACCCGTCAACCTGCGTGATCCCAGGGGTGGTGGGCGGCCAGGAACCGGTGTACTTCAAGAGAAGCGACTTCTTACCGGCCTTCTCCGCTACTTCCCAGAGATGCTCCGCCCGGCAGTTATCGGAAAAGAAGGCGCTGCGGCGTTTTTCCAGGGGATCACCCCGCCGGCCCAGGCTCATGGCCGTCACCCCATGGGTGCCGGCATAGGCCCCGGTCACGATGGTTCGCCAGTTTTCCGCGGTACCGACGGGCATGACTGATATGGTCTCGGTGCGCAGGCCCCTTTCCATCAGTCTGGCCAGGTTCGGCAGGCGTCCTTCCTGGGCGAATCTTTCGATGAAGTCAATGGTGGCGGAATCCAGGCCGATGACGGCCAGTCTCTTGGGACGTGCCAATTCCTTCATGCTCCTTTCGAAAGCCTATAGGTCACTCGTGTGATGCCGGCTTGCCCGGCGGACCTTCGCCGAACGCACTACCGCTCCACTTCGGCCCTCCGTCCGGCGTCGCCTTATTCTCCATCCATGGAGAGAAGCGCTCGGCGACATCAATGCCGCCGGCCGGACTTCAGGCCTTGTCTCCCGGAGGGTGGTTGCCGGCTTGGCCCAAATGGGCGTCGCCGGTACTCACAGCGAGCGAATGGAACAGTTTTTTCATCTGCTAATGGTGTCGCCGAGCCGCTCTGGAGGTCTGTCCTGGAAAGACACTTCGCTCTATTTGCTTGCGCCGCTTGTTGGGGCCACTTCCCGCTCCGGTGCGATGTGGAGACTACTTAGAAGAAGGTTTTTGGATCACGGGGGCATAGTCAGGTTTGGCCCCGCAGGAACGTCTGACAATTAAGTCGCTTTCCAGAACGATGGTATTGGGGGTTTGCGTATCCCTTTCGCCCAGTAACTCCAGGAGCTTTTCCGTGGCGTTCAGCCCCATCTCATATTTAGGAACCCGTACCGTCGTCAAGGGCGGGTCAGTCAGCTCGGAGAAACGGATATCATCGAAACCAACTACCGCCAGCTCTTCTGGCACTCTTCGCCCCGTTTGCTTGGCGGCCAGCATGACCCCAATAGCCATCAGGTCGTTGGCGGTGAAAATGGCGGTGGGGGGAGGATTATGCCGGAACAATTCCAGGGCGGCCTCAAAGCCTCCGGAAACTTCGAAATCGGAGAAAAGTACCAGACCCTCATCCGGCTCTATCCCGTTCTCCTCCAGCGTCGACCGGTAGCCGTCATACCTTTGTTTGGTTACCGCTGAGTCGGAGAAACCGCCCACAAAGGCGATCTTTCGGTGGCCGAGGTTCAAGAGGTGAGCGATGGCCTTTCTCGCTCCACCGCTCTCGTCGTTCAGGACGGCGGCAGTGTCAAGTTCGGAGGCTCTCCGCCAAAGAAGGACGGTGGGGATGCCGGCCTCGGAAAGTTGCAGTATCTTTAGAGCCAGGGTGGGTTGGATTATCCTCCCCATGGAGGAATAAATGATGCCATCGGCTCCCCGCTTCTGCAGGACATCCAGGTGTTCCAGACCCCGGCGGAAATCCTTCCCATTGTTGCAAAGGAACACGCTATACCCGTATCGGTGCGCCGCTTCCTCTACCCCTCTGACGACATCTGGGAAAAAGGGGTTGGCGATATTCTCGACGATCAAACCAATGGTCCGGCTTTTCTTTCTCTTCAGACTCTGGGCGAGCAGATTGGGCCGGTAGTTCAAGGTTTCCACGGTCCGCAGGACCCTCTGCCGGGTTTCTTCGCTTACCCGTGCGGTTCCGTTTATTACCCGGGAAACGGTGCTCACGGATACCCGGGCTCGTTTGGCCACGTCCTTGATAGTGGAGCTCATGTACCGTTTCCTCCATAAAAACGATTTACCTGGTGATTAATAGCGATAAATCATAAATATAATGCAATGTCTCAATGGTTGTGTCCATGACAACCATTTCTCTTATTTTAGCAAATCATTCGACGCCGGCCGTGGATTTCCTTCCCGCGCCGGAACTTTTTTTGGAAAGGGGGAAAGGGGGCCTGAAAGGTTCGGCGCTGGCCCGAAACGAAAAGACCTGAGGCGATTTGCCCCAGGTCTGGACAGGCATTATCATTGGTGCAGGCAGAACTTGCCGCTGAGCCGTGGTGCGGTCGGCGTCGATGACCGCCGCGCCGCCGGCATCAACCACCGGCTGCGCTTCGGAAGGGCGCACTGCCGTCGGCAGGGAAAATTCCTAGACCAGGACCTCCTTCAGGGCCTTTTCCGCTCCCTTCTTCACCAGGGCCAAAATCGTATCGTCCCGGCGAAGTTTTGTTTCGCCCCGGGGGATGAGGATATCGTCTCCCCGGAGGATGGAGATGAGAATGGAGTCTTTAGGCAGAGCGAGCTCTCGAACGAGTTGCCCCAGCGCCGGGGAATCTGCTTTCAGCTTGACTTCCACGATGGTCATATTCCCTCGGTGGAGCGGCAGCAAGGGGATGAGCTCGCCGGCGTCCACCTCATGGACGATGAGGCTGTAGATGACCCGGGTGCCGCTGATAGTGGATTCTATCCCCAGAGCCCGAAAGGCGCCCTCATTGCGCGGGTTGCTGACGCGGCCGATGACCCTGGGCACCCCAAAACGTTTCTTGGCCACCTGGCAGATGACGAGATTGTCTTCATCCCGCCCGGTGACGGCGGCCACCACGTCGGCTCGAGCCGCTCCCGCCGCTTCCAGGGTGTGAACCTCTGATCCGTCACCGTGAAAGACCAGTTCCTCCAGTTTTGTCTCCAGGGCCATGTACCGCCCCAAGTCCTTTTCTATCAACAAGACCTCGTGCCCTTCCTCCTTCAGGACGGAGGTTAGATAAAAGCCTACCTTTCCACCGCCGACCACGATGATGTACATGGGGTTTCCCTCCAACAACGTTTACTTGGCCGCCCGAGCTTACCCAGCCCAGCCGGCTCCCCAACCTGAGTCAGTGCGGAAAAACCTGCCTTTACCGGTCAAACGCCTGAGCTGACTCAACTGACCTTTCATTGGTCAAAGCCGCTTGAAAGGCCCGGGCTCCAAAGGTAGTTAGGCAAATGAGCTCCAGTCCTTCGTCTTGGTAGATCTTTTCTTTTTCCGGGTCGAAGAGCCGGACCAGAACGCGCGGCACGCCGAACTTTTTTCGGACCAACTGGGCCGCGAAGAGATTAACGTTATCGTTATTGGTGACCGCCAGGACGACGTCGGAGGAACCGACCGCCGCCCGTTCCAGGACTTCTTCGTCAAACCCTGTTCCCAGGACGGTTTTCCCGTCGAAGTCCTCCCGCAGGCGACGGAAGGCCTTGGGGTCGTTGTCCACGATGGTCACCTGATGACCTTCCTGGGACAGGGTGTTGGCCAAAAGGGCGCCCATAACTCCACAGCCAATGATGACAAGACGCATCGGGAATTCGCTCCTTTGGATCGCGGACCCTGATGGTTCCAGGATCAGGGGGCGCGGGGATAGACTCAACCCATTTCATGACGTGAGGGGCGACGAACCAGGACCTCGCTTTTAGCATGGCGCAGGACAAACTCGGCCGTGCTGCCAAAGAGCCGGTCTTCCAGGTTGACACGTTCGGCCACACCCAGGAGAATGGCTCGAGTCGGACTGGCCTCAGAAGCCTCCACTATCGCCCGTCCGGCCCGCCTGGCACGGCGAAGCTCCGTTTTCAAGGGGACACCCTGGTGCGACGCCAGGTGGCGCGCCTTCTCCAGGGCTCTAGCCGCTTTTTCCTGCTCCCCGGGCAGGCTGGCATCCAGGGGTAAGGTCATGGGTAGCTCCAGGACATAGAGGGCAGTCAGGGGAGCCTTTTCCTCCCGGGCCAGTTCACATCCCATGGCCAGAAGCTTCTCCGAGAAGGCTGTGCCCAAGAAGCCCACCAGGATCTGTCCGGCGGCTTCCCTCGTCGCTTCCGCCATCTCCTGGACTCTTTCCAGGATCTCTTTTTGTTCCGGTGGATGAAGCATCCACCAGAGGATGGAAGTCACGGCTGCGGTGAAGAGAAGGGCCAAAAGCGTTCCCAGGGGATGAAACTGGACTTCAGACATCGGCTACACTCCTTGCTAGAGGCCCAGGCCGCCCTTGGCGGCGCCGTGCCAGCAGCTGGCTTGTTTCGGGTCAGAGCTTTTTCTCGCCAGCCTGGTCCCTTCTGCCTTGTATTATCTGATAGAGAAGCCAGAAACGATACGCCCCCAGGCCAGCAAAGGAAAATCCCAAAAGGTAAAAAAGGAGAGACGAACCGGCCGAGTAAGAACGATAAAGAATGATCAGCCCAAAGACCATGATCAAAAAAGAGGTGACTGCTTCATACCAGCCCATTGTCTATTACCACCAGAGGAGTGAGTTATTTTCCCCGGAGCCCCCGGGCTGTCTGCGGCGCTACAAAGCGAGAAAGGGTGCCTCAGCGGGGGTCCGGGTCGATGTCGTGTGAGCCGATTTTGACCGGGCCCGGCACCGCCCCCGGCGAAACCCGCGGCCGCTGAAACGAGCGGCGATTAAGGGAGAGATCAAAAGAATTCATTTCCCCTCCGTTGCCTCATCCCTCTTTTTCAGAGCCTGCTCATACTGGGCCAAGAGCTCGAACTCTCCGGCCTCATGCAGGACGCGCTTCTGTTCCGATTCCCAGTCCCGCGGGATATTGCCCAGGAGCGGCAGGCCTTCCTTTTTTCTAAACCAGAAAAAGAGGAGGAAGCCAAAGAGGAGCCAGGCCGGCCCGGCGATGCGGCCAATGGAAT
>JAMCWA010000108.1:4495-36304 GCA_023475165.1 Bacillota bacterium | reverse complement strand
GATGGGGGTGGAATTGGCGGCCATCTTTCTCATCTTTACCAGCCAGGCTTGGAACATGACCTTTGGCTTCTATGAGTCCCTTATCACCATACCAAAAAGCCTGTTGGAGGCGGCTTCGGCCTATGAATTAAAGGGATTCCTGCGTTTTCGCCGGCTTTATTTTCCCGCCGGTATCCCGAAGCTGGTTTATAACAGCATCATGTCTTGGGCGGGAGGCTGGTATTTTCTCATTGCCGCAGAAATAATCAGTATCGGGCCGGTCAAGTATTCTCTCCCGGGGCTGGGTAGTTATCTGGTGCGGGTCACCGAAAAAGGTGAGCTGGGTCTAACCATAGCCGGACTGCTGGTCCTGGTTACCCTGATTGCTTTGATGAATGCCTTCATCTGGCAACCCCTTTCTCTCTGGGCCGAGAACTATAAATACGAATTCGGGAGCGGGGGTCACCGGCGAAGAAGAGGCGGGCTGGGTCAGCGTCTCTGGCAGTATGTAGGTTTCCTGCTTCGCCTCAGGCGGGAAAAGGCCACGTCGACAGGCTGGGGAGAGATCCCAGCCAGGTATGGTCACCGGTTGGGGTGCCTCTTAGCCTCCAGAAGGGCCAGGCCGCTCTGGGTCTGGCTGCAAAGAATGGCGGGTTGGGCCCTGGGGCTCGGTCTGACCTATCTTGTTGCCCGTGGGGTTCAGACTCTAATCCTCTTACTGACCACTCCCTGGGCCCCAGAAATGTACACCATACCCCGGGCCATCCTGTTTTCCTGGCTGCGCCTGGGAGCGGCCTACCTGTTGAGCTTGCTTTGGACTGTACCTACGGCCATTTGGCTTGGGCATAATGAGAGGGCGCAGGAGGCCCTGATGCCCTTTTTTGAGGTCCTGGCCTCGGTGCCGGCCACCGCCCTCTTCCCAATCATAGTTTTCTCGCTGGTACGTTTCGCGGGAGGAATGGATTTAGCCTCCGTCTTTTTGGTGCTGACGGGAATGCAGTGGTACCTGCTCTTTAACCTGGTCGCCGGTGTCCGCAGCATCCCGCGTGACCTCAAAGAGGCGGCAGCAGCCTATGGAGTGCAAGGGTTGACGTATCTGCGGAAAGTAGTTCTTCCTGCGCTGACCCCTTCCCTCATCACCGGGAGCATCACTGCCTGGGGCGGGGGCTGGAACGCCCTCATTGTGTCCGAGTATGTGCTTTACGCAGGGAAGGTTTTCTCTACCTTCGGCATTGGTTCTCTTTTGGACCAGGCGACCTACGTCTCCGGCAATTTCCAAGTCATTTGGTCGAGCCTCATTGCCATGATTGTATCAATCGTTTTCATGAATCACTTCCTCTGGCGCCGCCTCTTTGAAGTGGCCACCAGGCGCTATAGAATTGAAGGCTAGAGGTGACGGAAATGACACTCCTTGAAGTGAGAAACGTCTCCAAAACCTACACTGATGAGAACAGGTCTCTGACGGTGCTGAAGGATATCTCCTTCACTGTCGAGGAAGACGAGTTTGTCTGCTTAGTGGGGCCTTCAGGTTCGGGAAAGAGCACCCTGCTCAGGATGATCGTCGGCCTGGATCACGCCTCCCAGGGGCAGGTCCTCTATCGCGGGCAATGAGGGAAGGGGATAGTGGAGAAGCTGGCCATTGTCTTTCAATCCTTTGCCCTCTTTCCCTGGCTCACAGTATTGCAGAATGTAGCTCTGGGGCTGGAGGCCAGGGGAGTACCCGAAACCGAAAGGAAAAAGCGGGCGAGTCGGTATATCGACAAGGTCGGTTTAGATGGCTTTGAGGAGGCCTTGCCACGCGAACTGTCTGGTGGGATGAAGCAACGCGTTGGCATCGCCCGGGCCCTAACCATGGAACCAGAGCTCCTTTGTATGGATGAGCCCTTTTCTTCCCTGGATGCCTTGACAGCCCAAAACCTACGCGAAGAGGTACTGGACCTTTGGCGGGATGAAACCCTACCAGTCTCGTCGGCTCTCATGGTCACCCATGGCATTGAAGAGGCCGTCTTTATGGCCGACCGGGTTATCGTTCTCTCCCGGCGACCGGCTGTGGTCCTGGACGACGTCAGGATCGACCTGACCCGTCCCCGGAATATGAAGGACGAGGCCTTCACCAGACTGGTGGACAAAATCTATTCGCTGCTTTTCCAATGACAGACTGGCATCCAGGAGGTACCCAAAGCCATCAGCAAAGGCTATGAACGAACCCAAGGCCTCAAACCCTGAAGGTCAGCCTGATTTTTTTGCAGTTCGGCCGAATATTTCGGAGCAAGCACGGCCTTTCACCCGGCGATACCAGAAAGTTTGCTTACTAATGCCGTAAAATCCTGTTATAATAGAAATTGAATTAATCAAGTGCGTCAAATGGGGGGTTCGCCAGTCGTGGACGATGGACCTTTACCCAGGGTGGGTATAGGGATGGTCCTGGGCCTGCTCGAGATGCTTGATGACGCCCGGGGGCGGGCAGATATCTTCAGGTTGGCTAGAGACTTATCTATGGAGTTAGATGACATCGGCCCGGTCATTGAAGCGGCTAAGATACTGGGGTTCATTGACACGGTCCGTGGTGACATAACTTTGACTCCCCTGGCCGCGCGACTGTTGGAAGCTGACATTAATATTCGTAAGAGTATCCTGGCTGAGCGGTTGAAAGGAATAGGCGTCTTCCGCGATGTTCTACGGATGATTCGTGTCCACAGAAATCGCCGAATTCGCCGCCAGCAAGTGGTTGATTTCTTGGCCAAAAACATGTCGGACGAAGAAGCCAATGCCCTTTTCCAAACCCTGGTTGACTGGGGGCGCTTTGCTGAGATTATAGATTACGATGTCAACGGGGAAATCTTGTCTATGGCTTGAGCGGGCTAGGCAGGGACAGAAGTTTACTATTGACTTGCCGAACCATTTACTGTATCATCAGCATTCGTTGAGGTCGGGCCATTAGCTCAGTGGAAGAGCACCCGCCTTTTAAGCGGGGTGTCGATGGTTCGAGTCCATCATGGCCCACCATGTAAATCCACCCGGGCGGGAACAACGCAAAGCGTTATGTGGATAATGAGAGGACCGGATCGGCCAGTACGGATTTCCGAACTGTCCTTAGATTGCCGAAAGTAAAGCATGATGCTGCCGGCGGTAACGCGCAGCGACTTTGCCATCGTTCTAAAACAGTCCGGAAAGGTCCTTGCATTTTTCTTTTTCATGAATTATAATATAGAGTGCCCATGACGAGCGGGAGTAGTTTAGCGGTAGAACATCGGCTTCCCAAGCCGAGGGTCGCGGGTTCGAACCCCGTCTCCCGCTCCAGAATATCAGTAGCGTCAGCGATGACGCTCTTTTTATCGTAAGTTGTCTTGATGACTCAGGTTCCAGACAAGCCGGCGTAGCTCAGTGGTAGAGCAATGCACTCGTAATGCATAGGTCAAGGGTTCAAGTCCCTTCGCCGGCTCCATATCATACCACCGGCTGAGCGGTTGTACCGAGACGGGCCCCGATTCGGCGAAGTGAAGCGCCCTGGGCTCAATTTTGTGGCCGAAGGGTATTGTACGGAAGGGTATTGTAATGGTTATTTTAATAGAGTAATTCGCCGGGATGGCGGAATAGGCAGACGCAGGGGACTTAAAATCCCCCGGGCCCAAAGCCCGTGCCGGTTCAAGTCCGGCTCCCGGCACCACGAATATCGAAATTGCCAATACAAATAACGCTCTGTCACTAGATTCCAAAGTGCCGCCGTAGAGGGCGGTATTTCTTGACAAATGCTGACACCAGCATGGCCTAGTTTGGTAAAGGGCAATGGTAGTGGGAATCTTTCCTTTATTCCTCTCGATGTACCCCTGTCCCAATGGGGCTTTTCTTTTTTAGGCCCGCTTTTTTTGTGGTCGCTCATAGAAAAGTAAGCGTCAAACTTTCCCCACCTTAGATTTTCGGTTTATAGGATAATCCCCCTAAAGGACGAATCAAAGGGGGATTTTCTTCATGACCAAAGCCGAACGGCAAGAAGAATGGGAGGCCAGGATCGCCGAATATCAATCCAGCGGCCAGAGCGATAGAAAAAGCAAGGGGTGAACTGCTGAATATGCCCAAGATTGAACCCTTTGAAAACAACGTCAGCCGGTATGAAGAATGGTTTGAGAAGAACTCCCCGGCTTATGCCGCCGAACTGGGGGCCATCAGGGCCTTGCTTCCGCCAGCCGGCGACGGCGTGGAGATCGGGGTGGGAACCGGGCGCTTTGCGGTGCCGTTAGGGATTAAGATTGGGGTAGAGCCGGCCCGGGCCATGGCCGAGGAGGCTCGCCGCCGGGGTATAGAAGTCTTAGAGGGGGTGGCCGAAGCCCTTCCTCTGGATGATAACCAGTTCGATTTTGCCTTAATGGTGACCACCATTTGCTTCGTCGATGACGTTGCAAAGGCTTTTCGTGAAGCTCAGCGCATCCTTAAACCCGGCGGCGGCCTCATCCTTGGTTTCGTGGACCGGGAAAGCCTTTTGGGAAAGATCTACGAGCGAAACAAGGAGGCCAATGTGTTTTACCGGGAAGCCCGTTTTTATTCGGTGGAAGAGCTCCTTTCCCACCTGCGGCGGGCGGGGTTTAACGATTTTGCCTTTACCCAGACCATCTTCCATGAACTCAAGCAAATCGAAGAAGAGGAACCAGTTCTGGACGGCTATGGGCAGGGTTCTTTCGTTGTGGTTAGAGCGGTAAAAGGGTAGGCCAAAAGAATAGCCGGTGATGCCCGATGGGAGGCGAAGAGAATAGACCGCTACGCCGCCGTGGCCGACGGCTTGGCCGACCGATTACTGCCGCGGAGCGCTTACAGACCGTCTAAATCTCTCCGTCCCTGGTACAGAGCCGGGTGTTGGACCGGTGGAAGGCTCCCGCGGAGCGTTTACACCGAGGCGGACATTACCCCGGTGCAGGGGGACCGCGGGAGTGGTACATATTCACGGGGGGACGTTGATGATAAAAATTGCCGTTGTAGGTTCCCCAGGGGCTGGCAAGTCGACCCTGACGCGTCAGTTGGGTGAAATCCTCTGTATCCAGGTTTTTCACCTCGATGCCTTCTACTGGAAGCCCGGCTGGGTTGAAACACCTAAAGAGGAATGGGTAGAAATACAAAAGAACCTGGTAAGAAAAGAGAGCTGGATCATAGACGGGAATTACGGCAGTACCATCGATATTCGCCTGCAAGCGGCCGAGGTAATCATTTTTCTTGATCTTCCGCGGAACCTTTGTTTGTGGCGGGTCGTCAAGCGGCGGTTCCAGTACGCGTGGCAGCGGCGCCCCGACATGGCGGAGGGTTGCCGGGAAAAGATCGACTGGGAGTTCCTCCGCTGGGTCTGGAAATTTCCCCTTGACGAACGTCCCGGGCTGGTAAAGAAGCTGGCTGGTCTCTCCGGCGAGAAAAAAATAATCAGGCTGACCTCGCCGGCTCAGGTGGAGCGCTTTTTGGAGGAGGTCAAAGCAGAGGGTTTGAAGACGTGGCTGTAGCTGAAGACGCAGCTGAATCTGCGTATCTTCGGAGGCGGAAGGACGCGGCCCCTCAGCCCCCGCCTTTTCGTCATTCGAAGCGCTGGCGACGGGGGAAGAACGAGATGCCTACAGCGGCGGGCAATATTTTAAGGCCAGGTTGCCCAGGGTGCCGGCTCATCCCCGCAGTTATGAAGGTTACAGGCAGGAATTCATCGAAGCCGGCTTTAGGGTAGAACACTTCCAGAGGTCTCGGGTGGGTCACACCTGCCAGATCCATCTACGGACCGAGGGATGATGAACAATTCCGCTGACGGAGGCAGGAATTTTGCTTCTGGGGGCGAAATATCCTCCCAAGACAATTTGGAGGTGGAGCCATGATTACCGTTTTTCGCGGCGGGAGAATTTTCGTTGGGAATGGCGAAGTCATCCCGCGGGGGGATCTGGTGCTTGAGGATGAGAAGATCCTCGCTGTCGGTCCGCAAGGGCAGGTTCAATTGCCTTCGGGAGCAGAGCAGGTCTATGATGTCAGCGGGAAGACCATCCTTCCTGGCTTAATCGACGCGCACATTCATATCACCGGGTCAGGTAACCCAGACCGCTGGGAGAGGATCAAGGAACTCGTGCCCCATATGGCCATCCGGGCCGCGGTCAACGCCCGGCGGACCCTGGAGGCGGGCTTCACCACCATTCGCGATGCCGGGGCCCCCGGGCGGGTGGACATCGCCCTGAAACAGGCCATCAATGAAGGGTTAGTGCCAGGACCCAGGATGCTGGTCAGCGGGCGCGGGCTTTCCATCACCGGCGGCCACGGAGACTCAGCCAACGGCTGGCCCCCGGAGGTGGAATTCAAAGGGCGGTATGTGGTGGACGGCGTCGACGCGGCGCGGCGGGCCGCTCGGGAGCAGCTCCGGGACGGTGCCGACCAGATCAAGCTTCATGCCACGGGTGGGGTCATGTCCGAAGGCGACCTACCTACGGCTCGGGGTTTGACCCTGGAGGAGATGCGGGCGGCCATTGAAGAGGCCAACAACGTGGGCAAGAAGAGTATGACCCATGCCCAGGGTTCCACCGGGATAAAGAACGCTATCCTGGCCGGCATCAATTCTATCGAACATGGCTTTTATCTCACCGACGAGATAATAGAGCTAATGCTGAAGCGGGACGTGTTCTTCGTGCCGACGCTGGCGGCCATGCACCACATCGTGACCCGCGGGACCGAAGGAAAGATTCCCGCTTACGCCGTGGCCAAAGCCCGGGAGGCCCAGGAAGCCCACACCGCCAGCTTCCGCCGCGCTTTGGCCGCGGGGGTGAAGATTGCCATGGGAACTGATGCCGCCACGCCCTTCAATTACCACGGCAATAACGCCCTGGAGTTGGAGCTGATGGTGCAGGCCGGGATGAGTCCAAGGCAGGCCCTGCTGGCGGCCACTAAAATGGGAGCGGAACTCCTGGGATTGAGCGACAAGATCGGAGCCTTGGAGCCAGGCAAGCTGGCCGACGTGGTTGTGGTGGATGGCGACCCCCTGGAGGACGTGAAAGTCGTGCAGAAGAAAGAGGCCATCCTCCTGGTGATGAAGGAGGGTCGGGTGGCCGTCAATCGCGGGTTGTCGTCAGGGGGCCGCTGAGAGCAACGCTGGCACGACTTGGAAGTGACCGGCTTTCTTAAGTAAGATAGAAGAAGCCGGGACCGCGCTTTTGTGGTCCCGGCTTCTTATTCTAGTATCCCGGTGTGGTTTCTCCCGGGCAGGCGTCACCGGCGAGTCAAACGGCGAGGCGTAGTAATGAAAGCTTCCCGTTAGGATTGACAGCCAGCCGTACCGCTGCGGTTGCGGGCGGGCGTGATCGGTTGAGCCGAGGCCGCAGGCGGTTACACCTGCCAGATCCAGAACTCAGAAGTAGTCCACATCGCTGATGTAGGGAATCCGGCCACCAAAGAGGGAGTCCACCAGAGGCAGGACTCGCCTGTCCCGGGCGGTCAAGCGACCCAGAGTGGCCAGTTGCCGCGCTGACAAGAAACCATCAAAAATCTGGGAGAACGCCTGAATGTCCAGGGACAGATCGGGTTCCCCCGCCGCCCGCTTTACCCGGGCCTGACCCTGGTTGAACTCTACCTGAAAGATTCCGTCGTTCCAGGGGGCGGTTGGATCAGCGATTTTCAGGGAAAGGGTGGCCCTCACGTTAACGGGGTAACTGAGGACCGCCAGGGCCCCTTGAACATCGACAATCCGGAAAGAGAAGCGGGGCATCAGCTGTACCTGGATGCGCGGGTTCTCCAGGTAAAAGCGGAGGGGGTCTTCCACAGGGGCATGGGGCCAGAGGATCTCGCGCGCCTGAGCGTCGTGCCCGGCCAAAAACCCCAGCAGCCCCCGCCAGGCCCCATCAGTCAGGGCCACGAACTCACGCAGGACCAGGGTCCGCTCAGTGGCCCCCGGAGGACGCTCAAAGCGGTAGGAGAGATATCCCTCGGGTTGGCCGGAGGCCGGGGACCACTGGTAGACATTAGATTCATCTTTATCAAAGCCAAAGAACAGCTTCCGCCAGTCCTTGGTCGGGCGCACAACCCCCAGGTTTCTGGATTGAGCCGCCTGATTGTAAGAAGCCTCCAGTGGGCGGAGATCGTCGGTTTGGGGAAGGACCCGCCTTACCTCTCCCGGGTATTTGAGCCAGGGCGCCAGAGCAGTAACCGGCAGACGGTATTGCAGGGTTTCTCCGCCCACCTCCCAACCCAGGCGGCGATAGAAGGGGAAAGAAAAAGGGAAAAGGCTCGAGATCACCAATCCCTGTTCTTTCATAGTCTGCAGGGCGTGCCGCAGTAAGCCGGCGGACAAACCCTGCCGCCGGTACTCAGCCCGGGTGGCCACTCCCCCGATGCCCCCCATAGGAACGTGAGTCTGACCCATCCACACCGTCAAGGGATGTATCAGCAAGCAAGAAGCCATTCTTCCCGAATCAAAGGCCGCCCAGGCCTCGCTTAGCGCTAAGGTCTCCTCTGTGAGCCAGCTTCCGACCCTCTCCGGGGGTTGAACATAGACCTCCTGGTAGACCTCCTGCAGGGCCGCCACTTCATCGCGCCGCACGGGACGCATCTCCATGTCATTCACTCCCTTGTCTTGCCCTCGAACCAGCCTGAGGGTGCCGAGTGGCCGGAAGAGCTTCTTGAGTCGTTATTTGGCGAGATGGCACTTAATCCCCGGGGACGGCGGTTTGCGTGGTGCTGCCCGGCGGGCGGAAGCGTGAGCCGCTGACACGGTCGGCGAAGGTCACTGAAAGCGAGGCCGCCGCCCGAGCAGCGCCCTGAAAAGAACTGGCTTGTTTCAGCGCAGATTGATGGGGTCAAACAGGCCCGATCACCCCTTGACCGCGCCGGCGGTGAGCCCGCGGATGAACTGCCGCGAAGCCAGAAGGAAAAGAAGGACCATGGGCAGGGCCGAGGTGGTGAGCCCCGCAAAAAGGAGGCCCCACTCCGTCTCATGTTCACCGAAAAGGGCGGCCATCCCCAGGGGGATAGTCTTTAAGGCTTCACTTCGTAGGAAAATGAGCGGGAAGAAAAAGTCGTTCCAAAAATTAATGAAGTTCATAATGCCGACGGTGGCCAGGGCGGGGCGAACCAGAGGGAGCATGATCCGGTAATAAAGCATCAGTTCCGAGCAGCCATCCATCCGGGCCGCGTCCTCCAACTCCCGGGGTAAAGTCCTGAAGAACCCGGTGAGGATGAAAACGGCAAATGGCAAACCGCTGGCCACGTAGGTAAGGATCAGAGAGAAGTGGGTGTCCAGGAGGCCCAGGTTCCGCATCAAAAGGAAAAGGGGCAGGATGGCCAGCCGCACCGGGATCATCAGCCCGGCCAGGAAATAGAGGCCCAGGACATTGGCATGGCGGAAATTATAACGCGCCAGGTAGAAAGCGGCCATGGAACCCAGGGCCAGGATCAAAAAGACGGAGGTTACCGAGACCACCAAGCTGTTTTTCAGGTAGGTCCCAAACTTGATGGTCTGCCAAATCTTAACATAGGCGGTCAGGTCAAGATGGTGCGGCAAGGAAAGCGGGTCCGTCAGGATTTCGGCGGTGCTCCGGAAGGAGGAAAGAACCATCACCACCAGGGGGTATAAAGAGAGGACGGCCAAGAGACTCAGTATGAAGTACAGGACCGTAGTAGACCAGGAGATTCTGGGTTTCATCGGTTTCCCCCTTAAGAACATCACAGGACCAGGCTGACGACCGGCCTTCCGGCCTCTTCCCCACCGATCCAGAGTTTCGGGGAGGCTTTATCAGCGACCTGGGCCTCCAGGGTCAGCCGGGTTTCTCCGGCGGGGCCGGGATAGACCACCAGATCAAGTCCTTTTTCCCCGGCGGAAGACAGGTGCCAACGGACCTGGCCCCGGTAGTCGTCAGTAAAGAGATCGCCACCGTACTTGAGGGTCCTAAAACCTATCTCTCGAACCACGTAAGCCCGGGCGCCCGAGATCTGCAACGTTCCAGAGAACAGCTGGGGATCGCCACCACCAGCAAAACGCAGGTGTACCAGCACCGGCTGACGGGCCTCCTTCCCGCTGGGGCCGGACTCAACGCCGGCCTTCCCTGCCCGATCCTGCCGCCCGCCGAGCCAGATCCTCCTGGCCCAGTGTAGATGCGGCAGGGGTTCGGTGAGGAGTTCGGTCCACAAGTGGGTCCCTTTCTTGGAGGCGCTTATGGCAGGGGTTTCACCTGCCGGCGGCCTTTTTGCGCGAAAGCCGTTATCCCCCGTCATTCGTTGCTCACCAGAAGCAGGGCCTTGGAAGCTGGCGCCACTGGAGGAGCCTCCTGCCGGTACTGCCTTTGACCGGGAGGAGCCCTCAGTACCGCTATCCCGGTTGTCTGGTTCAGCGACCTTAACCCAGACCGGCGAAGACCAGGCCTTATGGCCGTCGAGCTGGTAGACCCGCAGGTAATAGTAATTCTCGGGGCCAAGCCCCTCCCGATCTACCCAGTCTATGGCCGCCTCCGAATCCTTCAGGGGGGCACGCAGGATCACCCGGTTATTCTTTACCAACTCCACCCGTTCCAGCTGGCCGCTTCCCCGAACTGTGGCCTTAATCCGCGGCGATGCGGCAGAACTGAGGGCGACTTCTCCCCCCATCATCACCCCTTCCACCTCCAGGGAGAGGTCGATCCTGGCCCCAGTGGTGGCGTAGGTCCGCCTCTCCCGGAGGGCATGAAAGAGGGACTCCCGTGTCAGTTCCTCCGCCAGGATGGCCGTCAAACCCCGCCAGTTGGCATATTCATCAGAGAGATAGGGGACCGGGTTAAGTCCCAGGGGATTGCGGGTGAAGACGACCCCGGGCAGGGAATTGGGTTTGCGACGCCCCTCGAAGGTGGGTGAACCGGGATGGGCGTCGTGGGACTCCCCTCCGCCGACAAAGCCGAAACGAAACCCCCGGGCCAGGACATCCTGGAGGTAATGACCCGGAAGGACGTCCGAGATCTGAGCCCGGTGGGGATTACCATAGTATTCAAAGTCGCCCCAGAGGGAGGTGATCTCCGCCAGACGTTCGAACTCCGGATCATGGTAGTCCCAGTTGGCGGGAAACTGAGAAACGGCCACGTGATGGGGGATGGTGAGGACAGGAAGTCCGGCATCCCTGAGTTTGTTCCAGAGATCAGCCGGGGTATCCGATCCCTCCCAGCCCGCCTCCAAGCCGCGGCAGCGGAAGAGGGGTCCGTCCTCCGTCAGGTAATAGACGTTGCGATGCCCATAGACCCAAGAACTCCATTCGTAGGCCGCAAAAGTGACAAAATGGCCGGGGCGGTAATACTCGGCGGCTTTCCGGGTTACTTCCTGCCACTGGTCGTCAGTCAGGCTGGTATCGTGATCGGTGAGGGCAACAAAATCCAACCCCGCCACCTCCCGGGCGTACCGGTAATAGTGATCCGGCGTCCCGGGCCGGTAATCCCACCAGTAGCACCGGGAAAACTCCGAATGGCCATGCAGATCGCCCCAATAGATCTTCATTTGCGACCTCCGATTTGACTGTAGCCTGTCGTTTCTCAGAACTGTACCTCGCGCCGGCGCAGGAAACTTACGGAAAGACTGGAGACTCCAAAAATGATGAGAAACATCACTGTAGCCAGGGCCGAACCCAGGCCGATGTCCGTCAACTCTGTTCCCGAGGCGCCGCCAAAGGCCAGCCGGTAAAAGAAAGTGGCCAGCGTGTCGGTGGAATAGTAAGGTCCTCCCGCCGACCCCTCCATGGCGAAGACTAGATCAAAGGCCTCAAAGGAATGGATAAAGGTCAACACCAGCATGATGGTGAGCGAGGGGCGGAGCAGCGGAAGGATAACCCTCCAGAAAAGCTGAAGCGAGTTGGCTCCATCCAGGCGAGCCGCCTCCAGGTATTCGTCGGGGATCGACTGCAAACCGGCCAGGTAGACCAGCATGGCAAACCCCACTGCAAACCAGGCGTTGACCAGGATGATCATGACCAGGGCGGTTTGGGTGTCACCCAACCACGGCCGGGCCAGGGCCTCCAGCCCTATAGCTCGTAAGATCTGATTGACCACGCCAAAGGAGGGGTTAAGGAGGAGACTCCAGAGGAAGCCGACTACTACCACCGAGAGGAGGCGGGGGAGGAAGAGGGCCGTCTTAAAAAAGCCGGCGCCCTTCAGCCGGGTGTTTATCATCAGGGCTAAGGCCAAACCGAGGCCGTTTTGGGCCACCAGGCTCAGGAGAAAATAGAGGCCGTTGTGCTTGAGGGCATTGATGAAATAGGAGGAAAAGGGTTCGACGAGAAGCAGGCGGCGGAAATTGGCGAAGCCAGAAAACGACTGCCGCAGGAACCCGTTCCACTGAAAGAGGCTGTAGGCCAGGGCCGAGACGATGGGGTAAACCAGGAAAAGGGTATAGATGGCGAGGGCCGGGATGACAAAGAGGACGGCCCCTCGGCCAGGAGAATTGCCACCGCTTCTTTTCTTCATGACCCTCACCACCTATTGCCAAGCAGTCACCTAGGAGACGAGCGATCCCCACTATTTTTGGAAGGGCTTGAACCAGGTGGCTACCACCTTTTGTACCTCTTGGGCCACCTGGGCGGCCGTCAGCTTCTTCAGGAACATGCCTTGGAGACTATTCTCAAGGGTGGCCTTGCCCGTAGGTTGTCCCTCGTTGAAGTCTACCAACATCAGATAGGGCGTGGAAGACTTTTCCGCCAGCGTCGACATTGCTTTGGTCAAGGGGTCCTTGGGTGTCACTCCCGGGACGGCCGGCACGCGGAGAAGGGCATCGGCAAACATCTGAGCGAACTCCTTGCTGGCCAGGAAACTGGCGAGTTTCAAGGCTTCCTGGGGATGGGCGGTCTTGGCATAAATACCATACCCTCCGTCAACCCACGAGGAAACCGTACCTGGTTTGTCGCTGGTATCTGGTGGGCAGGCGAAAACCCCCAGCTGCAATTTTGGGTTCATTTTGAGGAAGTAGCCCTCTTCCCAGCCGCCACCCAGGAACATGGCGGCCTTCTCGGAGAAAAAGAGGGCCTGGGTATCGGTGTAGGCGACGCCGGTAAAGTCCTTGGGGAAATAGGGTGTCAACTGGTTCAGACGGTCCAGGGATGCGATGAAGTCCTTGTCCAGGAAATTGGTCTCACCCTTCAGGATCTTGCTCCGAAAGGCATTTCCACCGTAAACGTTGGGACCAAGGATAGAATGCATCAAGGACAGGGTCCAGCCATCCTTACTCCCCTGAGCAAAAGGGATAACGTTGTTCTTTTTGAGGGTTTCCGCCGTCTTTAAGAGCTCTGCCCAGGTCTTGGGTGGGGTGAGACCATACTTTTCGAAGATGGCTTTATTGTAAAAGATCTGGGTGGTGTTAATGGAGAGGGGCACCCCATAGAGCTTCCCATCAGTGCCGGTCACGGCATCCAGGGTCGCCTTGGAGAAAGACTTCAGCGCGGCCACCTTATCATCCAGAGGCATCAGAAGTCCGCCCGAGGCAAAGGACTTCATGCCGCCATAAGGGCGCAACTGGGCCAGGTCGGGGGCGGTTGAGCCACCTTGCAAGGCGGTGGCCAGGATGGTGTTATACTCGGTATTCTTGAAGGGTTTGAACTCCACCGTTATCCCGGGGTTGGCACTTTCAAAGGCCTTAAGGATTTTGTTCCAGGCCTCGGCATCCTCAGTCCGCCAGCTATACATCACCAGGTGGACGCTCTTTTTTTCCGCCGGCGGCTGGGGGGCGGGTGACGTACCCTGCGAGCCGCAACCAACCAGAAGGGTCAGGACGACGACCATCGCTAACACTGCCAGAAACCACTTTTTGTGCCGGAACATCTTTAGACTCCCCCTTTTTTAATAATTGATCTTTGCCGCAGCTATGAAACCCTTTGGAGACTTGGTTAAATTTATTAACAAAGTTGTCAGTGGTATAATTCTTCGCCTTTGTCGAAAAATCCTCCTTTCCTGGACAGAGCGCAGCGGTTTTTCTTTACCCCGTCCAGGCAACTCCCTCGGTCAAGGCAACAGGATAAGGCCCTCTTGAAGACTACAGACAGACTGCGTCCTGCGTATGGATTGAAGCATTTGCAAATTTATAGAAGGCCCTTGCACCTCTCTGGAGTTGATTACAGTGGGCATTCCAAAGTATAATATCCTTGCTCGTCAGTTTTCGTCCTCCGAGACGGAACTGACTGCCGCCGACTCCAGCAGCCGGATCTTTTGAAATGAGGCGACAAAAACCTTGCGCAATAATCTTGGACATCGGGTGGGCGGCCGTCTGAAGAGGACTTGGCCGCTAGAGCGCATCACAACCTTAACAAAAACGCCGCGGCGAAACGTGGAAGTGCTGCCCGGGCCTCTTTTCGGGATCGAAGAAGAGGTCTTCATCACCCACCCCCAGCGGCCCAATCTCCAGTCCCTCTATTGTTTGGCGAAGCTCCTTTGGGCTAATCCTCGTTATTACTACGTTCATAGCGATTCCAATTTTGCCCGGGGGGAAGATGTTAAACAGGGACTCATGGGAGGGGTGGAGATCTCAACCCTGCCTTATTCTGAGGTGGGTGATCTGATCCTGGATTTGGCCGAAAGGAGGCGGGCCCTGGCCGCAACCTGTCCGGACGGCCTGCTGGTGCCCCTGGGGCATCTCATTGATTACCATGCCCCCACCATTACCTGCGGCATGCACATCCACGTCGGGAACGTGTCGGACCTGGAAGGGGCTTACGCCAAGCTCGCCCATTTCTTGCCCCTCTTGGCTCTCCTGACGGCCAACTCTCCTTATTATGACGGCCGTTATTTTGGGCAATCTTACCGCATGGCTCACTCCTATGCCATCGGGCCCTTGCGCCAAGATCCCCGTTACCGTTTTCAGGACATCATTTTTGCCCGGCGCCTGGGAACCATAGAAATCAGGATCCTGGATCCCATCTGGGATCTTAAGCGTCTCACCATCCTCCTGGAGGCTATCCGGGCCCTCGTCCTTGCGGAGAGGGTCTATTCCCTTGACCGGGAGGCCTATAACCGGCTCCGCCAGGCTGTACCTTACGCAGGATATGGTCCGGCCTTGCGGGAACTGTATAAGGAATTGAGCGAGATCTACTGGTTTCCCGAGGAGATGCTCTGGATCACCCCAGCGGAGCAGGTCCGCCATCTCTTTGAGGAGCAGGGGCTCCTGGCGGCCTACTCGGCCCTGGATAATGGATACCGTAACGGGATCTTTGCCCCGCAGCCGGTTCCCAGTTTCCAGACCAGTGTTTCCAAGGCGGCCGTAGGCTTGGCGGCCTACTATATGGTCAAACTGCCTTATAAGCTGCAAAAAGTTTGGAAGGAATGGTAGAAGGGGTCCCAGCAGACTCCTGATAAACTGCGGTCTGAGTGGTCTCCTTGCAGGGGGGAATGGGCAACATGCTCAAAACTTTTTTCTTCATCGCCCTGGTTCTGATAATCCTGCTTGCTGCTCTCCAATACTGGCTGAGGAACGTCTGGTTTTACCGGGATCCCGTCCGCCGGCCACCCAATCCAACGGGTAAGATCCTTTCCCCGGCCGATGGTATAGTAATTTACCTGCGTCCCTTCCGAGACGGAACGGTCGATTCGGAGAAGCTTGGGGAAAGGATCCCCATCACCGAGCTCTCCAAGGTGCCCCGGGGAGCCGGCGGGGATGGTTGGATCATCGGGGTCTACATGTCGCCCCTGGACGTCCACTTCAATTACGCCCCCGTTTCCGGGCAGGCCGAGGCAATCATCCATACCCAGGCTAAAGTCAACCTGCCCATGGTCGACCTCTGGGAGTATGTGAAGCTGACCTATCTCCGGCGGGCGGTGGACCTCTTCAGTCATCGTTTCCGTCTCATCAACGAGCGGAATACCATTATCCTTACGGGGGAGGCCCCGACCATCGCCATGGTGGAGATCGCCGACAAGTTTGTCAATAAAATCACCTGCTTCGTTGAGACCGGACAGGAAGTGCAGGCGGGGCAGAAGGTCTCCTTTATTGAGAGGGGTTCGCAAGTGGACCTCATTATCTTCGATCCCCAGGTGAGATTCCTGGTGAAAACAGGGGACCGGGTCATTGGGGCACAGACAGTCCTGGCCGAATACGGAAAAGCAAAATGACCAACAGTTTGGTTTCGATCATGGCCTCCGGCTGGGGCTATGCCATCATCTTTGGGGTACTCCTGGTGGAAGGGACGGGGATGCCGGGAATACCCCTGGAACTGGTCTTCTTGGCGGCCGGCTATCTCATCGGCCTGGATAAAATGAGCTTCTTTTGGGCTTTGCTAGCGGCTACCAGCGGCGGGGTGGGCGGTAATCTCATCGGTTATGCCCTGGGGGCACGCGGCGGCCCCCTTTTCTTGCGCTTACTGAAGAAATACTTCCGCTTGCGGGAGGATCAACTGGAAAATGTGCGGGACTGGTTTTCCCGGTACGGTGGGCTGACCGTCTTCATTTCCCGCTGGTTTGGCCTGATCCGGACCCCCACCATTATCTCCTCCGGCATGATGGGCCTGGACCTTCGCATCTATGCTTTTTTTTCCTTCTTAGGGTCCTTCTCCTGGAACCTGGTCTACCTGACTCTAGCCTGGCAATTTGGTCAGGTGATCACCAGTCTGGCCAAAAATCAGCGGCTTATTGGTTGGCTGGGTCTGTTTTCCGTGATCTTGGCCTTCTTCCTTTTGCGATGGTGGTATCTGAGACGGGCCAGAAGATTACCCGAATCGTAAGGAAGGAGACCGTCGACGAACTGTGTTTTGAGTGATTAACCCGTCTGAGAGAGCGCTAGGTCGAAACCGCCCAAGAATGCCTATGCATATTGACGCCTGGCAAATCGACCCGGGCGTTTTTTCTTTCCCCCGGCGGAAAAAACTATTGATGACAGAGTCTTCGCAGGAAGGGGTGCCGGGATGTTTGCCTTTCTCAAGAAGGGTATCTTCTTTGGATTGGGGACGGTGGCCTGGTTAATGGAGGGAGCGGCAAGAACCTTCAATGGCCTGGCTAAACGCGGAGAAGCCGGCCAGGAGGGAACCCGCCGGATGGTGGACGAGATCATCCAGAAGGGGCGCGAGCAGAACGATGAAGTAATGCAAAGGATGAAGGAGCAAATCAGCGGTCTCGTCGGCGGCGTGGGGATGGCCCGGCAAGAGGATGTTTTGCGCTTGGAAAAAAGACTGGAAGCCATCGAAAAGATCCTCTTGACGCGGCGTTAAAGGATACCAAAAAGAAGGCCTGAATCGCCCACCGTTGAGGTGAGGACCATAGCCCGCTCTCTGGGGCGTTAAAGGATACTAAGAAGAAGGCCTGAATCGCCACTCGGAAGAAGGGCTTTTGTAACGCTGCAAGGGAGGGAGATCCCTGGAAGACAAGCGGACAGGCCGTGGGCATCGCTACCGCGAGATCGCCCGGATATTGCTTAAGCACGGTCTGGGCCACCTGGTGGGGCTCCTGGGGCTGACTCAGTTTCTCACCTGGCCCGAGCGCTGGCGGGGGCAGCCATCTCACCATCAACTACCGCTGACCCTGGGTGAGCGGCTGTCGCTGGCCCTGACGGAACTGGGCCCAACCTTCATCAAGTTGGGGCAAATCATGAGTACCCGCGCCGATTTACTCCCGGCGGAGGTCCTGGCTGGACTGGAGCAACTACAGGATCAGGTACCGCCCTTTTCCGGAGAGGTGGCTCGGCAAGTGGTGGAGGTGGAGCTGGGGCAAACCCTGGCCTCCCTTTTCCTCTCCTTTGACCCCAACCCGCTGGCCGCGGCCTCCATCGGCCAGGTTCATCGCGCCGTGTTGCTGGACGGACAACCGGTGGTGGTTAAGGTGCAACGCCCTAATATCGCTGCCGTCATCGAAAGTGATCTGGAGATCCTCCGCCGTCTGGCCGGGGTGGCGCAACAGCACAGCCCCTGGAGAGAACTGTACAGTTTGCCGGAGATGGTGGAGGAATTCGCAACGTCCATCCACCGGGAGATCAACTACCTCCGGGAAGGTCAAAACGCCGACCGCTTCCGCCGTAATTTCGCGGAGGACCCCACCATCCTTGTGCCCAGGGTCTATTGGGACTACACCACACCCAGGGTCTTGACCATGGAGTACATAGAGGGAGTCAAAGTAAACGACCTGGAAGAATTGACTCGACAGGGAGTGGACCGGAAGCGGGCCGCGGAGAATCTCGGGAGGGCGGTCCTCAAGCAGATCCTGGAGGACGGCTTTTTCCATGGTGATCCGCACCCGGGGAACATCCTGGTCTTGCCGGGGGAGGCTTTAGCCTTTCTGGACTTTGGCATCGTTGGGCAGCTTTCTGAGAAAACCCGGGAGCAATTCACCAGCCTTCTGCTCGGAGTGGTGGGGAAAAACAGTCAGGACGTCCTGCACGCCCTGCTGGCCATGGGGGTTATCCCACGGCGGGTGGATTTGATGGATTTAAGAAAGGACATTGATGGCCTGCGTGACCGCTATTACAACCTCCCCTTTAGTGAAATCCGTATCAGCCAGGTGGTGCAAGAGGTCCTGCAATTGGCGCAACGCCATCACCTCAAACTCCCAGGGGAATTCACCCTTCTGGCCAAGACCCTGATAACCCTGGAAGGATTGGTCCAACGCCTGGATCCCACCACCAGCATCATCGACGTCGCTGAGCCTTTCGGTCGCCGTCTCCTCAGGCGGCGTTACTCCCTGGCGGGTCTGGCCGGGCTTTGGGGGAGCGGCCTCTATCAATACGGGTCCGTCCTCTTCAATCTGCCCCTGGAACTCTCCCGCCTTCTGGAACGAACGGAACGAGGGGAAACCACCCTCAAGCTATCCCATCAGGAGTTGCCGCAAGGACTGCAACGCCTGGAAAGGACCATTAACCGCCTGACCTTCAGCCTGTACTTGCTGGGATTCGGCATTGTCCTGGCCGGAATGATCATAGCCCGGGCCATGAGCGGTCGGCTGGGGGAGAGCTTCCTCATCAAACTGCCTTTGCTGGAGGTGGGGGTGGTGGTGGGATGGGTCCTGGGCCTCTGGCTCCTTTGGAGCATCCTTCGCTCCCAGGGGGTCTGAATTAGTTATCTGGGATGAGGTACCAGATGCCATTGATGGTGGCCGGGTGACCGGGGATGGTGGCTGTTTTCAGATTCCCCTGACGTTCCACGGCCCGAAAGACAAAGACCAGGAGTGACGGGAGAGATAGATTGGTCTCAGTATTGGCGCGCAAGGTGGAGACGACGAGGGGAAGCTTTAGGAGATTGCGGGGTTCCAGGGCGGCCTGCAGGAGGGCACGAAAAAACTTCTGCTGGCGCGCCATGCGATTGATGTCCCCCAATTCGTCCGAGCGGAAACGCACGTAGCCCAAAGCGTGGTAGCCGTCCAGGGTCTGCTTGCCTGGTTTCAGGTCGATTTTGAGGTTCTGGTAGGGATCGGAATAGCGCAGGGGCTTCTCAACCTCCAGGGTGATCCCGCCGAGTTGATCGATGATCCTCTCAAAACCACCGAAGTTGACCTTGAGATAATGGGTCACCGGGATACGGAGAAACTCACTAACTGTTTTCAAGGATAAACCTGGTCCGCCATAGGGATAAGCAGCATTGATCTTGTCCAGACCCCGGCCAGGGATGCTGACCCGCAGATCGCGCGGAAGGGAAAGAAGACTCAAGCCCCAGGGGCTCACGCTGGTAAGGATGAGGGTATCAGATCTCCCCTTGTCGCCCGGTCGCTCGTCCACCCCCATGATCAAAACCCGCATGGTCGGGCCAAAGGAAGCCATAAGGAAGAGGGCCAGAATCGCCAAGGCTACTAAGGCGGCCAGCTTCCGGCGGGGATGCGGGGCACCTTGGTGACGGCTGAGACGGGAGGCCAGTACGGAATGGTTGGGTGGCAGGCCGCCCACGTGGGGCTGCGGGCTGAGCTCTCCGGGAAGCAACAAAAAGGTCAACTCCGGTTTCTTTCGACTTTACAACTGCGAGGATAACGCTGGTTCGAAGTTTTGTCAAGAGTTTTGGTGGTCTTGGCCGGACCACGCCCAAGTCGTCTCTTCCTGTTACCGCCCGGTGGCACGATCTCTCTTATGACCTGCAACTCAGCTGATGCGGTGCCGCCAGGTGCCATAACGAACTACTCTTTCAAACGCCTTTCGTCCTTGCGATAGGGTACCGGAATGTACTGAACGGAAGGTCGGCGCTGCGCCGGCTGTGGATAGAGTTCCATTAGGAGATAAACCTCTTTGGGGAGACCTGGCCGAGCGGGCAGCCCCAGCTCCCGCAGGCGCTCTAGCGTGATGGGAAAGTCATGGGTCCAGCGCCCCTCGGTCAGCATCCGGGCCACCTCGCGGGCCTTTTCCTCCGGCAGCTTGTCCTGGATAATGTCATACACGGCCGCTTCTACTTGTACGATAGCCTTCTCCGCCACGTCGGCCAGGATCAGCGTCTCATCATCGATCTCATCCCACTTTTTCTCCTTCAGGACCCGTAAAACGGAAGCGGCGGGATAGGAGCCCAGTTGCGGGTCAACGGGTCCCAGGACGGCGTTTTCATCCATTATGATCTCATCGGCCGCTAGCGCCAGCATGGTGCCTCCGGACATGGCATAATGAGGGATGAACACCCTCACTTTTCCAGTGTGTCGCTTCAGGGCCATAGCGATCTGTTCGGCCGCCAGGACCAGCCCACCCGGGGTATGGAGAATGAGGTCGATGGGCATGCCATCGGGGGTGAGCCGGATGGCCCGCAGCACCTGCTCAGAATCCTCAATGTTGATATACCTGGCTATGGGGAGGCCCAGGAAGCTGACCGATTCCTGGCGATGAATCAGGGTAATGACGCGGGATCTGCCCTTTTTCTCCAGGCTGTTCATGAGAGAGAGTCGCAAGGTATCGATGCGGCGCTGATTGAGAGCGGGCCAAAGAAAGGTCACCAGAAAAAAGAGTAGCCAAAGGTAATTGAAAAAAGTGCCATTCATGATTAACCCCCCTTGACCCTATTTTCCCTGCCCAAGCGTGGGCAAACTTAATCTATGATAGGTTTCAAGCCTCTACCGGTTTGGTTACAAGGTCTCGCCGTATTGCTCTCCTATACGCTACTGAGCCTTATTATGACGTATCCCCTTTTCTGGGTCAAGGGACAGGCGGTATTTGACCCCGGTGACCCCCTTTTTAACGCCTACGTCTTGGCCTGGGACTATGGACTGGAGTGGTGGAAGCCCGACCGGCTGAGGCGGCTCTTCGATGCCAACATTATGTACCCGGCCGGGCAGAGTTTAGCCTTTTCTGAACACCTGCTAGGGAACATGCCCTTGATCTGGCCGGTAAGGGCCTTGGGTGGCAACCCGATCCTGGCCTATAACACAGTCTTGTTAATTTCATTTGTCCTCAGTGCCTTTTTTGCCTTCCTTCTGGCCCGCTTCTGGTTGAAGGACCCGACCGGCGCCTTCCTGGTCGGTCTGCTCTTTGCCTTCAGTCCGGCCCGGATGGGACAGTTAAGTCACCTTCAGATCTTGACGGTGCAATGGAGCCCGCTGGCCCTACTTTTCCTGGAGCTCTATCTGCGGCGAGGTCGCTTCCGCCACCTGTTGGGCTTCTTGGGGGCCTTTCTTTGGCAGTTCCTTTCCTCCTTTTATTTGGGGTACTTTCTTTCGCTGCTGGTGGCGGCCTACCTCCTGTATTCCTTCTGGCCCCGACTTAGGCCCGGCCCACCGGCCGCACCGATTTTTCCCCTGAAGCGATTGGTAGCTCTAGTTATGGGGCTCACCGCCCTGGGTGTCTTGGCCGTTTTTCCAATAGCCAGGCCTTATCTGGCGGTGCAGGAGGAGTGGGGTTTGAAGCGGGCCCTCTGGGAACCCATCTCCGGTTCAGCCGACCTGATAACCAGCTACCTTTCCACCCCCGAGAGCAACTGTCTTTATGGTTGGCTGACCGCTCACCTGAAAAGCCGGTTCAATCCCTGGGAAAAATACCTCTTCCCGGGCCTGATCACCCTCTTTTTGGCCGGCCACGGACTGAGAGGAAGAAAACAGCCCGGTTCGCAGGAAAGAGGCTCCGCCCTCTTTGCCTTCCTGGCCCTGGCGTCTTTCCTTCTGTCTTGCGGTCCCATTTTAACCGTTTTTGACCGGTGGACCCCAATCCCTCTCCCCTATCTTCTCTTTCATTACCTCGTTCCCGGCTTCTCCTCAATGCGGGTGCCGGCCAGGTTAGGTGTTATGACCCAGCTTTCTCTATCGCTCCTGGCGGGGTATGGCCTGGCGGGAATTGGGGCAAGAAATCCTGACGGCACGACCGCAGGCAGAACCAGGTTGCTGGGGACCTGGCCAACCCGGAGTCTGAAGGCCTTGCTGGTTTCCCTGGCCCTGCTCGAACAGGTCAGTTTTCCCTTGCCCGTTTACCCGGTCCCAGACGCCCAACCGTTACCCTATCAACGCTGGCTCCGATCTCAGGGCGAAGCCATCCCATTGATTGAGCTGCCGGCCACAGGGCAATTGGAAGACTATGGGGAACTTCTCCGGCAAGTCAATTACACCTTCTCTGCCGCCCAGCACCGGCAAGCTACCGCCAACGGTTACAGCGGCTTCTGGCCGGCCTCCTTTTTTTTCCTGCAAAACCGGGCGGCGGCCTTCCCCGCGGCCGAAGCGGTCACCTACCTGGCGGCTGCGGGAATCAGGCGGTTTGTCCTGCACCTGGATGAGCTGGAGCCGGGACGGGTGGCCCGTTTGCGCGACGAACTGGCCCACTCCCCCTTTCTGTATCACGAGGCCGACTTTGGCGAGGTACAGGTCTACCGCTGGCGCCCCAGGGAGACTTCCGGGGGACAGGCCCCTCTCCTTGGGAAAGAGCCGGATCCTGGTGGTTTTCAGACGGGGACCTCCGCAGCCCGGTCGCCGGGATCGATGTTGCACAGGGAGCAGATGTCGGATTCTCAAGGACTGGTCACCCTGACGCGGGAAAGACCTGCTCTGGGGCTCCTTCTGCCGGCGCAGGTCAGCGCCGGGTGCGAGTGGAACCTGGGCCTGTTTCTCCGACCGGCTGCCGGGGCAGGACCGGTCGCCTGGGGCCAGGGTTTTCCCCTTACGAGGGTTGGATTTCGGGCAATCTGGACGAAGACAGCGGGAGAAAGCTTAAAACAGGAGTTCCAGGTTAATCTTCCCCCGGCCGTGCTCTTTTCAGAGGGACAGGCCCCCCATTTTTCCTTGCCCGGGGTGAAGGTCCCGCGGGACCCGGGCCTCTACCGCCTCAGGGTCGAAGCAACCACTTGGCCTGGCCTTGCTGACGAGGGGACAGTGACAGTCATAGCCAGGGACCTTCCTACCAGTGCCGGAGAGCCCGAGAAGCTGGCTGCCTCCTACCAGGAAATCAAAGTGGAAACCCGAGGCGGGCTCCTGAACCTGGACCGCGTCTTTCTGTCTTTGGATCTGGTGAATACCGGTGAGGCGATCTGGCTCAGCCGGCCTCCCTCACCCTTGGGTCAGGTCTTCCTGCTCTACCGGTGGTACGAAGGGGAAAGTTTGGTCGGGAGCGGGGAGATCCCCCTGTTGTCCGATGTCTATCCGGGGCAGGTCTACCGGCTGAGAAAGACCTTACTCTATGGTCCGGACCATCCGGGACGCTATGATCTGGAAATCGACTTGGTGAGTCGCTATTTCTTCTCGCTGGCCCAGGCGGGGACGCTGCCCGCCAGGGTGGTGGTGGAAATAACGGGCCAACCGAAAAAAGGAGGAGTTGTCAGGCGATGAGACTTTCGGTCATCATTCCGGTCTATAACGAGAGGTGGACGATCCAGGAGGTCCTGCGCCGGGTTGGCGGGACTACCTACGACAAAGAGATCATCGTGGTGGACGACGGTTCCACGGACGGGACCGGGCAAATCCTGGGCGAGTTGGCCGACGGGAAAACGGACCTGCGGGTGATCTTTCATCCAGAAAATCGGGGCAAAGGAGCGGCGATCCGAACGGCCCTGGCCCATGTCACCGGCGACATTGTCCTCATCCAGGACGCCGATTTGGAGTATGATCCCGCCGATTATCCCCGGCTCTTGGACCCAATCCTAGCCGGTAAGACGAGGGTGGTCTACGGATCGCGCTTCCTGGGAAAACGGGAGAAGATGGGGATTTGGCACGTTCTGGGAAACAGGTTCCTGACGGCCTGGACCAACCTCCTGTATCAGACCAGTCTGACGGACATGGAAACCGGTTATAAGGCTTTTGCCACCGAGGTTCTCCGAGGCGTCCAACTCAAGGGCGACCGTTTTGATTTTGAACCGGAGATAACCGCCGCCCTTCTCCGGCAGGGGCATAAGATTCTGGAGGTCCCAATATCCTATAAGGGAAGAGGTCGAAAAGAGGGAAAAAAGATCGGCTGGCGGGACGGCATCACGGCCACCCTTGTCCTTTTTCGACAAAGGTTGGGTTGAAGCCTAGGGGGCCCGGCAAAGCTCGGCCCTGGACTTTTTCAGCGGGCTCCGAGGAGGGGTGGCATGAAGATAGGGGTTGTGGGGGCCGGGTATGTGGGATTAACAACAGCCGTGGTCCTGGCCAGTTGGGGACACGATGTCAGACTGGTGGAGAAAGACTCCAGGCGCCGGGCTCTTTTGGCACGGGGCGAGGTACCCTTTTTCGAGCCTGGTTTGCAGGAACTTTTCCGAAGTTGCTTAAACCGTCTGCAGGTTTTTCCTCAATTGGGGTCCGCGTTCCCCGACGTCAATCTAACTTTCCTCTGCGTGGGAACTCCTCCTTTACCCGATGGCGGCGCCGACCTACGTCAAGTCTTTCACGTGGCCGAGCAGGTGGCACGCCTGGCATCCCGGCAGCATCTCCTGGTCCTCAAGAGCACTGTTCCCCCCGGCACCGCCAAGAAAGTGGCCAGCCTTTACCCCCAACGGGTGGCCTCTAACCCCGAATTTCTGCGGGAGGGCACCGCGTTAAAGGACAGCCTGCATCCGGATCGCATTATTATTGGAGCCGATGAACCGGCCGCGGCGGAGATCCTGCACCAGCTCTACCTCCCGGCCAGGGCCCCCATCTTCATTACCGACCCGACCAGCGCTGAGATGATCAAATATGCCAGCAACGCCTTTTTGGCCACCAAGATTTCTTTCATAAACTCTATCGCCAATATCTGCGAGCGGGTGGGGGCTGACGTCGAACCGGTGGCCCGGGGCATGGGCCTGGACTCCCGTATCGGCCAGGCCTTCTTGGGAGCCGGCCTCGGTTACGGGGGCTCCTGTTTTCCCAAGGATCTGATGGCCCTGGAGAAGCTGGCCCGCTCAAACGGTTATAACTTCCGCCTCCTGCGGGCTACCCGGCTGACCAACGCCGAACAGCGGAGCCTGGTCGTGGGAAAGCTGCAGCAGGAGTTGGGTGATCTCCGGGGGAAGAGGGTTGCTTTCTGGGGGCTGACCTTCAAAGCCGGTACTGACGACCTGAGGCAAACCCCAGCCCTGGTCATTATTCGAGCCCTGCTCCGAAGAGGGGCTGAGGTGAGCGCCTTTGATCCCCAGGTGACCGGGAGGCCTGGGAAAAGTGCTCTCCGGCCGGACCGAGGGACCCTCTCCCATGGCCTCCTTCCACAGGTTGAGGGTACCGACTCCGGCCAAAAAGGTCCTCCGAATAGCCGGCGGGCCTTGCCGCCAGGCCGCTTGCAGCGGGTCGCCGGTCTCTCCAGCGGCGAAACCGATCTCCCGAAAAGCCCCAAGACTCTGCCCCGGCTGGTAACAAGACCGGGTTTGCGCTTGGCCAGCGATCCCTATCAGGCGGTAGAAGGGGCCGGCGCCCTGGTCATCGCCACGGACTGGCCGGAATTTCGCCAGGTCGACCTGACTCGCGTTTACCAGCTGATGCAGAGGGGGGGAACCCCGACAGTCAAATCCCTTCCCAACCCGCCAGGGAGTGAATCGCTTAGCCGGGGAGGTGCGGCGGATTTCTGCCAAGAAGGAGAGACGGCCGGCCCTGCTCCCGTTATCATTGATGGGCGCAACCTCCTCAATCCGACCGCAGTACGGGAGATCGGCTTCCGGTACCGAGGTATGGGACGGTAGCTCCCTCGGCTGCTGGGAGACCCACCCATTTTCTCGGGTGGGTGAACCACGCCAAACGCAGTTCGTCAGCAGTCTCCCGGAAAGGCCGGAAAGGACGGGGAGGGGTAAATCATGTCCGGGCGAGTCTTGGTGGCTGGGGGGGCCGGTTTTCTGGGCTCTCACCTGTGCCGGGCCCTGTGCCAAGAAGGATTTGAGGTTACCTGTCTGGATAACCTGCTCACTGGGAGGGAAGCGAACATTGCGGACCTGCTCGGACGACGAGGGTTCTCCTTCATTAAGGAGGATACGGCCTGGTTGAGGGATGGCCAGGGGACCGAGACCATCGGCCCCCTGGATTATATATTTCATCTGGCCAGTCCGGCCAGCCCCAGGGACTATACCACCTGGCCTCTGGAAACTTTGCTGGCCAACGCTATGGGAACGTACAACTTGCTGCAACTGGCCCGGCACAGCAAGGCCCGCTTCGTTTTGGCCTCCACCTCGGAGGTCTACGGCAGCCCCCTCATCCACCCACAGCTGGAGGATTATTGGGGGAACGTCAACCCGGTGGGGGTTCGCAGCTGCTACGATGAAGGGAAGCGCTACGCGGAGGCCTTATCCATGGCTTATTTTCGCCAGGGTCTGGATGTGCGGGTGGTCAGGATCTTCAATACCTATGGACCGGGGATGCGGGGAGGAGATGGTCGGGTCATTCCCAATTTCCTATCTCAAGCACATGCCAAAGAACCCCTGACGATCTATGGAGATGGCCGCCAAACAAGAAGCTTTTGCTATGTGTCGGATCTGGTGGTGGGCCTGCAGGCGGCCATGTTTACCAGGGGTGTCAGCGGGGAGGTTCTTAACCTGGGCAATCCGGAAGAAGTCACCATCCTTGAGCTGGCACAATTAATCAAGAGGCTGACAGGCTCCCCCTCCGAGCTCAAGTTTCTGCCTGGTGTGCGCGACGATCCACCCCGCCGCTGCCCGGATATCCGTCGGGCCAACCGCCTGCTCGGCTGGAAACCAACCATCTCCCTGGAAGAAGGACTGACCAGGATGCTTCCTGGGGAGACAGAGACTTAGTCGTACGGTGCCAGGCTCCACGTACTGCGACGAGACTATTCCGAGGGGGGGCAGCAGTCATGACCGAAAGAAGGGTCAGGAAGGCCGTCATCCCGGCAGCCGGGCTGGGCACTCGCTTCCTACCCGCGACCAAGGCCCAGCCCAAGGAGATGCTACCCTTGGTGGACAAACCCACCATCCAATATGTGGTAGAAGAGGCCGTCAGCGCGGGGATTGAAGATATCCTCATCATCACCGGGCGCGGCAAGCGGGCCATCGAGGATCACTTTGACCGGGCTACCGAACTGGAGAACTGGCTCCTATCCCTGGGGAAGGGGGGACAGCTGGTCAAGATGATCCAGGACATCAGCCGGCTCGCGGATATTCATTTCGTCCGGCAGAAAGAACCGCGCGGCTTGGGCCAGGCCATCCTGACGGCCAAAAGGCATGTGGGCGATGAACCATTTGCCGTGTTACTGGGGGACATGGTCTCTAATTCCCACGTACCGGTCATTCGCCAACTGATGCAGGAATTCCGCCATCGCCGGCGCCCCGTCATTGGAGTGACTCAGGTTCCCTGGGGTGAGGTGGGGCGCTATGGCATAATTACACCCGGCACGCGGCGCGGGCGTTCCTGCCGGATTACGGACTTGGTGGAAAAGCCGGTTCCGGAAGAAGCACCTTCCAATCTGGCCATCGCCGGGCGGTACATCTTAGGTCCAGAGATCTTCCCCATACTGGAGGAATTGAAACCGGGGGCGGGGGGAGAGATCCAACTGACGGATGCCCTGCGGGTAGCCAATCAATGGGGCTCCCTTTTTGCCCTGGAAGTCAAGGGCAAAATCTATGACGTGGGGGATAAACTAGGGTTTCTTAAGGCCACGGTGGAAATGGCCCTGACACGTCCCGATCTTGGGCCGGAATTTCATTCTTACCTGACCCATCTGCTGGCTATCAGCTCCCTGGGGAAAGGCAAAGGGATGTCAGCCGGCCCTATCGTGGAAGAAAAAAGCCAGTTGGTAAAATAAATAAATGAGCAGGAATTCGCGGAAATGTATCGAATGAGAAGATATACAGCCTTCTCGGAATAAGTCGTCGTCGGGGCAGCGCCCCACCGCAGCAGATGGACCCTATTGTCTGCCTCCGGACGGTGACGCATCCGGAACCAAGTATATTCAATAGGGGGTCACATTATGCAAAGGGTCAAAATGTTGTTGGCAGTCGTTCTGGTCTTGACCATTGTCCTGGCGGGTTGCGGGGGGGCCAGTAAGCCGGCCACACCCGGCGGGCAAGCCTCCACCACCCCGCCGCCGGCCAAAGCTAAGCTATCCATCGCCACCGGTGGTACAGGTGGGGTCTATTATGTTTACGGCGGCGGTCTGGCCAATTTGATCACCAAGAACCTTTCCAACGCTGAGGCCACGGCCGAGGTCACGTCCGCCTCGGTGGACAATGCCAAGCTTCTGCAATCCGGTAAGGCGGATCTGGCCTTCATGATGGGGGACGTGGCTTATGATGCCGCCAATGGCAAGGGGAAGTTTGAGGCCACGGGGAAGGCACCGTTGCGGAGCCTGGCCGTACTCTACTCCAACTTCACTCATATCGTGGTCATGGACGGCAGTGGTATTAAGAAAGTGGCCGACCTGAAAGGGAAAAAGGTCTCCACCGGATCGCCAGGGAGCGGTACTGAGGTCATCGCCAATCGCGTTTTGGAAGCGGCGGGCTTGAATCCCGACAAGGACATCGTTCGGGAACGTCTGGGGGTTACGGAATCCGCCGGAGCCCTTAAGGACCGGAAGGTTGATGCCTTCTTCTGGTCGGGAGGCCTTCCGACGGCGGCTATCCTTGATCTGGCCGCCACACCAGGGATCAAGATCCGCCTTCTCCCCCATGAGGAAGAACTCAAGAAGATGGCGGATAAATATGGGCCCATCTACTTCAAACTAGTCATTCCTAAGGGGACCTACAAGGGGTTTGACGAAGACGTTCCCGTTTCCGGGGTGGCCAACCTCCTGGTGGTTAACGAGAAAATGAATCCCGACCTCGTTTATAGCATCGTCAAGCTCATGTTTGACAAAAAGAGTGACCTGGTGGTGGTGCATAAGGAGGCGGAAAACCTGAAACTGGAGACAGCCACGACGGGGTCTTCTCTGGAGTTTCATCCTGGGGCCGTGAAGTTCTATCAGGAGAAGGGTGTCTGGAAGAAGTAGACAGAGATGAACAGGTCTCCTAGGAGAGTGCTGACCAACTGCGGTATCTTGGCTCTTGTTCTCCTGCTGGCGGGGCCATTACTTGGCCCCACCAGCCTTTTAGTGGTTCGCTTAGAAACCGGTGAGTTGGAAGCCTTCATCCCGGTGAGGCCGGGGGAGCGTTTCTCCCTGAGTTATGTCCACTCCATCTATGACCAGCCGGCCGAAGAGATCTTCACCATTGATACCGAGGGACGGATCTGTCTGCAAGCCCTGCGGTCCAGGAGCCTGGCGGTACTGGAGTATTATGACCGGGAACCCGCCCGGAAGGTGGCGACCGGGGAGTGGGAGATTACCGTCTGTGGCAGCTCGGAGCTCGTCTTGCCGGTGATTGCTGACAAGACGGGAAAAAGGACCTTGCGGGCGGCGGGGCGGGAAATCCCTCTTTACCGCCTTGGGGAGGGGGGACATTTTCAATTGCAGATAGAACGCTGGCCCAACTGGAAAGTCCTTTGGGCTGAGGCGATAGGGAGATGAAGCTGGATCGCCGCTCAAAAGAGTGATGCGATCATGGTTCCAACGGAAAGTACTCTTTTTGGGGGTGGGGATCCTGTCCGAACCGAATGAAACAGCCGGATTAGCCAAATCGGCCCAGGAGATTATCGATGAATACGAAGTGCCGACACGCGATCTAGCGGGGATCGCCAAAACAGTGGTAGCCGGCCTGGCTATAATCATGTCCCTTTATCACCTTTACGGGGCAGTAGCCACCATCCCGGCGCAGGTCTTTCGCAGCGTCCATCTACTTTTCGTTCTGGTCTTGACCTTTCTTTACTATCCGAGTGGGCGAAAGGGCGGTAACCGGATTACAGTTCTGGACCTCGGCCTCGTGGTCTTGAGCCTGGGCGCCCTGGGCTACGTCCTGGCCGACTTTGAGAATTTCATCTACCGGGCCGTCACCCCCAATACCATAGACCTGGTTCTGGGGTCCATCACCATCCTGCTGGTTCTGGAAGCCACCCGGCGGACGGTGGGTTGGATCCTGCCGGTCATTGTCATCGCCTTCCTGGTTTACGCCTATGTCGGACCGTATCTTCCCGAACCCTGGACGCACCGGGGTTATGACCTGGCCCGGATCGTCGGCCACATGTATATGACCCTGGAGGGCATTTTTGGCGTTCCCATTGATGTGTCCTCCACCTTCATCATTCTCTTTACCATCTATGGGGCCATCTTGGAGTATTCCGGGGCGGGCAAGTTCTTTGTCGATTTCTCCTTTGCGGCCATGGGGAAAAAGGAGAGCGGGGCGGGCCGGACCGTGACCCTGGCCTCCTTTCTCTTGGGGACCGTCTCTGGGAGCGGGGTGGCGACCACAGTCACCCTGGGGTCTGTGGCCTACCCCCTATTGAAACGGGCCGGGTACGATAAGGAAACCTCAGGAGCCATCCTTTCCGCCGGTGGCATCGGAGCCGTCATTTCACCCCCCGTCCTGGGAGCGGCCGCCTTCCTCATTGCCGAAATCCTCAAGGTATCCTACCTGGAGGTCTTGAGGATGGCTACCATTCCCACCGTCCTCTATTACCTGTCCATCTTCTTGATGATCGAGTTGGATTCCGCCAAACGGTCGGCGGCAGCAGAAGCCAAAATGAGCACCGCTGCCACCACTGGGTCGGCCAGGGGCTCCGGCAACCAGACTGAGGCGGGAAAGGCCCCCGGATTGGGAGAATTGACGAAGAAATACTGGTTTCATTTCACCTCCCTGATTACCATCATTGGCTTCATGGTCGCGGGCTTTACGGCCATTTGGGCCGTCTTCTGGTCCACCGTCATCGCGACGGCGGTGAGCTTCTTGCGGAAAGATACGGCCCTTTATCCCCGCAAGCTGGCGGCAGCCCTGGAGAGCGGTGCCAAGGGCATCCTTTCCGTGGCCGCTACCTGCGCCAGTGCCGGCATCATCGTCGGAGTGGTAACCCTCACCGGATTGGGGCTCAAGTTCTCCGGGATCATCCTGGACTTGGCTCATGGCCAACTCTTCTTGACCCTGCTTTATACCGGTCTGATCCTCCTAGTCCTGGGTCTGGCTCTCCCCATCACGGCCTCCTACATTGTGGCGGCGGTGATGACGGCGCCGGCCTTGATTAAGCTGGGGGTTCCGGAATACGCCGCCCATATGTTTATCTTTTACTATGCCGTCCTCTCCGAGGTTTCCCCACCGGTAGCCCTTTCCCCGGTGGCGGCGGCCGCCCTTACCGGCGGCAACCCCTTCCGGACCATGATGATCACCTGGAAATACACCCTACCAGCCTTCCTGGTACCCTTCATGTTTTCCCTCCATCCTGCCGGCCTGGCCCTCCTTTTAGTGGGTTCGCCGGGGGAGATCCTTTGGTCGACCCTGACGGCGGTCTTCGGGATTGTGGGGTTGGTCCTGGGGGTCGGCGGTTACGTAGTCAGTCACGCCTCCTGGCTGGAGCGGGCCCTCTTGGTCATCGGCGGCGGCTTTCTCCTTTATCCCTTGCCCCTGTTGGATATGGTGGGCTTCGGGGCCGTGGCTGTTGGCCTGGCCCTGCACTGGATGCGGATGAAAGCGGCGCGGACCCTGGCGGCCTAGGAGAGTGCTGACGAACTACGTTTTGAGTGGTTAACCCGCCTGAGAAACCGTTAGGGCGAGACCTCAAATCAGCA
>JAMCWA010000108.1:0-4485 GCA_023475165.1 Bacillota bacterium | reverse complement strand
GAGGGGTTTCTCGGGTTCGGGGAGAATAGGGGAGACGGGAGGAAAACTCTCAGTCTTAGCGGGAGGGGAGCAAATGTGATTGATTTCTCATTAACCGAGGAACAAAGAATTCTTAAGGAGACGGTCCGCAAGTGGGCCGAGGAGAGGGTCGGGAGCCGGATTCAGGAGCTGGACGAGAAGCAGGAATTTGACCGCGGTATTCTCGGGGAGATGGCCGGTCTGGGGCTCTTGGGAATCTGCCTGCCCGAACAATACGGCGGCGGTGGAATGGACTACCTTTCGCTGGCCGTGGCCTGCGAAGAATTGAGCGGGTGGATACTTTTTTTGCGGGTAATCATGTCAGTGCACGTTGGGCTTAGCAGCATGGGGATCCTGCAATGGGGAACGGAAGAACAGAAGCAAAGATACCTTCCCGATCTGGCCGCGGGCCGCCGGATCGGGGCCTTTGGCCTGACGGAACCCAACGCCGGCTCCGATGTCGCCGGAATTCAGATGACGGCGGTACGAGATGGGGATCACTATGTTCTAAACGGCCAGAAGATGTGGATCTCCCTAGCTGATGTGGCCGATACGTTCCTGGTTTTCGCCTATACGGACAAGGCCCAGAAGCACCGTGGCATGTCCGCCTTCGTAGTGGAACGGGGCTTCCCCGGATTCTCCAGCGGTACTATCCACGGGAAGATGGGGATCCGGGCCGGCAACACCGGTTCTATCACCCTAAGTGACTGCCGGGTCCCCCGGGGGAATCTCTTGGGTGAGGAAGGTGAGGGCTTCAAGATCGCCATGACCTGCTTAGACAACGGCCGTTTCACCGTCGGAGCGGGGGCGGTGGGTCTGATTCAGGCCGCCCTGGACGCCAGCATCAAGTATGCCAACGAGCGACACACCTTTGGTGAACCCATTGGAAAGCATCAGTTGGTGCAAGCCATGATCGCCAAGATGGTCCGGGACGCGGAAGCGGCCCGCCTGCTCATCTACCGGGCCGGCTGGTTGAAGAATAGGGGTGAGAGGAATACGCGGGAGACCGCCCTGGCCAAACTTTACGCCACCCAGGCCTCCTTTGAGGCGGCTGCCGACGCCGTGGAGATTCACGGGGCCTACGGCTACTCCAACGAGTACCCGGTGGAGCGCTTCCTACGCAACTCCAAGGCCGCCGTCATCTATGAGGGCAGCCGGGAGATTCTGCAGATCCTGGTAGCCGAATACGCCTTGGGCTATCGAAAAGATAAACCCCTCCGTAAGAGCCTGCCGGGCTGGCCGGCACAGGGGTAGATTGGGCAGTGCAGCATTCGGCGACGTGCCGCCGCAATACCGCGCGGTGTTATCCCGGAGCCTAAGCGGCCGCGGAATAGAGACAGAAGCTTCTGCGGCCAAGGACTCCCAGGAGAGTGCTTGAAAACTCGGGTCATGGCTGGAGATGAGACTATTGGAGGTGACGCGGGTGGCCGGCCCCCTTTCGGATATCAAGGTCCTGGACCTATCACGGGTGCTGACCGGGCCCTATTGTTCCATGATGTTGGCGGACATGGGGGCTGAGGTGATCAAGGTAGAGCTTCCGGGGCGTGGCGATGACACCCGCCAGTGGGGCCCTCCTTACCTGGGCACTGAGAGCTACTATTATCTCAGCGTCAACCGGAACAAAAAGAGCGTCACCCTGAACCTGAAGGACCCGCGCGGTCGCCAGATTGCCCTGGAAATGGCCCGCCGGGCCGATGTGGTCATTGAAAACTTCCGGCCAGGAACCATGGAGGACCTGGGGCTCGGCTATGACACTTTACGCGAGATCAACCCGCGCCTGATCTTTGCCTCCATCACCGGCTTTGGACCTGACGGCCCCTACCGGGACAAAGTGGCCTACGATCTGGTCCTCCAGGGGATGGGTGGCTTGATGGGGATAACCGGGGAAAAGGACGGGGCGCCGGTGCGTATCGGTGTGGCCATTGCCGACATCGGGGCAGGGATGTGGGCGGCCTTCGGCATCCTGGCTGCCCTGCATGCCCGGGAGAAGACGGGGGTGGGTCAGAAGGTGGAGACCTCCCTCCTGGGGGGTCAGGTGGCCTGGATGACCTACATGGCCCACTACTACTTCGCCACAGGTGAGAATCCCCAGCGGCTGGGCTCGGCTCATCCGAGCATTGTACCGTATCAGGCTTTCCGGGTCAAAGACGGCTACATCAACATCGCCGTTGGTAACGACTCCTTCTGGCTTAAGTTCGTCAAAGCCTTGGGTATAGATTCCCTGGGTCAGGATGTCCGTTTTGCCTCCAACTCCCAGCGGGTCAAACACCGGGAGGAGCTCCTGACCCTTCTGGAGGAGGTCCTGAGTCAGAAGGAGGCCCAGGAGTGGCTCAAAGTCCTGGAGACAGCCGGAGTGCCGGCCGGTCCCATCTACAGCCTGGCCGATCTCTTTGCTGATCCGCAGGTTCAGCACCAGGGGATGGTGCTCGATGTTCCTCACCCTACCCTGGGGAGCGTTCGCCTAACGGGCATTCCCCTCCAACTCTCCGCGACCCCGGGGGGGATTCATTCCGCCCCGCCACTCCTCGGGCAACACACAGATGAGGTCTTGCGGTCTTTGGGATATACGCGGCAGGAAATTGAAGGGTTGCGGGGGGAGGGGGTTGTTTGAGCCGTTTGAATCTCGGAAGTCCTCGTCTCAGAAAATCATGATAGAAGAGAGTTCCTCCAGTCATCCGCCGGATTTGGGCGGCCGGCGATTCAACGTCATTCCTTTTTATGACATTTCGTTAAGATCATTAGGGCCGATTCGCCGGCTATAGCGCCGCCGACTGAACTCGATTCTTTATTGGGGAGTAGCTTTGGTTCGTCCGGGCGAAATTTCATTCTTGACGAATCGATTACTCTCCATTATAATTTAAAAGTGTCTCCAACGAGAAAAGGCGGCGTAGCTCAGTTGGCCAGAGCATGCGGTTCATACCCGCAGTGTCGTTGGTTCGAATCCAACCGCCGCTACCAAAAAGAAGAAGATGGAAGTTGGAAGTTGGGGACCGGACACCAAGCCTTTTCCCGACTGACGACCTCCATTTTGATGATGTGGGCCATTAGCTCAGCTGGTAGAGCACCCGACTCTTAATCGGGGTGTCGCGGGTTCGAATCCCCCATGGCCCACCAGGGAAATCAAGAGCCGCAAGGAATTGCGGCTCTATTATTCTATAAGCATGAACGAAATGAACCACTATCTGAGTCCCGCCTCAGCTTTACGGGGAAATCAACGGAAGGAATATAATGAGTTCTGATAAGCCTTTAGGGAACCGGAGTACAAGCCTGGCGATTTGGGGTACATAGACTACTTGCAGGGCCGCTTATATGAAAAGGAATATAGTTTTGACGGTTCTGCTTTTGAACGACATGTATTGCCCGGCAACAATGAAACCATAATAATCCTGGCCGGTTTGAGGCTCAAACCCTTTAGGAAACTTAATGATCTTCTCTCTTTATGATTTCGCATCAACATCAAAGAAGGAGCATGAAATGGAAGAACAGGTCAAATTCGAATCCCTGGGAATCTCCAGCAAAGTGCTGAAGGCCCTGGAGGACATGGGTTTTGAGGAACCTTCTCCAATCCAGGCCAGGGCCATCCCCCTTTGCCTGAGCGGGCATGACGTCATCGGCCAGGCGCAGACAGGTACGGGCAAGACGGCTGCCTTCGGCATATCGATAGTGGAAAAGATCGACCCCAGGGCAAGAGACATTCAGGCGGTGGTGCTGACCCCCACCCGGGAGTTGGCCATCCAGGTGGCCGAGGAAGTGACCAAGATCGGAAAACACCGGGCCGTCAAAACGATCCCCATCTACGGCGGGCAGGCCATCGAGCGGCAAATCAGGCTCCTGCGGTTCGGCGTGGACGTCGTGATCGGTACCCCCGGCCGGATCATGGACCACATGAGGCGCGGAACGATCCGGTTCGATGGGGTCAAGGTTCTCGTCCTCGACGAGGCCGACGAGATGCTAGACATGGGGTTCATCGAGGACATCGAATTCATATTGAAGCAAACCCCGGTCGAGCGCCAAACGCTCCTTTTCTCCGCGACCATGCCCGAAGCCATTTTGCGGCTGGCCAAGAATTACATGAAGAAGCCCGAGCTGATCTCCATCAACCGCGAAAAACTGACCGTGCCTCTTATCGAGCAGTATTTCTATGAAGTCCGGGGCAATCAGAAGATCGATGCACTTTGCCGCGTGGTGGATATGGAGGAAATCAGCCGAGCCATCATCTTCTGCCGGACCAAAAAGAGCGTGGACGAGCTGGCCGAGGCCATGCAGGCCCGCGGATATCTGGCCGAAGGGATTCACGGGGACCTCAACCAGGCCCAGCGAAACCGCGTCATGGGTAAGTTCCGGGAGGGCTCGATCGAGTTGCTCATCGCCACGGACGTGGCGGCCCGGGGACTTGACATCGAGAACGTCACCCACGTGATCAATTTCGACATCCCGCAGGATCCGGAGTCCTACGTCCACCGCAAC
>JAMCWA010000087.1:353-9015 GCA_023475165.1 Bacillota bacterium | reverse complement strand
TACCTGAACCCGTCCCTTGATGACGGCCCCCGGCCTGACCTGGACCCTGTAGTCCTTCACCTGAGCCATGATCTCGCTGGCCTGGCTGTTGGCCAGCTTGGCGGAGCTGACCTGGACGGCCCCCCAACCAGGCGCTTTGGCCCGGAACCGGATGAAGGCCAGATCGCCGCTGCCGGTCACGCCCGGAACTGGATTGGCGTTACCGGAAGCCGCTTTCAAGGAGAGGGAGTACCTCGCCGTACCGGCGGTATTGTCGGCGGCATTCTCCAACGTCAGCAGCTCGGAAAGGCCCGGCGTCGCCTGGAACAGGTCTCCGCCTCTCACCTGGATCCCGTTGACGGGGTCGTTGTCGGCATCCACCACCTCAAAGAGCGCCGGGTCAAAGTTCACCTGCACCTGGGCGCCAAAGAGGTCCGGGGCATTGTCGATGTGGATGGGCAGGTCGAACTCCAGGCCCGTGCCGATTACGGCGACGCTTTGCGGAGGTTGGTTCGGATCAGGGCCCGGGTGGTTGAGGAAACGCCCCCTGGGCCCGGGCAGGGAGACCACGGTTCCCTCCACCCCAGCCGTCCCCGACCGAATCTCGGTCCTAACGGCGACCGGATCGGACTGGTAGAAGCCCAGATCCCAACTGGCCGTTACCAGGTAGGGACCGCTGTCGGCCTGGGGAAGAGTCCAGTTGAACCCCCTCCAGAGGTCAAACTCTGTAGGTGGAACCAGAACGTTCCCATCCTTATCGCTGATACTTATCTTCGGCCGAATCTCATTCTGGCGGTCCGCCGCCCACTGGACAAAGTCGCCCGTTTGGGTAGAAAAGACCGGGACTATCGTGACGGTTTCACCCGGTAGCGCCAGGGTGTTCGTTTGTTGAGCGACCCGGCTTAGATCCAGGAGGTTCCCGCTCGGGTCCGGCCCGGGAAGCTTCGTTGCGCCGCCCTGAGCCTTGAGGAAGGACTGGAGGCTCGCTTTAAGTTCTTCGCTCATATTGAGAGGAGACAACGAAGCCGGATCAAGGATCCGAATGCTCCCGCTGATCGGTCCGCCGAAGCTTAAAGTCGCATTGTCACCCGGTTTCAAATCGACGAGACGATTTGACCAGAGGCCAATTCCGGCCGTGTACCAGCTCCCATCTGGATTGGTGACATCGACGTTGAGGTTGGTCCAGTCGAATCTCGATACGCCGGTCGGGAAGCGCGCTTTGCCTTTTACATGGCCCCATAGCCCCTGAAGCAGCGGATTGACGAAGCTGGCATCAACGCGAGCCGCTCTTTGAGCACCATCAATGCCCTGCAGGTCAAGGAGCGCCCCCAGGGTAGACTCGTTCAGGTTGATCTCGGCAGATTGCCCCCAGAAGGAAAAGATCTTTGGGACAGGTAGACCGCCCAGTTGCCCAGAGATCTCAAAATTGGCTTGCCATCTTTCATTTCCTGGCGACATGTGGAGGAGATGGCCCCCGTTCTGGTCAGTTCGGCCTTGTTCGAAGAAGGTCTCACCCGACCAAGAGCGTCCGTTCTGGCTAACCGACCAACCGCCGTTAACTACTATCTCGGTGCTTCCGGTGCCGCCCCAAGAGGCGTTAATCTTTAGGGTATTGGTGTTGCCCGCTTGCCCGTCGAAGACGACGTGATTGACCGTACCAGGGAGGAGGACCGTACCAGGGAGGAGGCCGGCCTCCTGATACAAGAGATAACTCTCACCGATGCCCGTCTTGACACCAACAAACTGCACCGGTCCGGATGGTAAGGCCCGATAATCAACATTCGGGACAGGGGCTGCCCATGGGTCTTTGCTGAGGACGGCGAGGCCGTTTAAGGCCAGCGGATTTCCGTCCTTATCCAGTCCGTCCGGTACCATTACGGTCAGCCCAGGATCAACCAAGTAAATGTCCCGGTTCACGACGCTGAACTTGCTGGAATCAGTCCCGTCCACGGCCCGGACGATGATCCTGTTCCTGGCGCCCTGGTTCAGGTTCAGGGGGGCCTGGAAGGCTCCGGTGTTCAAATCAACGGGTATCTCCAGCTCCTGCCCGTCGTTGAGTTGGACGAAGGCTTTATTGCCGGGAGCGGTATGGGCGCGCAGCACGCCGGCAGTCCCTTCCGAAACACTCTCCGCCAGGCGCGGCTCATACACATTGAGTTTGACGGCGGCCGAATCGTATTTGACGCTGGTCTGTATACGAGAGACGTTGCCCGCCCTGTCCGCAGCCTTCAAGGCCAGGATATTGGGGCCGGCTATCAGCGTGCCCGTAAAGTTGAACGGACCAGCTTCGGCAGCCGAGGTGGAACCGGCGGTGGTGCCGTTTATGGCCAGGCTCAGGATAACTCCCTTGTTCAGTAGCCGGTCGTTCACGGTGACCATCGTGCTTAAGTTAGCATCATTGAGCACCGCCCCTTCCCCAGGCAGGTCGGAGACAATCTCCGGGGGTGTGATGTCAATATAGAAAGTCTGCGGTGCCGCGGCGAAAGTTGTCTGAGCGTCAAGGGCGGTTCCGATGGCTTGCAAGGCATAGAGGCCATCGGGCAACCCTTCGGGAGACCAGGATAGAGCCCATTTGGAAGGCTGAAGGATAATCCCGAAGGACGGCATGGTGGCCGTGTCCAGGAGGGCCCCCTGGTCCACCCACTGACTGCCGTTCCAAGCAAAGAACTCCAGCTGGAAGCGGCTCAGCACCTGGGTGTTCTGCCAGAAGATGGCCTGGTAGTCGTTAACATTATCGAAATTGGGTGAAACGTAACTGGGAGTGAGGGCAAAGTTCTGAATCATGTCGGGCATCACAAAGATCCCTACCGGTAGGCGCAGGTTAGTGCCGTCACTCAGGGTGGCGGTGACGAGACCTTCGTAAAAGCCCTTGGCAACAGAACTGTCAAGGGAGGCGGTAACTGCCACATTGGCGCCGGCCCCAGCGTCCAAAGATGGGGAGGGATTATCGAAGCTGAGGGTCATTCCCGGGGCGCAGTAGGCAGAAAGACTGACGGTCTGGGTGCCCGACCCGGTGTTCTTCACCCTCAGCATCTGAGTCTGAGTCACGGTTGCCCCGGAGGCCGGCAACTCTTTAAAGACAAAGTTCAGGCTCCCCGTGGGGACGTTGGAGTCAGGTTCAAGAAGCACCCCGGCTCCGGCCGCCGCCATGATGTCGATGCGGCCGGCGCCTTGCGCTACGGCGGGTTGGGTCAGGTCCTTGGCGGTATTCATCAGGGCGGCCTTGATATCCTGGACCGTCCAGGTTGGATGGGCCTGTTTCAAAAGCAGGGCGGCGCCGGCCACGTGGGGCGTAGCCATGCTGGTACCGCTGTACGCAGCGTAGCCGGCACCCGGTACCGAGGAAAGGATGTTCACGCCCGGCCCCAGGACATCCGGCTTCAGTTGGTAACCAAGTTCATACCCCGGCGGAGCAAAGCCAGTACCACCTGAGCTGACCGGCCCGCGCGAGCTGAAGGAGGCGATTTTATCCGCCAAAGTAACGTCATGGGGGTTAACGGTAAAGGAGAACTTGATGGGGGTCCCGCCGGTACCTGCAGCGATCTTAGCCAGCAAGGCTTCCCCTGCCGCTTTGCTGATGCCCAGAGTCGGGATGAAATCGCCCGTACCCAGAGTGCCAGCCAAATCCCCGTCCAGGTGGTTGAAGATAATGGCGCCTACCGCCCCGGCCTCTTTGGCATTATTTGACTTATCCTTAAAGGTGATCTCTCCCCGTTTGATGAGAGCGATTTTCCCGGTAATGTTTTTCCCGCTCAGGTCCGTCGTCCGTCCGAGACCGACATACTCCATTTCATAAGAACCGGTTAGAGTATCAAAAGCCGGGGAACCACCCATGCGCGTCCCCTTCACCAGTGGCGTTACCGTCGGAGGTTGGTTCGGGTCAGCGTTGGGCGTATATTCGTTGACGGTAATGCTCTCACCCGGAACTGTAGAAGCCCCGACGGTGATGGCCATTCTGGAGGTGCCGGGGGATCCAACCGTCCAAAGACTGGGACCGCTATTGCCCGCCGCCACCACCGGGATGGCCCCAGCCCGGGCGGCATTATCCAGGGCGATAGAGGTGGGCCAGTCGGGAACATTCAGGGTATTGCCGAGGGAAAGATTCAGGACATTGGCTCCATCTGACACGGCGCGCTCAATGCCCATAACCACGGCATCTGTGGTACCCCGGCCGCCCGGCCCCAGAACCCGGTAGGCCAGGATCTTGGCTTCCGGCGCTACCCCCTTAATCTTTGCCTTTCCCGTCCCCGCAATGATCCCAGCTACATGGGTTCCGTGCGTCGTGGCCAGCTCAGGATCAGGGTTAATGGTTTCCATGGGGTTTTCGTCCCAATCGACGAAGTCAAAGCCCCCCAGGTAATTATCCTTAAGATCGGGGTGGTTGTAGTCGATACCAGTATCGATGACCGCAACCTTTAGATCTTTACCCGTGTAGCCGGCTGCCCAGGCCTGGTCCGCCCCAATCCAGGGATTGCTCACATCATCCAGGGCCCGGTATTCCTGCACCGGGTAGACGGCCTTGACCCCAGGGACTTTGCGCAGATCGGCCGCCTTGTCGGCCGGGAGCTCGATGCTATACCCATTGAAAACCTGCGTGAACTGCCGCCTGAGGCTGGCTCCCAATTTCATATCCTTCACGGCTTTCTCAAAGGCCTGGTGACCCTCAAGCAACTTGGCTTCGTATTGCCGCACCGCCTCCAGGCCGACGCCAGACTCTACCCGAAAGAGGGCGGCCGGGGCCTGGTTTAGTTCCACCATAACCTTGATGGTGCCACTGCCGATGGCGGAGAAACTCTCAGCCTGGCCTGTCTTCCAGGGATACTTGCTGAAGACGGCTTTGGCCAGCTCCGTGTCCGGGGCCGGCATTGGCCCGTCGTATTTGTGCGGCGGTTCAACGATCCTGAAAGATGAAGTCTTCGCTGCCGTAGTAGCCCCGGCCAGGGTTCCCGCCGGGAAAAGGCTTAGCAACAGGGTCACCACAACCAGGAGCACCAAAGCCTTCCTTCTCATCCGGTTTTTCTCCCCCTTCTGAATTCAATAAGCCTTGGCTGGGATTATCTGGGAACTTGCGTTCTCCCTAAGCAGTATTCGCCGCAAACTGGTAATCTCCTGCTATCTTCCAAGGAAAATTTTGTCGTCATTTTTCGACACATGTCGACATCCAGGCCGGCGCGGGGCAGTTTGACGTTAACAAATCCATACAGAGAAGACCCGGCCGCCTTAATACTCGGTCACCCCATCAATCCCCCGGGTGTGGATCACGATGCTCTTCTTGCACTTTCCGCACTTCAACTCGATATCGTTTCCCCTCTGGACAAAGATGAGGCGATGACAGGAACAGCGATATTGCCTATCCCCCCTCTCGCCAACCATCTTCACCAGGGGCCGAGGCGGCAATCTAGTCACCTCTTCATTGGCGGGGCCCCTTGCTTCCTCGCCAACCGTCTTCACCAGGGGCCGAGGCGGCAAGGAAAGCCCCGTTGTTCCTTCGCTGCCCGGTCGATCCCCCCTTCTCTCCTTCACCCCACCCACAGGAACGGCCATAGAAAAACCCCCCTTGTCATTCTTTCATTATCTCAGGGCCTGTTGCGGCCGGCCGTCCTGGAAAACCACTTAACTTCTTCAGCTCGATTCGGCGGCTAGTCTACACCAGCCCAATTAACCAACCAATTAACCGGATAACCTTAGGAACTATATCAAGAGTTTATTAACCAGCGATTAACCCATCAGGCGGCGGGCAAAAAAGAAATGACCCAGGCTGAACCCGGGCCGCATTACGCTAACAAACCAAGTCAAGAAAACGCGAGCGTAAGATAGTTCCCACCTTCTAAATGGGCAGAAAACAGCCTGGGCTGGACCCAGGCCGAATCGCCGCAGCAGGCCACGCGCCCATGGCAACCGCTCGTGGCCAGCCCTAGATCTCCTTTCCCTCCACCAGCTTCTGGTACAATTCCCGCGTCAGCGGCATGGGTTCCACTCTTAGCTCGCGCTGCAGGATCTCCCGGCAGGAAAGGTACTGGCGCAGGGCTTCGTTCCGGCGTCCCGCCCGGGCCAAGAGCTCGATCAACAGCCGGTGCACCTCCTCCCGCAGCGGGTCAATCTGAAGAACGCGCCGGCAATAATCCTCCCCCAATTGATACTCCCCACTCTTCCCGCAGTAACGGGCCAGGTACCCCAAAAGGGAAAGGTACATCTCCCGTAACCGCTCCCGCTCGGGGATAGCCCAATCCTCGTAGGCCTCCTCGGGCAGGAAATCCCCTTGATAGAGGCGCTCGGCCTCCTGGAAAAGGGTGCTGGCCTCTTCTGCCTTCCCCTCTTGTTGAGCCTTCCGCCCGGCCGCAAACTTGGCCGCGAAATCCCGGGCATCCAGCCAGATGAGTTCCCCTTTGAGCTCGATGGACTGCGGGTGGCGGAGACAATAAGAAGACTCCTCACCGCGGGCCAGGCCCGGTTCCAAGGCCCTCCGCAGATAATGCATGATTACCGCCAGGTTCTGCCGGGCCGCCTTGGGTTCCATTGCCGGCCAGAGGGTCTCCAGGATGACCTCTACAGGTAGCTTCCGGCCCAGGTTCACCAGGAGGTATTTGAGAAGGGTTTTGGTCTTTTCCTTCTGCCAGTCCCTGGCAGTGATCTCCCGCTTCCCCCGCAAGACCTGGAAACGACCCAAGGCGTAGACCTCCAATGGAGGTGCCGCGTAGGATTTCACGGTGATGCCGCCGGAGGCGGCATCTAGATGGGTAACGCGGGGATCATTCGGTTGGACTTCGGCCACCGGCCTTGTGGCCAGCCCGCTCAAGGGGCCGCGGGGATAGCGGCCAGCGCTTTCATTCTGCCGATCCGCAACCTGAGCCGTCACGGTGAGCCCGCTGGGGACTCCGGGACGCGTCGGCCCGCGGTCTTGAGCAAACAGGAGGGCTTTCCCCCGTGCCTCCGAAGCGGTTGAAGAACGGGCCGGCAGAGGCTTGTCCGTCCTCAACTCGCCGGAGGAGGGTTCGAAGTCGAGAGCCCGCGCCGCCGCCAGGACTTCTTCAATGTATTCGTCTCCGGGAAGCCTGCGGTCTTCGGGAGGAATCCGCAGGAAAAAGCCATAACCGTGGTCTCGGATAAGGTCAAAGAGTTCCCGGAGGGTCCGCTTCAGCTTTTCCAGGAGGGCCTGCTTCAGGTTTTCCGCCTGGATCCGCCCTTGACCGCTACTCACTCCAGCTAACGAACTGGATGGCACCGGGGGTTTATCTTCAGTCAGGCCGCCCCCTCCCTCAGAATCGTTCCGTTCCGTCGGCAACCTTGCTTCAGAGGTTACCGCCGCCGGCACTGTTGAGTGCCCTCCCTCACCATCATCCTGACCCCTCTTCAACCGTGCCCAGCAGACCAGGGCCAACCCCATTTTGATCCGGGCCAGTTCGTAGTGACTGGGCCAATCTCCATAGCAATCCTCCGCCTGCCGCCAGGTCTCCTCGGCTTGGGTTAATTTGCCCCCCGCGTAAAGGGCATAGCCCAGATTATTCAAGGCCTGGGCGATAACGTGTTTGTTCTTCAGCCCCTCGACAATAGCCAGATCTTTCCGGGCCAACTCCTCCGCCGCCTGATATAACCCCTGATACCGCTTCAGTACTGACCACCCATAATAGATGCCGGCCTTGCGCACGGGCTCGCCCAGTTGCTCCTGCAGGATTTCCGCCCGCGCCAGATACTCCGCGGCCCGCTGAAAATCGCCGATTTCCGTGTAGGCCTCTCCCAAAAAAAGGGTGGCCAGGGCCAGGCCGCGCTTGAAAAAGATCCTTTCAGCCAGCTCGATGGCCCTCAGTAAAATCGGGATGGCTCGGCCGTACTCCCTCTTCATATGATAGATAAGGCCGCTGTTGGCCAATGAGATGCTGGCATCCTCCAGGTTCCCCAGCTCCTGGTGCAACCGGCGGGCCTCCTCAAAAAACAAAAGGGCCCGCTCCAGTTGACCCTGGGGCTCATAAAAGACACCGGCCAGGTCGTTCAGCATTTTGGCCTCACCCATCCGGTCCCCGGCCAGGCGGTAAAGGCGCAGGGCCTCCTCAGCCCGATTCTGGGATTCGGGCCATTGCTGGGTATACCAATAGGCTCGGGTCAATACCTTGGCCAGCTCGGCCCGCTCCTGGTAATTCTCCGCGGTGAGTAGGCTTTGAGCCTTTTCGCAAAGGGCGATGGCTTCCTGGCTCCGGCTGCGTTGGACCAAGAGCTGCGCCAAGCGGTGGAGGGCCGCAACAAGAAGGGATTGCGTTTCACCGGTCGGGTTCTCGGCTAATCTGACGGCCTGGGCAAATAACCTCTCGGCCCGCTCCCAGTTCCCCCTGCTCTCCTCCAGAGCCCCTTCCACCAGGAGCAAGTCGGGGCGGCCTCTGACCAGGCTGCTGGGCAATTGGCGCAGCCAATGGCCCACGGTCTGACTCTGCCCGGCCTTGACCCTGGTCATGCCCTCCCGGGCAATGATTCCAGCCAGAGCCTCCCACTCGTCCGCTTTGATGAGGAGACCGATAGCCTCCTCCGTTTCCCCTCTATCCAGGAGGAATCGTCCGGCCTGACGCCCCAGTTCCTTTTCCGCCCGCGCCCGGGTGGGGAGGGCCCGCGGCTGCCAGGGAACGGGAAGGTGGCCTACCCGGTAAGCGCAAGGAAGGGGGCACAGAGTTTGGCGACAGCAGGGAACGGGAAGGCA
>JAMCWA010000087.1:0-343 GCA_023475165.1 Bacillota bacterium | reverse complement strand
TTCCCCTCTATCCAGGAGGAATCGTCCGGCCTGACGCCCCAGTTCCTTTTCCGCCGCCGCCCCATATACTTCCCTTAGTTTCTCCCGCAAGAAATGCCGGAACAAATAATGATAGCGATAGAGGGCCTGCCGCCCGACCAGCTGAGTGGTGAAGAGCCCCTTTTCCACCAGATACCGCAGGATAGCGCTCGCCCGCTCAGGTGTTCCGGGTGGACGGCCTTCCCGTTCCCTGCTGTCGCCAAACTCTGTGCCCCCTTCCTTGCGCTTACCGGGTAGGCCACCTTCCCGTTCCCTGGCAGCCGCGGGCCCTCCCCACCCGGGCGCGGGCGGACCTGATAACCGT
>JAMCWA010000043.1 GCA_023475165.1 Bacillota bacterium | reverse complement strand
GAAAAGAGTAATCTGGCCCGTCTCATTTCCCAGTTTCACTTTAGTACCTATGATGAGTTTCTTGGCCGCTCCCTTTCCGACATCGAATGGTTCTGGGAGGCCGTGGTCAAAGATCTGGGGGTGGCCTGGTACCGGCCCTACGAGAAGGTGGTGGACACCTCCCGGGGCATCCAATGGGCGCGTTGGTTTCCCGGTGGACAGATGAACCTGGCCAATGATTGCGTTGATAAGCAGATCGAAACCCACCGCCGCCACAAGCTGGCGGTGATCTGGGAGGGGGAAGAGGGGCGGGTTCAGCGATGGACCTATTGGGAACTCTGGCAGCAAGCCAACCAGGTGGCCGGGGCCCTGCGGGAACTGGGAGTGGGGCGAGGTGACCGGGTGGGGATCTTCCTTCCCATGATACCCGAAACGGTGGCGGTAATCTTGGGGGTGGCCAAGGTGGGGGCTATCTTCACCCCTATCTTTTCTGGTTTCGCCGCTCCGGCGGTGGCCTCCCGTCTGGTGGACAGCCAGGCCAGGCTTTTGGTGACTGCCGATGGGTTTTTCCGCCGGGGGAATCACGTTAACATGAAGAGGGTAGCGGATGAGGCCCTGATCATGGCCCCCGGGATAGAAAAGGTCCTGGTGGTCCGACGCAGTGGTCAAGAGATACCCTGGACCGAGGGACGCGACCATTGGTACCATGAGGCAGTCTCGCGGCAGGCGCGGCACTTTACCACCGCCGTCATGGAGGCCGAAGACCCCCTGATGATCATCTACACCTCCGGGACCACAGGGAAGCCCAAGGGGGCCGTCCATACCCATTGCGGCTTCCCCCTCAAGAGCGCCCAGGATATGTCCCATTGCTTTGATCTGCAGGAAAGAGATATCATGTTCTGGTTCACCGATATCGGGTGGATGATGGGGCCATGGCTGATCATGGGTTCCCTCCTTTTGGGGGCGACCTGTTTCCTCTATGACGGCGCCCCCGATTATCCGGCTCCCGACCGGCTTTGGAATCTCGTGGAGAAGCATGGGCTTACTCACCTGGGGATCTCGCCCACGGTGATCCGGGCTCTGATGCCCCACGGTGTCCAATGGGTTCACCGGCACGACCTGTCGAGTTTGCGGATCCTTGGGAGCACCGGAGAACCCTGGAACCCTGATCCGTACCTCTGGTTCTTCCGGGAGGTTGGCGGCGGACGGCGGCCCATCATCAACTACTCTGGTGGGACAGAGGTCTCCGGGGGTATCCTTGGCTGTGTGCCGGTCCGTCCCATCAAGATTGCCTCCTTCAACACCCAGGTTCCCGGCATGGACGCCGATGTGGTCGATGAAGAGGGACACTCCATCCGAGGCACCGTAGGGGAACTGGTTATCAAGAAGCCGTGGTTGGGAATGACCCGCGGCTTCTGGTATGATCCGGAGCGTTATCTACAGGCCTACTGGGACCGCTGGAAGGATGTCTGGGTCCATGGCGACTGGGCCTCCGTGGATCAGGATGGCTTTTGGTTTATTCATGGGCGTTCCGACGACACTATCAAGGTGGCCGGGAAGCGGATTGGTCCGGCGGAGGTGGAATCGGCTCTGGTGGCCCACCCGGCCGTACAGGAGGCGGCCGCCATTGGAGTTCCCCACCAGGTCAAAGGGGAAGTCATCGTCGGTTTCGTTGTGCTGCGACCAGGGATGAGCCCATCGGAGGAGTTACGGACCGCTCTTAAGGATAAGGTAGTGGAGGCTCTGGGCAAGGCCTTACGACCTGAGGACGTCCGCTTTGTCAAGGGCCTGCCCAAGACCAGGAATGCCAAGATCATGCGCCGGGTCATCCGCGCTGCCTACCTGGACCAACCCGCCGGCGACCTCTCCGCCCTGGAAAACCCGGAGGTGCTGGCAGAGATTGTTCGGGCCGGGTAGGAGGTCCCTTCAGGAACTGTGGAATCGGCCAGAAGACTGCTGAAAAACTGCGTCTTGAGTAGTTAACTCGCCCGAGCAACGCCCGGATCTCTCCCTGCTGGAGGAGATCTGGGCCTATTTGCTTTCGGTATACTAAAGACCTTCTTGGAAAAGGTATAACTGAAAACCGAATCGCAAATCCAGGGAAAAGGGTGATAGCGTGGACCGTTTCGATAGTGTTGATAGTGTCGATAAAGGAATCGTTAACGTAGAGTCCGGACGGCTAGAGATTCCCGAGTTGGTTTGGGACCGCTTGCGGATCAGACCGGGGGATTATGTAGTTCTTTCGCCGGAAGAGGGACATCTGGTCATCAGAAAAGTCCTGCTCGCACCGCAGCGGGGAGAGGTGCCAGAAAGAAAAGGAGGGAACCTTCCGAATCGGTCCTCCGGAGGGGCCGAAATAACCCGGAAGTCTTGATTTTGGCCTCCAGTTCTAATATCATGGTTAGAGGCGGCAAAATTGGATAAAAAGGAAAGAGATCTGGCTATGACCAGGATTCTTGTGATCCACGGCCCTAACCTCAATCTCCTGGGGCAGAGGGAACCGGAAGTCTATGGTTCCCTAACCCTGGAGGAAATAAACCGGCAGCTGGAGCAAAAGGCTCAGGAGTTGGGAGTGGAATTGACCCTTCGACAATCCAACCACGAGGGGGAAATAGTGGAGGCCATCCAGCAAGCGCGGGATCGCTTTGGGGCCATCCTCATCAACCCGGCGGCCTATACCCACACCAGCGTGGCGATCCGGGATGCCATTGTGGCCGTGGGCCTACCGGTGGTGGAGGTTCATCTATCCAACATCCATGCCCGCGAGGAGTTCCGGCATCGTTCCCTGCTGGCGCCCGTCTGCCAGGGGCAGATCGTGGGTTTGGGGGCCTACGGGTATCTTTTGGGGCTGATGGCGGCCGCCAATCTCACCAGGGAAGGACGACCGAAAAGACAAAAATAAGGTTCCGTCCAAGGGAAGGGAGAGGAGTTTATGCGGGAACGAGTGGACAGGCTGCGCAAGAAGATGGAGCAGAAGGGGATTGAAGCCCTCCTGGTGACCAAGCCCGAGAATCGTGCCTACCTTAGTGGCTTTGATGGTTCGGCCGGCGTCCTCGTCATAACGCCGACCGCAGCTTGGTTGGTCACAGATTTCCGTTACGTGGAACAGGCCACGCAGCAAGCCCCGCACCTGGAGGTGGTGCGGCAGGGGCCCCAGCTTTCCGCCAGTTTGAAGGAACTGGTGGATAAGGGTCGGCTGAAAACCTTGGCCTTTGAAAAGGACCATCTGACCTACAGCCTCTTTGATAACCTGAAGGAGACCCTGGGGATTGAACTGCTTCCTCAGGAAGGGCTGGTCGAAGGACTACGGATGGTGAAGGACTCTGGGGAATTGGAGGCCATCAGGAAGGCGGCGGCGATGGCCGACCGGGCCTTTGGACGGATCCTATCCCTCCTGCGTCCTGGGATAAGCGAGCGGGAGGTGGCCCTGGAGTTCGAATACCAGATGCGAAAGGTCGGAGCCGACGGAAATGCCTTTGACACCATTGTAGCCTCTGGTCCCCGTTCCTCGCTTCCCCACGGCCACCCGACGCAGCGGCTTCTGCAAGAGGGGGACTTTGTCACCCTGGATTTTGGCGCGAAAGTCCAGGGCTACTGTTCTGATTGCACCAGAACTGTGGCTATAGGGCGGGTCGACGCGGAGATGAAAGCCATTTATGATCTGGTTCTGAGGGCGCAGCGAGAGGCTTTGGCGGCGGTAAGACCCGGGAAAAAGGGCAAAGAGGTCGACGAAATTGCCAGGAACATCATTGCCGCCGCTGGTCACGGCGACCACTTCGGTCATGGTCTGGGCCACGGGGTGGGCCGCGCCGTCCATGAGGGGCCGCGCCTCTCCATCGCCGGCGAAGACGGGCTCGAACCAGGGATGGTGGTCACCGTGGAACCTGGGGTTTACCTGCCTGGTCGGGGAGGAGTCCGGATTGAAGACCTGGTGGTAGTGACGGCGGACGGGGGGGAGGTCTTGAGCGGGATCAGCAAGGAACTAATGGTTCTCTGAGGCTGGATAGAGAAGTTTCTTCCTTTGACCTTTGTCCCGGAACCGGTTCTGGTTCTGTTGTAGTGGCCAGGGAGACAGTCCCTTTGGGAAACAGGACATACTTTGTTATCATGGAAATCCTAAGAAGCGAATTTCCAGGAGGATGGTCAGACGATGATTTCGACCAATGATTTTCGAACTGGGGTGACTATTGAACTGGACGGCGAGGTTTACTCGGTGGTGGAGTTCCAGCATGTCAAACCGGGCAAGGGTTCAGCCTTCGTCCGGACCAGGATTAGGAATCTCAAGACAGGGAATGTCTTGGAGAAAACCTTCAATGCCGGTGAGAAACTACCCCGCGCCCACGTTGATCGGCGCGAGGTTCAGTACCTTTATAACACCGGTGACCAATACATTTTCATGGATAATGAGACCTACGAACAGCTGACCTTGACCAAGGAGCAGTTGGGAGATGCCATCTATTACATGACTGAGAACATGGTCATGTGGCTGTTGATGTTTCAGGGTGCCTCTATCGGCGTGGAACTTCCTAACTTCGTGGTATTGAAGATAGTGGAAACCGATCCGGGCTTTAAGGGAGATACGGCCACCGGCGGCTCAAAACCAGCCAGAATGGAAACGGGATTGGTGGTAAAGGTCCCCTTCTTCATTGAAAACGGGCAGGCGATCAAGGTGGATACCCGGACCGGGCAATATATAGAACGGGCCTAGGAGCCCGCAGTTTCCGGCGCGTCTCCTAGGATGTTTCAACTTGGTAGTGGCTTCCCCGACTGTGGTGCCATAGGCATCACTCAGGGGGGAGAATTCCTTATTCTGATGGAAGGGGGCAGAAATATGGAGAAGAAGGATCTTCAGGCGAAGGTGGCCTTTCTCAAGGGGCTGGCCGAGGGCATGGAGATAGAGGATTCCAAGCAAGGAAGACTCCTGAGGGGCATTTTGGACGCGCTGGAGGACTTTGCTTCACGGATCAACGAGTTAGACCAGGCGCACCGGGAATTGGAGGAATACATCGAAGAGATGGATGAGGACCTCTCCGCCCTGGAGGATAACATCTACGACGGGGAAGACGAGGATGAGGATGAGGATGAGGACGAAGATGGGGATGAGGAGAAGCAATTTGTAGGGGTAAAGTGCCCGCATTGCCATCAGACCGTCTACTTTGAAGAGGAACTCGTCGGCGAAGGGGAGGAGGTCACCTGCCCCAACTGCGGGGTTGAATTTGTCGTCGACGAGAACTGGGACTACGATGAGGAAGGGACGCTGGTCCGTTCTAAGAAAGAGCAGGATCAGTGAATTGCCCCGCCTGCCGGCTTGGGAGGCAGGCGCTTCCAGCGTTACGATAGAAAGCTCTTTTTTGCTGAAGGACACCCGTTTCGGGTGTCCTTCAAATTTCCTGCGAGACGCTGAAACCGTCCGTCTTGGCTCTGCCTCCGGGTTCCTTCAGATCCCGCCTTGCGATGGGCACCCTTACCCTTGGCTGGCGGACTGGTGCTGTCTCAGTGCGTCAGCAGACCTCGGCCCTGGAAGCAGGCTAGTTACTTCCGTGGCGCCGTCCGGTCGCTGCCACCCTTCCAGGGCCGAGGGCCTGTCCCGAATTTTTTATTGGGTGTCATAATTCGGAGAGGGGGGTAATATCTATTCATTGCCAGGCAGGCCTTGACCAGGGTGGTTACCCAACCTCCCAAACTATGCCAACTTCCAGATCCATCAGAGAGGAGGAGCGATCCATGCTCACTTCTCCCTCCACCATGACCAATGCTTTGATCCCGCAGGGCTTTAAAAGACTGCTGACGAACTGCGGTTTCAGTGGTCAGCCCAGCCAAGGAATGGTCGGGAGGAGACTGCCCAAAAATGCCCAGATGCAAGGAGCGACAAGGCTCCGAAGCGAGGCGTACTATGTTGTACGTTGAGCCAGGAGCCGCCGGAGCGACAAAGCAGATGGGTGTCTTTCAGCGGTCTCCCGGGGCGCAGCCCCAGTTCTTGCTTGCGGAGGTACTTCCCTTCCTCCCCGCGCGTATTCAGAGGGCTCTGCTTGAATTGTCCCCGGAGATCCAGGAAGCGGTGGAGGAGATCCGTCTGCGCCGAGGACGACCGGCCATGATCCATTACGGGCACCGGGACCTGGTCTTAGTCCAAGGGGGAGAGCCCGTGGTGGTAGGAGAAAGCGATATTACCCGAACCTTGCAGCAGGTTGGCGATTCTTCCCTGTACGCCTATGAAGAGGAGATAAGGAACGGCTTTCTCACCATGCGGGGCGGACACCGGGTGGGGCTGGTGGGGCAGGCGGTGCTAGAGGGGGGAAGAGTCAAGACCCTCAGACACCTTAGCGGCTTGAACATCCGCATCGTCAGAGAATTCCCGGGGGTGGCGCGACCCGTCCTACCGCATCTTCTGGCATTTGACCGTTGGGGCAACGGGAGGGTTATGAATGGCCTGATTATCTCACCACCTCAGGCCGGTAAGACGACCCTCCTGCGGGATCTCACCCGCCTCCTGTCCTCGGGGGCGGAAAGTCTGGGTTGGAACGGGGTGAAGGTGGGGTTGGTGGACGAGCGCTCGGAGGTGGCAGCTTGCTATCAGGGAGTACCGCAGCGCGACGTGGGTATGAGGACCGACGTCATTGATGCCTGCCCCAAGGCCGAGGGCATCATGATGCTCTTGCGTTCCATGTCCCCGGCAGTGGTGGTAGTGGATGAAATTGGCAGGCGCGAGGATGTCCTGGCTGTTGAGGAGGCCATAAATGGCGGGGTGGCGGTATTGGCCAGCGCCCATGGTCTAGGAAAAGACGATCTCAGCCGGCGGCCTATGCTCCAGGGTCTCTTGGAAACGGCGGTCTTCGACCGCATCATCATTCTCAGCCGTCGCCAAGGGCCCGGTACCCTGGAGACCATTCTGGACGGCCAGACCGGGAAACCGGTGCCGGGTTTCACCGCTGCCTCCCCCGCGCCCTTTACCGCCGATTTCTTTCCCGGGAGGGAGAAGGGATGATCAAGTTGGCCGGGGGCCTCCTGGTTCTTTACGCCTTTACCAATCTGGGCTTTCTAGTTGGGGCGCGTTACTTGCGGCGGACGGTAGAGTTGCGCCAGCTACAGTTGGCGCTAAAAACCTTACAAAGTGAGATCGGCTATACCCTCACCCCCCTACCGGAAGCGCTGGACCGGGTAGGACGCCTGACTGGCGGCCGGGTGGGACAGATTTTTGAGCGGGCCGGTCTTCTCTTGCGGGACGGCCGGCACCGGAGCGTGGCTGAGGCCTGGACTGGGGCCATCGAGGAAGAAAAGAGGGATCTGGCCCTGGCCGCTAGGGATTTGGCGATCCTCCGGGAATTGGGTAACAGGTTTGGTGGGGTCGATCGGAAGGGACACGAAAAACACCTGGAGCAAGCCATGGAAAGGCTTTGGCAGGAGGAATTGAGCTCGTTGCAAGCTGAGAAAGAATACGTGCGGCTTTGGCGGTACCTGGGACTCTTAGGCGGGCTGGCGGTGGTGTTTCTCCTCGCTTGAATTAAAGGGGTGTCTCAGTTTGGGCGCCTTCAGGGGGTAATCCAGCCATGAATGGGATTGACCTTCTCTTCAAGATCGCTGGAATCGGGATCATTGTTTCCATTCTGCACACTGTCCTCAAACAGGCCGGAAAAGAGGAACAGGGTCAACTCGTAACCTTGGCCGGGGTGGTGATTGTCCTATTGCTGGTGATCCAGCTCCTGGCGGGGTTCTTTGAGACAGTGCGGACCATGTTCAACCTCTATTGACCGTCCTGATTAGTGTCTCGAAACTGTTAACCACTCAAAACGCATCTTGTCAGTACTCTTCATGGGGTCTGGGCGACCGTAGCAAACTCTGGAACGACCTCCTGGGAGAGGTGGAATCTGTGGAGATTGTCCGTATCTTGGGAATAGCCCTGGTGGCGGTATTTCTTCTGCTCATCTTGAGGCAACTGCGACCGGAGTTTGCCCTGCTCGGGGCCCTGGTGGCGGGTCTCCTGATCTTTTTGCTCATCGTGGACAAGATTCAGGGGGTGTTGGGACTCCTACAGGAATTGGCCGACCAGGCTGGGATAAGTTCCCTCTATCTCCATACCATTCTGAAGGTCATCGGCATCGCCTATTTGACGGAGTTTGCTTCTCAGGTGGCCAAAGACGCCAACGAGGGGGCCATTGCCGCCAAGGTGGAACTGGCCGGCAAGATCATCATAATCTTTTTGGCTCTGCCCATCATCCGGGCCATCCTGGATACGGTGGTCAAGCTCATGCCTTAGGATATTGCCGACGAAATGGGGTTTAGCGGTAACCCCTGGAGAGAAGTCAAGAAGACAAGTTCTACCCGCCTGGGTGCGGGGAATGGCCTTGAGGAGGCGCGTCATGTCCGGAGTCAGGAAAAGGAACCCGGGCTCTGGCCAGGTTGAAAGGATCATCACGATTTTATCCATAAAGTCGTTCATTTTTTGGACGCTGGTTCTCCTTGCTTCCGGGGTGGCCATGGCCTCCGGCGATCTGGTCGACCAACAGGTGGAAAGCCTGGATTTGACTGAAGTCAGTCGTCTTGTGGAGGAACTGAACCGGGAAACGGCGCGCTATCTACCGGAAATCTCTTTGAAGGGGGTTCTGGACGCCTTCCGGCAGGGGGGGATGGGTTTTGACTTCCAGGGTTTCTTGGTGGGACTCTACCGGTATCTCTTCCATGAAGTCCTGGCCAGCGCCCACCTGCTAGGCAAACTGGTGATCCTGGCGGTGCTGTGCGCTCTACTGGATCACTTGCAGGGCGGTTTTGAGGGTCGGGCAGTGAGTTCGCTGGCCTATTCCGTTTGTCTTATGGTCCTGGGAGTCCTGGCATTTGGCAGCTTTCGCCTGGCCGTGGATATGGTCCGGGAAATGGTGGATCGGCTGGTCACCTTTATGTGGGCTCTCCTGCCACCGCTGATCACCCTTTTGGCGGGCTCGGGAACCCCGGTGGCCGCCGGAATGATGCATCCCACGATGGTTATGGTTATCAATGGCGTGAGTCTTTTGGTCAAGAACTTCATCCTCCCGGCCCTGCTCTTGGCGGCAGTCCTGGATATCCTGGGGAGCCTTTCCGAAGACATCAAGGTGGCCGGGCTATCGGGCTTACTGCGCCTGGGCAGTGGTCTGGCTTTGGGTCTGGCTCTAACCATCTTTCTGGGAGTGGTCAGTGTGCAGCGAGCCGGCGCCCTGGTAGCCGATTCCTTGGCTGTTCGGACGGCCAAGTTTTTCAGCGCGGCCCTGATCCCGGGCATCGGAAAACTGCTTTCTGATGCGGTAGAAGTGGTCTTTACCTCTTCCCTGGTCCTAAGAAACGCCTTGGGGGCTTTGGGCAGCCTGGCCATCATCTTTGTGGTAAGCCTACCCCTGATCAAAATCCTTTCCATCATCCTGATCTACCGTCTGGCGGCGGCCCTGATTCAACCCTTGGGAGGCGAACGAATTAGCCGGACCCTTTCAGCCATCGCCGACACCCTGACCTTTGTGGCCGGAGCCGCCCTTACCGTGGGGGTCATGTTCTTTATCGGTCTAGGGATCTTTACCGGACTCCTGCGACCCGGTTAACTGGGAGGGGGCAGGTGGAGATCAAAGGGAGCGGGAAGAGGGGCGTTTACGGAAAGCGGGAGGCTGGGCAATGGCCTTTTTGCGGGATTGGATCAGACAAATCGCCCTGCTCATGATTTTTGCCAGTCTGACCGGTTTGCTGGTGCCTTCTGGGCAGCTCCGGCGCTATTTTCGTTTGGTCTTGGGCCTGGTCATCCTTCTGGCCGTTCTGGGACCATTGGTGCGCTGGTCCTGGCTGGATTTGTCCTGGCCCGGCCTGAATGAAAGTTTGCTGGCCGGGCCAAAGCCGCGACCGGAAAAGGTGACTGCCCTGGAGACGGTGCTGGAAGGTCAGGTCTGGGAAATCCTGCGCCGCTCCCTGGAGGAAGAGGTGGCCAGGCTGGTGCAGGATGAGGTGAAGAAGGGGGCCGTATCCGTTCGAATCACCCGGGAGGAGGCCGGGCCGGCTAAGGGTAGTCTACAGAAGGTGGAGATTACCTGGCGGCGGGGCGAAAAAGAAGGCAGCGGTACCGTCGTCCAGGTATCCGCCGCTCCTGAAACCACCAGTCGTCTCCCGGCGAGAACGGAGGAAAGAATCGTCCAGCGGGTGGCGGACCGTCTTGGGATTCCCACGGCGAGGGTGGTGGTCCGGACGGTGGGGGAATAGCAACCTTTCCTCGAAGGCGGGAAAATAGCGAGGCGGCGCAGAGCAGTAGTTGCCTACGGCGAAGCAAAGGGCTCAAGCTATGAGCAGACGGGCTTGGCCGAGGTCTTTTCGGCAAGGGGGGATTTTCTTGGGAGATAGGAAAAGCGGTTCCCTCTGGTCCTGGGAGATCAAGCCGTGGGGGGTTAGGATCCCCCTTTCTCTAGTCCTATTAGGGTTGCTGGGAGTGGCCTTGCTGGCAGTGGGCGCCTTTGTCAGCCCCGTCCCAGCCAAGCCGCCGTCAAATCCGACGGCGACGCCCGTGCAGGGCTTCGCGGCGGCGGGGGGAGACGGAATCTTGGGAGAGGAGCGGGCGCTGGAGGCGGAACTGGAAAGAATCCTTTCCCAGATGGTGGGAGCGGGACAGGTCCAGGTGAAGATCTACCTTAGTTCCGGGCGGGACCAGATCCTGGCTCGCAATGAGACTATCAGCAGCAAGCGGACGGACGAAAAGGATGCTACCGGGGGAACGCGGAGCACGGTGGAAGAAAACCGGGGGCTCCAGCCGGTGATATCCCGTTCTGCGGGCGGAGATCGAGCTGTCGTGGCCCAGGAGCTACGAGGGTCCATCATTGGGGTTCTGGTGGTGGCCCAGGGAGCGGATGATTCAAGGGTTAAAGCCGAGCTGATGCGCTCCGTAGCCACCATCCTTGGACTTCCCAGCAACCGGATCTATATCACCAAAGGGAGGTGAAGGGCTTGTTCACCGTAGGGCGCAAAGATATCTTGAGATTTGTCCTGTTTTTGTTCTTGGTTCTCCTCCTGGTCTGGTACGTCTTAGGCCGGGCGGTGGGGCCGGGGAAGGGAATGGAGTTTGGAACGAAGACCCCTGCGACGGATGCGGTTCCGGCCAAAAACCTGGCGACGACGGAGAAGACCCCCGGGACCAAGAGTGAGACCGGGTTTCTCCAAAGGGATTTCTACATTGAGACCAGATTGGAAAGGGAGAGGACCCGGGGCCAACAAATAGAACTGCTGAAGGAATTAACCAAGAGCTCCCAAGCCGATGCTGCCGTCAAGAAGGAGGCTTTTACACGTCTTTTGCAGCTGGGCGAAGACATGGGCAAGGAGATAGAAATGGAAAACCTTATTCGAGCCCGCGGCTTTGAGGATGCCCTGGTCTTTTTGGGTTCTTCCTCGGCGACGGTATTGATCAAAGCCGCCGACCTCAATAAATCGGAGGTGGCCAAAATCGCCGACATTGTCGCCCGGGTGAGTGGGCTCCGCCTGGAGAACATCAGCATCTTACCCAAGTCAAGATAAAAAGGCTCACTGTACAGAGGGATCTGACCAGCCTGGATTAATCATGTCTCAGGAGAGGGGAGGTTTCGGGCGATTTTAAAAAACGCCCTCCGCCAGGAGGGTTTTTCGTTTCTTTGAAGAATAGTAGTAGGTATTTACACCTGATAATATAGTTGGCGACATAAAAGGAAGGGATCCGCTTTGTTCAAAAAGATCTTGGTGGCAAATCGGGGGGAAATAGCGGTACGAGTGATTCGGGCGGCCAGGGAAATGGGCATCAAGACCGTCGCCATCTACTCGGATCTGGATCGGGATTCCCTCCATGTTCGCTATGCCGACGAAAGCTACGCCCTGGGGGGAAGCACGGCCCAGGAAACCTACAGTAATATTCGCAAAATCATCGCCGCCGCCACGGAACTGGGGGTTGATGCCATTCACCCCGGTTACGGTTTCCTTTCGGAAAACCCCACCTTTGCTGACATTTGTAATCTCTGGGATATGAGGTTTATCGGGCCCCGGGGGGAGGCTATGCGCCGGATCGGAATCAAGTCGATGGCCAGAGAGACTATGCTCAAGGCTGGTGTCCCGGTCGTCCCTGGCTCCGATGGGGCGGTGCCAGGCGAAGGGCAGGCCCTGGAGGTCGCCGACGCCGTTGGATTTCCTGTGGTGATCAAGGCGGCGGCGGGTGGCGGGGGCAAGGGGATCCGGTTGGCGCGGGATCGGGAGGAGCTTCTGACGGTTTTCCCACGTGTCAAGCGCGAAGCCGCGGCGGCCTTCGGGAACGGTGATGTATACGTGGAGAAATTCATCGTAGACCCTCGCCACATCGAGATTCAAGTCCTGGCCGATGAGAAGGGGACCCTGGTCCATCTGGGGGAAAGGGAATCTTCGATTCAGCGCCGAAGGCAAAAGATCCTGGAGGAAACCCCTTCTACCGCCCTCAATACCGAATTGCGCAAAAGGATGAGTGAAGCGGCCGTCAAAGCGGCCCAGGCCGTTGGGTATACCAATGCCGGTACAGTGGAGTTTCTCCTGGACGCAGAGCGCAACTTTTATTTTATGGAGATGAATGCCCGCATTCAGGTGGAACATACCGTGACAGAAATGGTGACGGGCATCGACCTGGTCAAGGAGCAAATACGTATTGCTGCCGGCGAATCCCTGGGCTATCGGCAGAGTGACATCCGCAATCGGGGCTGGGCCATGGAATGCCGGATCAATGCTGAGGACCCCGAACGAGGGCTTCTCCCTTCCCCTGGCCGGATTGAGGTCTACGAAGCCCCGGGGGGACCGGGAGTACGGCTGGACTCCAGCGCCTTTGCCGGTTGCGAGATACCGCCTCATTATGATTCCATGTTTGCCAAACTGGTAGTACTGGCCGAAAACCGACCGGCGGCTATCGCCAGAATGGAAAGGGCGCTAAAGGAGTTCCGGGTGGAAGGAATCAAGACCAGCATTCCGGTTCACTTAAAGATCCTGGCTCATCCCCTCTTTCAAAAAGGCGACTACGACATCAATTTCTTGGAGAGGCATGTCTTGAAAGAGCGCCAAAAGGAGGGGGAAGAGAAGGCCAGTTGAGCCATGTTATTGTAATAACCACCTTGACTGAGTTATAATATTTGAAGGGAGAGACTCCGACAGCGGGAGGCGATGGTCATGGACCAGACCCTGGAGAAGACCAACGAGGAAGAGGTTGGCGCTGTCAGGATCGCGGACGACGTGGTCGCCGTCATTGCCGGAATCGCCGCCACCGAGGTGGAAGGGGTGGTGGGGATGAGCGGCGGGATAGTGGGGGACATTTCGGAGATACTAGGCAAAAAGAATTTGTCCAAGGGAGTCCGGGTGGAGGTAGGGGAAAGGGAAGCCGCCGCGGACCTCTTTATTGTTGTTGAGTATGGGGTGAGGATCCCTGAGATCGCCCAGCGGGTGCAGGAAAACGTCAAGAAAGCCATCGAGAGTATGACGGGACTTTCCGTGGTGGAGGTCAACATTCATATCCAGGGAGTAGCCTTCCGGTCGGAAGCGCGGGAAGAAGAGGCGCGAGTCAGGTAGGACTGGCCCGCTGGTGGGAGGCAGGTTGCGCCTTGAGCTAGGCGCGTGAAGAAGCTTGTCGGAGAAGAAGTATATTAGAGAGGGAACGATACCTCCCAAGGATGGACGACCTGGAGCGACCTCGAGAAGATCCAGTTGAGGGGGCATGGGAGAATGGGGATCCTGGACCGCGTGATTCTCATCGTTTATAACTTTACGCTGGCCTTCTTATCTTCGCTGATTGTTTTGCTGGCTCTGGGTTGGACAAGCCCGCTACTTTGGCTCAGCAGTTCCTTGGCTTCGGGCCAGGGACGTGTTCTGGTGGGCCTGAGCGGGCTGGCCCTGTTTCTCTTGAGCCTGCGCCTCATTTACCTGGGCTTTCGCCGGCGCTACGGCGGACAGACGGTAATCCAGGAAACACCTCTGGGTGAGGTGCGGATTGCCCTGGAGGCCATCGAAAATCTGGTGAAAAAGGTGGCTCGGCAGGTTCCTGGAGTGAGGGATGTCCGCGCTGGGGTTACGAACCAGCCGGCCGGGGTTGCGGCAAGCTTGCGGATCACCGTTAGCCCCGACGTCAATATCCCCGAGGTTTCGGACCAGGTGCAAAACAGCATCAAGAACTATGTCCGGAGCGTCGTGGGGATCGGCGTGACTGAGGTTCGGATTGCCGTGGAGAACATCACCAATGAAGTCAAGAGGAGCCGGGTGGAATGACAGGCCCCTTGACAGAAGGCTGCAATTTTTTTTTGGGGGGGAGTCTTCGGATGTGGCAGGAGATCTTAAACGGACTCTTGAGCCGCCATCGGGGGAAGACCATTGGGGCCATACTGGGTCTTCTCCTGAGCCTCCTGATCATCAGATTTGGCCTCCTCTTAACCCTTTTCATCGCCTTTTCTACACTTATGGGCTACTATGTTGGGAAGCGGATCGATGAGAACAAGGAGGGGCTCCTGGAGATCATTGAACGTTACTCCTCGCCCTGGCATCGGACTTAGGAGTGCCGACGAACTTCGTTCCGCTGGAGAAAGGATGAAGGTATTTGCTGCGACGAAAGGGCCGTGAGTTGGCCCTGCAGGCTCTCTTTCAGATCGATTTGACCCGGGAGGAGCCCTTTCGGGCTCTTTCGGCTGCTCTGGGGACTGCCGAGGAAAGGGTAGAGGACAAGTCCTTAGAGTTTGCCCGGCTTTTGGTAGGGGGCGTGGTTCAGGAGAAGAAACGTTTAGATAGGCTTATTCGGAGTCTATCCCATTCGTGGCGACTGGGACGGATGGGAAGAATCGATCGGAACATCCTGCGCCTGGGACTCTATGAGTTGATGTCTCTTCCCGACATCCCGGCGGCCGCCTCCATCAACGAGGCAGTGGAACTGGCTAAGAAATACAGCTCGGAGGAAGCGGCCCGCTTCATTAATGGCTTATTGGATCGCGCGGCCAAGGATTTGGGAAAGAAGTAACAATCCCAAACCATCACATATGAGAGGAAACGGAGGTTTTGCGGTGTTTAAGATTTTGCAGAGAAGAGATCTTACCCCCATCACCAAGCTCTACGTCGTCCAAGCCCCCCTGGTGGCGAGGAAGGCCCAGCCTGGGCAGTTTGTCATCGTCCGGCTGGACCCCCGGGGCGAGCGCATTCCCCTGACCATTGCTGATTACGATCGGGAAAAGGGGACGGTGACCATCGTCATTCAGGAAGTGGGAAAGACCAGCCGTGACCTAGGACGACTAACGGCCGGCGACTCCATTCTGGACTTCACCGGACCCCTGGGGGTCCCGGCCCAACTGGCCGAGAAGGGTATCGTCGTCTGTGTCGGGGGAGGCTTCGGCGTGGCCCCCATTTATCCCAAAGCCAAGGCCCTCCACGCCAAGGGAGTGGAGGTAATCTCCATCATTGGTGCCAGGAATAAGGATCTTCTCATATTTGAGGAGGAATTACAGCAGGTTTCTCAGGAGGTCCTGGTGGCCACCGATGACGGCTCCAAGGGCCACCATGGTTTGGTCACCGATGTCCTAAAACAGCTCATTAACAGCGGCAGAAAGCTCGATGAGGTCATTGCCATCGGTCCGATGATCATGATGCGGGCGGTGGCTGAGGTGACGCGGCCTTATAGACTGAAGACCTGGGTCAGCGTTGACCCGATCATGGTAGATGGCACCGGGATGTGCGGGGCCTGCCGGGTAACGGTGGGTGGACAGGTCCGCTTTGCCTGCGTCGACGGACCGGTCTTTGATGGGCACCTGGTGGATTTCGATGAAGCCTTACGCCGCGGCAAGCTGTATGCGGAGGAACAGAAGTTGGCCAACGAACGAGCCCAGAGGGAGGTGCATTAATTATGGCTGTTAAGACCAGGGTCAAGATGCCGGCTCAGGATCCCCTGCTCAGGATCAGGAATTTTTCTGAGGTGGCGCTGGGGTACACCGAGGAAATGGCCATAGAAGAGGCCTCCCGCTGTCTGCAATGCAAAGATCCTGTCTGCCAGAAGGGCTGCCCAGTCGCGGTGCAGATTAAGGACTTTATCGGGCTTATCCGTAAAGGCGATTTCGACGGGGCCATTGACAAGATAAAAGAGACCAACAGCCTTCCGGCGGTCTGCGGGCGGGTCTGCCCGCAGGAGGAGCAGTGCGAACAGAGTTGCATCTTGAATAAGGCCGGTAGGCCCATCGCCATTGGACGGCTGGAAAGGTACGTGGCCGACCGGGCTCTGGCCAGGGGGCTAACGGTACCTCCCAGGCCGGCCTCCAATGGCAAGAAGGTGGCCGTCGTCGGCTCCGGCCCGGCGGGCCTGGCGGCGGCCGGCGACCTGGTCCGCCGGGGGTACCAGGTGACGGTTTATGAGGCCCTCCATGACCTGGGGGGCGTGCTCATCTACGGCATCCCCGAGTTTCGTCTCCCCAAAAAGATCGTCCGGGATGAGGTAGAGATTCTACGGGCCCAGGGGGTGGATTTTCAAACCGACGTAGTGGTGGGGAAGACCATCACCGTGGACGAGATTAAAGAACTTGGCTATCAAGCTGTCTTCTTGGGAACAGGAGCCGGTCTGCCGAAATTCATGGATATCCCCGGGGAAAGTCTCAATGGCGTTTTTTCCGCCAATGAGTTCTTAACCAGGATCAATTTGATGAAGGCCTACCTCTTTCCTGAATACGACACGCCGGTAAAAATAGGGGCGCGGGTAGCTGTTGTCGGTGCCGGCAACGTGGCCATGGATGCGGCTCGGTCGGCCCGCCGGCTGCCCAATGTCGAGGAGGTCTATATAGTCTATCGCCGTTCCGAAGCGGAGATGCCGGCCCGCAAGGAAGAACTGGAGCACGCCAAGGAAGAAGGCATCGTCCTGAAGACCCTAACCAATCCGGTACGGATCCTGGGAAATGATGCCGGCTGGGTTACCGGTCTTGAATGCCACCGGATGGAGCTAGGCGAACCGGATGCCTCGGGGCGCCGCCGACCTGTGGCCGTAAAGGGGTCTCAGTTTGTCATTGAAGTTGACACTGTCATCATGGCTCTGGGCACCAGCCCCAACCCCTTGGTTTCCAAGACGACACCGGGGTTGCAGACCCAGGACTGGGGCGGTCTGGCGGTGGAAGAGGAGACAGGCCTCACCTCCCGAGAAGGGGTCTATGCCGGCGGCGACGCCGTAACGGGGGCGGCCACCGTGATCCTGGCCATGGGGGCTGGGAAAAAGGCGGCGGCGGCGATTCACGAGTACCTGCTGGGGAAGTGATAGGCGGGGCGCCTCCATCCGCCGGACGACGGCCAAACGGGAGGCAGGAGGCTACTGGAGACCGCCGGAAAACCGCGCTTTCAGCGAGGCCGCCTGACCGGCAGATGGGTGTTTTTCAGCAGTCCCCTAGGGGAGTGCTGACGAACTGCGTTTTGCGTGGTTAACCCGCCCGGGAAAAGCCGCCATAGTCTGTACTGCGCTTGATGGCGATCGTACTTCTGGCGGCTTTAGCCCAATCGCAAGGGCGAGACCTCAAATCAGCCCAGATGCTAGGAGCGACAAGGCTCCGAAGCGAGGCGTACTGGGCGGTACGTTGAGCGAGGAGCCGCCGGAGCGACAATTTGCAATAGCAACGCCCCTTTAATAAGAAGGTTCTTACTTGCAGATTGCGCCACAACGCAGGTGGGGGTTTTTCAGCGGTCTCCTAGTGACAGGGTCCTGTTATGGACAGGCAATCCCCCGGGTCGCGGATACCCCGGTAAAAAAACAAGGAGTTGATGACGAGTTGAAAAAGCCTGACACCAGGAAGCTGGTGGAGGTGGCGATGGTGGCCGGCGTCTATGCCGCGCTGGGGTACCTTTTTGCCCCGCTTTCCTTTGCTGTCCTTCAGTTTCGCCTGGCTGAGGTGGTCAAGTCTTTGGTCATCTACCGCAAGGAACTGATCTGGGCCATGCCTTTGGGCGTGGCCCTGGTCAATTTGGCCAGCCCCTATGCCGGGGTGTGGGAGCTTCTCTGGATGCCGGGAATGAACCTGGTGGGGGCCTATCTGGCCTGGTGGTTAGGTCATGTCAGCAACCCTTATGCGGCAGCGAGCTTTCTGGCCGTGTGGATCTCCCTGGCGGTCGGGATCATGCTGGCCTTTATCCTCCATGTACCATTCTGGTCCATCTTTCTCAGTTTGTTGGTGCCGGAGGTGCTGCTCATTGTCGGCGGCGTACCACTGATGCGTTGGGTGGCCCGGCAGCTGCCGTCAGAGTAAGCCCTTGGCCTAGGAGACCACAAAGCAAAAAAAGAGGGAGCCAGTGGGGGCTGCGGTCGGCGCCGCCTTTCCCTGCTGGCCCGGCGATAAGGACGTCTTGAAGGTTTTAGAGTTATGATGAAATACCCATTTCTGTGATGGTTCGGCGCTTGGTCAAGCCACGGGATCATTTAGATCGTCGTGCCGTTTTCAGTGAAACCGGGCAGCGTGAGAGATTGTGCAGACCAAGCGGGCCGAGCGAGCACTATTGCCCCTTAATCCTTTTTTCCACCATCTCCAATAGCTGCTCTTGAATTGCCCGCCCCCGGGCTCGCAACGGGTCTAACTGTTGACGCATCTTCTCGTTAAAGGCCTCATCTTTGATGGAGGACAGGTTTACCTCCACGTTTAGAGCTGCCCCCTCCAGGGCGGCTTCAGCCATCAGGACGCCCACCCCAATGTCAGAAACCACATTGACGTTGGAAATGGGGAAGAGGCGAAGGTTCAATTCCAGGACGTCCAGGGCCAGTTTGGCCACCTCGAGGGGAACACCGGCGGCCTTCTTCAAGGCTTCCTGGATGGCGGCGGAGCGGGCCTTTTTCTCCTCCTCGGTCCCCTTGGGCATTCCGTAGGCAGCGGAGACCGGATTGAAGGCCTGGACATCTTCGTCGATGCCGGCTTGGAGCTGTGTCAGTTTATCCTGAGCAGCAGTGAGAATGGCCTTTACTTCCTCTTCGTATGGGGCGTATTTCTTATTCCCGATGGTGAGGTTGCAAACCATACTGGTTAAGGCCGCCCCCAGGGCACCGGCCAGGGCGGCAGCGCCGCCCCCTCCAGGGGCGGGGGCGCGGGAAGCCAGGTCGTTGACGAATTTGGAGAGCGGATTCTCGGGATACATGGCCTTGACCTCCTTAGGGCAGTCGATCACGCCGGGTTGCCAATTTAAGACGTAGTTCGTCAGGACTCGCCTAGAGGCGTTCGGCGCTTTCCACCACGTGCTGTAATACGATCATGGTGGTAACGGCGCCAACGCCGCCGGGGACGGGGGTAATGGCCGCGGCTTTGCCGGAGACGGGTTCATAATCCACGTCCCCCACTGTCTTACCATCGACCACGTTAATCCCCACGTCAACAACTATGGTGCCTTCGCTGACCATATCGGCGGTGATCATCCGCGGGACTCCGACAGCGGCCACCAGGATGTCGGCCTGCCGGGTCATGGCGCCCAGGTCGCGGGTTTTGCTGTGACATATGGATACAGTGGCATTCTGGGCCAAAAGGAGCATGCTCAGCGGTTTACCGACGACGGTGCTCCGGCCCACAAGCACGGCGTGCTTACCGGCCAGGGGGATATTGTATCTTTCCAGGATAGTCATCACGCTTTGTGGGGTACAGGGGACAAAACCAGGGCGGCCCAAAAAGAGATTCCCCAGGTTGGCCAGGCTGGAACCATCCACGTCTTTGCGGGGATCAATGGAATCGATGATGGCGTCCTTGTTGAGCCCTTTGGGGAGGGGCTGTTCCACCAGGATGCCATGGATCTTGAGGTCGGCATTGAGCCGCTGAATCAGCTCGAGGACCTGTTGGGTAGAACTGTCACCCGGTAAGAGGTGGGTTTCAACCCGCAGGCCGACTCCCTCGCCTGTCTTTTTTTTTCGGGAAAGATAAACGGCGGAGGCTTCGTCGGAGCCCACCATGACCACGGCCAACCCGGGAAGGATGCCCCTTTTCTTGAGGGCATCAACCCGTTCTGTCAGCTCCTTTTTCAGGGTACTGGCGATGGCCTTGCCGTCGAGGACTTGTGCCAAGAATGATCCCTCCTTCATCTGGTTTGTCATCCACTTCACAAGGGGCCAAGCGCGACGAGGTGCCCAGGGGCCTCCTGGGGAGGAACCTTGTCTGAAGCCACCCCGGCGAATTATAACACGTCCAAGGGGGGAAGAGCAACCTTAAGGCTACCGAAAGCGAGGCGCCAAACCACCCGGGCGGCAACAGGAAGAGACGACTTTGACGTGGTCCTGGAAGAGTTGGCCATCCCTCGTTCCCCCAGCGGCGACAGTTCCGTAACCTCTTTTGACTGGCCTCATCTAATGTTATAATGAACTAGATCCCCATACCGCCTCCGGCGGTGCCGTAATGTAATGAAACATCAGCTGGGTGGCGACGGGCGGGCGATTGCCGCGGAGCGCTTTCACCGAGCCGGGCACCGCATCCGGTGAAGCGGGGCCCGAGAGCCCGGACGGCGGCACGGATGCCGCCGAGCGCCGCTCCCTAAGGATGAGGAATCGGCACGGTGCCGGCCGGAGGGCCAAGCTGAGCCGCGATGCGGTAAGCGTAGGTGTCCGAAAGCGAGGACGGCGACGTCCGCGCGGCGCCCTCAAAGCAGCTGATTTGTTTCGGGGTAGATTGGATTATGTATAGGGGGGCTTCTGGCTCTATGCTCCGCATCAGGACGAGAGGGACGCTCTTGGCTATATGAATAATCAAAGGATCATTACCGTAAAAGAACTTACCAGAGCCATCAAGGAAGTCCTGGAGGGCGGCCCCCTTTTTCGCTCTTTGAAGGTGAGGGGGGAAATATCGAATTTTAAGCGTCACAGTTCAGGCCACCTCTACTTTACTTTAAAGGACGAGGCGGCCAGCCTACGTGCGGTGATGTTTTCCCGCCAGGCCTTTTCTCTCCGCTTTTTGCCTCGGGATGGGATGAAGGTCATCGCCCTGGGCGATATCGGCCTCTTTGAACGTGACGGCCTTTACCAGTTGTATGTCGATCGGCTTCAGGAGGATGGAACGGGCGATCAACACCTGGCTCTTCTGGAGTTGAAGCGGCGCCTGGAGGCAGAGGGCCTCTTCGCTCAGTCGCGCAAACGTCCTCTCCCTCTCTTGCCGGGGAAGGTAGGGATAATCACCTCCCCAACGGGGGCGGCCATTAAGGACATGGTGGTCATTGCGGGAAGGCGTTATCCCAATCTCCCTCTCCTCGTTGCACCGGCTCGGGTACAGGGAGAGGATGCCGCCAGATCGATGATTGCTGCTCTTAACCGCCTTCAAAGGGTGGGAGTGGACGTCATCATCCTGGGGCGCGGGGGCGGATCGGCGGAGGATCTCTCGGCCTTCAACGATGAGGAATTGGCCCGGGCCATTTACGCCTCTCGGGTGCCCGTAGTTTCCGCCGTAGGCCATGAGAGTGATTGGACGGTGGCCGATTTGGTGGCCGACGCGCGGGCGGCCACCCCATCGGAGGCGGTGGCCCTGGCCATCCAGGAGAAGTCAGCCCTTTTGGCCGAGATCGATGCGCGCCGTCAACGCCTGGTAAGGGCTTTGCGGCACCGGGTTAAAGAGGGACGCCTGCGCCTTCATCGCCTGCAAACGCGGAAGATCCTCCGGCTCCCGGTTACCCTGGTCAGGGAAAGAAGACAACAGTTGGATCAGGTTTGGGAGGGCATGGTCGTGCGCTGGAACTGGCGAAGGGAGTCCTGGCGTGGACAGCTCGGTTCGTTGGTGGGAAGGCTCAAAGCGCTGAGTCCCGTCGCCATCTTGGCCCGGGGCTATACTATAACCCGGTTACCCGACGGTACGGTGGTAAGGCGGAGCGACCAGGTATCCGACGGGGATCAGGTAGAAATCCTTCTGGCGCAAGGGCGTCTGCAGGCTGCGGTTCTGTCGGCGGAGTCTGGCGAGACGGTGGAGGGACGCCGGCGGGCTGGAATAGCTTCGGAATAGGGTGAAGCGGCGTTTAAGGGGGCGAACTGATGACGGACAGGGCCGAAAGAATACAGGCGGAAGGAAAGGAATTGTCTCAGGTGGAGCGACTTTCCTTTGAAGAAGCCTTACACCGCCTGGAAGAAGTGCTGGACCGCCTGGAATCCAGCGATATTCCTCTGGAAGAGGCTCTGGCCCTGTTTGAGGAGGGGCAGGCCCTGGCGGGTTATTGTCAAAGGAAGCTGGATGAGGCCGAGAAGAGGATTGAGATCCTCACCGCCGGAGAGAACGGTGAAGTCCTGACTAAACGGTGGTCGCCTGGCAAGGGGGACGATCAAACTTGACCTTCAAGGAGTATTGGAAGGGAAAAGCCGGCCTGGTGGAGGAGGTCCTCCAAGGCTTTCTGGGGGGGAGGATTCCCCAATGGGTGGGACAAAGATCGCCGGAACCGCCGAATTGGGGTACTACCAGGGCGAGCGCCCTTTCAACCTACGGGAAAAAGGAAGGGCCGGAACTTCTGGAAGAGAGCAGCACGGGAGGCTCGCAGTCAGGGGATCTGCCCGGTTGGGTTTTCTCCCTTCCTACGGATGAAAAGCCCTTTTTCCGAGCCCCGCGCCTGCAGGAGGCCATGGCCTACAGCCTCCTGGCGCCAGGCAAACGTCTCCGCCCGGTCCTGGTTCTGGCGGCGGCCGAAGTTAGCCGGCAGGAAGCCGCACCTGAAGTGAGGCCAAATCACCTCCAGCCAGCTCTTGACCCGGCCGAGCCGGGAAGATACGGCCAAGCAAACGGTAACATTGTCGTCGGTTCTCCTGCCTTGAAAACCAGGGCCGCAAAAACGGGGAAGAGGGCCGGTTCAGCGCCTCTGGTGGCGGATGATGCCCCATATGAACCGACCCTCCTGGCCGCCTGTGCCGTAGAAATGATTCACACCTATTCCCTGATTCATGACGATTTGCCGGCTATGGACAACGACGACCTTCGCCGCGGACGACCCACTTGTCACCGGGTTTACGGTGAAGCCATGGCCATTTTAGCCGGTGATGCCTTGCTAACGCTGGCCTTTGAGATTCTGGGGCATTATGGACAGGCCAGCGGCTTACTGGCGGTGCGCGGGCTGCAGATTGTCCGAGAGATCGCTCGGGCGGCTGGAGCGCTTGGGATGGCCGGTGGGCAGGTTTTGGATCTGGAGGCCGAGGGTCGGAAGGTAGATTTGGTACAACTCAAACAACTTCAAGCCGCCAAGACCGGAGCCCTTTTCATCGCCTCTTTGCGGGCTGGGGCCATCCTGGTGGGCGCCTCTCCCCAGGTCCTGGCCTGCTTATCTGAGTACGGCCGTCACCTTGGTCTGGCCTTCCAGATCACCGATGACCTGTTGGATGTCACCGGAGACGGGAAGAAGACGGGGAAAGGGGTCGGGCGGGATGCCGCCCATGATAAGTCGACCTTTCCCAGTCTCCTGGGTGTGGAAGGATCCCGGTCCATTGCCCGCACCGAGGTTGAGGCGGCCCAGGAGGCCCTGGCCCCTCTGGGGGAAGCCGGCTGGTTCCTCCGGGAGCTGGCGGCGTTTCTCTTGGAGCGCGAAATCTAGAAGCCTCCGAGAACTACTATTACTAGGAAAGGAAATGGGAGTTTGCTAGAATTCCTTCTCGGCCTTTGGCATAATAAGATCTTTACGACTGCCAGCATCGCCTGGGCCGTGGCCCAGACCTTGAAGGTCCTAACATCCTACGAAGCAGGGAAGGGTTTGGATTGGGAAAGAGTATTTGGAGCTGGTGGCATGCCGAGCTCTCACTCTGCCTTTGTGACGGCCTTGGCCACCATCGTCGGTCGGGTGGAGGGCTGGGATTCCGCCATTTTCGGCGTGACCCTGGCCTTTGCCCTGGTCGTCATGTATGATGCGGCGGGTGTGCGGCAGGCGGCGGGGAGACAAGCTCAGGTTCTAAATCGAATCTTACGCGATCTATATTCAAAAAAAGGCATGCGCGAAGAACTGTTGAAGGAGCTGATCGGTCATACCCCGATTGAGGTTTTTGCGGGGGCATTCATCGGCATAATAGTGGCCTTATTATTGCAGGGTAGGTAGCGATGAAATTCGCCGCAATATTAAGTTTTTCGGCGGTTGAAGCGCCCTCGAGGCTGTGTTATAATTCAATAGCAACTTAATTTTGGCAGGTGACGCAGTATCCTAGTGACACCCTCGTTTTTGAAGGCGGGCCTAAAAATCCGCAGAGGGCATAAGGATGAAGTTCCTGGTGTTGGCTTTCAGCGCCCAGCTGGGGGCTGATACTGGGGGTTAAGGAGGCCGGGGCGACCCGCAATGGCATGTGGGCGTTGACCCCACCTCCGCGGACACCCAAGTTGGTGGCTCAGGGCTATGGCTTGGGAAAGCAACCTGCATGCGATGGATTTTGTGTGCAGTGTAGCCTGCCTTGAGTGGCCTGAAGGGAGAGGGGGAACCGGCTGTCTGATATTGGGCCCAACATCGGACAGTTTTGACCCTTGAAATTCCGGCTGCAAAAGAGGCTAGAGAACGGTAGGGTGTTTCGAGGAAAACTCCTAGGCTGCTCTTTAAGAAGTCCGTTGGGGATTACAGTGCGGACTCAGTGGCGATCTAGCGACGCGACTGGTGACAGTGCGGACGACGGTTAAAGGGAAACCGCCTGGACGGCGACGTTCGGGTCCGTTTCGACGGGGAAAGCCCGCTAGACCTAAGCCGCAACATTTACCCGACGGATGGTCACCTGCCTTAACTAAACGGAGTGAAAAGCTTTTGGGGAATGGTCGCTCCGATGACCCTTACAGTACATACCGAAGAGGAGTTTTCGTGGCCATGGGCACGTTCTTGGTGGCGTTGCTCATGGCCTTTCCGACGCAAACGGTTCTCACCAGGGTAAAGATTTGGATAGCCGTGCCGATTCTCATGCTAGTAGTTATGACCGGCATTCTGGCCGACGTCATCGGAGTGGCGGTAACGGTGACCGAAGAAAGACCCTTCCACAGCCGTTCGGCTAAGAAATTGGCCGGCGCCCGCCACGCCCTGCGGTTAATCCGCAATGCTGATCGGGTGGCCAGTTTATGCAACGATGCCATTGGCGATCTTGCGGGGACGATGAGCGGCGCCATGGGCGCAGCGATAGTTTTCAATCTGGAGAAGATCTATCCCGACCTCAACGAGGCGTTGGTGGGTACCATCATGGTGGCCCTCATTTCTTCCGTCACCGTGGGAGGAAAGGCCGTCGGTAAGATGGTGGCCCTCCGGGAATCACATATGATCACGCAGCGCCTGGGCGAGGTTTTAGACTGGTTGGAAGATCGGCTCGGTTTAGATATCTTAGGTGAAGGGAAAAAGACCGGGCCGGAAAGGCGGGACCGGGCTTGAGTTCGCGGCTGGAGCTGATAAAAGATCCGGAGAATCTTAAGGGGCTAAGTGGGGAAGAGCTGGAGCAGCTGGCTCGGGAGATCCGTCAGGTGATCATCGAAACGGTCTCAAGAAACGGTGGTCATCTGGCCCCCAGTTTGGGTGCGGTGGAACTGACCTTAGCTTTACATACGGTTTTTGAAAGCCCCCGGGATAAGATCATCTGGGATGTTGGTCACCAGACTTACGCCCATAAGCTATTGACCGGACGCCAGGAACGTTTCGCCACCTTACGACAGTATGGCGGGTTAAGTGGTTACCCAAAACGATCGGAAAGCCCCCACGACATTTTCGAAACCGGACATTCGAGCACCTCTATTTCGGCAGCGCTGGGGTTGGCCAAAGCCAGGGATCTGGCCAAAGAAGACTGGGCGGTGGTAGCCGTCATCGGAGACGGAGCCCTGACCGGCGGAATGTCTTTTGAAGCCTTGAACCATGCCGGCCACGATGGAACCCGCCTGATCATTGTTGTGAACGACAATCACATGTCCATCGCCCCCAACGTAGGAGCCCTCTCCTCCTATCTGAACCGCCTGCGTCTGGATCCCTCTTACCGGCGCTTCAAGAGTGATATCCAGGGTGTCTTAAAGAAGGTCCCTCTGGTGGGAGGGATCCTGTCCCGCAGTATGGAGCGAATCAAAGACGCCTTCAAGTATCTCTTAGTCCCCGGTGTTATTTTTGAGGAGTTGGGTTACACCTATTTTGGGCCCATCGACGGTCATGACATAGTCGAAATGCAGAGGGTTTTCTTACAGGCCAAGTCCCTACGGGGTCCGGTGGTGATACACGTTCTCACCCAAAAGGGACGCGGTTACCCCCTGGCGGAGGACAAACCGGAAAAGTTTCACGGTCCTTCCCCCTTTGAGGTGGCCACTGGGTTACCCCTTCTTGCTGCGCCACAACCCAGTTATAGTGAGGCTTTGGGACGTTATCTCACGGAACTGGCGGAGCAAAACCAAAGGGTTGTGGCCATTACCGCGGCGATGCCCGCTGGGACGGGATTGGCGATCTTCCGCCAACGCTTTCCCGAGCGCTTCTTTGATGTGGGCATCGCCGAACAGCACGCCGTGACCTTTGCCGCCGGATTGGCCGTGGCGGGATGGCGCCCTGTCTTTGCCGTTTACTCGACTTTTCTTCAGCGGGCCCTGGATCAGGTCATTCATGATGTAGCCCTGCAGAATCTGCCGGTTCTTTTTGCCGTTGACCGGGCCGGCATCGTTGGGGAAGACGGAGCCACCCACCAGGGGCTGTATGACCTGGCTTTCTTGCGCTATGTTCCCAATCTAACGATCATGGCCCCCCGGGATGAACTGGAACTGAAGGCCATGCTGCAATTGGCTCTGAGTCTCCCGGGTCCCGCTGTTCTGCGCTATCCGCGGGGGAGAGTGGAGGGCGCCAACGTTCCTCTTCTCACTCCTCCCACTCCCGGTCGGGCGGAAATCCTGCTAGAAGGGGAAGACCTGGTGGTTTGGGCCTACGGAGCCATGGTTCACCCCACCCTGCGGGCGGCGGAGATTTTGGCCCGGGAGAACATTCACCCTACTGTAGTGAATGCCCGCTTTCTCCAACCTTTGGACCTGGACCTTTTGGCCGAACAGGCCCGGAAATGCCCCTTGCTGGCGACGGTGGAGGAACACGTCCTAACCTCGGGTTTCGGTTCGGCTCTCCTGGAAGGGCTAAATCACCTGGGGGTCTCCGGGGTGGAGGTGAAGCGCCTGGGTGTGCCCGATCTCATCGTTGACCATGGCAGCCGCGGGCAATACCTCAAGCACTTCGGTCTCACGGAACAGGGCATCGCCAATTCCCTGCGAAGTTTCTATTTGGGCCGAAGCCGGGTGCGCCTGGAGAGGCGTCGCCCGGGACGTCAGGTGGCCACTCCGATGAAGAGGTGAAGTTCAGGCGTGCGACTAATATCTGTCGTTCTGGGGGAAAGTCGTGAAAACCATTGGCATCATCGCCAACCTGGGTAAAAAGAACGCCCTGGAGGTCACCGGAAGGCTTTTCCATTGGCTTCAGGAAAGAGGGCTGGCGGTTCTCCTGGACCGGGAGACGGCGGAGACACTCGGTCAGAAAGATCTGGGGCGTCAGCGAGAATCCTTGGGGACTGAGGTCGATTTTGTCATAGTTCTCGGGGGTGATGGTACTCTTCTGGGCGCTGCCAGGGCTGTGGCCCCCACCGGACGACCTCTACTGGGGGTTAACCTGGGCCATCTCGGGTTTCTTACCGAGGTCGAGTTGCGAGAACTCTATGAACGTCTGCCTGATTTCCTGGCGGGTCGTTACACCCTGGACGAGAGGATGCTCCTGGATATCCAGAGCCCTGCACGATCCCTGCCACCCCTATCCGCCTTGAATGAGGCTGTCATCACCAAAGGGGCTTTCGCCCGGCTGATTCATCTCCACACTTATGTCAATGATACCTATGTCGATACCTATCCGGCGGATGGACTGATCGTGGCTACCCCCACCGGCTCGACTGCCTATTCCCTGGCGGCGGGCGGCCCCATCGTTGACCCACGGGTGGAGGTGATGATCATTACCCCCATTTGTCCTCACAGTCTCTATGCCCGAGCCATGGTTATCAATGCAGACGACGTCGTACGGGTCAGAATCGAAGCCAACCACCATGACCTTAGCCTGACGATCGATGGTCAGGAGGGTTATGGGCTGGTCCCCGGCGATGAGATCATCATCCGGCGGGAGAGGAATATTCGGGCTCGCTTGATGCGCTCTTTGGATTGGCGATTTCACGACCTGCTTCGGAGAAAGCTAAAGGAGAATAGTTGAAGGGGGTGCCGGAAAGTGAAGGCCCGGCGTCAAATGAGGATACTGGAGATAATCCGGCAGAAAACCATAGAGACCCAGGAAGAGCTGGCGGATAGGGGTGGCAGGGAAGGGTACGCCGTTACTCAGGCCACCGTTTCCCGGGATATCAAGGAGCTTAAGCTGATTAAAGTTCCCACCGGTGATGGTCGATACCGCTATGCCAAACCCGAGGAAGGGGCCGCGGCCGGATTGACGGAACGGATGCGACGGGTCTTTCGGGACAGCTTAATGGGGTTAGATATGGCGGAAAACCTCATCGTGGTGCGTACCCTCTCCGGTTCGGCACCCGGGGTCGGTGAGGCCATTGACTCTCTACGTTGGTCGGAGATTGCCGGTACGGTAGCGGGGGATAACACGGTTTTGGTGGTGGTTCGGAGTCGCGACTTAGTGCCCGGTGTGGTAGAAAGATTGCAGAGCTTAATGCAGTGAGACCGCTGGGAAACTGCGGTCTTGTGCTGAACCCTCTGGAGGAGGGAGAGTTATGCTCCAAGAGGTATATATCGAGAACTTCGCCCTCATTGAAAGACTGCGGTTCTCTTTTGAGCGAGGCCTGAACGTCCTTACCGGAGAAACAGGAGCCGGCAAGTCCATCATTATCGATGCCATCGAGATGGCCCTGGGCGGCCGTACCTCAGCGGAGGTAGTACGGGCCGGAGAAGAACGGGCTCTGGTGGAGCTCCTCTTGGATCTGTCGGGACAGGGAGGAATTAAGGAAATTCTGGGGGCGTCCGGTCACCGGGTGGAGGAGGACGGCTCACTCCTTTTGGGGCGGGAGATATACCGGGGAGGGCGCACCGTGGCCAGGATCAACGGACGAGTGGCCACAGCCTCCCTCTTGCGGGATATCGGGGCGGCTCTGGTGGACATCCACGGCCAGCACGAACACCAGTCCCTCCTTAACCCGGAACGGCAAATCCAGCTCTTGGACCGCTACGGGGGCCAGGAGTTAGAAGATCTCGTCCTGACCATGGCTCGAGTCTACCAGGGGCTAAAGGGCATCGAAAGGGAGATGGCCGTCTACCTGGGCGACGAGAAGGACCGGGTCCGGCGGGTTGATCTCTTGACTTATCAGCTAAAGGAGCTGGAGGCGGCCCACTTGCGGCCTGGGGAGGAGGAGGAGATCCTGGCCCAAAGACGGGTCCTGGCCAATGCGGAAAAGCTGTGGGCGCTTACCTCTCTTTCCTACCAAATCCTCTATGCGGGTGAGGAGGGATCGTCGATCCTGGATCTGTTGGGGCGGGTGACCGTTTCCCTGCAGGAAGCCAGTCGTCTGGATGAAGGGTTGAAGCCTTTTCTGGAGGATCTGGCGAACATCTCGTATCAGTTGGATGACTTGGCCCGGGAGTTGCGTAGCTACCGGGAGAGGATCACCTTCGATCCCCAGACCCTGGCTCAGCTTGACCAGCGCCTGGATCTCATCAATAATCTCAAGCGTAAGTATGGTGACTCCAGCGACGAGATCCTGGCCTACCAAAAGGAAGCGGCCGCGGAACTGGACCGGTTGGAACGGGGCGAAGAAACCTTGCGCCAGTTGAACGAGAAGAGGGAGGAGTTGGTGGCTCAGGCCCTTGTCCTTGGGCAGCAGATACGTGCGAAAAGACAGGCGGCGGCTCGGCTCTTGGAGAATCAGGTGAGCCAGGAATTGGCTTATCTGCGTATGCCGGGTACGGTCTTTCAGGTCAACCTTTCCCCGCTGCCAAAGGAAGAGCTTTCGCCGCGGGGGCTGGATCGGGTGGAGTTTCTCTTTTCCCCCAACCGCGGTGAACCTCCCCGGGCTTTGAGCCGCATCGCTTCGGGCGGTGAGATGTCCCGGGTGATGTTGGCCCTGAAGTCCCTTTTGGCTGAACTGGATGACATCCCGGCCCTGATCTTTGACGAGATCGATTCGGGCGTGGGGGGTGACGCAGCCAGGGCGGTGGCGGAGAAGCTGGCGGGATTGGGCCGGTCCCGCCAGGTGCTGGTGGTGACGCATCTGGCCCAGATTGCCGCTTTTGCCGACAACCACTACCGTTTGGAGAAAGGGACGGTGGGCGAGCGGACCGTCACCCGGGCCGAGGTCCTGGGTCAAGAGGAGCAGGTCCGGGAGATTGCCCGGATGCTGGCCGGAGAAGAGAGCCAAGCCTCTATGAACCACGCGCGAGATATCCTGATGCGGTCTCGGGAGGCCAAGGCCCAAATGTCCGGGGCCAGGACCGACGGAAAGCCTTTTCCGAACAAAACGCCTGGACCTTTTGGGCCGCTCTAGTCAGTCTTGCTGAACGGTAGGAAGAGTCCAGCCTGCGGCCAAAGTCGGCCAATGTGATTTACATACAAAAAAAAGATTGAAGGACGGCGCCGCCTCAGGTACCAATACTTCCTCTTATATTATGTAATCTAGGTCATCATAAATTGACTTCATTGCGGACAACTTATTTTTGCGCGGAACTTCGGGAGCAACGCTCCCGAAAAGTGTTTTTAAGAGGGAGAAAAAATTGACTGATCTACCTTAGAAAAAAGAAAGGTGGTGACGGAGAGTAACGTTGAGGAGAAACTCGAGAGCCTGAGGAGGAGGTGGGAGGAGTGTGCAACGTTGCCAAGACATAGCAAACGGCGCCGGGTTACGGGCCTTCTCCTAGTCATCCTAATCTTGCTCGTTGTCAATAGCCAACCCTACCGGGACTTAATCAGCTTTCCCAGCGAATTGAAGGTTGCGGAAGGTCAACCCCTGGAGTTGAACTTCCATCTGCCCTATCTGTACGTCCGTCCCGATCGCGATGGCATAATCGCTTTGCAGGGTGGGCTGAAACAAGGGAGCAACTGGAAGGTTCTTTGGAACTCGCCCCTCTCCCTCCAACCTGTTCAACTCGGTGAGGTTAACCTGGAGTTCAGGCTTTTCGGCATCATTCCCTGGAAAAGGGTGGCTGTGGATGTCCTGCCGGAAGTTCGCCTAGTACCTGGGGGCCAATCCATCGGAATCCTTTTGAAGACCAACGGGATTGTCGTGACATCCCTGGGAACAGTCATTGATCCAGCCGGGGTGGAGCATCATCCGGCCCAGGACGCGGGGGTGGAAGTCGGAGACGTCATAGTGAAGGTCAATGACAGGGAGGTCAAGAGCGATGAGGAGATGGCCTTTTTCATCAACGAAGCCGGCCAGAAAGGGAATCCGGTTATCTTGGAAATCAGACGACGAGGGAGCACCCTTTACAAAATGGTTAAACCCGTTTTTTGCCGGGACGCGGGCCGTTTTCGCATCGGACTCTTCGTACGAGACGGCACAGCCGGGGTGGGTACCCTTACCTTCTATGACCCGAAGACACTGGTCTTTGGGGCTCTGGGCCACGTCATAACTGACGTCGACAGCAATCAGCGGCTGGAGGTCCGGGAAGGTAATATTGTCATGGCCCGGGTAACCTCCGTGGAAAAGGCCCGCGGTGGGCAACCAGGAGAAAAGATTGGCGTTTTTGACGATAGGACGCTGGCCGGCTCCATCCAAGCCAATAGTGATTACGGCATCTTCGGTCGTCTGTCCATCCCGCCCCCTGATAGTAGCAGCTCTTTACCCATAGCTTTAGCCGGTCAAGTCCGAACGGGGACAGCGGAGATCATGACGGTAGTGCAAGGCGATAAAGTAGAGCGATTCGCCATTGAGATCCAAAGGGTCTTCCCCCAGGATAGTCCAGAGACGAAAGGCATGATCATTAAGATCACTGATTCCCACTTCTGGCTAAAACGGGGGGGGATTGTGCAGGGAATGAGCGGCAGTCCCATTTTGCAGGACGGACGCTTGGTGGGGGCCGTCACCCATGTCTTTGTCAATGACCCGACCAGAGGCTATGGGGTGTTCATTGAATGGATGGTCTGGCAATCGGGGATCCTTCGCCAGACAGGGGTCCGGTGTCAACCGGACTCCTTTTTTGTCGGTCGAATTGGCGATTTTTGCGAAAAGTTTTCTTGCCGGAGCTCTCGCAACTGGAAGGAATCGAACCAGCTGTCGTCGAATAGCTTCAGGGATTTTAATGAGGGGGTATTCTAGTAAATGTCTACCATTAAAGTGTTGATTGCCGATGATAACCGGGAGCTGTGTACCCTCCTACGTGATCATCTCTTACAAGACCCCGAGCTGGAGGTAGTAGCCATCGCTTATAACGGTAATGAGGCCCTGGAGGCCATCGGCCGGACCAATCCCGACGTGTTGCTGCTGGACATCATTATGCCCCATTTGGACGGGGTCGGGGTGTTGGAAAGGCTGGGTGGACTTCACCTGTCCAAGAGACCGGCCATTATCATGTTGACCGCTTTTGGCCAGGAGGCAGTCACCCAGCGGGTTTTGCGTCTGGGGGCCGATTACTACATATTGAAACCTTTTGATTTGGTGGTTCTAGCCCAGCGAATAAAGCAACTGGGTTCGCGAGAAGTGACTGATATGACCCCCACCGCCGCTCCGGCAGCGGCCGGCCGGACCAATTCCAACCTGGAGATCGATGTGACCAGACTAATTCTTGAACTGGGTATCCCGGCGCATATCCGGGGTTATAAGTTTTTGCGGGATGCCATCATCCTGGCCGTCAATCGCACCGGATCGATAAACTCGGTAACTAAGAATATCTACCCGGTTGTAGCCAGTAAGTATGAAACCACATCTTCCAGGGTGGAAAGGGCCATCCGTCATTCCATCGATATCGCCTGGGAGCGGGGTAACTATGAATCTATCTATAAGATCTTTGGTCATACCATAGATCAGGAGAGAGGCCGGCCAACCAATTCTGAGTTTATCGCTATGTTGGCCGACCGGATCAGGATGATGAACCTGGCTGGTTAACTAAAAGAGAAAGGATTGCTGGGAGTCTGTTTGGAAACCGCGGTTCTGGTGGTAAAGCTACCGGGGAAGTATCTGTAAGGGGTTGCAGGTCGAAAGGACAGGCAACCCTTTATTTTTATTGGGGAAGCAAGCAAACTTTACAGAGTAAGCAGGAAGTAGATTGCAGAAAGCGAATTACATTAGGTAATATGGCAGTTACATAAGGTAATGTGGCTTTTGCTGGGAGTGGTTGATTATGGAGGAGAGAGACATACTTCAGGAACTGAGACGGAAGGAAAGGGAACGAGACGTCATTCTCAATTCCATTCACGATGGCCTGATTGCCGTCAATTCTGAGGGGATGATTACCCTCTTTAACGCCGCCGCTGAAAGGCTGACCGGACTGCCGGCACGGCAGGTTCTGGGACGCAAGGTTGAGGAGGTAATACCTGGGACGAGGCTGCACCTGGTATTGCAGTCGGGCCAGGCCGAATTAAACAAGCAACAGGAACTGGGACCAACCACCATCATCACGAACCGGGTCCCGGTCCGGAACGAGGATGGCGAGATGGCCGGGGCGGTGGCTGTCTTCCGCGACATTAGCGAGGTCAAGGCCCTGGCCGAGGAAATCACCGACCTCCGGGAAGTCAAGGGGATGTTGCAGGCCATCATCAACTCCACTCAGGATGCCATTTCCGTGGTTGATGCCGGTGGACACGGGATTCTGATCAACCCCGCCTACACTCGGCTCACGGGGCTTACGCCTAAAGATGTCCTGGGACAACCGCCCACCGTGGATATTGCCGAAGGTGAGAGCATGCATCTCAAGGTGCTCCAGACGCGAGAACCAGTTTGGGGGGTACCTATGAAAGTGGGGCCCAATCGCCGGGAGGTGATCGTCAATGTGGCTCCGATCCTGGTTAACGAGGAGCTTAAGGGTAGTGTTGCCGTGATCCATGATACCTCCGAGATCCTGCGCCTCACCGAGGAATTGGACCGGATGAAGCGCTTGGTCCGGAGACTGGAGGCCAAGTACACCTTTGATGATATTATTGGCGATAGCCCGGCCATGCAACTGGCAGTGGAACAGGCCCGTCGCGTTGCCGAGACACCGGCCACGGTCCTGCTGCGTGGGGAAAGCGGAACCGGGAAGGAGCTCTTTGCCCACGCTATTCATAACGCCTCCCGCCGGCGTGGCGCCCAATTCCTTCGGGTGAATTGCGCCGCTTTAAACGACAGCCTGCTGGAGAGCGAACTTTTCGGCTATGTGGATGGCGCCTTCACCGGTGCTCGGAAGGGCGGGCGGAAAGGGCTTTTTGAAGAGGCCAGCGGTGGGACTATCTTCTTGGACGAGGTGGGAGAAATCGGCCTAAATCTGCAGACCAAACTGCTGCGGGTCTTGCAGGAGAAAGAGATCCTGCGGGTTGGTGACAATAAACCCATTTCTGTGGACGTGCGGATTATAGCCGCTACCAACGTCAACCTGGAACAGGCCATGGAGAGGGGTAATTTCAGAGAAGATCTATACTACAGGTTAAACGTGGTCCCGATTTTCATTCCACCTTTACGGCATCGTCAGGAGGATTTGCCGCGCCTGGTTAGTTTTTTGCTAAGGAAATTCAACCAGGAGTATGGGCGTTCCATGGATACGGTGGCTCCTGAGGTTTTGGAGATCCTCCGGGGTTATCGCTGGCCGGGCAATGTCCGCGAGTTGGAGAACTTCCTGGGCCAGGCCATGATCAATGCTCGCTTCACGGAGACCGTCCTGCGCCCGGCACATCTACCACCGCTGGGGCGTGGGGACTACCGGGGGACACCGGCGGATGCGGCGGCTCCGCAAGCAGCCCTGCGCTTGGGCAAAACCCTGTCCGAAGCCGTGGCGGCCCTGGAAAAGGAGATGATCGCGGCCACGCTGCGGGAGACGCGAGGGAACAAGACCGAGGCCGCCCGGAGGTTGGGAATAGCCGTCCGCAGCCTCTACTACAAATTGAACCGTCCCAGGCCGGATTGAAGCCGAAGATGCCATTGTTTCGGCTGTGTGCGGGAGACTACTACAAATTGAATCTTCCCAGGCCGGATTGAAGGGTACGGACGTTGTTCCCTGAGAGAGCCCATATTTCTCTAGAGGGATACCCCGGGGTACCTAGTTTTCTCGTTTTCGCAAAATCTCGTCTTCTTTAAACCCCTCGCTTCGCCCAGGTCTGTAATGCATTGCAAGCATTGATTTGCTGTGCCTTGCAAGATTCGGCCTTATCCGACGTTGTCTTTCTCTTTCCGAGAGGGCGCCGTCGGCCTGCGGGAAACCTAACTCCTGGCAGGGTTCTTGCTATAGATACTGAGAAGGAAGCACCGGAGCGGCGAACGAGGTGAAATCACTTGGCGGAACTGATCCTGGCCATTAACCCCGGTTCCACCTCCACCAAGGTAGCTCTCTTTGACGGGGAAGAGGCCCTCTGGGAAGAGAGGATAACCCACAGGACGGAGGAAATCCTGGCCTTCGCCCGCGTGGTCGAACAGCTACCCTACCGACGACGTCATGTCGAGGGCTTTTTGGAAGCCAGAGGCGTCCAACGCCGGGGGTTAAAGGCGGTAGTGGGGCGCGGCGGGTTGGTCCACCCTGTTGCTGGTGGAACCTACCTGGTCAACGATCGACTGGTCGAGGACCTGAGGACCGGCCGGCAAGGGGAGCATGCTTCTAACCTGGGTGGCCTCCTGGCCAGGGAGATTGCTGATCCCTTGGGAGTACCAGCCTTTATCGTTGACCCGGTGGCCGTAGACGAGTTTGATGAGCTGGCCCGGGTATCCGGTCTCCCCGAGATCAGGCGACGGAGCCTCTTTCACGCCCTCAATCAGAAGGCGGTGGCCCGGCGGGCAGCTCGGGATCTGGGGTACTCCTATACGGCAGTTAACTTTATTGTGGCCCATCTGGGCGGCGGGATCACCGTTGGGGCCCATCGGCAAGGGCGGGTCATAGATGTGAACCACGGCATCGCCGAGGGTCCTTTTTCACCGGAAAGGGCCGGCGGCCTGCCCACCGATGATCTGGTTCGGTTAGCTCTTTCCGGTCAATATGACGAGAAGTCGCTAATCCGGCGTTTGACCAGCGAGGCCGGACTCTTTGCCCATCTCGGTACTAAGGATGCCCGGGAGATAGAGGGGCGAGTCGCTGGGGGAGACCGGCAGGCCCGTTTGATCTTTGAGGCCATGGCCTACGGCGTAGCTAAAGAGATTGGAGCCATGGCCACGGCGCTTTTCGGCCAGGTTCAGGCCATCCTCTTGACCGGTGGGCTGGCCTGGTCGGAACTCTTGACCGGGTGGATTAGTGAAAGGGTGCAGTTTATTGCCCCGGTTCTCCTTTATCCAGGGGAAGAGGAGATGCGGGCACTGGTGGAGGGAGCCCTCCGAGTTCTGAGGGGGGAAGAGCAGGTTGGGGAATATTTGTGAGAAGGGATGACGGTGGGAGGTAGTAACGGTGCGGGATTTTTCGGCAATCGTCCAGGAGGCGAGGCGGCGACCTCAGAAACGGGTGGCTGTGGCCATGGCGGAGGACGAAGAGGTGCTCCTGGCCATTAAGCAGGCTCAGGAGATGGGGATAGCCTGGGGGATCCTCATTGGTCAGCAGGAAAAGATCAGACGGGTGGCGGAACGGATTAGTCTAGCACTGGATGGAGATCAGGTGATCCAGGAAGACAACTATGAAGAGGCGGCCCGCCGGGCCGTGGCCATGGTTAAACATAAAGAGGCCGACATCGCCATGAAGGGCCTCCTGCAGACAGGCGACTTCTTGCGGGCCGTCTTGGACCGGGAGATAGGCTTGCGCACCGGTCGTTTGCTCAGCCACGTGGCCGTGGTGGAAGTTCCCACGCTGGATCGGCTTCTTTTTGCCACCGACGGCGGTCTTAACATCAATCCCAATCTAAGCAAGAAGGTGGAGATTACCAAGAATGCTATCTCCTTTGTGCACCGGCTGGGTTTGGCAGAGCCAAAGGTAGCCGTGTTGACGGCGGTAGAGTTGGTGAACCCAGACATGCCCTCAACCATTGACGCCGCTGCCATTACCATGATGGCTCAACGCGGGCAGATTACTGGAGCCATCGTCGATGGCCCCCTGGCCCTGGATAACGCCCTGTCTTTCGCTGCGGCCAGGCACAAGGGGATCACCAGCCCGGTGGCCGGGTTGGCGGACATACTGGTTTTCCCGGATCTTGATGCCGGGAACATGCTGGTGAAATCCCTGCTCTATTTGGCCCGGGCTAAAATGGCTGGGGTCGTAGTGGGCACCTCGGCACCGGTGGTGGTTCTATCGCGTCATTCTACAGATGAGGAGAAGTTGACTTCCATCGCGCTGGCCGTCATTGGGGGGGCAGAAAACGGATAATCTGAGGGGGAGAGCAACAATGAATCTCTTTGATAATCTGGAGAACAAGGGTCATGAGCAAGTGGCCTTTTTTCGGGATCGCCGCCCAGGCTTTCCACA
>JAMCWA010000097.1:17129-37568 GCA_023475165.1 Bacillota bacterium | reverse complement strand
GCGCTGCGCGCCAGTTGCTGGGGCTTTGGCAGCTCTGCGGTCACCTGGTAGCCCTCCCCCTCCTCCAGATGGTCTATGCCCAAAAGCACAATAAAGGCCAGATCATCGATCTCCCTCCGATCCCAGCAACCGGCCAGGGCGGGGGTGAGGAAGGAAAAGACCACCACAAGCAACCAGCTCGTCCAACGGGGCCGGCGGCCGGCCTCCCAAGTGGGAGCTGATCCTGGCCTTCTTGCCGTCCTCATCCGATCACCTCTGACGTTCTCCCGGGGGAGCTGTCTTGGGAGCAAAAATACCGGGTCGCTTTTTCATCGTCCACCACGGGGCACGGAAGAAGATGTCTTTTAAGTCCTTCAGGTTCAATGGCGCCAGCGGGGCCAGATATGGCACACCGAATGATTCAAGGGAGGCAAGATGAAAGATGACGAGGGCCAGCAAAGCGATGACCCCAAAAAGCCCGAGCAGGCCGGCCAGAATGATGGAAAGGAAGCGGAGAAGACGGATCGCCGTCGCTCCGCCAAAGCCTGGCAAGGTGAAATTGGCGATACCGGTCACGGCCACGACGATGACGGTGATGGGCGAGACCAGACCCGCCCGCACCGCGGAATCGCCGATGACCAGAGCCCCGACGATACTCACCGCTTGACCTATCGGCCGGGGCAGACGTACGCCGGCCTCCCGCAACACCTCAAAGGTGAATTCCATAGCAAAGGCCTCGACGAAGACCGGGAAGGGCACCCCTTGCCTGGCGGCTGAGATGGTCAGGTCCAGGGGACTGGGCAACATGGCCTGATGATAACTGAGAACCGCCACGTAAAGTGAGGGTCCCAACAAAGAAACAATCAAGTTGGCCAGGCGCATCAAACGCAGGGCGGCGGCGATAAAAGGCCTTTCGTAATAATCCTCCGGAGAATGCAGGAATTGAAAGACCACCGTCGGAAGGAGAAGCACAAAGGGCGTGTTCTGGGTGACAATCGCCACCCTCCCCTCGAGGAGGCCGGCGGTGACCTTGTCCGGCCGTTCCGTCCGCTCCAGTTGCGGGTAGATGGACCAGGAATTGTCTTCGATGAATTCCTCAATGTATCCACTTTCCAGGATCCCATCGATTCTGATGGCGGCCAGACGCCGGCGGACCTCCTCCACCAGCCCCGGCCTGGCCAGCTCCTTCATATAGACCAACGCCACCCGCGTCCGGGTATAGTCGCCCAGCTGCAGGAATTCCACCGCCAACTGCCGGCTCGGTAAGCGCCTCCGGATCAGGCTGAGATTGGTCTTTATCTCTTCCGTGAAACCATCCCGGGGACCGCGCACCACCCCTTCGGTAGTGGGTTCAGAGATGGCGCGGGTGTCATAGCCCCTGACACCGAGGATGAGGCCCTGGGAGCAACCTTCAATCAGCAGAGCTCCATCCCCTTCCAGGATCGCCTGTCGGAGCTCCCGACGGTCACTGCTCCGCCGGACCTGGGCGATGGGCAGAAGCTTCTCCTCCAACTGCCCGAGCAGGTCGCCCCGGCCTCGGAGCTGGTTTTCTGCCAGCCTATCGCCGCTCAGAGTCAGTGGTTTTAGAACGTCCCGCTGCAAGAAATCGGTATCCGCCAGCCCATCCAGGTAGAGCAACCCCGCCCGCGGCGCCCCCGTCCAACCCAGGACGAATTCCCTGACTATAAGATCCTGAGCGGGAAGTAAATCGGCCCGGATCGCCGCAAGGTTATCCTTCAACGAGGGCAGAATTACTTCGGGCTCAGGGTTTTGCCGATTCCTTGCTGTGCTTGGATCTTTCCCTTTTTGTCCCAGGAACCTAGCGATGGCCCCCAGCCAATTTGTCAGCGGCGCTCCCTCCTTTTCCCCGGAACCTTACCCAACCTAGGAGCACGAGAAACGAAGTTATCCCAACCTCTACGGGCAGAGCAAAATAGGGGTGATAACTCAGGTAGGTCAAGAGTTCGGGGCAATTGGAGGCAAAAACCTCGGACAGAGCGGCCAGCAGGAACCCCAGAGGTAGCAAAAGCGGGCGATAATCGCTCAGGTTCCACCACTGCCGGAGACCCCAGGCAACAACCCAGAGGAACAAGGCTATCTTCAAGAAAGCGGTCAGCATCCAAACGCTCATGAAGAGGGCCTCCAGGCGCTCCAGGAAGCCGGCGACACTAATTATCCTGGTCAACTGATTTAGGGCGCAGGTGAAGTTTCCGGTTTGCACCGCTCCAAAGACGCCCACACTGGCGGCAACCAGTAAGGCTGTGATCAGGCTGGCCACCGCCACCGCCGTCCCCTTCGCCAGCAAGGTCTTTCTCTGTTCCTGGACAAAGGGCATGAGCATGGCCATAATAACGCATTCACCGAAGAGAGCGGTCGGGACTAGAGAAGCCCGCAGTGCCGGGACCGCCGCTCCCAGGGTTACCGGCCTCAGGCGGGCCAGGGTAATATCGGGTGAAACCAGAAAAAAAATCAAGAACAATAGTCCCACGGCGACGGGGGTGATGAGCTCCCCGGCTCGGGCAATGCTCTCCAGACCATGATTGGCGCCCACCCCGGCAACGAATACCACGAGGTAGATTATGAAGGAACGCGGGGTCGCCGGTAGGTAGTTCTCGGTGATAAAGTCGCCGAAGCTCCGGACCGACATGGCCGCCGCCAGGAGGAGGAATCCCAGATAGATTAGGTTAATGAGGGAACCCAGGAGGGGACCGGCCAGGGTGAGGGAGTACTGGATGAAATTCTGTTCGGGGAATTTCCGCCCTAGGTAAAAGAGGAGGGCTCCGACGGTCACGTCCAGCACCGCGGCAAAAAAAAGGGTAAGCCAGCCAGCTTCCCCCACCCGGTTGACCACATAGGAAGGGATGAAGAGGATGTTAGTGGCTAGAATGGTGCTGGATATCAAGGCTCCGAACTGGTAAGGGGTAATGCCTGGGTCCTTCATCGCCGCACCTTCCCCCTCGACGGCACTCCGCCCAGCGTGAAGCAGAGCCGGCACGGCTGAACGGCATGCACTTATATTCCCCCTTTTTCGCCGGAGTTATCCTTGCCAGTGCGGTGCTGGTAGGAAGATCAGGGCCTTTAACTAGGTCATCGGTCGCAAGTCCCTCCCACACCAAGAATAAAGGAACCAGGGCCCTGCCGGAAGGAGGGCTCTGGTTCTGGGTAGTATCCACTATTTGAGTAACTTCATTTGTGCCCGTCGGGTTCTACTTTAAGGTGTTACCCGCCGCCTCTCCGGGGGCCACCGCGGAACATTAGACCAGGGCGTTGGCCAGAAGTTCGCTGACCCCGGCAAAGCGCAGCGGCAGCTTATAGTAGTTGATGATCTCCCGGAACTGGCCCTTGCAGTTGGAGCAGGCCAGGGCCACCACCTGGGCACCGGCGTCGGTGAGCTGCTGGGCCTTCAACTGGCCATAAGTCTCCATCCGGAACTTCAAAAAGTCGCCTTTAGCCATGATGGCAAAGCCGCTACCGCCGCCACAGCAAAGGCTCATCTCCCGGTTGGGCACCAGTTCCCGGAAATCCTGGCAGGCCGCCTGCAAGATCGTTCTGGGCTCTTCGTACAGTCCCCCCAGCCGGCCGAGCTTACAGGAGTCGTGATAGGTAACGATCTCCCGGTTCTTGCCCGGATCCACCTTGATCCGGCCTTCCCGGATCCATTGTGCCTCCAGCTCCAGGATGCTCTTGACCTCAAATGGCCTTTCGCCCGCGGGTATGAGCCGCTGCATGAGGTATTTGAGGGCCTCGAAGGCATGCCCGCACTCCCCCACGACGAAGGTCTTGATTCCCAGATCAAGGGCCGTTTTGAGCTGGGCCCGTAGGACCTTTTCCAACTCTCCATCACTGAAGAAAACCCCGTAGTTGACCACGTCATTAATACCCGTAGCCGGGGAATTCAGGGTCCAGTCCACCCCCGCCGCCTGCAAGACCACCGCTGCCCCCATGACTGTCTCGGGGAAGGCCAGATAGTCTCCGGCGTTGTGCATCAACAGAAACTCGGCTCCTTTTTTGTCCACCGGGATCTTGACTTGGCGTCCCCAGGTATCCGCAATCTCCTCTTCCATGAATTCGATGATGTCCAGGAAGGCCGCGGTGCCCATGTTGGTGGCATTTCCCGCTTTCAGCTGAATCTGCGTGCCGGAATCCTTGAGCTCGTCCGGGGCAATACCGATGGCATCCAGGATCTTCCGCCCCTCCCGCACCACCAGGCCGTTGTCGATGGCCACCGGACAGACGTAAGCGCAGCGACGGCAGACGGTGCACCGGTAAAAGCTCTCGGCCAGGGCGTTGATGCCGTCTTCCGTCAGGTCCTTGGCCCCGACCAACCCGGGCCAGAGTTTCCCTCCCAGGGTAAAATAGCGTCGATAAATGCTCCGAAGCATCTCCGACCGTTTTACCGGGTGGTAGATCTCCCGGCGACCGCTGGCCTGATAAACGGGACAGACCTCGGCACAGGTCCCGCACTTCATACAGTAGTCCAGAGAAAGGACGTAGGGGAGCCAGAAGGTCCAGTTTTCCTTCTTCAGGGACTTCCCCATGGCTTCCACAAACTTGTCCACCCTGGGTTCATCAGGTCGCAAAACATTGTCGGCCAAAGCCCGGTAATCGTCAAAAACCTTACGCATGCCGGCTCACCTCACCCCATTTGACCTTGTGATAGGTAAAATACTTGGCCGCGAAATGGGCCATGCGGCCGAAGGGCAGATAGAGCAAAAAGCACTGGATAAGCAGGATATTCAGAGCCAACGGCCCATTCGCCGGGGGGATGGGATGGAAAGAAGCTATCCCCCAAAGATAGGAGCGCAACAGATCTGCCTGCCCGTAAAAGCCGGTAATAAGACCCACCAGGGGGATCAAGGCCACCAGGAACAGGTTCAGGTAATCGGCTGGACTGGAGATAGTCCTCATTTCCGGGTCAGTGTAACGCCAAACGGCTATCCCCAAAGCGCCGAACAGGCAAGCCAGACCGCCGGCAAAACCCGGCCAAGAAACTTTCTCCCAACCCCCCAAGACCAGCAGGAGCCAGAGTACTTGCAGGTAGATTCCCCAGTGCATAAGGAGGGAACGACCCCAGAGCTTTCGATGGTGCAGGTACAGGCTCCGCAGGGTAGCCACCTCGGTCGCCAGTTCACTCACTTGCCCACCCAACGTTTCGGGGTAGGGAAAGAGCTCCCAATGGAGGTGAAGCGGCGCCCGGGCCAGGCGGACAATTTGGTAAATAAAACCCCCGCTGAACACTAACAGGGTTACGTAAGGAAGAACCACCCCAACAAAGTAGATCAGACCATCCATTAAAGTCACGCTCCTCATGGCTATGATCAGGATTGGCGGTCAGAATAGAACAATCGGTGCTGTTTAATTACCTCCTCGTCTACGCTACTTCCTCCTTGACCGAAACGGCGACCTTATAAAGGACGGTGAGGATCAACGCCCCGGTAGCCCAGATCCCCAGGGCGATCAATATCTCCGGTGCCGTCGGCAGGTATTCAGCCACTTCGCCAAAGGCATTGGGGATAAACCCGGCCACCACCAGCCCCAATCCCTTTTCCAGCCACAAAGAAGCAAATACCGCCCCACAGGCCACTTTTAAAGTACTCTCCTGCTGCCGCGTTCTGGGGTTGAGCAAGAGGATGAGCGCCCCAATGGCCAGGAAGGCAAATGCCCACATGAAGGGAATCAGCTTTCCATGCCCATCCAGGCCGGCAAAGAGGTACGCCAGGCTATGCATATGCCCCGGCACCTGACTGTAAAAGGCGGTGAAGAACTCCAATCCGACAAAGAAGAGGCTGATGACCATGGCGTAGGTTACGATTTGGGCCAGTTTTTGAATGGCTTCCCTCCCCGGATCGAACTTGCTCAAGGTTTTGATGATGAGGAGTAAGAGGATGAGGAGGGCGGGACCACAAGCAAAAGCCGACGCCAGAAAGCGGGCGGCCATAAGGGCCGTCAGCCAGTAATCACGTCCGGGGAGCCCGGAGTAAATGAAGGCGGTGACGGTGTGAATGCTGACGGCCCAGGGAATAGAGACATAGACCAGTGGCTTCACCCAATCCGGGGGTGAGACCGCTTTTCGCTCGGCCTCCAGCACGTTCCAACCAATCACAATGTTCAGCAGAAGATATCCACTTAGAACGATCACATCCCAAAACAGGATCGAGTTCGGCGTCGGGTAAAGTAACATATTCAGCAGGCGCATGGGCTTGCCGAGGTCAACAATGACGAACAAAAGACACATAATTACCGAGGATACGGCCAGGAATTCACCAAAGATGGTGATCTGGCCGAAGGCTTTGACGTTATGCAGATAGTAAGGCAAAACCACCATCACAGCGGAAGCGGCCACTCCCACCAGGAAAGTGAACTGCGCTATATAAAGCCCCCAGGAAACATCCCGGCTCATACCGGTGATGGTCAGGCCTTGATTCAGCTGCAGCAGATAAAATCTGAAGCCTACACTCATCATAGCCAGCAAGAGGATCAACCAGCTCCAGTACCTCTTTCCTCCCATTAGAGCCTTTTCTAACATGGCTACCCCACCTTATATCGCGTAGTAAACATTAGGTCCCGTACCCAGTTCCGGTCGGCGCCGCATAGTAAAGCGGGAACGTAAGATCGTCCTGACCTCCGAGTTGCCATCTTCCAGGTCACCAAAGACCAGCGCCCCCTGCCGGCAGGCTTCCACACACAGCGGAAGTGCACCGGCCTCCAGCCTTTCCGCGCAGAAATTGCATTTTTCCACAACCCCCATCTCTCTGGTGGGAAAGTCCGGATTCAGCTTCGGCAGGAGAGGCCGGGGATCTCTAAAGTTGAAGCTTCTGGCGCCGAAGGGACAGGCCGCCATACAGAACCGGCAGCCAATGCACCGGTGATAATCCATCATGACGATGCCGTCTTCCCTCTTGAAGGTGGCCTTGGTCGGGCACACCCGCGCACAAGGGGGATTGTCGCAATGGTTGCAGAGTACCAGAAAGGGTTTGCCCTGTATTCCCTCCGCGGTATATTCCTGTTTCTGATCCAAAAAGACCTCCTCATAAGGCTCCGTCCAGATCCATTTAACCTCTTCCTTGGGATTCGCAATGTCGGGCACGTTATGGGCGCGGTGGCAGGCCAGGATACAGTCCCGGCATTCCCCTTTTCCGGCCTCCCAGCACTTCTTCATGTCGATGACCATGGCCCACTTCTTCCCCACCAAGGCTGGCGAGGCGGGTGCGGCCTTGAGCTGCTTTTCTGCCAGCACCTCGGCGCCCGATAAGACCCCAAGCCCTAGGACACAAAGGCCGCCAAACCTTAAGAAGCTCCTCCTGTCCATTTTGCTCACCTTCCCTCCGGCGCGACATGGCAATTCCAGCAATCCGGTTTGACGCTTAAAGAATTGTGGCACTGATCACAAAACTGGGCTTTGTTCCCATGGCATTTCAGGCATGTTTTCTCGAGACTGATCTCGTACTTTTTCCCGTCGGCCGCCTCATAAACCCTCTTACCCTCGCGGACCGCCAGGGTTCTCCATTCCTCCAACAACTGCATGTGATTGGCCCGCATGTAGGGCGTTGACCCCACGCATTGCTTTCTTGACAATTGCTGGATAGCCGGAGTGTCGAGCTTCGGTTCGGGCGCCGCCGCCGATTTCCCCACGTTATACCAAAAGGGGAAGGTGATCAAAACTAAAAAGACTCCCAGGCCGCTCAAGATACTCCGCGCATTATACATGGCCATCAGCCTCCGTTCCCTCTACCCTCAAAAAGGCCAACTATTTCCAGGGGCCACTCTGACATGGCCGGCCTCGCTTTTCATAACCTTCGCCAACCGCACCAGCGGCCCAGCGGTGGCCCTCCGGCCGGCACCGCGCCAACTCACCGTCGCTGGCTCGGTTGCGCTCGGCAACGTCCGTGTTGCCGTCCGGCCTCTCGGGCCTGGCTTCGCCGGATACGGTGAGCGGCTCGGTCAAATCGCTCCGCCGGCCATCGCCCGACCGTCGCCAGACTGCCACTCTTTTATTCCTCTATGGCGCCGCCAAAGGCGGTATGGGGATCCGGTAAGGGCCTGCCCCGCAGGTCGCTTGTTCTCTTCTTTTCCCCTTTCATCACCAGGGCATTACCCACCAGTTCGTGCACCCCGGACACCTCCACCCCCGGAACCCAGTAATCCATCAACGGGGGTAGCGCCGCCCGGTCAATGGCGCAAATGCAGGCCAGCGTGTTCACCCCATGTTTCTCGTGAACGTACCGGACGGCATTGGCCCGGGGAAGCCCTCCCCGCAACCTCATTTCCATGTTTTCGTCGGCATTCAGGCCGCCCCCGCTGCCGCAACAAAAGGTCTGCTCCCTGATGGTGTTTTCCGGCATCTCGTAGAAATGACGGCACACTTTTTTCAGGATATAGCGCGGTTCTTCGAGGAGTCCCATGGAGCGGGAAGGGTTACAGGAGTCATGGAAGGTAACCCGGCAGTGCTCGTTTCGCTCCGGAGCCAGGTTTAACTTGTTCTGCTCAATCAGATCGGCGGTAAACTCCGTAATGTGTACCATTTTGGTGGTCCGGGCGTGCTCAAATCTCGTACCGGTTATGGGGGAAACCGGCTCTTCCAGGAAATCGGCCGGGCCGTTCAGCGTATCCATGTACTGGTTAATGACCCGCCACATGTGGCCACATTCGCCTCCCAGGATCCATTTCACCCCTAACCTCCTGGCCTCCGCATAGATCTTGGCGTTGAGCCTTTTCATCATCTCGTGCGAAGTGAAGAGGCCGAAATTCCCCCCATCGGAAGCATAGGTGCTCCAAGTGTAGTCGAGGCCAAGCTCGTGGAAAAGCATAAGATACCCCATCAAGGTATAAGTGCCGGGATCGGCGAAGAGATCACCAGAGGGGGTGACAAAGAGGATTTCCGCCCCCTTTCGGTTGAAGGTCGGCTCAACCTTAACCCCCGTTATCTTCTCGATGTCCTCGACGGCAAATTCGATCATATCTTTAATGGCGTGAGGCTGCAGACCAAGATGATTACCCGTACGGAAACAGTTGGCCACGGGAGCCGCTACCCAGTCTATGTTACACCCGACCAGATTAAGGAGTTCTCTGGCGATCATGGTGATTTCAGCCGTGTCAATGCCGTAAGGGCAGAAAACCGAGCAGCGCCGGCACTCGCTGCATTGAAAGAAGTAGTAAAACCACTCCTTCAGCACGTCTTCCGAAAGGTCGCGCGCTCCCACCATCTTGCCCAGGATCTTTCCCGCCGTGGTGAAGTTTTTTCTGTAGACCGACCGCAACAGTTCCGCCCTGAGAACTGGCATATTTTTGGGGTCGCCGCTGCCGATAAAGTAATGGCACTTATCGGCACAAGCGCCGCAGCGTACACAAATGTCCATGAAGATTTGTAATGAACGGAACCTCTGCAGCCGCTCCCGCAAACCTTCCAGGATGATCTCCTGCCAATTTGCCGGCAGCTTCCAGTCCGCCCGTTCTGGTGACCATTCCCTCGGATTTGGCAGCTCCAACGCCTGCAGGTTCTTGGGCTTGGCCGCATAGCACCAGGTACCACGCCGGAAATCCACCGGTGTATCCATCCATCCGGTGCGCGGAGGTTTGTGGCCGATCCTCGCCAGCTCATCCGGTTTTGGAACAAATGCCATTGTTACCCACACTCCTTCTCCAGGGGTATGCCGGCTTCGCGCATTTTTCCCCTGAATTCTTCCTCGTACTCCTCGTAGGTATGAACCTTAACCGGATAGTTCCACGGATTGATGTGCCGGCAGGCGCGACTGTTGTTGGCCAGGTTTCGGGTAGGACTGAGGAAAATCCCTGCCAGGTGCATCATCTTGCTATAGGGAAAGTAAACGAAAAGGACACTGACGAAGAACAAATGAATGTAAAAAATGACACCAATCCCTTCCGGTATCCTGGGGTGGAAGGTGACCAATCCCATGGTCAACTCTTTCACGGCGCTAACGTCCACCCGGAAAAAGTAGCGCATCAGCACGCCGGAGAAAGCCAGGCTCAGGATCAGAAAGAGGGGGAAGTAATCGGCCGGAAGGGAGATGTAGCGCACCTGCGGGATAACCACCCTCCGCCAGAACAGGTAGGTCACCGCCACCAGGATGAGGATGTCGGTAATGTAGAGCGCCTGCACGCCCACCCGGAGGAACCCGTCGACACCTTCAATGAAAGACACGAAGGAAGGCACGGGCTCGGTGAAAAACCTGAGGTGCCGGAGAAAAATGGTCAGAAAGGACCAGTGAAATAGCAGTCCTCCCAGCCAGAGCCATTTCTCCCAATGGTAGGCCAGTCTGGGGCCGTCTCTTAGTTCCGCTTTCGTATTCCGGAAGAGGGAACGGAAAAGGAGCACTTCCAGAGCCAGCCGGCCGATAACACCGGCCGCGCTGGAGGGGTTGTCAATCCGGCTTGGTTTGATCCAGGGAAGGGATTTCTGCTGGCCACACGTGGTTGGTATACGGAAAGGAATCGGCGCCCGCCCCCATTTCACAACGCGATAGATTATCCCGAATAGAAAGATGGTAGCCGCGGCATAGGGTATGACCACCCCGAAAAGCAGGTGCCAGCCCAGCACCCCTGCTCCAAAGAAGACCGCCAGAAGAAGGGCCATGATAAGCAGTAACGAAAACCCAATGCCCATTTCTCCACCCCTCGTTTCGGTCAGGTTCTCAGGCCATCCTGTTCTGGACCAGGCTCTGGGGATTCGGCCAACAGGTTGGTCCTTTGCAGTAGCCGGGAGGTCCGTCTTTTGATCTCGTTTACCCTGATTTCGTAAATCTTCCTTCGGCATTCCATATACAGATCAAAGGAGTAGAGAGCCAGGTCATCAATCCTGGATTCTAAGTCCAGGAAGTCTCCGAGAGCAGTCTGGCCCTCCCGCATTTCCCCGGCCAACTCCTCCCGGATGGCCCTCTTTAAGAAAAAAATGAAAGCGACGGCCCGGGCGGGAGAAAAATCTTGCACCGCCCTGACTCTGACGATTGGATCAAGAAAGACATTAATCTTGTCCGAAGCCATCCCATTAAGAAGCTCCTCATAAATCCCCTGCATTCCCTGGTAGAGGGTGTGACCCACTGGATTGGCAAACCGGTTCTCTTCCCGCTTTAAAAACCTGGCCGTTTCCGCCGGGTAGGTTTCCAGCAATAGCTGGAACCATCTTTCCAAAATCGGGCTCTTTTTCTGGGCTAGCAATTCCTCGAGCTTCATCTTACCACGCCCTTTGCCGCCATTTTGGGGGACACCGGTCTCAGATCAACCGACTGGCAACCCCTCGTGGCCTCTCTTCTTTTGGATAAAACGTACGGAGTCGAGGATGAAATCCTTGTCCTCTTCCGGACACCATTTCAGGGTCTCCATGATCTCGTTCAGTTTAGGGTCTGGCGAGAAGTGGCCGGTCGATTTATTGCGCCATTCTCGTAGCAAGCGGGCAAAACCGATGACCAGACCAATCTCAATCTCCTCCAAACCAGAAAGCTCGAAAAGAAGGTCTCTTAGATTTGGAATCGCGAGCGAGCGGTGCACCTCCGGCCCCAGGGAGTTGATCAGTTCGGCCGTGTTGTTCTCCTCCATTAACAGATAGCAACTCGATACCCCCAGGACTTCGGCGATCCGCGTCAGAGTGGAAATCGCCGGCTGAACCTTGCCCGTCTCAATCTGCCCGATCAACCCGTGCGACAGGTCTACCCGTTTGGCCAAATCCTTTTGCGTCATTCCGAACTTTCGGCGCAACCTCCGTATTTTTTCCCCCAGTGAGAACCCCTCGTGGGGCCGGAGGAGCTGGCTCACCGATATTCCCAAAACGGCGGTTAATTTCTCCAAGGTCTTGAGGGAGGCTGCGCTGCGCCCCCTTTCAATTTCACTGATGTGGGCCAAAGAAATACCGGCCTGTTTCCCCAGTTCGGCCAGAGTGAAGCCCTTGCCCTCTCTCAACTCCCGCAACAGCCGTCCAATGGAGATGGCCACGGTCTTGTCGTCCGGTTCCCCATCGGATGGCGGCCCTTCTTCCAAACTACTCAGAGGGACACCAAAGATCTCACTGACCTCTTTCAGGCCGTCAGAGGCAAGCTTTCTTCTGCCCTCTTCGATATCCTGCAGGCAATCTGATGGGACGTCCAGGCGATCGGCCAGTTCCTCCAGGGACATCCCCCTGGCCTCGCGCAGTTGTCTGATTAGTCTTCCAGTTTCCATCGTCGCCCCCCTATCAGCCCCGTCAGCGGCAGTCCCTCTATCTTGCCGCCCTGAGAGTCACCGGCTCTGTCTCTTGTGCCAGGCACCGGTAGTTGGCCGCCGCCGTCACTAACCGGTCAGCCCACTCTGGAGCAGCGGCGACATGAAGATGATTGTAGCTGGCCAAAACGTTCTTATAGACGATCCCGTCTCTTTGACCATCAATCCCCGCCCCCCGGTGGACCGCCAAGGCCAACCTGCTCTTGCCATCCAGGTTGACGACCCGAGAATTGTGAAACTCGTGTCCACGCAGGAAACTTCCCTGACTCAGGAAGGGATTAGCGCCGGTTACCTCCAATTGGGTATAACCGTGCCCCTGGGGCTTGGTCTCTATCTGAGTATCAAAGGGGAGGACGCCGACCATGCATCGTTCGCGTCCCTGCCACAGGATCCTGCGCCCCAGGTACATTAGGCCCCCACATTCGGCATAAACGGGAAGGTAGTTTTCCACCGCTTGCGCCAGGTCCCGGCGCAAGCCCTGGTTGGCCTCCAACTCGGCCCCAAAGACCTCGGGAAAGCCACCTCCAATGTACAGGGCATCAATGAGGGGTAACTCTTTATCCTCCAGAGAATTGATCTGAACCAGTTCGGCACCGGCCTCAATCAGGGCTTCCAGGTTGTCCGGATAGTAAAACGTAAAAACTCGATCCAGGAAGACGCCTATCCGGACCCGGTGCGAGACGCCAGATAACAAGGTTCGCCGGGGTGCCAGACCCGGCGAAAACCGCCGGTCGCTCCCTTTTTCCCCCTCCCGAGCCGCCTGGCCCGGTCCGGCACCTGACTCTTCTGGAAAAAACTGCCGCCACAAGTCGAGCTGCGATGGTCTCGCCAGTACCTCCACCGCTGGCCCCGGGCTAGGAGAGGCGTCCTGGTTTCGGGCTACCTGGAGAAGTCGATCAATGTCCAGATACCTCTCTCCCATCGCCCGCAGGTTCTGCATGACCTCATCCAGTTCACCCCTCTCGGCCGCCGGGACAAGACCGAGGTGCCGGTCCGGGATGGACAGGCCTTGCTCCTTGGGTACGGCCCCGAGTACTGGAATCCCGCAGTACTTTTCGATGGCCGCCCGCAGCATGTTTTCGTGCCGGCTGCGGGCCACCCGGTTTAAGATCACCCCGGCGATCTTCACGTTGGGATCAAAGTGTTGGTAGCCCATGACCAAGGCCCCCACACTCCTGGTCATCCTGGTGACGTCTACCACCAGCACCACCGGGACGGCCAGGAGCTTGGCGATCTCCGCCGTGCAACCACTGCCCTCAAGATCCAGTCCATCGTAAAGGCCCATGGCCCCCTCGATGACGGCCAAATCCGCTCCCAGACTGCCCCTGAGCATGGTCTGGAGCAGTGGTCCTCGCTCCATAAAGTAGGCGTCCAGGTTCCGGCAGAGACGGTTAGCGGCCAGGCTCAGCCAGCTAGGATCGATGAAGTCGGGTCCTTTCTTGAAGGGCTGCACCACCAGGCCTCTGGCCCGCAAGGCTAACAGAAGGCCCAAAGTGACGGTGGTCTTACCAGACCGCCCGTGGGGGGCGGCCAGGATCAAAGACGGGATTGACGGTTCAAGTTTCTGGCGGGTTTTCATCGGCCCCAACACCCTCCCTCGCGGCGGATAAGTCGCCACCGCCGGCCCGACCAGGCCAGGTCTTTTCAAGGAGGGCGTCGCTCCTGGGAGACGCAGTTCGTCAGCGGTCTCCTAACAAGACAACGCCCTCCCCAACCGCCCTACATCATGGTGTGACTTACCCACACCAGAATGACCAAGAGCCCGACGCCCAGTCCCAGACTATAACCGATTAACCGCTTTTCCACCGGCATGAGGTCAAACCACTCGTCCTCGTGGAGTGCCGTTTTCTTCTCGTCCATTTGGCGTACCTCCTTTTACTGCACTATTAGCCGACCAGCGGCGGGGTTATGCCGTGGAAGAAAAGCCAGGAGATCAGAAGTCCAACCCAGATGATGAACCCAAAGAGACAGACCAGGTAGACCACCGCCAAGCGGCCCATCCCTTCTTCCCACAGCCTCTTGAAGTTGGACATCAAACCAATGGTGAAGAAGGTCAAGGCGAAGAAGATTCCCCGGAAGGTGTCAGCCTGATTCACGCCGATATTCATCAGCTTGACGGTGTCCTTGCCGGCCGTGACCCCGATGAGGATGATCAAGAGGAAGAGGGCCGCATAGCCGAGCACGAACTTCGGGAAACGCAGCCAAATGTCGCCTGTTGAAATCTTCTCGCCCTTGCGGTTTTCAATCTTGAAGGCCCAAATGATGGCCAGGATGAAAGCCCAGATGGCAATGAAGATGTCGATGAAGACCTTCACCGTGGTCGTGGTCATCAACATCCAGCCTTCCTGCCACTTGACCCCTAAATCCGAGAACGCCTTAGCGCGAATGAGGGCATCCGCCACGGCGCCGCTGGCGGCCGCCGCCCCGTCGGTCTTGACGGCCAACCCCATCCAGGCTCCGGCCACCATTGGTTCCCGGAAAAGCCAGGTCTGAGCAGCAAAGGGGAGAATCAGGAGCTCAACTACGGCAAAGATAACCACCAGGGAAGAAACAATAACCGGAACGACCGGACGGGCCTTGATCGCCCCACCGGTGGCGATAGCTGCTGAGACCCCGCAAATGGAGATGCCGGAAGCCAGCGGGGCAGCCCATTCCGGGGTGAACTTGAAGTATCGCCGCGCAATGAAGTAGACTATCGGCCAGTAAATCAGGTAGGCCTCCACGATGGCACAGAGGCCCCGGAAGACTACCTGCGCTGCCAGGCCGGTGGACTGGAGGGCATTGAGACCTACCTTTGCCCCCAGGATGACGATAGCCGTCTTCACGAACCATTCGGGCTTCGTCGCATCTTTCAGGAAGTCCACCATCCCCGGCCAGAAATTGCCAATGGCTAACCCCGCAAGTAGGGCGATAACGAACCCTCCCTCGCCCGTCAGCCGCAGCGACCAGTCGATCTTCAGCTTCGCATATTGGTCAGGGGTGGCCGCCACATGAATGTAGTTGCCTACCATCCAGCAGGCATAGGTGATCCCGAAGATGACGGTGAAGCCGGCGATGAACCGTCCCACCTTACCGCCCATTATCGCTACCGCGATACTCAAAATGGCCGTCAGGAAGACATAGGTCAGGATGAGCGAGGTGAAGCCAGACAGGCCTTTATAGACTGCCGAAACAGGGGACAGGGCTTTGGAGAGGTCGGCCCACATATTCGTCTTGACGGCCCAACCAACCAGATCTGCTCCCCCCATCTTCAACATACCGAGAAAGACGATAAGCAAACCAATCCAGACGGCCCACCAATCTTCTGTGGAGAAGTAGGGAGACCGTTTCTTGATTGTTTCAGGCATTCTTTTCCCTCCCTTTGTTCTCTTTCTCACAAATTCTTGACCACTTGCCCGGAGCCGCCATACTGCACCAGAGACCCAGCTGCTCAATTTCCTTCCAGAGTTCCGTGCCTACCCCCTTTCTTGAGTCATTCCCCCGGAGACGCTCGGCTGCGTTCCTCCTGGGGCAGGTCGGTTGACATACGCCGTCTTGTCCCTCCACCACCAGCCCCGGTTTTGTGACCGCCTGGACAAGCGCCCTCTTGCGGCACCCGGGGCTCCTGTCAAGAGGCCTCATTTCAACACTCCGGAGGAAAGCTGAAACCCGTCAGCCGGCAAAGATAGGCAGTGGGGTTCCCCGGAAAAAGTCGGTAGAGGAGTCTCTTGTCAAAGCCGCCCTTCCGGATCAGGGTCCGGAAATTACACATTACCTGGTGCTCCTCGTGGTACCGCAGAACATACTCCAGGACTACCCAGTGCTCGCTCGCCAACTCCAACCCCTCCTGAGCCGCCCGCCGGATAATCTCCTCCTTTTGGCTCCCGCTCAAGGTCATAGGCTATCTCTCCCTGTAACAGGAGGGCATGACCCAGACAGTCACCGTCCCGGGCCCCTTTGAGGTCATACCCTACCCCTCCAGATCATCGGGCCAGGCGGCCAGTCCCCCGGATAGAAAGCGCACCGAAGAGAAACCTTCCTGCGTCAAAATCCGGGCGGCCTCGTACCCTCTTACCCCCAGTTCGCAGAGGGTGATTACTTCCCTGGCCCGGTCCAGTTCATTCAGACGCTCCCGCAAGTTCCCCAGGGGGATAGACGTGACTCGGCGATCCTTAATACTTCTTCCTCTCACCTCTTCTGGCTGCCTAACATCCAAGACCTGGACGTCGGCGCCGTCGGCCAGCTTTTGCTTCAAGGCCAGCGGAGAAATCCCTTTCGCCAAACCCCGGCGCAGATTCTGAACCACGTGGCCGGCCTGAGAAACCACGTCCAGGGGAGTAGAGAAGGGCGGGGCGTAACCCAGATCGAGACTGGCCAGATCGTCGACGGTTGCCCCCAAGGTGAGGGCAGTGGCCAGGACATCCAGACGTTTAACCACCTCACTAGGTCCGATGGCCTGTGCCCCCAGGAGGCGGCCGCTTTCGGCCTCCACCACCAGCTTCAGGATGAGACGCCCGTGCCAGGGGTGAAAGTGACTGCTGTCGCTGCCGGAAACCAGGGTGGCCATTACCTGATAACCCAGTCCCCGAGCCTCCCTCTCACTTAGCCCAGTCCGGCCCAGGTTGTAGTCGAAGGCCTGAAGCACCGTCGTGCCTAGAATACCCGGGAAGCGTACCGCGTGGCCGGCAAGATTATCGCCGATGACCCGACCGTGTCTGGCAGCCGTGGAAGCAAGGGGGACATAGACCATCTGTCCGGAGATCAGGTGCCGGTTCTGAACACAATCACCCCCGGCGTGGATGTCCGGGTCGCTGGTGCGCAGGTACTGGTCAACGGCGATGGCTCCCGTCTCTCCCAAGGCGAGTCCGGCGGATCGGGCCAGTTCGACATTGGGCCGGACCCCACAGGCGACCACCACCAGGTCCGCCTCCTCGACCCCGGTCTCGGTTACCACCCTTCTGACCCGCCCGCTGGCGTCGCCTTCCAACCCCAGCACCCGCAGTCCGGTAAGAATCCTCACCCCCTGGCGCTCCAGGTGACGGGTGAAGATGGTCGCCAGATCCTGATCAAGGACGGAGGGCAGGACCTGAGGCAACCTCTCCACCATGGTCACCTGAAGGCGACGGGTGCTCAGGGCATCCGCCGCCTCCAAGCCGATGCCCCCGGCCCCGATGATGGTGACCCGTTTGACCCCCAGCGTCTTGATGTCCGTCACCATCTGCTCGGCGTCAACGGGGTGGTTGAGGGTGAAGACCCCTTTCAGTTCCAGACCAGCGAACGGCGGCAAGACGGGGTGAGCCCCGGTGGCCAAAACCAATTTGTCATAGGGTAGAGTCGAAGTCTCGCCCGTGGCCAGGTTGGCTATGGCCACCTTCTTTCTTCCCCGGTCGATGTCCGTGGCCAGAGTCCCGGTCAGGACCCGGATTCGCTTCTGCTCCCAAAAATAGGCCTCGTCCCGCAAGAGCCCGGCCGGGGTGCGGCGCAGTTCCAGGAGGTTGCTGACGAGCCCGCTCAGGTAATAGGGCAGTCCGCAATTCCCGTAGGAAACGAGAGCTCCCCTTTCCACCACGGTGATCTCGGCTTCCGCATCCAGCCGCCGGGCCCTGGCCGCCACCTTCGGGCCAGTGGCCACCCCACCAATCACCACTATCCGCTGCTTTTGCAAGGAACCGCTTCCCCCTTAATGGCCATTCCCGTAATGACTATTCCCGGCGCCCCCCTGCCAGACCAACGCCCAAAGAGACGCCCTCAAGATCGTCCGGATGCATTTAGACGCATCCCGTCGGTTTGGGTAGACCGGCCAGTTTGCAGGCCCCCTTGGCCGGACCGCTGGGGAAGAGTTGATAGATCTTCTTCAGGTCGTAGCCCGTCTCCTTACAGAGCTTACGGATCATGGGCGCAATCCCGAACTCCAGATAGTAATCCCTCAGGTAGTTGATGACCTTCCAGTGCTCCTCGGTCAGCTCTTCAATCCCCTCCGTCTTGCCAAAAAACTCAGCCACTTCCTTATTCCAGAGAGAGGGGTCTTGAATGAAACCATCCTCATCAACATCGATCGTCAAACCCTTGAATTCCATTCCCGACATGTTTCGACACCCCCGTATCTCAACTTTTCGGGCCAACTCAGTCCTCTTTGCCGGCTAACTTGACATAAGAGGTCCCGATATAGAGGAATTCCACCTTCCCCTCCCGGGCCAACTCATTTACCGCCCGATCCACCTCCGCCTTTTTGACGTTGATAGATCTGGCAATATCAGCGTTCTTGGCCTTGCTCACTTTCCCCAGGTATTCCAGGACCTGAACCTTCACCTCTTCACTGGCTGGTTCGGTCATTTTCATCACCACCAGTTCTCAATACTTGAACATGGTCGTCGTTCGGAAGGTCGGAATGGAGAAAATGAAGTCGTCGATGTGTTTGTCGGTAAAGGGGATATCGGCCAGCTTGAAGAAGCGTTCCCAGCCGATCCTCTCAATCCACTCACCCATTCTTTCCCCGGGACGGGCGCGGCCAGCCCAAACCTCGACCATCTTCTTCACCGCTTCCACCGTCTCCGGCCAACGTGGCGGGTTGTTGGGCAACCAGGGGATGGCCAAACGCGAAAACATGGGCGCCGTCCTGGCGTTGGACACCTTACCTCCCACCATGATGGCCACCCCGTCGTTCTCCGCGTCAGCAATGGGCATCGCCGGACACATGGTGAAGCAGTTGCGGAGTTGGCGCAGTACATGCATTTTTCTTCCACGACTTCGACACTCTTCAGCTTAGGGTTAGGCCTAATGGCCCCGGTGGGGCAGCTGGCCACCAACGTCGGAATCTCACAGACCTGGGGCACCCGATCATGATCGATTTTGGGTGGCTTCCGGTGTATTCCGACGATGGCAATGTCGGAGCAGTGGCAGGCGCCGCACATATTGAGGCAACAGGCCACGGCAATCCTTAACTTGGCCGGCAGATCCATGGATACAAAATGCTCATAGAGCTCATCCATTACCGCCTTAACCAGGCCGGAGGCGTCGGTGGCCGCTGAATGACAGTGGATCCAGCCCTGGGTATGGATGATATTGCTGATGGAATGCCCCGTTCCACCGACGGGAAGTCCTCGCTGTCGTAAGTCCTCCAGGAGGGGCTCCAGGTTCTCTTCCTCAGACACCAGAAACTCGACGTTGTGGCGGCTGGTGAAGCGGAGATGCCCCCCACAGTGTTTGTCGGCCAGGTCGCAGAGCTCCCGCACAAAGTCTATGCTCAGGAGTCGCGGCGAGCCGACCCTGACGCTGTAGATCTTTTCCCCGGATTCGGCCACGTGGACTAAGACCCCGGGTTTCAGTAACTCATGATACTTCCACTGCCCATAGTTTCGCTGGATCACCGGCGGCAACATCTCATAGTAGTGGGGTGGTCCAATATCTGTCTTGGGAAGCTGCGTCATGTCACTTCACCTCCTCAGGCCACCAGAAATAGTAGGGGTTGGCCCGTGGTTGACGAACCATTTGGGGGACCGGCGCAAGACCGATTTCTCTTAGGAAGGTCCTCATGCCCACCCGGTAGATGAGCTCACCCACTCGCTCTCGGACCTTGGCGTTTTCATCCCACCACTCCCAGATCTTGCGCAGAAGATCCTTGACCTCAGTATAGGGCGGCTTCATCTCCATGTAGGGGACCAACACCCAGGAAAGGAAGGCCGACTTGACGATGGTGGCCTTGCTTCCGATCAGGATGGTGGCTCCCTTCTCTATCCCCGGCCGCAGGGCCTTGGGCATCCTGTTGATGCAGTGCATGCAACGGACACAATCCTCGTCCTGGAGTTCCAGTTCCCCGGTCTTCTCGTTCCACTGCAGCGCCCCGGTCGGGCACTGGTCGCAAAGCGCCTTAACGTCAAAGCCTCCCTTTACGTACTCCTCAACGGCCTCGGGATCAATGCGCAGGGCGTCCTTCCAGGTTCCGACAATGGAGAAATCGGCCCTGGCCACCGAAGCCACACAGTCGTTCGGACAACCGGCAATCTTGATCTTGAACTTGTATGGCCACATGGGACGGTGCAGTTCGTCCTGATACTCCAGGGTCAGGTTGTGGCAAAGATCCAGGGTGTCAAGACAGGCGTATTCGCACCGGGCCGGCCCCAGGCAGGCGCTGGGCGTCCGCAGATCCGAGCCCGATCCACCCAGATCAAATCCCTTCTCGCTCAGTTCGTTGAAGCAGCTCTGTAGGTTTTCACTGGTGGTCCCCAGAAGAATGATGTCCCCCGTGGAACCGTGAAAGTTGGTCAGCCCGCTGCC
>JAMCWA010000097.1:0-17119 GCA_023475165.1 Bacillota bacterium | reverse complement strand
AACTGCACCGTCCCATGTGGCCATACAAGTTCAAGATCAAGATTGCCGGTTGTCCGAACGACTGTGTGGCTTCGGTGGCCAGGGCCGATTTCTCCCAAAGATCGCAGAGATCTCGCAGGGTCTTGGTGTTATAAAACCAACCGCTGGGCTGGTTGACCCGCATGGTATGGAATTCCTTGACATTGGGGAACTCTTCCGGGCGGTCCGAGTAACGACCGATTACCCCACCACCGTATCCCCGGACCCCAACGATACCCCCATGTTTCCAGTGACCTACCTTCTCCTTGTAGGAGAGTTCCAGGAGACGCAGATGGTCCCTGGCCGACGACTTCTTCTCTGCTGCCTTCTTCATCTCGGTGACGAAACTGGGCCAGGGCCCCTTCTCCAATTCATCCAAAAGAGGCGTCGCTAGGGTCGCCTTCTCCTGCTCCGCCACCTTACCTTCTTGCAGTTCAGCCATTCAACCCACCTCCGTTTCAAAAAGAGTTGCCGACACTCCGCGAATAGACTTTCCTCAGTTCCCGGGAGACCCTTGAGAGCATTTTTCCATCGGTCTCCCTGGCCTCCCCCCTTCCGCTCCTGCCAATACCCAGCCGCTCTCATCCGGATAATACCGGATCTAAAGGAGCCGCTCCCTCCAGGCCCCGCCTCAGTACTCCTGCACCGTTACGGCCCCGGAGGGGCAAACGGTTACACAGGTCAGACAACCCAGGCATTCGGTGCAATCCCCACAGACGTAAGCCTTCTTACCGTTGAGGGCAAGGAGTTTAGCCGGGCAAGAACCGGCGCATTCCCCGCAACCTGTACATTTCTCCTCATCCACCATCACCATATACAAAGGTCGACACCCCCTTTCCCGGGAAAAGGCTTGTGAATTCCTTCGCCAAACCGGGCCTGCAAGAAGCCGCCTTTCCGCTTGTCTTGCCACCATTTCTGGATCCATTTGCCAGGCCAGCGGCCCACATTCCAGCGTATTTGTTATTCTAATCGCATACTTAGCAACCACAAATATTTCATTTCTCTTTCATTGTGACGTATGCAACCAATATCAAGGGCTGTGAGGCCGTCACTTTTGTGATAACTCCAGGCGCTTAGCGCTCTTTGTGCTTTTAGTCACATGATCTGTCCAAAAAAATGTTTCATGACTTATCTTGGGGACCTCGATTACCATTTCTCTTCGTATTATTGAATTCGACCCTTGTTCAAGAAATCCTGCTCGATTTTATGTTTTTCGTAAAAAATTCTTCAGGTCCGGACGCGCCGTTTTTCCTCCATGTTAAAATCGCTCATTTCTAAAGGCCCCGAGTGGATTGTGCATCATTTCCTTTTTGCTATATGTATATTTCGGCAAGAAGTCCGACTTTCCGCCCGGGGCACAATTTTTCGCTTCGGCCGTGAAGACTAATGTGAGCCTAGGCGGTGGCACTTTTCTGCCATCGCCTCGTGTTCTTTCTAATCTTGAACCGCCTCCACCCTCCCTCTGGCCTTTTTGACCAGGTTCTTTACTTCCAGCCGGGTTAAGAGGGAGGCTACCACGCCCGCTGGGAGTCTCGCCTTTTCCACCAATTGATCGGTGTCGCTCACCCCTTCCCGCAGCAGCTGATAGATCAGCCATTCCTCCTGGTTCAACTGATGCGTCTCTCCGGTTTTCTCCACCGGGGCGTCAGGCCGGGGGAGGTTAAGCTCTTCTAGCACATCCTCCCAAGAAAGAACAACTCGTGCCCCCTGCTGCAAAAGACGGTTTGTCCCGCGGCTGGCCAGAGAGGTAATCTGTCCCGGGACGGCCAGGACGGAGCGGCCTTGCTCAAGGGCCTGATCCGCGGTGATCAGGGCACCGCTTTTCTCCGGCGCCTCCACCACCACCACCCCCAGGGAAAGACCGCTGATCAGGCGGTTCCGAAGGGGGAAATGGTACTTCTCCGGTTCCGTTCCCGGCGGGAACTCGGACATCAGGGCTCCCTCGCGGACAATGACCTGAGCCAGGCGTCGGTTCTCCGGGGGATAGAGCCGGTCGAGCCCACCACCCAGAACGGCTACGGTTGGGCAGGGTCGCAACGCCCTGCCGCCCTGAGATTGCGGCAGAGAGGTCGAAGCGGCCTTGGGCCAACTCTCCCGCTTAGGACAGGGGCCCGCCCCAAGAGAGGGCGTCCTCTCGCCCACGGGGGCTGGGAGGGTCGCTCTTTCCGTCACGGCCGTGCCGGCCTCTCCCGGACCGCCTTTGTCCCCTGGCTGCCAGACGGTTCCGCGGGAACCTTCTCCATCCGGGCTGATCCCCGCCCCCTCCAGGGCTCCCCGGTGGGCCGCGCCGTCTACTCCCACCGCCAGCCCGCTCACCACCGTCACCCCGGCTCTGACCAGATCGCGAGCCAACCTCTGCGTCACCGCAAGACCGTAGCCCGTAGCTCTTCGAGTTCCCACGATGCCCACCGCCGGTGCAGAAAGGCACTCAGGCTTTCCCAAAACAAAGAGAACCGCGGGCGGATCCGCGATCTCGCGTAACAGGGGTGGGTAGGACGAATCCGCCCAGGTCACCACCCCGATCCCCATTTGGTCGATGGTGCGCCGCTCCTGAGCCACGGAAAGACTGGCGCCCAAATCCTTCATCGCTTCGGCCTGCTCCAAAGACAAACCTGCCTCGGCGGCCAGCTCTGGGACCGAAGCCCGCCAGATTTCTCCGGCTTCCCCAAAACGGCGCAACAAACGGGCCAGCCGCCGGGGACCCACCTCTGGAATCTTTAGCAACCTCAGCCACTCATCCATGCTTAGAACAATTCGACGCCTCCCCTGGGAATTCCTTCCTGGCGAGGCGTTTTTCTTATAGAGCTCACAGTTAGGACCCCCAAAGCCGCCGGAGCGATGCAAACGGCCATAGTTTCCACACTTGTTGATGGCAGCCTATTGCTGGTAGATTACGCCAAAGCAGATGGGGGTTTTTCAGCGGGCTCATAGGCGCGGGCCGCCACTGCCGCTTCCCACCTCAGGCCAACCAATCGCCCCCGCTTCCGCCAGTTCGTTCACCTCTTCCGGGGACAAACCCAGATAGGATATCAGAACCTCCCGGGTGTGCTCGCCCAGCAGAGGAGCCGGGAGACGGATCCCGCCCTTTTCTGCCCCAGAAAGCTTGATAGGGGAACCGGCCATCTTTAGTTTCCCAGCTACCGGGTGAGTCATCTCCCAGATCATCTCCCTGGCCTGGACCTGCGGGTCGGCTACTACCCGGGCGATGTCATTGATGGGACCACAGGGAATCCCGGCTTCCTCCAAGACAGGGAGCCATTGGGCTACTGGTCGCGCGCCAAAGATCCCGGCCAGGATCCTCTCCAATTCCGGCCAGTTGTCGGTACGGGCAGGATTCGTGGCAAAACGCGGGTCGTCGGCCAATTCGGGCCGCTCTATCAGGCGGCAAAACCTCTTCCAAAGGCTGTCATTGCCTATCGCTATGATCAGCCAGCCGTCAGCGGCCCGCACCGAGGTAAAGGGGGTGATGGAGGGATGCCGGTTACCCAACGGCCCGGGCACCTGACCCATCACCTCATAACGGGCGATGGCATTCTCCAGGATGGCCACCTGCCCATCCAGCATGGCCACGTCCACCAGCTGCCCCTCACCGGTCAACCCGCGCTGGTGCAGGGCCGCCAGAATGCCGGTTACGGCAAAGAGAGCCGCCGTAATGTCCCCCAGGGAAGCACCAACCCTGGTTGGGATCCCCCCAGGCTCACCGGTGATGCTCATGATCCCGCCCATCCCCTGCACCACGATGTCATAGGCGGGCCGATCCCGGTAGGGGCCCGTCTGGCCGAAACCCGAGATAGCCGTATAAATGAGACCAGGATTCACCCTGGCCAATTCCTCATAGCCCAAACCCAGTTTGGCCATGGTCCCTGGGCGAAAGTTTTCCACCAATACGTCAAATTGAGTTACCAGACGACGAAAGATGCCTCGTCCGGCTTCATCCTTCAGATTCAGGATGATGCTCTTCTTATTCCGGTTTAAACTCATAAAGTAGGCGCTTTCCCCCTGAAGGAAAGGGCCGAAGGAGCGGGCATCGTCCCCGACGCCCGGGACCTCGACCTTGATCACCTCCGCACCCAGATCGGCCAAAACCAGGGTACAATAGGGTCCAGCCAACACCCGGGAGAGATCCAATACCTTTATTCCTTGCAGCGCCAATCCCGGCAATTTGCCATCCTTCCCTTCTTTACTAACCTAGAAAGATAAGATAGGTCGAGGGGGGCGACCTCTTGTCCTCCCTCGACCTATGGACCTTTCTTCGTACCCGTCCGCGCGAACCCAGAGACCGGTTCCGCCGGGAGACCGCTTCAACGAGGCATGCTCCTCGCTCGCAGCGAAACTTAGGGCGTGTGGATGGGCCCGATGACAGAGTAATGAAGGGCCCCTCAAGCCTCACCTTTCCAGCGCCTGATCTCCGCCGTCAAGGCTGGGACGATCTCCAGAACATCACCCACCAGCCCGTAGGTGGCCACCTGGAAAATGGGTGCTTCCGGATTCTTGTTGATGGCCACAATGATGTCTGAAGACCGCATCCCCACCAAATGCTGGACCGCCCCGGAGATCCCACAGGCAAAATAGACCTGCGGGGAAACCGTCTTCCCGGTCTGCCCCACCTGATACGAATAGGGTACCCAACCGGCATCCACGGCCGCGCGCGAGGCACCTACCGCCCCCCCCAGGGCACCGGCCAGCTCCTCCAGGAGGCGGAAATTACTGGGATCGCCCATTCCCCGTCCCCCGGAGACAATGATGTCCGCTTCCTCAATGTTGACCGTCTCTTTGAGTTCCGCCACAAAATCCAGAAAATCCACCCTCTTTTTCCGCCCCGGGGGAACCATTTCTCGGATGATCTCTCCCATCCGACCCGGATCAGGCGGCAGGCGCTTCATCACCCGCGGGCGCACAGTGGCCATCTGGGGCCGCCTTTCCTGGCAAATCACCGTCGCCATGATATTGCCCCCAAAGGCCGGGCGGACCTGCAAGAGATTCCCCTTCTCCGGATCGATCTCCAGACCGGTGCAGTCGGCCGTCAGGCCCGTCTGCAGGCGGGCCGCCAGACGGGGTGCCAAAGACCGTCCGTTAGCCGTGGCACCGAACAGGAGAACGGAGGGATGGTACCTGGTAACCAGGGATTCCAGGGTATCAACGTAAGGGTCATCGGTGAAATCCGCCAGAACTTCGTCTTCGACCAAGTATACGGTATCTGCCCCACCGGCGATGAGGTCGGGGGCTTTTCCCCCCACGCCTACCCCCCCCAGCAAAAGGGCAAAGAGCTTCTCCCCAAGATCATCGGCCAGTCTCCGGCCTGCTCCCAATAATTCAAATACCACCGAGGGGAATTGTCCCCGCCGGTGTTCCGCAAAAACCCAAACCCCACTGGCGTGTTCCTTATTGGCTGTAAGACTCATACTGCGATCCTTTCCGTGGCCGCTGTCCAGGCTACCCGTAAGCTTCTTTCTCAGCACTCATCCAGCTTTCCCGGCAACTATGCGGCGGACAGCAACCAATCATGTATGGTATTAGCTGGCATCACCAGTTTAGCCTAAATTGAGGAGAGAACAGGATGAGTTCATATGATCTTGTTCTCTCGTAGCCTTGCCACCAGCGCCTGCGCTTGTTCCCCAGCCGTACCGCTGAGAACCTCGGCCTGGCGATCAAAGACCGGGGTATAGATCTTAGCCACGCGGGTTGGGGAACCGGCCAGACCCGTCCTTCGCGGATCGGCTTGCAGGTCAGCGGCCCTCCAGACCGGTATTTCGGCCCGTTTGGCCCGCAGCATACCTTTAATGGAAGGAACCCGGGGTTCGTTGATCTCTTTAACCACGGTGAAAACGGCGGGAAGTGCGGTCGCCAGCAACTCCCAACCGCCTTCTACCAGGCGTTCCACCTTAACCTGTCCCTCCCGCAGATCTACCAGCCGGCGGACCAGGGTGATGTGGGGCAACCCCAGGACCTCCGCCACCCCTGGTCCCACCTGTCCCGTGTCCCCATCTATAGCCTGTTTTCCAAAGAGGATTAGGTCATACCCACCAATCTTTTCAATCCCCCTGGCCAAGGAGTAAGAGGTGGCCAGAGTATCGGCCCCGGCGAAGGCACGATCGCTCAAAAGAATGGCCTCATCCGCCCCCAGGGAAAGGGCTTCCCGCAGGGCCTCCTTGACCTGATCCGGACCCATGCTGAGAACAGTGACGCTGGCTCCCAGCCGTTCCTTGATTCGCACCGCCTCCTCCAGGGCGTAGCGATCAAAGGGATTGATGATGCTGGGAACCCCCTCCCGGATCAGGGTATTGGTGGCCCGGTCAATCTTGACCTCCGCCGTGTCTGGTACCTGTTTGAGGCAAACGACAACCTTCAACCTCGTCACCCTTCTCTCAGATGATTACCAGGAGTTACTATGTAGCATTAACACCTGGTGCTAATGAACAGCAATAATTCGCCCTCGCAACGCCTCTTTCCGGCTGGCCGGAAACACCCAGCATGAAAAAGTCCAGTTTCCAACAGCCCGGTCACCTATTTTTTCTTCCGCGAGGCCGCCTCCTTGATGAGCTGGGCGGCAATCTCATTGCGCTGGATCTGATTAGTACCCTCGTAAATCTGGGTGATCTTGGCGTCCCGCATCATCTTTTCCACCGGGTATTCCCGCATGTAACCGTTGCCGCCAAAAATCTGCACGGCGTCTGTGGTTACTCTCATGGCCACGTCAGAGGCAAAAAGCTTGGCCATGGCCGCCTCCTTGGAGAACTCCCTGGCTCCCGCATCGATGAACCTGGCCACAGAGTAGACCAGGGCTCGGGAAGCCTCAATTTGGGTGGCCATGTCCGCCAGCATATGTTGAATCGCCTGGAAGGAAGAGATCGGTTGGCCAAATTGAACCCGTTCCCGGGCATAGCGCAGGGAGGCCTCCAAAGCCCCCTGCGCAATACCCACGGCCTGAGCCCCCACCCCAGGTCTGGCCCGGTCCAGGGTCTTCAAGGCGATAATGAAACCCTGGCCCTCGCGTCCGAGAAGGTTTTCTTTGGGGACCTTGACGTTGTCGAAGATGAGTTCGCGCGTAGTGGAAGAACGAATTCCCATCTTCTTTTCTTTCTTGCCAAAACCAAAGCCGGGGGTACCCTTCTCGACAATGAAAGCACTGGCACCCCGAGGTCCCTTTCTCCTGTCGGTCAGGGCAATCACGGTGTAAATGTCGGCCTCGCCGCCGCTGGTGATCCATTGCTTGGTTCCATTCAGGACATAGTGGTCGCCATCCAGGGCGGCCGTGGTCCTGATGTTTCCCGCATCGCTACCGGCATCGGCCTCGGTTAAGGCGAAAGCCGCCAGCAACCTCCCCGCGGCTAACTGGGGTAGGTACTTCCGTTTTTGTTCTTCATTCCCCACCAGCAAAATTGGCGTTGCCCCCAGCCAGGTGGCGGCAAAACTGATGGCGGTCCCTGACTCCACCCGGCTCAATTCCTCCACCACCAGGCAATTCTCCACGACTCCACCGCCTAGGCCGCCGTATTCTTCGGGAATCAGCACGCCCGCCAGGTCGGCCTGGGCCAGTAGATCAATGATCTCCCGCGGGAATCTCTCTGTTTCATCCAGTTCCGCGGCGATGGGCGCCAATCTCTCTTCAGCGATCTTCCTGACGATATCACGAATCATTACTTGGGTTTCGGTCAAGAAATAGTCCATGTTTCAGCGCCGGTTTCCTCCGTAAGCCATGGAAAACCAGCCTCTTTTCCTCCCCTCGGTCGCTCCCCCGTGTCCTATTCTGATGGAATTCACGCGGTTTGAGCCTGGCCACCGTCGGCTCAGCCTTCTACCAGACAAAGCCAGACGCCTCCTCGGGCGCCGTCTGGGCGTTGCCGGCCCTCGTGGCCAAGTGATAGTATCAGGACTAATATTACTATGTTTTCCCCAGCCTGACAAGCTCATCCTGAACCATTCACCCCAAAAGCCGAGCTTGGGCCGTCATCAATGTCAAACCAGCACCGCCCCGCGGTTTGACCAAAGCCGGACTGGCCTGGCTGAACCCGGGGTGTGGCATCCGCGGCGATGAAAATGTTCTCACGCTTCGGCCTGGACGGTGTCGCCCGAGACGTTTCTTTTAAAAAACTCTTGACATCTAGTTAATGCTGAGCCTATGATGTTCTTGAGGATACTTGAACAATTATTCAATTGTTTACCAGACCTGCCCGTCCGACAAAAGGACCGTTCTTGCTCAGACAGATCCCGGCATCTTCGCCTAACCGGACCCCCGAAGGTCGCGGCTGTTCGGATAGGGGGTAGATAGGGCCCACCGGGAGGAGGTGAAGGAATGGCTGGCCCAGACGATGTTTGTCAAGTTGTCTGCATCCACGAAGATCAGGTCCTCAAGCTCCGGCAGCACTTTATCGAAGCGAAACTTGTCCAGGGAGTGACCGACATCTTCAAGGCTCTGGGGGACCCAACCCGGGCACGAATCGTCTATGCCTTGACCCAAGCGGAAGAACTGTGCGTCTGTGACCTTTCCGCCCTTTTGGGGATGTCAATTTCTGCCGTGTCCCACCAACTTCGCCTCCTACGGAACCTGCGTCTGGTGAAATATCGCAAGGCTGGGAAGGTCGTCTACTACTCCCTGGACGATGACCACGTTGTGGACCTCTTCAGGCAGGGATTGGAGCACGCCCGCCACGCCCAGGAGACTTCTTATAAATCAGAGAACAGTGGGGTCCCAGTCCGCCCTGGTGACAATAACCGGGAGGATTAGTTGTCAGGAGCGACATGACGGCCTGGCCCACGGACAGTATCCCATTTTCCAAGCGGAGGAGAAACCTAACGATGCGTTATAGACTCGCCGGGTTGGACTGTGCCAGTTGTGCGGTCAAGATTGAACAGGAACTCCGTAAGATTGAAGGGCTAGAGAAGGTGACTGTCAGCTTTGCCACCGAAACCGTGGATCTTCCTCCCGAACTGGTGCCCTTCGCCGAAGAGGCCATTGCCCGGGTCGAACCGGAGGTCCAGTTGTTGGTTTCCAATAAAGACACCTCGATAGACGAAGAAGAGGAAGGCAATGGGACCAGACACCTTTATGTGATCGGTCTGGCCGGTCTTCTCCTAACCGTGGGTACCATTTTCAATGCCTCTCTCCATCTTACCCCCTATTCCTGGGCCGAGTACCTGATCCTTCTAGCTTCTTACTTCCTGGTGGGTTGGCCCGTCATTAGAAAGGCCGTCCAGAACCTGGTGCGCGGCCAGGTCTTTGACGAGAACTTCCTCATGACGGTGGCCACCGCCGGAGCTATCGCCATCCACCAGTTGCCGGAAGCAGCGGCGGTGATGCTCTTTTACTCCGTGGGCGAGTACTTCCAAGATCGGGCCGTCGATCGTTCCCGTCGTTCCATAGGCGCCTTGCTGGATATCCGGCCGGATTACGCCAACCTGAAGGTGAACGGGGAAGCCAGGCAAGTAAGGCCGGAGGAGGTGTCGGTCGGCCAGCTCATCCTCGTCAAGCCTGGGGAAAGGGTGCCCCTGGACGGCGAAGTGGTGGAGGGAACCTCTTTCCTCGACACCTCGGCCCTGACGGGGGAATCAGTGCCCCGCAAGGTGGAAGCGGGCGAAAAGGTCCTGGCCGGTATGGTGAATACCCAGGGGCTGCTGACGGTTCGGGTGACGAAGCCCTCCGCCGAGTCAGCAGTAGCCCGTATCCTGGCACTGGTGGAAAATGCTGCGGAACGGAAGGCCCCAACAGAACAGTTTATAACCACTTTTTCCCGCTACTACACCCCGGCCGTGGTCTTTGGGGCCCTGGCTGTGGCCGTACTTCCCCCCCTGGTCATTCCCGGGGCCACGTTTCCCGAGTGGATTTACCGCGCCCTGGTGCTGCTGGTCATCTCCTGCCCCTGCGCCCTGGTAATTTCCATTCCCCTGGGCTACTTCGGCGGCATCGGCGGCGCGTCCCGCCGGGGTATCCTGGTCAAGGGAGCGAACTTCATAGATGCCCTGACGGATCTTGACACGGTGGTCTTTGATAAGACCGGTACGTTGACCAAAGGTGTCTTTCGGGTAACGCGGGTCGTGCCAGACAACGGTTTTTCTGGGAAGGAACTTCTCTACCTGGCCGCCCACGCCGAGGCCTTTTCCAACCACCCCATCGCCCAGTCCATCCGCACCGCTTACGAGCAGGGGATTGTCCAGGACAGGATCAGCGATTACCAAGAGATTGCCGGCCATGGGATCTCCGCCCTGGTCGGCGGGAGGAAGGTCCTGGCCGGCAACGACCGCCTGATGCAGCGGGAAGGGATCGCGCTGAGGGGTGCTAACGGTGGCGGTGGGACCGAAGTTGGCGAAGTGAAAGGCACGAGGGTGTATGTGGCCGCGGACGGAGTCTTCGCCGGTTACATCCTGATTTCCGACGAAGTGAAGCCAGACGCCAGGGAGGCGATCACCCGGCTGAAAAGGCTCGGCGTCCGAAAGACGGTCATGTTGACTGGCGATGAAGAGGCTATGGCCCGTCAGGTGGCGGAAAATCTGGGCTTGGATGCCTATTTCGCCAAACTTCTGCCGGAAGATAAGGTTATTAAGGTGGAGGAACTGGTGGCAGGTCTTTCCGACCGCCGCAAGCAGAAGCTTGCCTTTGTCGGGGACGGAATCAACGACGCCCCGGTCATCACCAGGGCCGACGTCGGGGTGGCCATGGGAGGATTGGGGAGCGATGCGGCCATTGAGGCCGCCGACGTGGTGCTCATGGAGGATAAACCCTCCCGGTTGGCTCAAGCGGTGGAGATGGCCCGGTACACGCGCCGTATCGTCCAGCAAAACGTCGCCCTGGCCCTGGGCGTCAAGGGATTCTTCCTCTTCCTGGGCTCCTTGGGCGTGGCCACCATCTGGGAGGCCGTGTTTGCCGACGTGGGGGTCGCCCTCGTGGCCATCTTCAACGCGACCAGGACTTTGCGGTATGGAACCGGACGGTGAAACCTTCCCTCACGCAGCCAAACTGAGTCTGGCAAAAAAGCGACATGTCCTTATTGTAGTGCCAGGTTAGGTTAAGAGAAGTCCTGTTCCTTCCCTAAAGACCTGTCGATAGGAACGGTTATGAGTTGATCCAAGAACTCGGCTAAAGGAGATTGATGCCGATGACGCCAGGCACTTATTTCCTTGTTGGGGCGGCGGCTCTAGCTGCCGCCGGACATACCCTCATCCCAGACCATTGGCTGCCTTATATCCTGACGGCTAAGGCAAAAAAGATGCCGCGCAGTCGAGCCATGGGGATGGCTGTCGTTGGCGCTATAGCCCATCTGTTTTCTACAGTATTAATCGGTTTGGTCTTTGCCTTGATCGGCGAAGGGGCGGCCGCTTGGATTACCAGGGGACTGGATACTTTCATCGGGCTGGTGGTAATAGGACTGGGGGTTTACTTCATCTGGCGGGGTTGGCCCCGGGAGGGTCAACCCCGGCAGCGGCAGGATGACCCCGATCACAGCCACGCCCACCATCACAACCACGCCGGTCAGACTGACGATCACCCGCACGCTGGGCACGGGCACAGCCACTCTCACGACCTGGTCCGTTCCGATTACGCCCTCGGTGCCCTCCTGGGGGCACGGCCCTGCGCTGAATCCATTCCGATCTTTCTGGCAGCCAGCACCAGGGGCGTCTTTACCTCCCTGGCCGCCATCGCGGCGTGGGTGGCTGTCACGATTGTCTCTATGGTCGGGATTGTCTGGCTTTCCCTGCGCGGGTTGGAAACCGTCCGCCTGGAATGGCTGGAGCGTAACGGGGAAGTTCTTTCGGGAATCATCATCGTGGTGGTAGGCGTTATCGCTTTGCTCTAGGGAAACGGCTGAAAGAACCCCATCCAGTGATTCATTTCAACTAAACCATGAGCCCCCGGTCCAGGCTCCGGTACTGGATGGCTTCGGCCACATGTTCTTCACTGACGTCAACCTGACCGGCCAGATCGGCGATGGTGCGGGCCACCTTCAAAATCCGATCGTGGGCTCGGGCACTCAGGCCCAGCCGGTCAAAGGCGGCTTTTAAGAGGGCACGACCGGGCCGGTCGAGCCGAACCCATTGCCTCAGGTGTGGGGCCCTCATCTGGGCGTTGTAGAAAAGTCCATGCTCAGCCAGGCGTTGCTGTTGTCTCTGACGCGCTTGCCGGACCCTGGCTCGGATCAAGGTTGATGGCTCTCCGGAGGGAGCATCTTCCAGATCCGCGTAGGGCAGGCGGGGGACCTCCACCTGCACATCGAAACGATCCAACAGGGGCCCAGAGAGGCGGGAACGGTAGTCCCTGACCTGTCTCAGGCTGCACCTGCATTCCTGCACCGGATCGCCGAAAAACCCGCACGGACAGGGGTTCATGGAGGCGATTAGCATGAAACTGGCCGGATAGGTGATGCTGGCCTTGGCCCGAGACAAGGTGATCTGTCCATCTTCCAGGGGCTGACGGAGGACCTCCAGGGTTTTGCGGGGGAACTCCGGCAGTTCGTCCAGATAGAGAAGCCCGTGATGGGCCAGGCTGACCTCGCCTGGTCGCGGGAAGGGGCCTCCCCCAACCATGGCCGCCTGGGAAAGGCTATGGTGGGGAGAACGGAAGGGGCGTCTTTGGATGAGGCCCGTGCCGGGGGGAAGGAGCCCGGCGATGCTGTAAATCTTGCTTACCTCCAGGGATTCCTCCTGGGTCAAAGGGGGAAGGATGCCAGGTAACCGGCGCGCCAGCATCGTCTTCCCCGAGCCGGGGGGGCCGATCATCAAGAGATTGTGTCCCCCTGCGGCGGCCACCTCCAGAGCCCTTTTCACCGCGACCTGGCCGCGGACATCGGCAAAGTCTTCGAATTGGTGGTTGAAAGGATTCGTAGCTCCCAAGCTTCCAGTCAAGGCCGCCTCTAACCGCGGCCCTCCGCGGAAATGGGCCACGATTTCTCCCAGGGAACGGGCGGGAAAAACCTCCACCCCATCGACACTGAGGGCTTCCGGGGCGTTCTGCTCCGACAGGATGATCTTTCGGTGGCCATTGCGGTGCAGAGTTGCCGCAATGGGTAAGACCCCTTTGACCGGGCGCAGCCAACCTTCCAGGGATAGCTCGCCGATGAGGGTAAAACCTTTCAGCTCCTCCAAGCCAATCTGGCCGGAGGCAGCCAAAAGGCCCAGCGCGATCGGGAGATCAAAGGCCGGACCCTCCTTAGGGATGTCGGCAGGGGCCAGATTCACGGTGATACGGGCTAAAGGAAATTCCAGACCGGTGTTCCTTACAGCAGAGCGAACCCTCTCTCTGGCCTCGCGGATGGCGGCATCGGGTAGGCCGACGACGGTGAAGGAAGGTAGGCCGCTGGAGATGTCGACCTCCACTTCCACCTGGTAACCGTTGAGGCCGTAGACGGCGGCTGAATAGATCCTGGCTATCAAATTTGAAGACCCCCTGGAATATTCTATAGAGGAATTCGACGGGTTCCGAGGGAATTCCTGCCACTCCGATTCACCTATTGGCTTTTCCCCACCTGCCATTGGCCGCTGCAGCTCTTAGCCTCTAATCCTCTTCTAATCACTTTCCAATTCCTTTCTAAGATTCGTCTGTCATGCTAAAGGCAAGACCGGTCGGCTCCCTAGAAAGGGGCTTATGGCAGGTAAGGCGACCGTTCATAGTTTCGTAACAAATAGAGGATAAAGGGGGGGCAACGTCGAATATTCAGGAACCATGGTCGTCATAAAAGGATAGTCAAAGCATAGAATAAACTTCAAGAGCACAGGGGACGGTGCGAAGACCTTGAGACTGGACGAAGTGTTGACCGGAGTGGAGACTCTATCCGGGAGAGGTGATCTTTCTGTCCAAATTACGGGCGTAACCAACGACTCGCGGCAGGTCAAGCCAGGCGACCTCTTTGTTTCCATTCAGGGGTTCAAGAAGGATGGCCACAGTTTTATCTCCGAAGCGGTGCGGCGTGGGGCGGTGGGCATCGTTGCTGAAAAACCGCTGCAAGTAAGCCTGAATCTCCCGTTGATCCTGGTGACCAGCGGGCGGCATGCCCTGGCCCAAATTAGCACCAATTTCTATGGTCATCCCTCCCGAAAGCTGCGGGTTATCGGCGTAACCGGTACCAACGGGAAGACCACCACCACGTACCTGATTGAGACCATCCTGAGCCGAGCCGGTTTCAGGACCGGTCTTATCGGGACTATTGCCTATAAGATCAACGGAAAGAGTTACCCGGCCGGGCGGACCACTCCTGAGTCAGTAGAACTGCAAGCCCTGCTACGAGAGATGGTGGACGCTGGTGTTCAGTACGTCGTAATGGAGGTTTCCTCCCACGCCTTGTCCCTGGATCGGGTCACCGGATGTGATTTTGATGTGGCCGTCTTCACCAACGCCACCCATGATCACTTTGATTTCCACGGCACTTTTGAGAATTACCTGGAAGCCAAAACTCGCCTCTTTACCAATTTAAGTACTGGGGCCAAACCCTCTCCCCATGCCGTCCTTAACCTGGACGATCCCAGCGCCTTCCACATCCAGAGGAAACTCCCTCCCGGCGTCAAGCTCTTGACTTATGGCATAGAGAATGATTCTGCCCAGTTCAAAGCCAAGAGGGAGAGCTGGAACGCCCACGGTACGCAAATCAGATTGAGTACCCCAAATGGGGAAAGGGAATTGACCCTAAGGATTCCCGGCCTGTTTAACATTTACAACGCCCTGGCGGCCATCAGCGCAGCTGAAGCCTGCAACATCGACCTCACGCTGGCCAGCACTGCCATAAAGGAGTTCTATGGGGTGCCCGGCCATTACGAGTATGTTGACGTGGGACAGGATTTCTTTGTCATGATCGATTTTGCCCATAACCCCGCCGCCCTGAAAAATATCCTAATGATGGCTGGAGAGATCACTCCCTCCGGCAAACGCATCGTCGTCTTCGGAGCCGAAGGCGCCAAGGATCGGCTCAAGAGGCCCGTCATGGGCGCAGTGGCCGCCAGTTATTCCGATTGGGCCATCATTACCTCCGACAATCTCTATGGCGAAGACCCCTGGAATATAGCCAGGGAAGTGGAACGAGGCCTCCTGGAAGCCGGTCCGCCTCGCCTTGGCTATGAAGTTATCGTCGACCGCCGGGTGGCCATCGAACGGGCCTTGGCGGCCGCTTCTCCCGGAGATATCGTCATTATTGCTGGCAAGGGCCATGAGACGGCTCAGATCGTCGGTGACCAGAGTATCCCCTTCAACGACCGGCAGGTGGTGGAGGAGATTCTGACCCGCTTTTGGCGCCAGTCCGCCGCTGTGCATGGGGCGGTCCCCTAGGAGTGTGCTGGCGAACTGCGTCTTGCGTGGTTGACCCGCCCGAGATAACGTTGGGGCGAGACCTCACATCAGCCCAGATGCGAAGAAGGCAAGGCTCCGAAGCGAGGCGTACTAGGTGGTACGTTGAGCGAGGAGCCCCCGGACGGCGTCTCAGCCGCCGGGGGTCTGTGAGAGGAACTCCCCCAGGCCTTCGGGGGTGCTCAGGCACCGTAGGTGCCGCCGAAAGGGGGCGTGCCCCTCCTAGCGGAGGTGGGCGGGAGCCCGCCTGACACGCAGACGGGTGCTTTTCAGCAGTCTCCTGGATTAGAGCAACCAAAACGCCGGGAAGGGATTGGCTCCCCGTTGAAAATCAGAGCGCATTTTTGTACAGGTGCAGGATAGGCGTTTTTTCCCCAACCTTTGAGCTGACCGAACAAGCCTGGGTCTTACCGCCCCCTCCCGCCTCCAAACCCCTGGCCGGCCGGGTTTCCCGTTGCCGGTCAGATCCAGGATTGCTCCCATCGATACCGTATTCCACCGTAACCACGTCAAAACGCAGACCTTTCCAGGCCACGGTCGTACTGGCTGAGTTCGAGTTTTTCGTCAGATAAACTAGGGCCGCCTGATGCAAGTGCGCCTTTTTCCTCCTATTGATGGACTCCACCGCCCGTCCGTAACCGGAGGTCGAGCGGCTTCTGACCTCTACAAAGACCAGGGTTTCTCCCTCCAGAGCCACCAGATCAATTTCGCCGTAACGGGTATAGAAGTTCCGCCGGAGGATCTGGTAACCCATCTCCTGCAGGAATCTGGCTGCCGCCTCTTCCCCCCGCTGGCCTGTCAACCTGCGGTTACCACGCAAGGAGACCTCCCCTTCTTCTCAGTACTTTGTCTACTTGCCATTATTATACATCCCAGCCAGGACAAGGGCAATACTTTTCCAGTTACTCTTCCCGAGTTGCCGCCACCTCCCAGCTAAAGCTGCGCCGGTGGATAGGGCAGGGCCCAAACCGGGTCAGGGCCGCCAGGTGCTCGGGAGTCCCATAGCCCTTGTTCTGGCTGAACCCATACTCAGGGTAGACAAGATCATACTCCCGCATCAGCCGGTCCCGGGTAACCTTGGCTATGATGGAGGCGGCGGCAATGGAACAGGACAGGGAATCCCCCCTGATCACCGCCCGCTGCGGTAGGGCCAGGTTCCTGATGGGAAAGCCTCCATCGACCAAGACCAGATCCGGCACAAGCGGGAGGTTTCTGATCGCCTGGACCATCGCCCAAAAGGTCGCCCGCAAGATATTATGCTGGTCAATGAATTCCGGGTCAGCCCTTCCCACCCCAAAGGCCAGAGCCTGGTGCAGGATCTGGTCGTAAAGCCGCTCGCGTTTTTCTTCCGGTATTTTCTTCGAGTCGTTCAGGCCGGGAATAAGGAGACTTTCCGGCAAGATGATTGCCGCCGCTACTACTGGCCCGGCCAGCGGACCTCGCCCAGCCTCATCCACGCCGGCCACCAGTTGGTAACCGGCCCGGTGCGCCTCTTCCTCCAGTCGGTAGAGGCTCTTCAAACGCTCTGTCTCCCTTTCCTCCGCCTCCCAGTGAGCCAGAAACCTGGCCAGAGCGCGTTGGACACCAGGGCGGCTATCCCTGGAGAGCTGGGCTAAGGCTACCTCCCGGTCAACCCTGGTTAAGCCGGCCAACCATTCCGTAATGGCACGGACGGAATTGGGACTACCTCTATCCATCTCTGGGTTCCTCCAGGGAAATCCGCCCCAGGACCCCCGTCCGAAAATCCTTTAGCAACACCCGCGCCGCCTTTTCCAGATCCACTGCGCCGCCAGCTAACAGGAAACCTCGCTTAGCCCCAATGGCTGTCAACAACCTCCA
>JAMCWA010000019.1 GCA_023475165.1 Bacillota bacterium | reverse complement strand
ATCAGTCTGTCCGCCTTTAACGAGGCCTGGGCCAGGTCAGCCAGGCGAATCCCAAACTGACCAAGGGTAGCCGCGAAGACGCCAATCTCATCTCGCAGTTCCTTTTGCTGGTGCTCAGCCTGAAAATTGCGCAAACCAGCTTGCATCTCCGCGGTATTGACCACATGCCCATCCTGGTCAGTCTCCTCGAAGGCGGTCAAGGGGAGTTCTCTCTGATGACCTTCCTTCCGGTAGTAATCAATGAGGCGACGACGGATGACCATTTCGCTGAAAGCCAAGAAGGCACTGCCCCGATCAGGACTGAAGCTGTCAATGGCCTCGTTAAAGGCGGACAGACTGATAGAGATCTCGTCATCGATGCCGGGCTCGAGATATCTCCCGGCGACCCGCGCCGCTACCCGAAGAACAAAGGGGGTGAAGTCGGTAATGAGCTTTTCTCGAGCCTCCAGGTCGCCGGTGCTGGCCCGCCGGAGGAGCTCTTCCGATATCCGGCGGGAGGGTCGGCCCAGGGGTTCGGCTTCTGCTGCAGCCATCGGCGGCGTGTTTCCTGGTCGACCCGAGAAAGGGACCACCACCTTCACCTCGCTTGTCAAATACTTCGACAAAAGACCAACTCTTCTGGGGGTCGTTTTCTTCTACCTTCTAGCCAGCCAACTGAAAACTAACGTCAGAATAAGGCTAAGAAGGAGGGATGTCGCCAGGGGGAAATAGAAGGTAAAATTCCCACGCCGGATCAGGATGTCCCCCGGCAACCTCCCCAAGCCAAATACCCTGCCGCCCAAGACCATCAAAAGACCAATGAGGACCAAGAACAGGCCGAGGTAGATCAAGATCCGCCCAAGTCCCTCAAAACCAGGCATGAAAGATCCCCTTTCCAGAGAAGCTCATTTAGAATTTCGACGGCCAAGCCTCTAATCCTCCTCACCAGGGAGAAGGTGGGAGATTGGGAGAAAAGAGAGGGTCATTTTCGCTAAGACTTGGGCTAATTGGAATGCTCCGAGCGCCCATTTTTACTAACCTTGCAGATCCCGGCATCTGCCAAAAGGGGGCTCGGCCTCGGCTAGGGGGGGCTATGCCGCCGCGGGCGCGACACAGCAGATGGGGCTTTTCAGCGGTCTCCTGGGCCGCTATTCCGTTAGGCCAGCCAGAAGTTCCTTCCACCGCTTTGGATCGGTGGGAACTCCTTCTTGGAGACGCCGGCGATCCTCCGGCAGGAGGCGGGTAACGGGAATTGCGGTAACCTCCTTGAGCAGAAAAAAGTCGCCGCCGGGCCTCCCAAAGAAGACAGCCACCTTCCCTTCGTAAACTCCAAGAAAGAGAGTGTCCTCAAGCGTCTTGGGGTCGGCCTGGATCTCGGCCGCAAGCTCCACCAATTGGGGAGTAAAACTGACGACGTGCCAGAGGGGGAAGAGGGAGCGGAACTGCCCCAGATCAAGACCCAAGGCCTGCGATGGAGCCGCTCCCTTAAGGGTCACGACGGTCCCGCTGGGCAGACAGGTAACGAGGTAGTGGAACCCGGTCTCAATCCCAATCTTGCTGGAGGGATTAAGGTTTTCCGGCGGTAAAGCAGGCCTGGCTTCGGGGGATTGTACTTCCGAAGGGTCGGGCTCCGGAGAGGGCGGAGACACAATGGGAGCAGGAAAAGAAGGCCGCTGCTGCCAACCGTGGGCCAGACCCAGAAGAAAACCCAGGAACAAGATCAATACCAGAAAGCGTCCGAAGCCACCACCAGCGACCCGGGCGCGCATACCTATTCCTCCCGTTTTTTGAGGATAGTATTCCTCGACCAGGAAGAAACATGTATGGCAGACAAAACTCGGGACCTGGTGGTCAGTGAAACCGCCGTTCGTCAGCTCTCTCCCAGGATCCGCTTCATCTCCTCTTCCGCAATTTCAAAGTTGGCATAAACCTTTTGGACATCATCGTGGTCTTCCAATAAGTCCATCAGCTTCAGCATTTGTTCGGCCTGACGGCCGCTCAAAGGGACCGCCGTCTTGGGGACCTTGGTAATCTCAGCCATGGAAACCTTCAGACCGCTCTTTTCCAGCAGGTTCTTTACCCTTTCCAGATCTTCGGGACTGGTTAAGACCTCATAGCCTTCTTCCTCCGTCTTCATATCCTCCGCCCCGGCCTCCAGCGCCAACATCATGATCTCATCCTCGCCCAGGCGGTTTTTTTCTCTTTCCAAACTGATGAAGCCCTTACGGTCAAATAGCCAGGCGACGGCTCCGTTTTCGGCCAAATTACCGCCGTGTTTAGAAAAAAGGTGCCGGATCTCTCCCGCCGTCCGGTTACGGTTGTCCGTCATGACGTCGAGCAAAACGGCTACACCCCCCGGGCCGTACCCTTCATAGACCAGTTCCTCGTAGTTGACGCCCTCCAGGGCTCCCGTTCCCCTCTGGATGGCCCGGTTAATGTTATCCGAAGGAATGTTGGCCTCGCGGGCCTTTAGAATGGCCGTCTTCAGGCGAAAGTTGGCCTCGGGATTTCCTCCGCCCTGCCGGGCGGCCACCATGATCTCCCTGGCCAGCTTGGAATAGACATTCCCTTTCTGGGCGTCCGCCTTGGCCTTTTGATGCTTGATATTGGCCCATTTCGAATGACCGGACATGTTTTTCCCCCCACAATCTCCTGATCAATTCATACGCCAGAGCCGGGCACTAACGCCATCTGGGCCCTCAGTGAAAATTGGGTACCGCCGGCAGATGCCGCTTGTGTTCACTCCGCCGGTTTAAGGACTCAATCCTCTCCCTGACTGCCGGATCGGCTTCACCCGTCAAGATATAACGATCCAATTCCTCGTAAGTGAGTCCCATTTCCCCTTCATCGGTTTGCCCGGCCCAAAGACCAGCCGTGGGCGGCTTGGTGATGATCCTCTCAGGAACCCCCAAATACTGGGCCAGGGCCCGTACCTCGCCCTTAACCAGATGGCCCAGGGGCAGCAGATCCACACCGCCATCGCCGTACTTGGTGAAATACCCCACCGTCAGCTCGCTCCTGTTACCAGTCCCGGCCACCAGGTAGTTGTAGAGATTGGCGTGAAAATAGATGGTCAGCATTCGCAACCGGGGCTTGAGGTTAGCCATGGCCAGTCTCGTCAAGTCCCCAGGAGCCGACGGTTTCCCCTCCCCGCCGCCGGGAAGGAAACTGGCCAAGAGAGCTTCGTAAACCCGATCCAGGCTGACAATCCGATAATTCAAGCCGAAGGTCTCCGCCACCAGCCGGGCATCGGCGGCATCCTCAGGGCTACTCTGGCAGGGCATGATCAGGGCCAGGGTATTATCCGGACAAGCCCGCCGCGCCAGGGCTCCCACTACCGCCGAATCGACTCCCCCGCTCAGTCCCACCACTAGGCCCCTGGCTCCCGACTCTTCTACGCTGTTACGCAGCCAATTTACCAGGGCATCCACCAGTTGTCCCATTTCCATAAGCGTCCCCCCGCTAGTTTATTTAAATCCCTAACCCTTGCCAAACTGGCTTTCCGGCTTCTACTGAGGAGTATTGGTCAGGGCCTCGTTCAGGCTGCCCGTCCGATATCCGGCCAGGTCCATGGTGACAAAGATGTATCCCAGCTCCTTTAACCTCTGATGTATATCAGGGGCCACCCGCAGGAGGGCCGGAAAATCCTCCGGCAAAACCTCGATACGGGCCAGTTGGCCATGATGCCGCACCCGCACCTGCCGGAAACCCAAGTCCCGCAGAAAACGCTCCGCCTGGCCCACGCGCAATAGCTCACCCGGGGTGATCCGGTTCCAGTAAGGAAAACGGCTGGCCAGGCAAGCCAGACTCGGTTTGTCCCAGGTGGGAAGCCCGCGGTCGCGAGAAAAAGCCCTGATCTCGGCTTTGGTCAGTCCCGCCTCCTGCAGCGGGCTTCGCACCCCTAGCTCCCGGCTGGCCCGGGAACCGGGCCGGTAATCGGCCAGATCGTCCCGGTTGGCCCCATCGACCACCACAGCCAGACCCCTCTCCCTGGCCAAGTCGGTGAGCCCCGTCATCAGGTGCTTTTTGCAGAAATAGCAGCGATCCGGAGGGTTAGAGGCGAATTCCTCATTTTGTAATTCGGCGGTGGTGATTACCAGGTGCTGGGCCCCCAGGGTCTGGGCCAAGTGGCGGGCCGCCTCAACCTCTTCTGGGAAATAGGTCTCCGAAGCGGCGGTCACCGCCAGCACCCGTTCCTTTCCCAGGGTTTCCAAGGCCATCTTCAAAAGGAAGGAACTATCCACACCGCCGGAGAACGCCACCAGGACGCTCCCGAGGGAGGCCAGCGATTGCTGCAGGCGCTCCAGCTTCTCACCCGCGGAATTCTCCAGGTTCTCGTCAGAGACCTCCCTTCGGAAAGTCGTTTCTGTTTCCCGCTTAACCACTTCAAGCCCTCCCCCAAAGAATCTTTCACCGGCTTCGATTAGCATCTCTGCCTCGCTCACTCTACCCTCTACAATCCGGAAAGCCCTTACCTCCACCTGCGGCGAGAGTCCAACGATGACATAATGGGCCTCCGGATAAAAAGCCAGCCGGATGTCTTCCGCGGAAGGAAAGGCGCGCCCCGTGGGATGGGAATGAAAGACCGCCACCAATTCCCGCCCCGCCTCGGCCAATCCCTGGAGAATGACCACCAGCTGTTCCGGATCCACTTCGTAGGTCGTGGGGCTTTCCTTGCTGTTGGAGGTCAGGAAAATCTCCTCTCCCCGGCCGTTCCTCCCGCCCAGCAGGCCACAGGCCTCATTTGGTCGGGCGGCCAGGCAGTGGTCGATCATCAACTGGTAATGCTCCTGTCTGATGAAAAAAGCCACCAAAGACCTCCCAACTGAATCCTACCAATCCCAACAGTCGCTTCCCCACTCCATTATAGTAAAAAGACCCCTTTGGTACAACCCGGACTGGTATCAAAGTAGGGCGGGAGGCAAGTCTATACTTGAGGTGATGCTCTTGAAGACGCAGCGGTGGAGAAAGAAGGACCGGTTTCTCCTGCAGCAAGTCAACGCGGACTTTAAGGAGGGCCCACAGCATCTATCCGAAGTAACCGTTGACGAAAACTACTATGCCACCGGGGAAGAGATCGGCGAGGCCGAGAATGACTCGCGTCATTTCCCGAAATCCTGATAGGTTGGCGGCACCCCCCTGCCAGGCGGCGATCTTGTGAAGCAGCCTCGCCGCATCATCTCCCGAAATTAAGATAGGTTGGCGGCCTACCCGATGCGCTGGGAGGCTTACAGCTATCCAGCGTCATTTCCCGAAATTAAGATAGGTTGGCGGTACCTGGCCCACGATGATGCCCTCGGCCACCGGAGACACCATGGAGACGTTGACCTCGGAGGTCATTAAGGGGACAGCCACCTTGATCTTGACCTCCAGCTCCAGGTTGACCACATGCCTGGTCTGGTTGATCCCAGCAGACTCGAACTTGGAAGTGATCTTCGCCTTAACTCCCCCAACCGGCCATACCTTGACCGGAAAACTGGGGCCGCTGGCGGCAAAAAGACGGTAGCCCAGGGCCAAGCCCAGGGGAATAGATATTTCCTGCTTGGCCAGTTCGTTCAAGGACCTGGTAATGGTCAGAGCACTGGCCGCTGTCAATTGGTTCAGACGAGCCACATCCGGCTGGATGAAAACCACGGGGCCGTCCTGGCGAAAGTGGAAGAGGTCTTGATAGCTAATCTGAGGGATAACCTGATCCTGAACGGCCTGAAAAATCATCTCGTTGGCTATGTTATACACCTTGTTCTCTGCCACTTCCTTCAGGGAGGGCATCACCCAGCGTTCGATCCTGACAAATACGTACAAGAGAAGGCCAAAAAGAAGGACGGCGATCAACCAGCTACCAAGCAGAACCCGCCGTCGGCGAAACATGGCCCCGTCCCTCCTTCACCATAGCCCCAAATCCAGGCCGCACACAGGACACCGGCTACCCTCCCGCCCAGACCCGCTGCCATTGTCTCTTAAAAGTATATGCCCGGAAATCGGAACAGTACCGCAATCCGCGGTCGCGCCACCGACCGCCTAGCCGGCGCGGCACCAAAAGGCTGACACAACTTTCCAGGCATCCCCTTGTCGCGCTATGGTATAATGTTGGGCGAAAGCCGACGTTGGAACATTTGCCACGGTCATGCGTCTAAATCAGAGAAACGAGATCATTCTTTCAGGACAATTAGGAGGCGCCTCCCTCGCAATGGAAAAAAGGGTTGATAACAAGAAAAAGGGAAGGAGTTTCTGGAAGGTTTTCCTGATCATCTTTCTTTTTCTTTTTTTCTCCGCCGTCGGGGCGGTGGGCGGCTTTGTCTATGTGACCATACGGGATATGCCGGTGGTCTCTCTGGCCGAACCCACGCCCAATGTGACCTCCCTGATATATGATTCTCAGGGAAACGTGGCGGCTCAACTGCACGCCGAAGAGAATCGCCTTCCTGTACCCCTGGAGAGGATCCCGGAGTCCGTCCAGGACGCCTTCATTGCCGTGGAGGACCGTGACTTTTACCACCACATGGGGTTTGACACCCGGGCCATCTTGCGAGCCTTCTATACCAACCTGACCTCCAGCTCCGTGCAGGGCGGCAGCACCATCACTCAGCAGCTGGTCAAAAATGTCTTCCTAACCTCCCAGCGAACCTACCAGCGCAAAATCCAGGAGTTGATCCTGGCGGTTCAGTTGGAACGGTTGTACACCAAAAAAGAGATCCTGGAGATGTATTTGAACCAAATCCCTCTGGGCCATGGTGCTTACGGGGTCCAGGCCGCCGCCAGGGTCTATTTCGGTAAGGATATCTCCCAGGTAACCCTGGGTGAGGCGGCCATGCTGGCTGGTCTGACCAAGGCACCCAGCACCTATTCTCCCTACAACGACCCCAAGCTGGCCAAGGAACGTCAGGAGGTCGTCCTGGATCAGATGGTAAGATATGGCTTTCTCCAGCCGTCCCAAGCCGAGAAGGCCCGTTCCGAACCCTTCAAATTGGCCGGCCTGAAACCACAGGAGGAGTACAAGTACCCTTATTTTGTCGATTACGTTTTGAAACAACTCCTGGCCAAGTACGGCAAGGACATCGTCTACCGGGGCGGTCTCAAGGTCTACACGACCCTGGATGCCGGAATTCAGGCGGCCGCAGAGAAGGCCGTTCCGGAGGTCATGAACGAAGCTTACCCACTCAAGGTCGGGGTACCGCAACCGGAGGCGGCCGCGATCATCATGGATCCGCATACCGGTTACATCAAGGCCATCGTCGGGGGAAGAACCCATGAAAAACGCCTGGCCTTCAACCGGGCCCTCGATGCCAAGAGACAGCCCGGCTCAGCCTTCAAGCCCATCGCCGTTTACACCCCGGCCATCGAGAAGGGCTACACCGCCGCCACGGTCATCGATGACTCCTACATCTCCTACCCTCAGGCGGACGGCAAGACCTGGGTCCCAGACAATTACGACTTCAGATTCCGGGGCCTCACTCCCATCCGCGAGGCGGTGGAACAATCCATTAACGTCGTCGCCGTCAAGGTTTTGGATAGAATCGGCATCAACACCGGGTTTGAATCGGCCCAAAAGATGGGGATCACGACCCTGGTCCCCACGGGGCGTTTGAACGACCATACCCTTTCCCTGGCCTTGGGCGGCCTCACGGAGGGGGTAACCCCTCTGGAGATGGCCGGGGCCTATGCCATTTTGGCCAACGGCGGGGTGAAAATGAAGCCTCTCACCATCCTCAAGGTGGTGGACAAAGATGGCAACGTTCTGGAGGAATACGGTCCTCAGTCCGAGGGCCAAATCGTCAGCCCTCAGACGGCCTACATTATGACCGACATCATGAAGGGCACCGTAATCAGGGGGACAGGAACCAGGGGCAATATCGGCCGCCCCATGGCCGCCAAGACCGGGACCACCAGTGACTACGTCGATGGCTGGTTCATCGGCTATACCCCCGAGTTGGTTGGGACGGTGTGGGTGGGTTATGACCAGCCCAAGAGCATGTACTACAAGGGCGCCGGTGTCGGCGGAGGTATCTTCCCGGCCATGATCTTCAAAAAGATCATGGCCCAAGCCCTTAAGGATGTTCCGGTCAAGGATTTCCCGGAGCCCAAGAACATCGTCCGCGTGGCCGTTTGCCGGGAGTCGGGGAAGCTTCCCACCAACCTCTGCCCCGCCAATGACGTCCACACCGAGATCTTCGTCAAAGGAACAGAACCAACCACCCCTTGCGATGTGCATGTACAGGTCACCGTCTGCGCCCAATGTGAGGGCAAGAAACTAGCCACCCCTGATTGCCCGCCCCAAGACCGGATCACCAAGGTCTTCATTAAGCGCCCGGAGCCCTATCAGGTGGGGCCTAAGGGGCAAAAACCCCTTGATGCGGACCTGGAGGTTCCAACGGAGTACTGCAACATCCACAAACCGAACGGGTCTTCTCAGACGCCCCCGACTTCACCGCCGCCTTCATCTGCACCATCAGGAGGACAGTGAAGGCTCGCCGGGGCAAACTAATTAAGGCCGGGTGTTTCCCCCCGGCCTGTTACTAATCAAGCGGGCAGTCTGCCCGCTTCAGCGCAGCTCCACGATGGTTACCCCGTCACCGCCCTCCCCGAAGAGGCCCAAACGCTGGGAAAGGACATGGGGGTGGTGACGCAGGAATTCGCCGATGGCCCGGCGCAAAGCCCCCGTACCTTTTCCGTGGATGATCCTGACCTTGGGCGCTCCGGCCAGAAACGCATCATCCAGAAACTTGTCCGTCCTCTCGATGGCTTCGTCAGCCATGAGACCTCGAAGATCCAATTCTGAAGAGATGTCCGTAGCCTTGCCGGCACTCAATTGGCCATAATTATCTCGTTCTTCGTTCCCGATCCCGGTCCCCCCTCTATCCTGGGAAACCGTTCTTGGATCTTCACTGGTGCTTACCCGGAATGCTCTCCGTCCTTTGTCAGCGCCACCCGGTGGGCGGCCAAGGCCGCCAGCTCTGACTCCAGCGGGTCCCTTTTCCCTGGTTACCGGTTCCTCGACCCCCCGCAGATCGGCCAACTTCACCTTGACCTTCAGCAGACCGGCTTGCACCAGGACCTCGTCCCCTTCCGCCGCCGCCAGTACCGTTGCTTCCAAGTTCAAACCGGTAACATAGACCCGTTGCCCTGGTTTCAGCACCGTCAGGGGTGGTCGCTGGTGCGCCGCTTCTTCGCCGGAAACGGACGCCACCTCAATCTCCTCTCCGATGTGGGCCAAGGCGCCCCGGGCCCGGGCAATAGCCCTCTCGCGTTCCTTCTCGCCGGCCTCTCGCCCCTCCCGACGCAGGGTTTCTATGATCTCCCCCAGCTCTGCCTTGGTGCGTCGCAAAGCCTCTCGCGACTCCCACCGGGCTTTTTCCAGGATCCCTTTTTCCTTATCCCTGAGTTCTTTCCACCGTTGCTGGTAATCGGCCTTGATGCGGGCCGCCTCCTCCTTCCCCCTGGCCATTTCGAGACGGTCGCGCTCGGCGGCCATCCGATCCCTTTCAATCTGGCCGATCAGTTCTTCCACCTTGATCTCATCCTGGCTCAAGTGCCCGCGGGCCCGCTGGATGATCTCCTCCCGCAACCCCAGGCGCTGCGAG
>JAMCWA010000117.1 GCA_023475165.1 Bacillota bacterium | reverse complement strand
GCTCAGGATGGTTGACACTGATAGGGTTGGTGAGGGGTGGGCGGCGGGAAGGGCCATTAAGATAGCTGTAAGCATGGCCGGAAAATACTTTGGACCGATTGGCAAGGCAGGATTATTTGCCCATCAAGTTGAATTAATAGGTGGAAGGGGGCGAGGCCATGGCCGAGGTCTTTGAACGGTATGTTGAGGAAACAGAAAGGCTCCTGAGGGAAGTGAGCGTCATTATTAAGAAGCGAGGCCGCGATATCCTGGATGGTTTTGATATTACCCCACCGCAGTTTAATGCCTTGCTAGTTTTGCGGGACTGGCCTGATATGACCATGGGCGAGCTTTGTCAAAGGATGTATCTGGCTTGCAGCACGGCTACCGACCTTATTGACCGTATGGAGCGAAATGGCCTCATCAACCGGGAGAAAGATGCCGCCGATCGGCGGGTCATTCGCCTCAAGATGCGCGAGCGAGGTTTTCAGATCATTGAGGAGGTCATGATTGCCCGGAAGCGGTACGTTCAATCTATCCTGGATAAGGTTGAGGTGCTCGAAAAGGAGAAACTGGTCGACTCCTTGACTTGGCTCCATGCCCTGATGACGGAAGAGATAAGACCGGCAGCGCGTGGGAAAGAGGGCCGCGGCTAAGTGAACCTTGTCCTGAGTGGTTAGCCCGATGGCCCCAAGGATCGGGGGAGGTAATGGAACTCATTTTGGGTTATCTCTTTATATTTGGGGCCAGGGTAGTGGATGTCTCCCTGGCTACGGTTCGGATGCTGATGATTGTCCGAGGCCGCCGTCTGGAAGCGGCCTTTATCGGCTTCTTTGAAGTCATAGTCTACATTTGGGCCTTGGGACGAGTGGTAAGCCAACTGAGTAACCCCGTTAACCTGATCGTCTATGCCCTGGGTTTCGCGACCGGCAACTATGTCGGGAGCCTCTTGGAGGAACGGTTGGCCATGGGTTACGTGACCTTGCAGGTCATTGCCCGGGAGGAGACCGGACGATTCTTGACGGAGGGCTTGCGGCAAAGGGGTTTCGGGGTAACGACCTACCTTGGGGAAGGTAAAGAGGGCTCCAAAATCATCCTGCTGGTCTCGGTGAAGCGTAAGCTTTTGCCGGGTGTCATGAAGTACATCGACAGAGAGGCCCAGGATGCCTTCATTACCATTCTGGATACCAGAAGATTGGTCGGCGGCGTCCTGGATCCCAAACGGGGCTGAGTTCCAGGAGAGGCTGCTAAACGGCGGTTTTAATGGCCAACCCGTCCAAGTAATCACCAGGGCGAGACCGCTCAGCGATGAGCGCCGCCTAATAGAAGCTTTTTACAGGAGGAGCTTGCCCATGGATAATCGTCCCATCGCACTGTTTGATTCTGGAGTGGGGGGGTTGACTGTAGCCAGGGAACTGGTGCGGTTCCCCTGTACCCTGTATTTCCTCTACCTGGCCGATACGGGGCGGCTCCCCTATGGCACGCGCCCTCCGGCTCAGGTGGCGGCCTTCACCCTGCAGATCATCCGTTTCTTGGAGGAAAAGGGCGCCAAGATGGCTGTTATTGCCTGTAACACGGCCACGGCGGCCGGTTTGGAGATGGCCCGTCGTAGCTTAACCCTTCCTGTCCTGGGGGTCATCGATCCGGGGGCGGCCATGGCGGCTCAGGCTACCCGCAACGGTAGGATCGGCATCTCGGCCACCCCGGCTACCGTGTCCAGTGGGGCTTACGAGCGGGCTATTAAGAGGATCAATCCTGACCTGGAGGTCCATGGCGAACCTTGCCCGGAGTTTGTTTACCTGGTGGAGGGCGGGGTCAAGGACGTAGAATTGGCTAAGCGGACGGCCCAGAAATGCCTGAGCCCCCTTCTGGAAAAAGGGATTGACACGCTAGTTTTAGGTTGCACCCATTTCCCATTTCTGAACGAAATAATCGCCGGGGTAGTGGGGGAAACTGTTCGATTGATAGACCCGGCGGTAGGGACAGTCTCGGAGATAGAACGTATCCTCCAAGAAAAGGATCTGGTGTCGGAATCGACAGTTCCGCAGAGAACCTTCTTTACCAGTGGAGACCCGGCGGTTTTTCGCCAGATTGGGTCACTCCTTTTCGGTCATAACATTGAAAAGGTCGAAGTTGTTCATTGGGAAAGCTGACCGTTACTGGGCCAGGCGCCGGGGTGAAAAACAGGAAAGGCGGGATGACCTTGGCAGAGAGACCCGATGGTCGACAAAGCAATGAGCTCCGGCCGCTGAAGATTCCAGACATTTTTTTGAAGCACCCCGAAGGGTCCGTTCTCATCGAGGCGGGGGAGACAAAAGTCATCTGCACCGCTTCGGTCGAGGAAAGGGTTCCCCCTTTTTTGAAGGGTAGTGGCAAGGGTTGGGTGACGGCGGAGTACGGGATGTTGCCTCGGGCCACGCCCACGCGGAATTCGCGGGACCCGCGCGGTCCCAATGGGCGGGCTCAGGAAATCCAGCGTCTCATAGGGCGCTCCCTCCGGTCGGTGACCGATCTGGTGGTTTTGGGGGAGAGGAGCATCTGGATCGATTGTGACGTCCTGCAGGCGGACGGCGGGACACGGACGGCTTCCATCACCGGGGCCTTTGTGTCCCTGGTGGATGCCCTAGACCACCTCCGGAGGCAGGGCTTGTTGAAGACCATTCCCCTTTCCGACTTTCTGGCGGCCGTCAGCGTCGGCATCCTGGAAGGGGAGCCGAGGCTGGATCTTTGCTATGAGGAAGACTCGCGGGCCCAAGTGGACATGAACGTAGTGATGACCGGGCGGGGCGAGTTAGTGGAAATACAGGGTACAGGGGAACAGGCTCCCTTTTCACGGCGCGAGTTGACTCAGTTAATGACCCTGGCCGAAGAAGGGATCCAGAAGCTCATTGCCAGGCAAAGGCAAGTCCTGGGTCCCCTGGGGGAAGAGATTGGCGTTAGGGGGTAGTAATATAGTTCTGGTGCTGGCCACGCGGAACGAAGGTAAGGTACAGGAATTGAAAAGCCTCCTGGCCGATCTACCAGTTGCTCTGAAAAGCCTAAAGGAGTTTCCGGATATCCCCACCCTGGCAGAGCCGGGGCCGACCTTTGCTGAGAACGCCTTGGCCAAGGCGCGCACCGTCGCCGGCTTGACCGGTCTACCAACCCTGGCCGATGATTCCGGATTGGAGGTAGATGCCCTGGGGGGCCAACCGGGCGTCTATTCGGCCCGCTACGCCGGGGAAGGGGCCAGCGACGCGGCCAATAACCAAAAACTCCTGGCGGCCTTGGCTGGGGTACCAGCGGGAAAACGGACGGCTCGCTTTCGTTCCGCGGTGGTCCTCACCCTCCCCGATGGCCGCGAGTTCCTCTTTACAGGGGTTTGCCAGGGTGAGGTGGGCTTCTCTCCGCGGGGCGAAGACGGTTTCGGCTATGATCCCCTCTTCCGGGTGGCCGGGCTGGACCGAACGATGGCCGAACTGTCCCTGGAAGAGAAGAATTCGATCAGTCATCGTGCTCTGGCCTTGACCAAGATGAAGGAGGCCCTCCGGGGCCTGTTAGAGGAGTACGCGGGGTAGCGCCCAGGAGAGAGCGGACAAACTACATTTTGGGGGGCAACGGCCCGCCCTGGCGTTTCTCAGACAGGTTAACGACTCAAAACGCGGTTCGTTCAGGCAGTCTTTCTGGTCCGGCCGGAGTGTCAAGGAGGGCCCAGAGTGAGGATTGGCTTACTGAGCGATACACATGGGAATCTACGCCGGGCCAGGGTGGCCATGGCCCAAATGGGTGCGGTGGCTCATATCCTCCATGCTGGGGATCTCTTGGAGGATGCCCAAAGGTTGGCATCTTTATCAGGGATACCCTTTACTGGGGTGGTGGGAAACTGCGATTACCTGATCGCGGGTCCGCAAGAAACCACCCTGGAATTGGGCGGCAAGAAGATTTTCCTGACCCATGGTCACAATTATCGGGTTAAGTATGGTTACCGGGAGTTAATTCGGCGGGGCCAGGAATTGAGGGCCAACATCGTTGTCTTTGGTCATACCCACGTGGCCCAAGTCTTTTGGGAAGAAGACATCCTTTTTATCAACCCGGGGAGCACCTTTCAGCCCCGGGACGGTGGTCGTCCCTCTTATGCCATAGTTGAAATGGTGGAAGGTCGGGTTTGGCCATCTTTACGGCGACTGTAACTGAACTGCTGTCAGGTCGGCTTTCGGAAGGGTAAGTCGACGACAGCACTACGCTTCATAGCCTTGATTTGCCTTTTTGGCTGTATTATAATCAAAGAGAATCGGAACCATTATTTTGCCCTTGACCAGGCAAGCTTCCTTGAGTTAAAATGTAATGGCAAAACGGGGCGTAGCGCAGTTTGGTAGCGCGCTTGGCTTGGGACCAAGAGGTCGTGGGTTCGAGTCCCGCCGCTCCGACCACCAAAATGCGATCATGTTTTCAACGGTCTCAGGATGGGCGGGTGTAGCTCAATGGTAGAGCCCTAGCCTTCCAAGCTAGTCGCGTGGGTTCGATTCCCATCACCCGCTCCAAGTTTTGAACTCCCTCCGCGCCTGTAGCTCAGAGGATAGAGCATCTGCCTTCTAAGCAGAGAGCCGCAGGTTCGATTCCTGCCAGGCGCGCCATTTGAAGAGATACGGTGGATGTAGCTCAGCTGGTTAGAGCGCCAGGTTGTGGCCCTGGAGGCCGTGGGTTCGAATCCCATCATTCACCCCATCCAGGATAAAGCAGACCGCAGGTAGAACTGCGGTTTTGTTAATGGGACTGGACTTTTGTGACATCACAGAAAGCCAATGCGCCCGTAGCTCAAATGGATAGAGCGACGGACTTCGGATCCGTAGGTTGCGGGTTCAATTCCTGCCGGGCGCGCCATCTTGTTCTCACCAGACCTCTGTGGTATCATGTTCTTGCTAGGTTCATTGGGGCGTCGCCAAGCGGTAAGGCACGAGACTTTGGATCTCGCATTCGTAGGTTCGAATCCTGCCGCCCCAGCCAAATCCGGGCCATTAGCTCAGTGGAAGAGCACCCGCCTTTTAAGCGGGGTGCCGATGGTTCGAGTCCATCATGGCCCACCAAAAATGCGGGTGTGGCGGAACTGGCAGACGCGCAGGACTTAGGATCCTGTAGGTATCCCCTGTGAGAGTTCAAATCTCTCCGCCCGCACCAACAGAAAGTTAGGAGCCGCAAGGAATTGCGGTTTTATTTATTTCATCGTTCACGAGGGTGGAGAAGCACTTTTGGTTGAGTCTCCTAAGAAGGTTATGGTATAATAGGAAGGTCAGACTTGCCTCGGATTTGTTTAAGTCGGCCCTTTGTCTGTTAGGCACGGCCTCCGCCAGAAGGCATATTAATAAAACAGGGGGAGCATAAATGAAAATTAATCTGGAGACAATGGAGAAAGACAAAGCGACCTTTGAAATAACCCTCCCGCCGGAAGACGTGGCTCGCGGTCTGGAGGGCGCGTACCGAAAGTTAGTCAAGCGGGTCAACGTCCCGGGCTTTCGCAAAGGCAAGGCGCCGCGGCATATCCTGGAGCGCTTCGTAGGACGGGAGGCTTTACAGCAAGAGGCCCTGGAAACCCTGGTCCCGGAGGCTTACGAGAGCGCCATCAAAGAGCTGAAGATTGAGCCCATTGACCAGCCCACGATTGACGATATAGAGATCGCGGCCGGACAGCCCCTGGTCTTCAAAGTCTCCGTGGCGGTCTCCCCGGAAGTCCAACTGGGTGATTATCAAAGTTTGCATATTAAAGAAGACCCGGTAGTCGTCATCCCGGAGCGCGTTGATCAAGAACTGGAGCATCTCCGGGAACAACACTCCCATCTGGTTGTGGAGGGCCCGGAGAGCGAGGTCAAGGAAGGTCATTTTGCGGTCATAGACTATAAGGGATATATAGATGGCCAAGAATTTGCCGGTGGTGCCGGTGAGGGACAACTACTTGAGGTCGGTTCTCACACCTTTATCCCGGGTTTCGAGGAACAATTGATGGGGGCTCGTGCCGGCGAGGAAAGGGAGATAAAGGTTACTTTTCCCGAGGATTACCGGGCCCAGGACCTGGCGGGGAAGGAAGCCCTTTTTAAGGTGAAGATTCAGGAGATAAAACGTCGGGTTCTCCCCGATTTGGATGATGATCTGGCTCGGATGGTCGGCCAGTTCCAAACCTTGCAGGAATTACGAGAGGAGACCGCGAATAGAGTAAGTAAAACCGAAAAGGCGCAGGCCCGTCAAGAGCTGGAGAAGAAGGTGGTCGATGCCATCGCCGACATGTCAGTGGTAAAACCACCGGATATACTGATCGACCGGCGGATCGACCGCTTAATGGCGGAACTGGAGGATCACCTGAAACAGCAAGGGCTAACCCTGGATGACTACCTGACCATCTCCGGCAAGGACTTAAACACCTTCCGGCAGGAATTTCGCGAACCGGCGGAAAAAGGGGTCAAGCGAGACCTGGTAATCAAGGCTGTGGCCAGGAAAGAGGGTTTGACCGTTTCGGAAGAAGACATAGATCGTTATCTGGCTGGCCTGGCCGGCCTCTACCGGCAACCCATTGAATCTATTATGAAGTCTTTGGGACAGGGGGCAGCCCGAGAGAGGCTCCGTGAGAGCATGCTTATGGACAAGACGATTGACCATCTGGTGGAAAAGGTGACGGCGTCGCCAGAGAATCAGTCGGCCCGGCCAGACCAGGAGCTTTGATCTCTTGAGACCATCCAGAAAGCGGCGCCAGCGGTTTTGCAGACTGCCTTTCTAGAAAGGGTTGAGGGTTGATGAGCTATATGGTTCCTATTGTCATCGAGCAAACCAGCCGGGGTGAAAGGGCCTACGACATTTATTCGCGCCTCTTGAAAGAAAGGATCATCTTTTTGGGTAGTGCGATTGACGATGCGGTGGCCAATCTGATTATTGCGCAGCTGTTGTTTCTGGAAAGCGAAGACCCGGACCGCGACATTTTCCTGTATATCAATTCCCCGGGCGGCTCCCTATATTCCGGTCTGGCCATTTATGACACCATGCAATATGTCAAGCCCGATGTTTCCACCATCTGTGTGGGGATGGCGGCCAGCATGGGGGCCATTCTCCTAGCCGGTGGGGCCAAAGGCAAACGGTATGCCTTGCCCAATTCCCGGATTATGATTCACCAACCCCTGGGGGGCTTTCAGGGGCAGGCCGCCGACGTGGAAAGGCACGCCAAGGAGCTCTTGCGGACCAGGGAGATCACCAATGAGATCCTGGTCCGCCATACCGGCCAACCCCCGGAACGGATTCAGCGGGATACGGATCGGGATTTTTACATGTCTTCCCAGGAGGCCAAGGATTACGGAATAATTGATGGCATCCATACACTTCGCCCCGCGGCCGGTAAGGCTTAACGATCAGTTTTCGCCGGCCGGATTTAAGGTGGCGGTATAAGCACCTCTTCGGGTGCCGCCCTTACGGGGCCCTTCTCGGGAGGATTAGCCTTTCTCCCGGGCCAAAAGGAGGGTGAATTACGGTGTTCAAATTCAGCGATGAGAAGAGTCAGCTAAAATGTTCCTTCTGCGGGAAACCCCAGGATCAGGTCAAGCGCCTGGTAGCCGGCCCCGGGGTCTACATTTGCGACGAATGCATCGAGTTATGCAATGAAATCATTGAGGAAGAGCTTAATGAAGAGACGGATTTTGAACTGAAGGACGTACCAAAACCTAAAGAAATCAAGGACATTCTGGACCAATACGTCATTGGCCAGGAACGGGCCAAGAGGATCCTTTCGGTGGCAGTCTACAACCACTACAAGAGGGTTAATCTGGGCGGCAAGCTTGACGACGTGGAGTTGACGAAGAGCAACGTCTTGATGCTGGGCCCTACCGGTACCGGCAAGACCTTGCTGGCTCAAACCTTGGCCAAGATTCTGAACGTCCCCTTTGCTATCGCCGATGCCACGTCCCTTACCGAAGCCGGTTATGTGGGTGAAGACGTGGAGAACATCCTCCTCAAACTGATCCAGGCCGCGGATTACGATGTGGAGAAGGCGGAAAAGGGTATTGTCTACATTGACGAGATTGACAAAATCGCCCGCAAGTCCGAGAACCCCTCCATCACCCGCGACGTTTCCGGAGAAGGGGTCCAGCAGGCTCTGCTGAAGATCCTGGAAGGGACGGTGGCCAGCGTTCCGCCGCAAGGCGGGCGTAAACATCCCCACCAGGAGTTCATTCAAATTGATACCACCAATGTCCTGTTTATCTGCGGGGGAGCCTTCGAGGGCATTGACAAGATCATTGAGCGCCGGGTCGGCCAGAAGGGCATGGGCTTCGGGGCGGAAGTCAAGAGCAAGAAAGAGAAGAAGATCGGAGACATTTTGCAGCAGATCCTGCCGCAGGACCTGCTGAGATTTGGGATGATCCCCGAGTTTGTCGGCCGAGTGCCCATCATTGCCACTCTGGATGCTTTGGACGAGGAGGCCCTGGTCCGGATCCTGGTGGAGCCCAAGAACGCGTTAACTCGGCAATATCAGAAGCTTTTTGAATTGGATGGAGTCGACCTCGAGTTCAAGGATGATGCTGTCAGGACTGTGGCCAGGGAGGCACTGAAGCGTGGTACTGGAGCCCGCGGCCTGCGGGCCATCGTGGAGGACATCATGCTCAACGTTATGTTTGATGTCCCTTCTCGTACGGATGTCTCCAAGTGTGTAATCACCAAGGAGGTTGTCCTGAATAAGGATGAGCCTCTCTTGGTGACGGTTGACCGAAAGGGTGGTCGAAAAAAAGAGGAAACGGCCTAAGAAGGCCGTTTTCCGCTCATCTGCTGCCGCTGTCCTTTTGAAGTCTTCAGGAGTGGACGAAAAGTCCTGAGATAAGGTACAGGCGTTGGTATCTGCGATCGCTCCGCCGGGAGCGATCGTTTATTTCTTGCCAGGTCTTCTTGGTAAACCCTCTTCCCGGCCAGGATAAAAGGAAAATGGACGAGAAATACTATGCCTACCTTATGTTCTTTTCACCAAGAGGGGAGAGGGGGGCAAGAAATGGATTATGGCGGGGTTCTTACTTATGTCCAGTTCTTTTTCGCGGTAGTTATCGGACTCTATTTTCTGAACCTCTTGCGCTCTCAGCAAGGCAATAAGATCGCTGTTGAGCGGGAATCAAAAAAGGAGATGGACAAGCTCCGACGGATGCGGGAGATCTCCCTCACTCTTCCCCTGGCGGAAAGAACCAGGCCAAGCCATTTCAATGAGATAATAGGCCAGGCCGACGGGCTTAAGGCTCTGCGGGCGGCCCTCTGCGGACCCAACCCCCAGCATGTGATCATCTACGGGCCGCCCGGCGTAGGGAAAACTGCGGCGGCCCGCTTGGTTCTGGAGGAGGCCAAAGGCCACCCTGACTCGCCCTTCAAGGAATGGTCGAAATTTATCGAAATAGACGCCACTATTGCCCGCTTTGATGAGAGGGGTATTGCCGATCCCTTAATCGGGTCGGTCCACGATCCCATCTATCAAGGGGCAGGGCCCTTGGGTCTGGCCGGCATTCCACAACCAAAACCGGGTGCCGTCACCAGGGCCCACGGGGGGATCCTTTTCCTGGACGAGATCGGCGAGTTGCATCCCATTCAAATGAACAAGTTACTAAAGGTGCTGGAAGATCGTAAGGTCTTTCTCGAGAGTGCTTATTACAATTCGGAAGACCCCAACCTCCCCAGACACATCCAGGACATCTTCGAAAACGGTCTGCCGGCTGACTTTCGCCTGGTGGGGGCCACAACCAGGCAGCCCGAGGATATCTCACCGGCCATTCGCTCTCGTTGTGTCGAGATCTTCTTCCGTTCCTTAAAGCCCGCGGAGGTGGCTGAAATTGCCCGGAACGCTGCCGACAAGGTCGGGTTTCCCCTGGGACCAGGTGCCCTGGAGGTAACCAAAGATTACTGTACCAACGGCCGCGAGGCCGTAAATACCATTCAGATTGCCGCGGGGGTGGC
>JAMCWA010000085.1 GCA_023475165.1 Bacillota bacterium | reverse complement strand
GATCGTGCTTTTGGCGGCTTTAGCCCAATCGTAAGGCCAAGACCTCAAATCAGCCCAGATGCTAGGGTGACAAGGCTCCGAGGCGGGGCGAACTGGGCGGTACGTTGAGCGAGGAGCCGCCGGAGAGACAATCTGCAAGAGTAACGCCCCTTTAATGAAAAGGTTCCTTCTTGCAGATTGGGCGACACCGCAGGTGGGGGTTTTTCAGGGCGAGGGCAAGGCTGACATGACTGACCTGGTCTTGGTGACCAGCAACTACAACTACGGGGGGTGCCCACCGCCAAATGATTAGGGTTCCTCCCGGCCCGGCGGGCCGGGAGGAACCAGCCTGTTCCCGGTGTGAGACGTCGCGGGAGCGGAGGAAGGCCTCTCCAAGAATCATGAATCCGATGTCGTTGATCGTGGTAGCGGTTGCTGGGGCAGTTTTGCGCAGGGGGACGACCCCGGGTGGCGGCAGCCAATTTGATGTGACCCGTCACATGGCAGATACTTACCGGTATTATTATTGACGCTTATGCCTTGACACTACCAAATTGCACGTTATATTGGTGGCGCATGTTCTGGAACCCTTTCCCGCCAGCCAGGAATGTTGGGCCGTCTTTCGGTGTCGTCTGCCAGACGAGCCAACCGAGGGGAGTTGAACCGATGTTTCGGACAAGCCTTGTTAGAAGAAGAAAAACCACTACCAGCCTCTTTTTCCTGGCCCTTTTGCTCCTTCAGGTCCTTTACCCCGCGGACCTGGTTCGGGGCGGGGTGTTGACATCTCTCGAACTAACCGTCAGCCCCGGCCGTCCAGCGGTAGGAGAGACAGCCCGGGTGCGGGTGGTGGTCAAAGATGTTCAAAATCTGTATGGGATTGAGGTCCATCTGAATTACAATCCGCGGGTGCTAAGACCGAAGGCCGGGGTAACCAAGGTTACCGAAGGAGATCCCGATTTGGCCACGAGCTCCCTTTTTCACGGTAAGCAGACTTTTGTGGGCCAGAATGTCGTCGATGTCCAAAAGGCAACCGCCGATTATGCCATAGCCTTGCTTGGCGAGGCCCAGGGCTTCACCGGATCAGCAACGGTTTTGTCCATCGATTTTGAAGTCATCGCCTCCGGGGACACCGGGTTTTGGTTGCGCGGGGCTAAGCTGGTGGACAATGCTGTTAGGACGATCGATTTCAATGCTTCCATCAGCAGTCCCATAGTCTCACCACCGTCAGGAGGTGGTACAGGAGGGGGCAATCCTCCGTCCGCGGGATCGCCCCCGTCGGGTGCAAGTCCTCCCCCTGGCGGGAGCAGTACACCCAGCGGAACAACGCCTTCTCCAGGACCTCCCAAGAAACCCGTGATCCTCTCCGACACCCGTGGGCATTGGGCGGAGAAGGCGATTAACAAGTTGGCGGAAATGGGCATCGTCGAGGGCCATGAAGACGGTGCCTTCCGACCCGAGGAACCCCTGACTCGGGAACAGTTGGTCAAGTTGATCATTGTCGCCCTCAATCTCTCGGTGCGGGATTTTAAGGCCGGCACCTTCCAGGATGTGGCGGCTGACCGGTGGTCGGCGGGTTACATCATGGCGGCCTTCGAACGCGGCATCACCGAGGGGAGCATTGTGGGAACAGGGCGCGTCTTTAGGCCAGATGATCCGGTGACCCGGGCCGAGATGACGGCCATGATCGCCCGGGCGCGGGGCCTGCAAAGTAAAGCTGAGGTTCCCTTCAGGGACTTGCCCCCTAATCACTGGGCCAAAGATTATATCAAGGCTGCTTACGCCGGCCAGCTGATCAACGGCAAGACTCCGGAGACCTTCGATCCGGACGGCACCGCCACCCGGGCCCAGGCGGCAATGATTATCCTGCGGATGCTGGGAATCAAGTTGGAACCGTGATTTGAGAGGGAACGGGTGCCCCGCGGCGGATGGGATGGAAGAGGCAGCTATTTTCATCAACGTTGATGCTCCCTGCGGCACCTCCCCGAGTTCGTCATCCCAGCGGCCCTGAGGCGTACCGGCCCGAGAAGCGGTCACCCGAAGCACCCGGCAGCAACCAGGTTGCCAGCCACCGTAGTCGTCACTACGAATGAAGGAGGATGACAATGTTTAGGAGGGGCAAGAGACGCGGCAAGGGCTTTTTAACTATAATCACAGCATTTCTTCTGCTGTTGAATGCCTCGGTCGTTTTCGGAGGCACTCAATGGACGAAAGTAGCCGCCACGATACCACCGGGGACTAGCACGGCGAGCTCGCCCCAGGTGGTGCTGGAGTTCGCTCCAACGACGATGACCATCGGGAAAGACGTGACCATGGCCATCAGGATCCTGGACGTGACCGGCCTGTATGGGGCGGAGGTCCATCTCCTCTATGATCCGACCCGATTGCAGGTGGTGGACGCCGATTCCGGCCTGGATGGAATTCAGATAGCCGACGGGACGATTTGGGACAGTGTCGACCCAGGTAAGGGCTACCGAGTGCCGGCCAAAAACGAGGTCAGCGTCGATCCCAGCGGGGCCCAGATCGGCCGGATCCACTATGCCTATTCCCTGCGGGAAACCACCTCCACCTTTACCGGGAGCGGCACCCTGGCGGCGGTAACCTTCAAGGTTATCGGGCCCACGGGTACTGCTTCCACACCCACTGTGGTGAGTTTTGCTTCCGATCTGCCATCAAAGCTGTCCGATAGAAATGCCAGCGAGATCCCTTTTGTCACCCAACCGGGGACTTTGATCATCGATGACCAGCCGCCGCTGACACAACACACAGTTATTCCGCCGGCCCCTGACGGCGACGACGGCTGGTATAAGACACAACCCAAGGTGGTCCTGACAAGCGAGGCGGGCGCCGCGACTTACTTTTGTTTCGATCAGGGTCAACCCCAGCCCTATCCGCAGGAGGGAATAGCGGTTCCCGATACCAAGGGGACGATCCTGTCTTATTACAGCGTCGATCAGGCCAGCAATCAGGAGATCACCAAGAGCCTGGCCTTCCGGGCGGACACCGTTGCACCCACCACCAAGGATAATGCCTCTGCGGCCTGGACGAACCAGAATGTGGTGGTAACCTTGACTGCCATTGATGCTACCAGTGGCGTGGTAGAGACCATTTACGACGCTGACGGCCATGTTCCAACCACCGTTTACAGCACGCCCTTCACGATAGAGGATTCTGGACAGCACCAGTTGATGTATTTCTCAAGAGACCTGGCCGGGAACGTAGAGCAAACCAAAACCGGGACAGCGGTCAGAATCGACAAGATGGCGCCGGTCACCACTGACGACGCACCTGCAGGGTGGATGACCCAAACCTTTGCGGTGCATCTGACGGCGGCTGATGATAAGCTGTCGCCCCAGACCACCTACTACACCCTGGACGGGGGCGATCCTACGACCTCTGCCACCCGCGTCAACGGCAACACGGTAAGCGTCAGCCAGGATGGTGTTTACCAGCTCAAGTATTACACTGAGGACGAAGCCGGGAACAGGGAAGCTGTCAAGACCAGGGAGCTGAAGCTTGATACCCAGGCGCCGATCTTGCTCTCTTCCCGTCCGGAAGAAGGCGGGTTTACCAACCAGACCCGCCCGGAAATTAGGGCAGTTCTGAATGACGTCTCCGGTGTTGACCGTGACGCCCTGACGCTAAGATTGGATCAGACAGATGTCTCGACCTTTGCCTATGACCCGGCGACCAGGACGATCTCTTTTGAGCCCCAGGCTGACCTGCGGGACGGGGAACACGTGGTAGCCATCAACGTCCGCAGCGACGTCGCCGGCAACGGCCCGACCACCCTGGAATTCCGCTTTACCGTTAAAACCGATAAACCAGGCATCATTTCGGCCAGCCACGACGGCGGCGGGAGATACCTGAAAGAGGGCGACCGTCTCACTGTGACCATGAGCGGTACACGGGGCATGCAGGCCTGGTTTACCGTGGAGAACAGCCCGCAGCAACCGGTAGAGGTTTCAATGACAGAAGACCCAACCGGCACTTACAGGGGAGTCTATACCGTCGGCCCGAGCGAGGACTTCACCGGCAAAGTCACGGTGTTCTTGGTCGACCGGGCCCAGAACATGGTGAGCCGTGACCTGTCCCCCGTCGTCGCTGACTCTGTCAAACCCCAGGTGGCCATCTCCTCCATCGAGGGCACCCAGGCCGCCCGGGCCATCAGGGGAAATTACCAGGATACCAATATCGACCGGATCGAAATCACGGTGGGAAATGAAGCGCCGGTTCGGGCGGCGCTGGATACCGCTGCCCAGACCTTCTCGGCCTCCATCACCCTCAAGGATGGGGCAAACCAGGTTACGGTCACCGCCTCTGACAAGGCCGGCAATAGCCAGACAGCGACAACCGTTTCCTATCTCGAGTTTAACCCGCCTACAATTGAGATAAGGAAGCCGGTGGCCTTCGAGAAAAAGGAGGACGCGGTCCAGGCATTCCCGGTGGAATTCGAGATCATCTTGAGCGATGACATGAGCGGTGTTGATCTAGAGGCCCTGGTTGTCAAGCTGGATGGTGACCAGGCCAGCGGGGCAACCCCCACACCCGATACTGACGGAAGGGTTACGGTTACCTTTGCCCGCTCCACCTTGCGGGAGGGCCCACATACCCTCTGGGTGGGGGTCAAGGATAAGGCCCAAAACAGCGCCGAGGCCACCCGTAACTTCCAGGTGGATACCAAGGCCGTTCTCCTCTCCGTGGGGCATAACGCCCGGGAGATCCTGAAGGCTGGGGACACGTTTAAGATTCTGGCGGCAGGGGAATGGCGGGCGGCCCAAACGCTTTCTTACCCAACCGTGACCTATAGTTTCACCACTGCCGCGGGAACCAGGACGGGGAATCTTACCCCAAGCGACGAGATTATCGGCCTTTATGTCGCTGACTACACCGTAGCGGCCGGTGACGATACCCCGGCCGAAGGAACGTCTATCACCATCAAGCTGGTGGACGCCCTTGGCCACGAAGCCAGCCAGACCATCACCTCCCCGGTTAGAATAGACACCACGGCCCCGCAGGTGAGCGGTGCCATCGTCAAGGTCGACGGGAGTGAAGCAAAGGGAGGCGTCATCCTGACAGCCGGACAGGTCCTCCGGCTGGAGTTCGATAGCGAGTCCGGTTTGGCCCTGGCCACCATGGACGTCGGCGGCCTCTTCAAGGGCATCAACCTGACTGAAACAGCCGGCGGCGAGGCCGGCATCAGCCGGTATTCGGCTGAGATAAGAACAGAAGATAACTTGAACATGGACCCCGGAAAGATTGCCGTTCACCTCCGGGATGCGGCCGGTAATCAGAGCGACTGGCAGTGGGAGCATGAGGTCGCCATCGATACCCTTCCTCCTCAGGCCAACATCTTCTTGACCCCGGAAAGGCCAGACGGTGATAGCGGGTGGTACAAGACAGCGGTGACCGCTACTCTGTCCACCCTTCGGCCGGATCTGGATAATTGGCAAGACAAGGTAAAGGTGAAATACCGCCCGGCCAACGGTCAGGTCGAGAATGCCTTAAGCCTGACGCCCAGTCAGGACGCCCAGGGCGGGCTGACGGGAGAGTTCCGGTTTGACCTGGCCCAGGGTGACAACGTCTACACCTATGCCGCCTGGGACAAAGCCGGTAATTTAGTGGAACGCACCTTCCAGGCCAGGGTTGACACGGTGCCTCCTGAGAAACCGGCCATCACCAACCCGGCTTCGGGCACCCTGGTCAAGACCCGCCTGACCCCCGACCTTTCCGGGACTGCCGAGGTGGGGAGCAAGGTGGAGATTTGGGTCAAGGGTCCGGCGGCCAATGACCAGTTTGAGCTGCGACGGATCGTGGAAAGTGACGGCTCCGGGCAGTTCAGCGTTGGGCAGATCCGTCTGCGAGAGGGAGCGAATACGATCAAGGCCGTGGCCGTTGATCAGGCGGGTAACCGGAGCCAGGATTCTCTGGAGATAACTGTAACCAGGGATACCACGGCTCCCAGCTTCAAAATCAGCGACCTGAATACTACCGGCGGCACCTTTAAGGTAACCTCGTCCGAGGTACTAAAATCGGATCCTCAGACAGGCGCAGCCCTATTGAAGGTGACGGTCAAGTTGCGCGGAGACGGGGCCAATGATCCTTGGCAGGATGTCACTCCAACAATAACCGCCACCGCTGATCCCCAGGTCTGGCAGGCAACCTATAGACCCGATCCAAGCAAATCCAACCTCATCATCAAGGTTGAAGGTACCGATCTTGCCGGCAACGTCGGCCAGTCTGAGCACATCGAGCGACTCATCAGCAAAGATGGCGACAAAGTGACGACGGACACCCTGGATTTGGAGACAGATAGCAATGACTTCTCCCAGGATGTGACGCTGGAAGTGACTCCACTCCTGGAGGAGAATCTGACGGTCGCTCCGCCGGAAGGCACAGAGCTGGTGGGTACTCCCTACGACATTAAGGCCTCTGCGCAACCTAACGCCGGAGAGAAGGTCAAGATCACCTTCAAACTCGTGGCCCAGGGCTTGCTGCCGTCGCAACTGGCGGTCTACTACTTCGACGTCACTGGTCAGCTCCAGCGACTGCAGGGCGAGGTCAAGGTTATCGCCGAAGCCCAGGGAATCGTTGAAGTGACGGCCTATCTCGAACACTTCTCCCAATACGCGGTCCTGGCCGACACGACGCCGCCAACCTTAACGGTCAAGGTGGCCGATCTGGCTGGCAACGAACTGAAGGATGGGCAACTGGTCAATACCAATTCTGTCAGGGTGAGCGGCAGCACGGAAGCCGGGGCTGCCCTCATGATCAATGGCTCGCCGGTCCAGGTGGACAATAATGGTACATTCGCGGCTGACTCTGTGCTGCTCCCCACCGAAGGAGCTAATACGATAACGGTGGTGGCCACCGACGCGGCGGGAAATCGAGCCGCCGTGGAGCGGACAGTGGTTAGGGACACCATCCCACCCAAGATCCGGGTGAATAGCCTGACAGGGTCGCCCGTCTTCACCACCAGCAATTCGGTCCATCTTTCGGGACAATTGACGCTGGGAGATACCCAGGTCCAGGATACTGGTTCGAAGGTAACCATCAAGGTCAGCCTGGGCTCAACCGCAGTTACCACCTTGGACACCACCAACGGGCTCTTTGACCTGGATGTCCCCCTCACCCAGGAAGGCGAACAGTATACCATCAACATAACCGCTGTTGACCAGGCCGGCAACAGGGCCGATCAGGTCGACATCGCCATCGTTCGTGACAATACCCCGCCGGTGATCAATTTGTCCCGGCTGCCTCCGGTGACCTCAGCCGGCCAGGTGCGCGTGAGCGGTACTCTGGTCGAGGCAGTGGGTATAAAGAGGGTGCTGGTCAATGGTGCAGAGGCCAGTGTAAGCGGGAACGATTTCTCCAACACGGTTACGCTGAATCAAAACGCGCCAAACAGAATCACCGTCCTGGCGCAAGACAGGGCTGGCAACACATCGACCGAGGTTCTCTCCATAACCCATGACAGCAGCGTCCCCGATCCGGGTCTCGCTCAGGCTGGAATGACCACCTACACGAATCAGGACCTGGTAACCATTTCGGGTGTAGCTACCTCAGCCGGAAAGCCCGCAGTTGGAGCGAGCGTTGCCTTTAAGAAAGATGGGTCCGAATTAGCCGGCGTTTCCAAGGTCCTCGATGAGACGGGGGCATATTCAGCCAATATCAGTCTGGTGAAGAATTCCCGCAATCAGATTGAGGTCGTGGTTACAGCGACCAATGGCCTTTCGGCCTCGGCCAACCGGACCATCGTCCATGATGACATCAAGCCGGCCCTGTCAGCGCAGGCTGATACCATCAATACCACCAATTCAACCGCCACTATTAGTGGTACGGCCAGCGATACCAATCTTCAAGGGGTCTACCTGTATACGAATCTGGCCGTCGGCGAGGTCCCAGTTTTCGACCAGGCCCACCAACTGGATCTGGCCGCCGGTCGATACAGCCGGTCAAGCCTGACCCTGGCGCTGGGGGCTAATAGGTTCAGCGTCTTCGCCGTTGACCTGGCTGGGAACTTCACTCGTCAGGACCTCGCGGTAACGCGAAGCGAAGCTGGCGGTGGTTACGTATCTCCCTCCCCATCACCGGTGCCGAAACTACCCGCTCCGGTGACTAAGACCGCTTCTCCCGGGACAAAGACCACCATCGCCACGGCCGACGGGAGCTTCCAGGTGGTCTTGCCGGAGGGTGCCCTTGATCGTGAGGTTGAGGTGAACCTGAAGCCCAAGGAAGGTCCAAAGGTCAGCCTCAGCGGCTTGACGGCAGTGGGCCGGGCTTTGGAACTCACCGCTACCGCCAGGGCCGATGGCAGCGCCGTCAACCGGTTCCGCCAGAGCCTGGTCGTATCGATCCAGTATACCGATGCGGATGTGGCCAATGTCAATCTGGACGCGGTGGGCCTGCATTACGAGAATACCGTCTGGAACGTCTGGGTGCGGTTGCCTGCCACCCACGACCCGGCCGCCAGGACGTTCACGACCTGGGTTAGCCATTTCACCAACTTTGCCCTGATCGCCGATACCTCGGGCGAAGCCCCCAGCCTCAGTCTTCCTGCAGCGTCTGATTCCGACCATTTTCAGGTAACGGGCAAGGCGAAGGCTGGGACCCAGGTGGAGGTGGTGGTCAACAACGTCTCCCAGGGGATCGTCACAGCCGCGACGGATGGTAGCTTCAGCCTGACCGTTAAGCTCCAGCCTGGCAAGAACCAAATCTTCGCCATAGCCTCCAGTCCCAGTGGCAAGAGGGCTTCCGGCGAAGAAACGGTGCACTTCAGGCCGGTTCTCCGCGACATTGCCGGCCATTGGGCCGAAACCGATATCCGCACCCTGGTCGATCTGGGTGTCGTGGCAGGTTACGGTGACGGCAAGTTTGGCCCCGAGGACAAGGTGTCGCGGGCGCAATTCGCCGTTATGCTGATGCGCGCCCTGGGCTATGAGCCGAAGGCTGCCCCGGTCCTCAAGTTCGCCGACGCCGGGAAGATTCCCGATTGGGCAGCCGGTCATGTGGCTACAGCCATTGAGAAGGGCATCGTTACAGGCTATGGGGAGGATAACACCTTCCGCGGTGAGGCCAAAATCACGCGGGAGGAGATTACCGCCATGGTCGTCCGCGCCCTCAAGTATAAGGGCACCATAGCTACGGACAGGAAGACGGGCCTCACCTTCAAGGACGCCGCTGCGGTACAGGATTGGGCCAGGGAAAGCGTCCAGACGGCCGCCGAATATGAGATCGTTAAGGGATACGAGGACGGCAGCTTCGGTCCGGCCAGAAACGCCACCCGGGCCGAGGCGGGGACCATGATCCTGCGCTGGATGAACCTGAAGTAGCAGTCAGCTGGGATAGTGCCTAGGAAGCACGGTTTCAGCGGTCTCCCAGTGCGGGTTATCATGATATCTCATCGGCTCGCTTGCAGCTCGTCAACTTGAATGGGGAAGCCAGAGGGAAAAGGGGAGGGGCGGCCTGAAACCGCCCCTCCTGCTGCAAATCCCTTCGACAAGGCGCGCGCCTGACAGGTTGGTGAGACGTATCAAAAAGAGCAGGCTCAAAAGAGACCTGCTCAGCGCAATCTGCCGGCAATGAGTGTTTACAGAGCCCAAAGAGCAGTCCAAAGAGCAGCACGCAAATGGCCCTGCTCAGCCGTACCACCGGCAGCCAAGGCCAGGTTACTGCTCCCGGCCCCTTCTTTGGGTGTCCACTGCCGGTCAGTGGGTAGCCAACCCGGCTCGTCAGGCAGCCCCGCTCATGCCACAGTTCCTCCCGGCGGGTTGCGGGGAGACGCGAGAAAAATTCCTCCTAACCCGACGAACGCGCCGAGGCGTCAGCGACCGGCCCAATACCTGGTTGACAAGAGGGTTGCTGACATAGCTCTCGGCCATGCGGCAACTGTATCTGGGTTAGGCGACAAGACCCAGACCCGCGCGGCCCAACACAGGTACCGCCGTGCTCTGGTGGGGGAATTATACCTCTGCTTGGCGATCTCATATTCGGCGGCCGTC
>JAMCWA010000008.1:9827-10149 GCA_023475165.1 Bacillota bacterium | reverse complement strand
AGAGGAAAAAAGAGGGAGCACGGCTGATTGCCACCTTCCGTACCGATGCCAGAGCCGTTTTGGAGAGAGGACTTTCCCGGGATCTTTTCGACGTGCTCAATGGGGTTTCAATCCGAATTCCCCCCCTGCGGGAGCGACTGCAGGATATTCCGGTTCTCTTGGAGGGATTCTTAGCCAGGAAAGGACGCGGTCCTCTTAACCCCGCGGTCTTGGGGGAGCTGGCTTCCTACCACTGGCCCGGCAACGTGAGGGAGCTAGAGACCTTTGTCGAACACCTGTCTTTCCTGGGCCGGGCCTTGCCGGAACTCCCACCTGAGGTCCT
>JAMCWA010000008.1:0-9817 GCA_023475165.1 Bacillota bacterium | reverse complement strand
AGAGGGCCGTGGAGGAGTGGTTGGGAAGGGAGGGTCCCGATCTCATCCAGGAGATTTCCGTTACCCCTGGTCGCCTGGAGGAGATGGAGCGAGAGATTATCCGTAAAATGCAGCGGGCCCTGGCCGGGAATAAATCCGAACTAGCCCGCCGCCTGGGGGTCAGCCGGACCACCCTCTGGAAAAAACTGAAGGGTTGAGGACGTCAGCCCATCTGCCAGCGCCGGCTGAACCAGTTCCTCACAAATGCTTGCATTTAAGGGGCGATTTTGACAGGGTGCCAACACGGGGGGTCGAAACTTGCAGGTCCAAGAATTAAAGAAGAGGGTCTTGGAGGCAATCGATGAAGCCAGGAAGGAAATCATCTCCCTGGGGGAAGAGATCCTGCTTCAACCAGAGCTGGGGTATAAAGAGTTCAAAACGTCGGCTCGGGTGGAAAGAGAATTCCGGACCATGCGGCTGGAGTATAAAAAGAACCTGGCCGTCACCGGTTTGAAGGCCTACCTTCCGGGTGGTAGCGGACTGGGCCGGGTGGCCATCTTGGGCGAACTCGATGCGGTGGTGGCCCCGGGGCATCCTCAGGCCGATCCACAGACCGGGGCGGCCCATGCTTGTGGACACAACGCCCAGGTGGCGGCCATGCTGGGGGCGGGGATCGGTCTTTGGCGTTCCGGGGTACACAAGGAGCTGGATGGGGACGTAGTCCTCATGGCCGTTCCGGCAGAAGAACCGGTGGAATTGGAGTATCGCCGCCGTCTGGTGGAGGAGGGTCGGATCCGTTTCATGGGCGGCAAGCAGGAGCTTATCGCCCTGGGTGAATTTGAAGACATAGACGCGGCTATGATGGTTCACCTTTCCGTTTCCAAGGATGCCAAGAAGGCCACAGTGGGGGGCACCAGCAACGGCTTTTTGGCTAAGCTGGTTCGCTATGTGGGTCGGGAGGCCCACGCCGGCCGGTGCCCCCCACCGGGGATTAATGCCCTCAACGCCGCCATGTTAGGTCTAATGGGGATCCATGCCCAGCGGGAAACCTTCCGGGACGAGGATTCCATCCGCGTTCATCCCATCATCACCCGGGGCGGGGATCTGGTCAACGTCATTCCGGCTGATGTACGGATGGAGACCTATGTACGGGGGAGAAGCATCGAAGCCGTCCTGGCTGCCAACAAGAAGGTCAATCGGGCTCTGCGGGCTGGGGCCGAGGCCATCGGCGCTCGGGTCGAGATTACCGAGATCCCGGGATTCCTACCGGTCCTCAACCAGCCGTTGCTATCCCAGCTCTTTGCCCGGAATTTGGCCGATCTCCTAGGGGAGGAGGCTATCGGGACGGAAACACACGGGGCCGGCTCGACGGATATGGGTGACGTCATGCACCTTCTTCCCGGGATTCATCCCTACATCGCTGCTGCGCAAGGCCGTGGCCATTCCGAGGAATACCGGATCGTCGATAGAGACCTGGCCTACCTGGTACCGGCGAAGGCCTTGGCCCTTACGGCCATCGACCTACTGGTAGACCGGGCAGCCCGGTTAAGGGAGGTCAAAGCCGGCTACAAGGCCAAATACAACCGGGAAGAGTACCTGCGTTTCTGGGAGAAGGTGGTTACCGGAGGAGAGACAGCTTAGAGAGTCTGTTCTTGGGAGATTTCCGGGGCGTCTTTGGCAGCGGCATAAAGGAATGAAATAGTCGCGGTCTGGCGACGGGGGGGCGATTGTCGGCGGAGCGCCTTCACCGAGGCGGGGACCGGATCCGTCGAAGCGGAGCCCGAAAGGCCGGACGGCGGCACGGATGCCGCCGAGGCCCGCTCGTGCGGCGTTCAGTACCCGTGGGCACCTCGCCGACGCGACCTGAAGCCGTGTGAGGGGGCTGGGGGAGGGACTCCTCCAGGTCTCGGGGGGTGCTCAGGCACCGTAGGTGCCGCAAAAGGGGGGCGTAGCCCCCCCCTAGCCGAGGCTGACGGCATTCCTAAGAAAACTTGAGTCTGGCAAGTTGGTTCAACTGGCGCTGGACCACACGGATGGGGAATCGGCGCGGTGCCGGCCGGAGGGCTAAGCTTTACCGAGATGCGGTCGGCGTAGGGGACCGAAGGCGGGGACGGCAACGCCCGAGCGGCACCATGGAAGTGGCTGGTTTTCATGGTAGTGACCTAAAGGGGGAGGGAGGAAATGATAGAGGGTTCCTTGGAGGAATTCGCCAAAAACCCGGTGGTCCGGCAGGTCCTGGACAGGATTCCCGGGATGAAAGATGGGTTCATCCAGGAGATTGTCGGGGTGGCGGAGATTGCGGCCCCTACCTTCTTTGAGGGGGAAAGGGCTCAGTACATAAGCCGGCGCTTTCGTGAAGAAGGCCTTTCTGGAATAACCCTAGACGAGGCGGGGAATGTATACGGGCGGTGGCCCGGAAAGGGAGACGAAAAGGAGACTTTGTTGGTGGTGGCCCATCTTGACACCGTCTTTCCGTTGGGGACAGATGTGACGGTGCGCGAGGAAGCGGGGCGTTTGCATGGACCGGGGGTCGGGGATGACTCTGCAGGGTTGGCAGCCCTCATCCTCTTGGCTCGGCTCCTGAAGCAACACCGAATCGCCACCAGGAAGACGGTGATCCTGGCTGGCAGCGTGGGCGAGGAGGGTCTGGGGGACCTGAAGGGCATGAAAGCCCTGATGGATCGTTTCCGTGGCCAGGTCCAGACGGTGATCGGCGTGGAGCCCGGTCCCCTCGGTCGAATCGTAAATCGAGGGGTCGGGAGCCGACGTTTCAAGGTGACCTGCCGGACAGAAGGGGGCCACAGTTGGGGGGCATTTGGCAAACCCAGTGCCATTCACAGCCTGGGGCGGATGATTGCCGGCATCGCCGGAATCAAGGTTCCCCAAGATCCCCGCACGACCTTCAACGTCGGCCTCATCTCCGGGGGGACTTCCGTCAACACTATTGCCCCGGCCGCGGAGATGATCATTGATTTGCGCTCGGTTGATCAGAGTGAACTCCTCCGGCTGGAAGCCCAGGTAAAGGAACTGGTGGAAGGGATAGCCGGTAGGGACCGGGTGGATGTCTCCTTCCAGCTCCTGGGCGATCGGCCGGCCGGCGGGATCGGGGATGAACACCCACTGGTAAAGACGATAGAGGCAATCCATGGCTACCTTGGGATCAAGTCCGTCCGCCAGGCTTCCAGCACAGATGCCAATGTCCCCTTTAGCCTGGGGATTCCAGCCGTCACCCTCGGCCTGACACAGGGGGCCAATGGTCACCGTACTGATGAATACATCGATACGGCACCGCTCACCCTGGGACTACAGCAGCTTTTTTTGGCAACGGCGGCCGTGGCCGAAGTGATGGGGGAAGGATGAGGGTTTTGTAGACTATAATTGCCAGGGAGGTAACGTGTTGGACCGTGCCGCTTTGAAAGATTTGGTCCTGGCGGCTATAGAGGCCAGAGCCGGGGAGATCGTGTCCTTGGGGGAGGATATCTTCCGGCACCCCGAGCTGGGCTACCGCGAAGAGAGGACCGCTGAGGTTATGGCCAGGTGGTTCTCCGGTCTTGGCCTTCCCTTCCGGACCGGCTTGGCTCTGACCGGGGTGCGGGCCGAAGTGCGAGGGCGACAAAGCCTGGCTCAGGTAGCCATTCTGGGGGAATTGGATGCCGTGGTTTCGTTTGAACACCCGGCGGCCGACTCCAGGACTGGAGCTGCCCACGCCTGCGGTCATCATGCTCAATTGGCCGCCCTCGCCGGTGTCGCGGTGGGTTTGGCGGAGGCAAAGGCGGCCGAATACCTGGACGGCAACGTGATCTTTCTGGCCGTACCGGCCGAGGAATTTGTCGAGATTGAATTCCGGCAGAGGTTACGGCGGCAAGGTCTCATTCAGTTTTTGGGCGGGAAGCAAGAACTTATCGCGCGAGGTGAGTTAGATGGCATCGATCTGGCGATGATGGTTCATGCCGAAGGCAATAGCCCTCAGCGTAAGGCCTGGGTGGGAGGTTCCAGTAATGGTTTTATCGGCAAGTCCGTCCGCTACAGCGGGGTAGAGGCCCACGCCGGTGGAGCGCCTCATCAGGGGGTGAACGCCCTGAATGCGGCCCTGTTGGGCCTGCTGGGGATCCATGCCCAACGAGAAACCTTTCAGGACGGCGACCATGTTCGGATCCATCCCATCATCACCCGCGGAGGTGACCTGGTGAACATTATCCCGGCCGAGGTGGCCATCGAGACCTATGTCCGGGCGCGGACGCTGGAGGCCATTCAAGATGCCAGTCAGAAAGCCGACCGGGCCTTGCGGGCCGGGGCTCATGCCGTGGGGGCCGAGGTGACCATTGAAGACCTTCCAGGCTACCTGCCCCTGGAAAACAACCCGCAACTGGGGCTCATCTTCCGTGAGAACATGGCCTCCCTCATTGGTGAAGCTAACGTCTTGAAGGGTGAGCACATGGCCGGATCCACCGACATGGGTGATCTTAGTCACCTGATGCCCGCCCTCCACCCCAGTGCGGGGGGTTTTAGTGGCCGGGCCCACACCCGTGATTTTCGGGTAACTGACCCAGAAATGGCCTATGTAATTCCGGCCAAGGCCCTGGCGGCAACGGTGGTCGATCTTCTCTCCGAGGGTGCCCGTCTGGCGCAAGAGATTAAGAAAGGCTACCCCCCGGCTCTGACCAGGGAGGAGTATCTGGCCCTTTGGACCAGGCTTTTGGTCCAAAGGGAGACGGGCTGACGTGGCGAAGGTTTCCCCGGGAAAGGGAGGAATCATAGTGCGAGTAGATGTGCGTTGGAAGGAAAAGATGCAATTTAAGGCCCGGGCCGAAGGATCGGGCGGAGAAATCTTCATTGACGGCGGCGGTGAGCCTGGCGAAGAAGTCCTCGGCCCACGACCCATGGAGGTCATGCTGATGTCCGTGGGGGGATGCACCGGGATTGACATCCTCTCCATCTTGCGCAAGATGAGGTTAGAATTCAGCGAATTCTGGATCGAAATAGAGGCTCAGCGTGCCTCCGATCACCCGAAGGTCTTCACTGAGATCACCCTATTCTATAGGATAAAGGGCGACAACATCGCCCCAGAGGCCATGGAACGGGCCATCCGGCTCTCCCAGGAGAAGTATTGCAGCGCCTCCCAATCCCTTAAGGCTCCCATCCGTTTCCGTTACGAAATAAACGGGGTGGTTTACGAGCCTCAGGGGGGACGTTAGCGAGGCGCGGCCGGACGGCGCGTCAGCGCCGCCGGGGGTCTTGGAGGGACTCCCCCAGGCATTAGGAGGTGCTCAGGCACAGTAGGTGCCGCCGGAGGCGGGCGGGCCCCCCTAGCGGAGGCGGGCGGGAGCCCGCCCGGCGCGCCGATGCGGATTTTTCAGCGGTCTACCGGAACGGAGAACGAAGGGCAGGACCTTCTTAGGAGGAAAGGCTTTATGGAATGGGTTACCATAGACCACATTGGAAAACACCTGGGAGAAGAGGTTGAGCTGCGGGGCTGGCTCTACAACCTCCGCTCCAGCGGCAAGATCCATTTCCTCATAATCCGGGACGGGACGGGATTTATTCAGACCGTGGCTCTGAAGAATGAGCTCGGGGAAGAGGTCTTCGCCCTGGCTGGGCAACTCACCCAGGAATCGTCGCTGGTTGCCCGCGGGACGGTTCGGGCCGAAAAACGGGCCCCCGGGGGCTATGAGCTGACCTTGACCGATCTTCGGCTGGTCTCGTTGTCCCAGGATTACCCCATTACCCTGAAGGAACATGGGGTGGACTTTCTCATGGATCATCGCCACCTCTGGCTACGGACTCCACGGCAACAAGCCATCATGCGAATAAGGGCAGGAATTATCCGGGCGGCCCAGGAATACCTGGATGGCCAGGGCTTCATCCGCGTTGACTCCCCAATTCTGACGCCGTCGGCGGCGGAAGGCACCACCACCCTCTTTGAAACTGACTATTTTGAGGAGAAGGCCTTTCTGACCCAAAGTGGCCAGCTCTATGCCGAGGCCACGGCCATGGCCTTTGGCCGGGTCTACACCTTCGGCCCCACCTTCCGGGCGGAAAAATCCAAGACCCGGCGCCATCTGACGGAGTTTTGGATGCTGGAGCCGGAAGCGGCTTTCTATGATTTCGAAGACAATCTTCGCCTTCAGGAAGAATTAGTGTCTTTCGTCGTTGCAAACATTCTGGGAAAATACACCCCCGAACTGGCCGTCCTGGAACGGGACACCGGCCCACTTAAGAAGGTGGTCCCTCCGTTTCCCCGTCTCTCCTATGATGAGGCACTGGAATTGCTGAGGAGACAGGGACGCGAAATCCCCTGGGGTGAGGATTTCGGTGCCCCGGACGAGACCATGATTGCCGAGCAATTTGACCGCCCCGTTTTCGTTCACCGCTACCCGACGAAGGCGAAGGCCTTTTACATGAAGCCGGACCCTGACCGGCCCGAGGTAGTCCTGAGCGACGACCTTCTGGCTCCAGAGGGGTACGGCGAGATCATCGGAGGGAGCCAGCGCATAGATGATCTTCAACTGTTAGAGACTCGCCTCAGGGAACACCATCTTCCCGAGGAGGCCTACCGCTGGTACCTCGATCTGCGCCGTTATGGATCAGTACCTCATTCGGGGTTCGGAATCGGGCTGGAGAGGACGGTGGCCTGGATTTGTGGCCTCGAGCACGTGCGGGAGACCATCCCCTTCCCGCGGATGCTTTACCGGATCTATCCATAGATATTTAAGTCGGCAAAGGGTTTCGCGTTTTCGAGAATGGAGCAGGAAATTGAGAAGGAGTGTCGAATTATACCCGGTGAAATGAAGGAATAAAAGGGGCTTGATTCCATTGAAGGAGATTGGAGAACTCCTCAAGCGAACTCGGGAGGAAAAGGGATTAAGCCTGATTGACCTCCAGGCCCGAACCAAGATCCGTCTGCGCTATCTTCAGGCTATCGAAGAAGGAGAGTTGGGAAAGATCCCCCTGGGCGAGGTCTATCTAAAGGGTTTTCTGAAGGCCTATGCGGGGGCTCTCGGTCTGGATGGTCAGGCTATTTTGGAAAGATACCACAAGACTCTGCAGCCGGTGCCTCCGCCAACGCCTCCTGAAATCAGCCCGCCGGTACCGGCCAGACCAAGGTTGACGATCTCCCGCCCGGTCAGCCTGAGTTTGTTTTTCCTACTGTTACTGCTTTTGGCCGCCGGAGCGGTTTCCTTTCTGAACAGGAAGGCGGAAGCGCCTTCTTCTCCTCCTATCAGCGAACCGTCCCCTCCGCCACCCAGCTATAACCCACCGCCACCCCAGCCGGCGCCCAAGCCCCCCGAGATCAAGGCGACAGAGAATACCCCCTCCCGCATCGTTTATGTCGTGCAAGCAGAGAAGCTGCTTCTTACCGCCTCCTTTGAAGATCTCTGCTGGGTTGGGGTTGAGGTGGACGGGCAGACCAGGCTGGAGGAGAACGTTCCCCGGGGGAAGACCCTCACCTGGGAAGGGAAGGAATCGATCAAAATCAGGGCCGGGAAACCATGGGTCATCAAGGTTAACCTGAACGGGGTGGACCTGGGCCCGGGGGGAGAGTATGGTCCGGTCCGGGACCTGGTCTTCGTCAGGGCAAAATAGCTGGAAAGCTGGTCAGCGCCAAAGCAGATGGTTTTTTCAGGGGCCTCCTGGAGAATAACCACCGTCTTCCCCCAATATAGTTGTACTTGAAAGAAGGGGAAGGGCGGTGTTTTAATTTTGCCCAGACATGCCGGTCGGCGACGTGCAGCAGAGCGGCGGCTAACATGCGTTTGGCGGGCTCTGTGGAGAGGACGTTTGCCCCCCTCTCGTACCGTGCCGAGAAATTCCGCCAAGCAAGAAGGACCGGTTAAGGGGTTGTTCCATCCGCCAGGAAGCACTTGGCCAGGGGTGCGGCTGATCAAAAGCGGCGGGGGCCGCGTTCAACGCTTGGCGGCAGCCGCCCTGTGGTTCTTTGTGCTTTTCTTTTTACCCGCCAAGCTGCCGGCGATAGCTAGCCCCAGCCCTCCTCCCAGAGTGACCGCCGATGCCGCCATCCTGGTGGAGTGGAGGACGGGACAGATCCTTCTGGAGAAAAACGCCCACCAGAAGCGTTCACCGGCCAGCCTGACCAAGGTGATGACTGCCCTTTTGGCCTTGGAAAAGGGGAGATTGGAAGACATCGTAACCATCAGTCCCCGGGCCACTCAGGTAAGCGGTTCCCGGATGTATCTCAGAGCCGGCCAGAAATATACCCTGGGGGACCTCCTCCAGGGGCTGCTCTTGAAGTCAGGCAACGATGCCGCGCTGGCCATTGCCGAGCACATTGGCGGCAGTGTGGAGGGGTTTGTTCAGATGATGAACGATAGGGCGCGCTCCCTGGGGGCTTGGGAGACGGAGTTCAAAAACCCGCACGGTCTGACCACGCCGGGGCATTACTCCAGCGCCTTCGATCTGGCCCTGTTGGCCAGGTATGCCTTGAATAACCCCGTCTTTGCCCAGCTGGTGGCCTCCCGCGAGACGGAGATCTCGGAACTAACCAGGTCCACAGACATCTACCTGAGGAATACCAATCGCTTGCTTTGGGGCTTTGCCGGGGCCGATGGGGTGAAAACCGGTACCACCAGCGTTGCGGGAAACTGCCTTTTGGCCTCGGCGACGAGGGGGGCCACCCGCTTTATCGCCGTGGTACTCCATAGTGATAATCGCTGGCGGGATTCCGTCAACCTCCTGGATTACGGCTTCGCTAACTTTTCGCTGGCGACCCCGGTGAAGCAGGGGGATGTCCTGGCCTATCTTTCCGTGGCCGGGGGAAGGAAGAGGGAAGTGGCCCTGACGGCGGAGGAAGATCTGGTCGCCGTGGTGGCGGTGGGCGAGGGGGCGGCCTTGCGCGCGGAGGTGGACGTAGCCGATGGCGTCAGGGCCCCGGTGGAGAGGGGTCAACGCCTGGGGACGGTCACCCTCTGGCTCAAGGACAAACTCGTGGGCCAGACCTCCCTCGTGGCCGTGGAATCAATACCGCCGAAACGGTGGGCAGAGTACTTCCTGGAAGTGTGGCAAAGCCTGCTCCAGCGGGTTGTTCTCTGGGAGGATTTTGACTGGAGGTAGGAGACAAGTTCTCCGAGGTTGCGGCCGCCTTCCACCAGGCCTGGTTTTACGTCCCTGGTTGTGGCGACCGGCGGGGAAGCTTGGGCCGGCGGAACGAGCAAGTTTATGATATAATCAAAGTGCTCTTGCAAAGCAGTCTGCTAACAGCGTAAACCGGGCAAGTCATGGAGGGAAGATTATTGAAAATCGCCATTTCTGGCAAAGGTGGCGTCGGGAAAACCACCCTCGCGGCACTGCTGGCCCATCTCTACGCCGCGGAGGGGAAGCGGGTCCTGGCGGTGGACGCAGACCCTGACGCCAACCTGGCGGCGGCTTTAGGCATCTCCGAAGAAGAGGTCCGGCAGATTACCCCAATCGCCAAGATGAATGAGCTCATCTACGAACGAACCGGGGCGGAACCGGGGCGAATGGGCCAGTGGTTCACCCTCAACCCAAAGGTGGACGACATACCCGATCGTTTCTCGCTGCGCCGGGCTGGGATCCGCCTCCTGGTCATGGGTGGGGTGGACACGGGCGGGGCGGGCTGCGCCTGCCCGGAAAACACGCTCCTAAAACATCTTCTCCGGCACCTGGTGGTGGAGCGCGGCGATACGGTCATCGTCGATATGGAGGCGGGCCTGGAGCACTTGGGACGGGGGACGGCCAGGGCCGTGGACGCCTTCATTGTGGTGGTAGAACCGGGGCGGCGCAGCTTTCAAACGGCCCGGGCCGTGGCTAAGCTGGCCGCCGATCTGGGTATCAAAAAGGTCTACGCCATGGGCAACAAGGT
>JAMCWA010000023.1 GCA_023475165.1 Bacillota bacterium | reverse complement strand
CAGATTGTCGCTCCGGCGGCTCCTCGCTCAACGTACCGCCCAGTACGCCTCGCCTCGGAGCCTTGTCGCTCCTAGCATCTGGGCTGATTTGAGGTCTCGCCCTAACGGTATCTCGGGCGCGTTAACCACGCAAAACGCAATTTGTCAGCAATCTCCTAGGGCTCCGCCCCTTACTCAGTAATCTCAATTCCCATACTCCGGGCGGTTCCTTCCACCATCCGCATGGCCGCCTCCAAGCTGGCGGCATTGAGGTCAGCCATTTTCGCCTCAGCGATCTCCTTAACTTTGGCCCGGTTAACCTTGCCCACTTTTTTGCGGTTAGGCTCACCCGAGGCCGTCTCCAAGCCGGCCGCCTTTTTTAAGAGCACCGACGCGGGCGGGCTCTTGGTAACGAAAGTGAACGACCTATCCTCAAAAACGGTGATCTCAGCCGGCACCACCAGCCCGGCCTGGGCCGCCGTCCGGGCATTATAGTCCTTGCAGAACGCCATTATGTTTACGCCATATTGTCCCAAGGCCGGTCCCACCGGCGGTGCCGGTGTCGCCTTACCAGCAGTGATCTGTAGCTTGACCAACCCGATGACTTTTTTCGCCATTCCTCTAACCCCCAATCAAAGCCCTATTATAATTCCTCGACTTGAGAAAAATCAAGTTCCACCGGCGTCTCACGGCCAAAGATGGAAACCAACACCTTTAGCTTGCCCTTTTCGAGATTAATCTCGTCCACCGAGCCGACAAAGCCGGCAAAAGGTCCGCTGGTCACGCGGAGGTGTTCGCCCACATAGAAGGTTACCCGCGCTTTGGGCTCCTCCGTACCCATTTGTCGAAGGATCGTCTCGATTTCCCCGGGCAAAAGGGAGATGGGTTTGTTCCCGGAACCCACAAAACCTGTAACCCCCGGCGTGTTTCGAACCACATACCAGGAGTCATCACTCATAATCATCTCGACCAGGACATAACCAGGATAGACCTTTTTCTTTGTAATCTTCTTCTTGCCGTCTTTAATGACGACCTCTTCCTCCATGGGGACTTCAGCCCGAAAAATCTTGCCCTGCATCTCCATGGATTCGACCCGTTTCATCAGGTTCTCACGAACCTTATTCTCATATCCGGAGTAGGTATGGACGACATACCATTTTCTCTCCCGGTCGTCTTTTTCCATAGACAGGGGCCTGAAAGATCGGCCCCGCACCCCCTATCACCGGACTAAAAACCCCAGGCCAAAACTCAAAACGACGTCTGCCACCCAGATGAAGACGGCCAGAATAGCCACCGTGATCAGAACCACGGCAGTAAAAATCATGGTTTGCTTACGGTTTGGCCAGATCACCTTGCGGACTTCATTACGAACCTCACGAAAATACCGGGTGATCCCACCGCCATAGCGTTTGACGTCCATCGCCCGAGAGACGGCCCCCGTGTACTTCTTTAGTTCCATCCTCTATTGTCCTTTCCTTAAGTGATGCCTCCTGGGTCATAACCAGCCTTGATAACGAACGTACTTGCGGCGGCTTTAGCCAAACCGTCACTATCTGGTCTCCCTGTGCACCGTATGGGTATGACAATGCGGGCAGTACTTCTTTAGCTCCACACGGTTTGGGTCATTCTTCTTGTTCTTCATGGTGGTATAGTTTCGCCGCTTGCACTCGGAACAGGCCAGCGTAATGATCTGGCGCATGAAAAGACACCTCCGGTCCCCCTGAATTACTCAAAAAAAAGCCGCCTAGCGGCCATTTGCCCTGCTAATTTATCATAGTTTGTCAGCATTGTCAAGAGAAGATTAAAAAACCCCGGTCCACAAACCGGGGCTGTAGTGGCTTAGCTAACTCCTGGGTATCGGCGAAGCCCAACCCACTTACTGATCCACCCGCACCACATTGGCGGCCTGCGGTCCCCGATTCCCCTGGACGATGTCAAACTGCACCCGCTGTCCCTCCGTCAAGGTCCGGAAACCTTCGCCTTGGATAGCGGAATAATGAACAAACACATCGCCGCCGTCTTCCCTCTCGATGAACCCGTAGCCCTTCTCGTTGCTAAACCATTTAACCTTGCCGAACATGCCTTACATTCCTCCTAAATAGTGTTGCCGTGACGCTGTCACGGCAACACTATAGCACAAAGGGGAAGGGGTGTCAAATCCTTCGCCTGGGGGCAAAACCCGGCGAAGGCCCCAACAATATATACCGGTGGAAAATGGGCTCTGATTTGCTCCAGGGCCGCCCGGTGACGCAAGGCTCAAACCGCCGGGTGGCAACAGGAGGAGACGACTTTGATGGGGTCCTGCGTCTGGGGACCCCCTCCGAAAGGGAGGGCTAGGAGACCGCTGAAAAACCCCCATCTGCGGTGTGGCGCAATCTGCAAGAAAGAACCTTTTTATAAGAGGGGCGTTACTATTGCAGATTGTCGCTCCGGCGGCTCCTCGCTCAACGTACCACCTAGTACGCCTCGCCTCGGAGCCTTGTCGCTCCTAGCATCTAGGTATTTTTGAGCGGTCTCGCCCTGACGGTGTCTTGGGCGCGTCAACCACTGAAAAGGCAGTTTGGCAGCACTCTCCTAGGAAGATCCAGTTTTCGCTCCCTTACGGCGGGATACCAGCAGGAGCGCCAGGGAATACCCCAGGGTAAAGGTCAACATGGTTCCAAAGAAGCCGGCCAAAGCCGTGGCCATCCCCTCACTGTCGACCCCAGGCCACGCGTAATCTGGGAGAGGGGCCCTGATGGCAGGAGTTCCTTCCCCTTTCTCCAAGAACCCTTTATCCTGGGCCACCCGCTCCAACCCGTCCGGAAGGGGTGAAGCAAAGGGTGACAAGAAGAGGGTCAGAATCAGTGATACCAGCAAGCCCACAAAGACAAATCCCCTCATTGACATGGTCATCTCCATCCCTCCCTCCTCAGATCTTCTCCAGCTCCAAGAGATCCGGTCGAACCCGCTCCAGAAGGCTGATGACCGCCATGCTGACCAAAGCCTCTCCGATACCGATGAGGGCATGGACCCCGAGCATGGCCGGCAAGACAATGTTCAGAGGCACCGTACGGGAGAAGGCCAGCTCCAAAGCTGCCGCCGCCGCGGCCATCACTATGGCCAGCCAAGCCGCCGCGCCTGTGGCCAGGAGGCGACGGTTTTCCCCCAACCACCTGCGCAAGAGAAGAAAGACCCCGTATCCTCCCGCTCCCCCCACCAGGCCCATGTTAAAGATGTTTGCCCCCAGGGCCAAAATCCCGCCGTCTTGAAAGATGACGGCCTGAAGGGTCAAGATGACGGTCATGATCAGGATTGACGAAGCGGGTCCCAGGAGAACAGCGATGAGCAAGGCGCCCATGAAGTGGCCGGAGGTGCCGCCGGCCACAGGAAAGTTCAGCATCTGAGCGGCAAAGACGAAGGCTGCCAGGACTCCCATCAATGGCACCTGTTTTTCTCCCAGTTTCTGATTGGTCTTTCGCACCGCCCTGGCCACAGATACGCCGGAAACGGCCGCCAGCGCTACCCAGGTCTTGGTATCCAGAAAACCATCAGGTATGTGCATGCTTTCGCCTCCCATCTACAAGGGTAATTGAGATACGAGACGCCCCAGGCAGGGCAGCTCCAGGTCGTTTTCCTCCAATAAGCGCTGGTCTGCCAACAGGAGAGAGGTCTCCCCGTCGGCCACGATGCGCCCCTGATTGACGATGACCATGCGCGGACAAAGTTCGCGGGCCATTTCCAGGTCGTGGGTGGCAATGACTTCTGTTACCTCCAAACCGGCCAGGAGGTTAATCAACCGCCGCCTGGCTTTAGGGTCCAGGTTACTGCTCGGTTCATCCAGCACCAGGATCCGGGGTCCCTGGGCCAGCACCGCGGCCATGGCGGCCCGCTTTTTTTCCCCCAGGCTCAGGTGGTGCGGAGAGCGACCCTCGTAACCAGCGAGTCCCACCTGACGCAGAGCCTCTTGCGTTCTTCGTCTCACCTCCTCCCCAGGTAAGCCCAGATTCAGGAGCCCGAAGGCGACATCATCAAAAACAGTGGGAGAAAAGAGCTGGTCGTCAGGGTCCTGAAAGACCAGTCCCACTCGTTGGCGGATTACCCGCAGGTTCTTTTCCGTTACGGGGAGGTCCGACACCACGAGCTGTCCTTTCCCCCGCAACAGGCCATTGAGATGAAGAAGAAGGGTGGACTTTCCGGCTCCGTTAGGCCCCACCACCGCCACACGTTCCCCTGAGTAAACCCTCAGATCGATCCCCCGCAACGCCTCCTGTCCGGAGGGATAGGAAAAGCGGAGGCCATCGACAACAATTACGGGGGACTGTGCCGCGCTCTTGGCCAGATCCCGGTGGATGAGAGGGGTTGAGGTTTTCAATGATTCACCTATCGACAGATCGCTCAAAGGATCATCTCCTTGGTCTTTCGGAAATCTCTTAACTAGATCCATCTGCCGTCTTCCTGTCGCGACGAAGGATGGCCGCGGAGGAGCGGAGAGGACATCGACCCAGCCCCAGTAAGCAGGTAGAAACCGGATCTTTTCATGCCAAAAACCTGATGACAAAAACGGCCAGCAGGACGCTTAATAGGAAGAGGAAGTCTCTCATTCTCAGGGGGCGCTCGGCCAGACTCCTTAACTGGCCGGTGTAGCCACGGGCCAGCATGGCCGTATAGACCCTCTCCCCCCGCTGAAAACTACGCAGGAAGAGGCTGCCGATCATGTGCCCGGTTACGGTAGCCCGCCAGGCCACCCCCTTCAGACGCCAGCCGCCATCGGAGGCAGCCCCAAAATTCCTGGCGCGCGCCGCCCGGTTAAGTCGGGAGACCTCCTCCAGAATCACAAAAAGGTAGCGGTAAGAGAGCAGGCTGAGGCTCGCCAAAACATCGGGCAGTCCCAACCTCTGGGCCCCCCTTATGACCTCCTCAAAAGGCGTGGTCATGACCAAAAGGATCACACTGAGCAGGGCCAGCCAGGACCGAGCTGCCAGGAGGAAGAACCAAAGACCCCTGGCCGTCCCAAGGTCTGCGTTTCCCCAGGCCTGACTGAGGGCTGTGGCCAGGCCCACCCCGAACAGAAGAGGTAAAAGGGCCGCCGACCGCAGCAAGATGAGCGGAAGAGAGAGCCGGCCGTAGGCAGCCAGACCCAGCAAGAAAAGGCCATACAGGATGAGGTCGCCCCCGCGATTTTCCGGGGTGGTTATGATGGCCAGGACCAGCGTCAGTAGGGAGAGGAGCTTGGCCCTGGCGTCGATTTCATGTAAACAACCCGCCCGCCCCTGGTACGGAACCAGGACCGAGACCCAGTGATTGGACACGATGGTAACACCTCTCCTCCGTAAAAACAAAAGACCATGGAGTCTCAGTTCCAATGACCTCCATGGTCACGCTTCCGCTGGTTTGCCAATCCTACTAACGAGAGACCGGATCCATAACTGATGGTATCGGGCAGCTCCAGCCGCCCCTGGGGTTATATCCCCTTCCCGAATAATTCTACACGGCCAGGCCAACTCTGTCAACGGTCTTTTCTTCTCGGGAACCGTGTAATCTCTAAGGCGACTCCACTGAACTGTCAACGACCTTCTTCCCGGTCTTTTTCTTCTAACGGAAGACCTCGAGCCGGACCAAGGCCAGGCCGTCCATACTGATGGCCTGAGCGGCCCGGAAAGACAGATCAATGATCCGTCCGGGGATAAAGGGACCACGGTCATTGATCCGAACCGCTACCGCTTTGCCGTTCTCCAAATTGGTCACCAAGACCCTTGACCCGAAAGGTAAGGTCCGGTGGGCGGCCGTCAGTTCATACTGATTGAAGACCTCACCATTGGCCGTCCGGGTTCCGTGGAAGCCCGGGCCATACCAGGACGCAGTTCCAGTCTGCAAAAGTAGCGGGCGGCCACTGTCCCGGCTCGAGGATTGCGGCGGCCTAGCCGTTTTGGGCCTGATTACCTCCGCCGCAGCCGGCGGTGGGAGCGGGGCTTCCCCCAAGGCCTGGCGAAGGTGGTTGGACCAGACATAGGCCAGCCCGGTCCGTGTACTCCCATTCAATTTGGCCACCTCGTCATCCACAGTTATGATCAGTTGTTGATCGACCCTGACCACCACCTCACCACCCACAAAAGCCGGCTCTATTCTCGCGGCTAGGGAATGGGTCAGTCCTCTGATTCTTTGCGCCACCATCCTGGCCCTGGTCAGCCTATCCATTCCACCGTACTCCGTCCTGACCCTGATGACCAGGAGGTCGTTGACCCTTATCTCCGCTACCGGGCGTCCTTCACAAGTAGCCTGGCGCAAGACCACCTCCGGAAAGATCTCCTGAGCTCTCCCCGCCGCCGGACAGAGGTCTAAAAGCAGCAGGAGCACTGTTAAGATATGTCGTAAAATAAAACAATCACCCCTTTTCTGGCAAACTAAAAGACACAACATCCTTTAGTATTCCCAGTTAAGGGTGTTTATAATCAATCAGCAGTCCACCCTGAAACAAACCAGCTACTTCCAGGGCGCCGCGCGGGCGTTGCCGTCCTCGCTTTCGGTCACCTGCGCCGACCGCAGCGCGGCTCAGTTCGGCCCTCCGGCCGGCATCGCGCCGATTCCCCATCCGTTGGGAGCGGCGCTCGGCGGCATCCGTGCCGCCGTCCGGCCTCTCGGGCCTCGCTTTGCCGGATGCGGTGCCCGGCTCGGTGAAAGCGCTCCGCCGGCAATCGCCCGCCCGTCGCCACCCTGCTGCTGTTTCATTACTTTATGGCGCCACCAGACGCGGCATGCCGATCTCCTAGGAGACTCCCGCCTATTTGTGGTGACAGCGACGCAGGCTGGCCACAGCCAGGGCGGCCATCCCTTCGCCACGGCCAAGAAAACCAAGCCCTTCGTTGGTGGTGGCCTTAATCCCCACGTCTTCCGGAAGAAGACCCAATATGGGAGCCAGATTCTTCTTCATCTCCTGGATGTAGGAGGAGATCTTCGGCTTATCGGCAACTATAGTCAGGTCGACATTGACGACCCGCAAACCGCTTTGCCGTAAGATCTTCATCACCTCCCCCAACAGGTCGGTACTGGCAATACCGGCATAGCGGGGGTCGGTATTGGGAAAGAGATGGCCAATGTCCAACTTCCCCGCTGCTCCCAGGAGGGCATCCATCAGGGCGTGAATCAATACGTCAGCATCGGAATGTCCCTCCAAACCGTTTTCAAAGGGGATCTGGACCCCGCCTAAGATCAACGGCCGGGCCGGGACCAGGCGATGGACGTCGTAACCAATACCGACCCGCATGAACAGGGCCCTCCCTTCAGGACAATCCCTTCGCCCGACCGCCGCCACACTGCTACTGTTTCATTCCCTTGTGGCGTCGCCAAGGCGGGCGCCATCCCCGTATGCTACCAGAGCCCTATCTCTAACCGTCCTGGGTGCCGGCGCCGCAGGAGCATCTCGGCCAGTTCCAGGTCCAGTCGGGTGGTGATCTTAATGTTCTCTTCCTCGCCAGGTATCAGGCAAACCGGGAGGCCCAAGGCCTCAACCAGGGAGGCGTCGTCGGTATAGCCAAAAGGCATCCTGCCGTGGTCACTGGCTAGGTCCACGTTGCCGTTGGTGGCGTCCCGCCCTCTTCCCGCAGCACCACCCTGGTCCGCAGCCGACTTCGCTTCCAGATAGCCGGCCTTCTCATAAGCCCGTAAAATGATCTCGCGCCGAAAGCCCTGGGGGGTCTGAACGGCCCAGAGCCGGTCTCGCGGTAGTGTCAGCTCCGCCAGGAAAGGGGCTTCGGCTGGGCCGGGAAAGGAGAGAAGGGCAGTTGTTTCACTCGGCTCACCCCGGCTAGAGAAAGGAGTAGCGGGCGTGACCTGCTTTATGGTCTCCTTGACAGGGCAACCCGGAACTGCACTACCATACCGGCGAGCCGCCCCCACCACCTGGCTGATCAGTTCGGGCGAAACCAGGGGGCGGGCACCATCGTGAAGCAAGACAATTTCCTCGTCACCGGACAGAGCCCGCAAGCCCCGTGCGGCAGAATCAGAACGTTCCTGTCCGCCGGTCACTACCGCTGTCACCTTGTCCCAGGAGAGACTGCCGGCCAACTCACGCCAAAGGTCCTGGTCGTTCTCACCCAAGACGAGGATGATTCGATCAACCGCTACGGCGCGCTGAAAAGCCTCGAGGGTCCAGCCCAGGATGGGCCGCCCCTCGAGTTCCAAAAAAAGCTTATTCCGGCCTGCCCCCATCCGTCGCCCGGACCCACCGGCCAGGAGGATGGCCGCAACCTTCCCCGCGGGGCCGACGGAAGGAGTCGTGTCGGCTGGGCCGCTACGCATCTCTTCGGGAAATTCATTGCCGCGATAGGTCATGGGCATCTAGTTGGCGACAGATCTCTCCAGCGAAGTCTTCGGTCGCGCGAAAATCATTCGGCCGGCCGCCGTCTGCAGGACACTGGTGACCATGACCCCAATGGTCTCTCCAATGTGCTTGCGACCTCCGTCAATGACAATCATCGTTCCGTCGTCCAGGTAACCGACGCCCTGCCCGAATTCCTTCCCGTCTTTGATCACGTGGACGCTCATCTCTTCACCGGGCAAAACGACCGGTTTGACCGCATTGGCCAGTTCGTTAATGTTCAGCACCTGAACTCCCTGCAGCTCGGCCACTTTGTTGAGATTATAATCATTGGTGATGACCTTGGCGTCCAAAAGCTTGGCCAGACGAACCAGCTTGGCGTCCACTTCCATATTTCCTGGAAAGTCACGCTCATAGATCTGAACCTTGGCATTCAGATCCTTCTGAATCCGGTTCAGCACGTCCAGGCCGCGCCGTCCCCGGTTACGCTTCAGGAGATCCGAGGAATCGGCGATGTGCTGTAGCTCCTGCAGCACGAAACCCGGTATGATCAACGTTCCTTCCACAAAGCCGCTTTGGTAAATATCAGCAATTCGCCCGTCAATAATGACACTGGTATCCAGAATCTTGGCCAAAGAAACGCGTTCTCCCTTTTCCCGGCCGCTGCTCAGGCGGGGAAAAAGGTTGAAGAGGCTCAAAAGCTCCTCCTTCTTCTTCAACGTCACGCTCAAGCCAAGATATCCCAACAGGATACTGCCCAAAGTGGGTAAGATCGCCCCCAGCCAGGGGATGCGCGCCAAAGAGGCGCTGAGCAGGTTGGCGATGATTAACCCCACGATCAGCCCGAAGGCACCGGTAATAATATCCTGCATCGGAGTCTTGTGCAGGCGTACCTCAAGGCGAATGGTATATTCCCAGACGAACTTGACCAAAAACGGGGCGATGAAAAATCCTATGAGTCCGGTAATAAGGGAACCAAGAATAATGAAGGAGATTTTCTGTTGCAGGCTGGCCATGTGGACCCCGAGGGCGGATTCCAGCGGAACCAGTCCATAATAGGTCAGGGCAAAGCCTGTAGCCAACCCTAGCAGGGTCAGGATCAGACGCAGGGTGCGATTTATCAAACCTCATCACCTCGATTGGGCGGCCCGCAATATACCTTAAATTATTATAGGGAAGCGAGACACCAATTGCAAGCTTTAGTTCTCTCGTTCGTAAAAAAGCCTTCCAGAAGATTAACCCAACAGGGCCTGGTTCAGGAGATCATGAACCCTCCTTTCCTCATCGTTCGTGGCCAGGGCAATTTCACTGATCAGGATCTGCCGGGCGTTATCGAGCATCTTCTTTTCCCCACTGGAGAGACCCTTCTCCCTGTCCCGGAGAGCCAGGCTGCGGACGACCTCAGCCACTTCATAAATGTTACCGCTCTTCATTTTTTCCAGATTCGCCCGGTAACGATGATTCCAGTTACCCGGAAGCTTTGCGTCACTCTCCCGTAGCACCGTCAAGACCTGTCCAACTTCCTCCTTGGTTATGACCTGGCGGAGTCCGGTACTGTGAACTTGCTCAATGGGGATCATCACCTTCATCTCGCCCACCGGAAGCCGCATCACATAGTACTTCTGCCGGGCTCCCAGGACTTCGCGCTCCTCGATAGACTCAATGACTCCCGCCCCGTGCATCGGGTAGACCACCTTGTCCCCAACACTGAACATCGACGCCGCCCTCCTCTGGTTAACCATTGGCTGCCTCCTTACGAAGCAACCAATTTTAGCATACCACAGGTAGGACTCTTTGTCAATTTAAAGGAGTATTATATCACCCATCGAGAATTCAAGTCAACAGATTATATTATATTGTTCTTGTGTGATTACTCCCGCCCGCGTGGGGCGCGACATACAAAAAAATAAAGCGGTTTCATCCCTAGTCTGACCTGACCCCAGATACGGAAAAACTCGGGCAGGCGCCTTTGAGACTGAAGATGCCTAAGATCACCTCAGATAGCTCGGAATCTAGTTTCCTGCAAATAGGAAAAGCCGCAATCCCTTGCGGCTCTTATCTTCTAATGGTGGAGACGAGGAGATTCGAACTCCCGGCCTCTAGAGTGCGATTCTAGCGCTCTCCCAACTGAGCTACGTCCCCACGGATAGATTAATTTTATAGGAAAAATCTCGCCACGTCAAGGAGTCTTTCCTGGCCATTCTTTCATGGTTTGGCAGCAATGGTGAAAAGATGGCGCCCTTGCAAACCAGAGAACCAAAGGTTTATAATACTCCTGGCGAAACTTAGTTAGGCCAGAAGGGGTGCGGTGGCATGAAGGACATCCTCAGTGATGAATTCCAGCAATCCGTGGATGAATTCCTCATCAGGCATCGTAGTATCATCGATCTCTTGACCAAGTTTCAAGAGTCCACTGCCCGCGTCAACCGGGCCGTAGCTAAGTCTGTTACCGGTTGTGGCTGCATTCAGATTCAAGCCTCCCAACAGAAGATACCGGTTGAAGTTACCCTTAAGGAAGTTCGCAATTATATGGATGATCATCTCCGGGGAAGCCTGTGTGAAAACTGCCGTGAAGTGGTGGAGGAAGAGATCGGCAATCACCTCTTTTACCTGGCCGCTCTGGCCAATAGCCTGGATATTAATCTCTATGATATCTTAATCCGCCAGAACAAGAAGGTTGCCGCGTTAGGCGTTTTCAGTGTCTATTGAGGCGTCGTTGCGGGATGATACGCTTGTCTTGACACGTAAATCCTTCTAGACAAAGTCCCTTCGTTTAATGGGCATACTAGCTTCGAGCACATTAAAAGGAGGGATTTTTTTGTTCATTTACAAAGGCAGGAACTTCTTGGATCAGCGTGTGGATGTTGAACCAAGCCCAGCTACCCGCAACTCCTCCGTCAAGATCCGTTATGACGGACTTCTGGCCCGGAATGGAGCCAGTGCCGTCTACCTTCATCATGGCCACGATGGCTGGCAAAACCCGGCCACGGTCGAAATGATCCGGGAGACGAGCGGGCAGTTTACCGCCTCTATCCCGGTCCGGGGTCAAAGAGAGATCAACCTCTGCTTCAAGGATCCCGCCAATAACTGGGACAATAACAGCGGCTGGAACTGGGCCACGGATATTCACGCCCAGTAGAATAGTTTATCGTGTCTGACAATTTCTCGCCAGGCGAGGGTAGGCCAGATGGGCCGGTTGCAAGCCTGACGGCGTATGAACCGGCGAACCGGCAACCACCCCCTGAGTCGCCTCCCAAGCCCTCAAAAAGCTGCGACCAGGGCCTCGCCTACATCTTTGACCCTGAGTACCCTCATTTTCTCCCCTTCCGCCTTTACCCGGGGACCGGAGGCTGGGATGACGGCCGTTTCAAAGCCCAGCCTCTGGGCCTCCTTCAGCCTCTGCTCCAGCCGTCCTACTGCCCTGATCTCACCGGTCAGGCCCACTTCACCCATGACTACCATTTTCTCTGCCAGAGGCCGATCCCGAAAACTGGAGACTATGGCCAGGGCTACCCCGAGATCCACCGCCGGTTCGTCCAGCTTGACCCCCCCGGCTACCTTGAGGTAGATATCCTGACTGCCCAAAGCCAGACCGGCCTTCCTCTCCAGGACGGCCAGTACTAAAAGGGCACGATTGACGTCCAGTCCTCCCACCATGCGCCGAGGAAGACCAAAAGGCGTGGGGGCAACCAGGGCCTGTAACTCCACCAGGAGAGGGCGGGTACCCTCTAAACTGGCCACCACTACCGTCCCGGCCGCGCCACGGGGACGTTCGGCCAGGAAAATCTCTGATGGGTTAGGGACCTCCACCAGCCCGGAAGATTCCATTTCAAAGATGCCGATCTCACTATTCGAACCGAAACGGTTCTTACTGGCCCGCAGGATCCGGTAGGCCAGGTGCCGCTCCCCCTCAAAGTAAAGGACCGTGTCCATCATGTGTTCCAAGAGGCGCGGACCGGCCAAGGCCCCAGCCTTGGTCACATGGCCAACGATGATGATGGCGGTATTGCTTTCTTTGGCCAGGCGGAGAAGTTGACCGGCCACCTCTCGCACCTGGCTGACGCTGCCCGGGGCGGAGCTCATTTCCGACAGGTACATGGTCTGAATGGAGTCAATGACCACCAGTCCAGGATTAAGCCGAGCAATGGCCCGCTTGACGGCCCCTATCTCCGTTTCCGCCAAGAGAAAGAGGCCCTGGCCGCGCGCCCCCAAGCGGACGGCCCTAAGCTTGATCTGGCGGGCCGACTCCTCACCGGAGACATAAAGAACCTTCTGGCCGCGGGCCGCCAGGTCGTTGGATACCTGCAAGACCAGGGTGGACTTCCCGATCCCCGGGTCCCCACCCAAAAGAATCAGCGACCCTGGGACAATCCCGCCGCCGAGCACCCGGTCCAGTTCGGAAAAGCCGGTACCTATCCTCTCCGTCTCCAGATCCTCAATCTCGGCCAGGGTCAGCGGTTCATTGACCGGCTGCCCCTCTGGGACATGGGTCTCCTCCGACGCAATGCTTTCCTCCACCAGGCTGTTCCAGCTGCCACACTCGGGGCAGCGACCAAACCAGCGCGGTGCCTCATAACCGCAGTTCTGACAAACAAAGTGGGTCTTCTTCTTGGTGGCCACGGCCTCACGACCTTACTCTATCATGAAACAACCAGCTACTTCCAAGGCGCCGCTCGGGCATTACCGTCCTCGCTTCCGGTCACCTGCACCGACCGCATCGCGGCTCGGTGAAAGCGCTCCGCCGGCAATCGCCCGTCGCCACCTTGCTGCTGTTTCATTCCTTTTTGGCGCCGCCAATGGCGGCATGATCTAATGAGTCCCCTCCCAAAATCCCTTCAGGCCACGGGATTGGCCTTGCGAAAGGCCAGCTTCCCTTCCTCATCGGCCTCCACCAGAACCCTGTCTCCGGGGCCAAAGTTGCCGCGCAGCATCTCCTCAGACAGAGGATCCTCTACCAGACGCTGGATGGCCCGGCGCAGGGGACGCGCCCCAAAAATGGGATCTAGACCCTCTTTGACCAGCTTGGCCCGGGCCGTCTCGCTCACCTCCAGCTCCAACTGGGTTTCCCGCAGGCGTTCCGCCAGCCGCTTCAACATCAGGTCGACGATCTCGCCCAGGTCTCTTTCCGTCAGGGCGTGAAAGACGATGATCTCATCAATCCGGTTCAGGAACTCGGGCCGGAAGGTGCGTTTCAGCTCTTCCATCACCGTCGTCTTCATGGTCTCGTAAGAGCGCTCTGCTTCATCCCGGACCGGGCGAAAGCCGAAACTGGTATCCTTGCGGATGAGATTGGCCCCCACGTTGGAGGTCATGATGATCACCGTGTTCCTAAAGTCCACCGTCCGCCCTTTGGCCTCCGTCAAGCGCCCGTCCTCCAAGACCTGCAGCAGTATATTGAAGACCTCGGGATGGGCCTTTTCGATCTCATCGAGTAGGATGACCGAATACGGCTTCCGCCGGACGGCTTCCGTCAGTTGGCCCCCCTCCTCGTAGCCGACATAGCCCGGCGGTGCTCCCACCAACCGGGAGACGGTGTGTCGTTCCATATACTCGGACATATCCAGATGGACCATGGCCTCCTCATCGCCAAAGAGGGACTCGGCCAGAGCCCGCGCCAATTCCGTCTTGCCCACCCCGGTAGGCCCCAGGAAGATAAAAGAGCCAATTGGTCGCTTCGGATCCTTCAAACCGGCCCGGGCCCGCCGGATGGCCCGCGCCACAGCGCGAACCGCCTCGTCCTGGGCCACCAGGCGCCGGTGGAGCTCCTCCTCCAGACGAAGGAGACGCTCTGTCTCCGCCATGGCCAACCGTTGTACTGGAATCCCCGTCCAGGAAGAAACGATGTGCGCAATGTCCTCTTCGGAGACGGTACTTTTCCTGGTAACCTGTTTCTGTTGCCACTCCCCGCGCTGTCTTTCTAGCTCCTCCAGGATCTTTTGCTCTTGATCCCTAAGCCGGGCCGCCTTTTCAAACTCCTGCCCATCGGCTGCCGCCTTCTTTTCCTTCCTGATGTTCTCCAGTTTGTCCTCGAGTTCCTTCAGATCGGGCGGGGCCACAAATGATCGCAGTCTCACCCGGGAGGCCGCTTCATCGATCAGGTCGATGGCTTTGTCGGGAAGATAGCGATCGCTGACAAAGCGATCGGAAAGTCGTACCGCCGCCTCGATGGCTGCATCGGTGATCTGGACCCGGTGATGCGCCTCGTACCGGTCGCGTAAACCCTTGAGTATCGCAGCCGCCTCTTCAACGCTGGGTTCATCGACCATAATGGGCTGAAAGCGCCTCTCCAGAGCTGCGTCTTTTTCCACGTGTTTACGGTATTCATCGAGGGTGGTGGCGCCGATGGCCTGTAATTCCCCTCTGGCCAAGGCCGGTTTTAAGATGTTGGAGGCATCGATGGCCCCCTCCGCCGCCCCGGCCCCGATAATGGTATGCAACTCATCAATGAATAGGATGATGTTCTCGGCGTGGCGAATCTCGTCCATGACCTTTTTCAGTCGTTCCTCAAACTCACCCCGATACTTGGTGCCTGCCACCAGGGAGGGCAGATCCAGACTCATCACCCGCCGGTTCCGCAGGATTTCAGGGACTTTGCCCTCGACAATCCGCTGCGCCAAGCCCTCGACGATAGCGGTTTTACCCACCCCGGGGTCACCGATGAGGACGGGGTTATTCTTGGTGCGGCGGCTCAGGATCTGAATGACCCGCTCAATCTCCTTTTCCCGGCCGATGACGGGATCAAGTTTACCTTCCCTGGCCAGACCCATCAGATCTCGTCCATGGGCATCCAGGGTGGGGGTGCCGCTGGCGCCACGGGCCGTTTTGGGCTTGGGACCGGGCGTCGGACCAGGCAGGGGGCCGGGGACCGGCCCGGGAACGCCGCCCAGGAGTTGGATAACCTGGGAACGGACCTTTTCCAAGTCAGCCCCCAGGTTCAGAAGGACCTGGGCGCCCACTCCTTCGCCCTCACGAATGAGGCCCAAGAGGATGTGCTCGGTTCCGATATAGGTATGGCCCAGATGCCGGGCCTCCTCGGCCGTCAGTTCAATGACCACTTTTTTGGCCCGCGGGGTGAAACCGATCTCCGCCGGCGGGTTGTCCGCCCCCCGGCCAATCATCTTTTCCACCTCGGAACGAACCTTGTCCAGCGCTACACCCAGGTTTTTCAAGGCCCGGGCGGCGATCCCTTCCTCTTCCCGGATCAGCCCGAGGAGGAGGTGTTCGGTCCCGACGTAATCATGATTCAGGCGTCTGGCCTCCTCCTGAGCCAGGTTGATGACCCGCAAGGCTCTTTCGGTGAAACGTCCATACATTATCCGTCACTCCTTTGGCGCTCCAGCTTTCCCCGAATCAGGGCCGCACGTCTGAGATCCCTTTCAAAGGGATTGAGTTCCTTGCCACTCAGCTTCTGCAGATAGTTGGGACGCACTGCCACCAGAAGTTCGTTTAACACAGCCGGACTGATACCGGAGACCATCTCCAGGTCTATCCCCAGGCGAACATCAGACCACAGGCGCATAGCCTCCTCCGAGGACATGATCCGGGCATTGGACAGGATACCGTAAGACCGGCAGATCCGATCCTCCAACTGCTCATGCATTTCCCGCTGCAGGATTTCCCGGGCGGCTCTTTCCTGTCCGATGATCTGGCGGGTAATCCCCGTCAGCTTGGTAATGATCTCGCTCTCGGACTGACCCAGGGTGATCTGATTGGATATCTGGAATATATTCCCGGCAGCCTGACTGCCTTCCCCAAAGAGACCTCGCACCACCATGCCCAGTTTGGTAATAGAAGCGAAGATGGGACCGGCCTGATTGGTCATGACCAGAGCCGGCAGGTGCGCCATGACCGAAGCCCGCAGGCCAGTCCCTACATTGGTTGGACAGGCGGTCAGGTAGCCCCGCTGCGGATCAAAGGCATAGGTGATTCTCCCCTCCAGGGCATCGTCAAAAACGTTGGCCGTCTCCCAGGCCTTCTCCAGTTGTAAGCCGGCCATCAAGAACTGCATGCGTAAATGATCCTCTTCGTTGACCATCAGGCTGATCGATTCGTCATCCTTGATGGCCACCGCTCGCCCCTGTCCTTCCGCGGCATGCTGCGGACTGATCAGATGCTTCTCTACCGCCACCTGCCTGTCAAGAGGGGAAAGAGCATCTAACCTATATAGTGCCAAAAGGCCAAACCGCTCATGTATCTCGGGGGCCGCCAGGGCCTGCTCGACTCTTTTTATGACTTCTTCTGCCTGTTGCTGATTCATGCTCAGGGGGAAGGGAAATTCCTCCAGGTTCCGGGCCAGGCGAATGCGGCTGGAAAGAATAATGTCAGAATCAGGGGCTCCCGACCCCAACCAACGGGATAGGGGGTTTTTCAAGAACTCATCCAGGCTCATGTTCATGCCCTCCTGAGAAGATACCCTGGGACTTCCTCGGTTGGGTATACCTCCAAAATCGCGGTTTCCAAGCTCTCTACCCTGAAACAAACCAGTTACTTCCAGGGCGCCGCGCGGGCGTTGCCGTCCTCGCTTTCGCTCACCTGCGCCGACCGCAGCGCGGCTCAGTTCGGCCCTCCGGCCGGCACCGCGCCGATTCCCCATCCGTTGGGAGCGGCGCTCGGCGGCATCCGTGCCGCCGTCCGGCCTCTCGGGCCTCGCTTTGCCGGATGCGGTGCCCGGCTCGGTGAAAGCGCTCCGCCGGCAATCGCCCGCCCGTCGCCACCCCGCTGCTGTTTCATTACTTTATGGCGCCGCCAAACGCGGCATGCCGGTCTCCTAGGCCCCCGGTTTCCCCTCCAGCTCCTTAATCCGGTCCCGAAGTTGGGCCGCTCGTTCGTATTCTTCCCGGATTACGGCCTTGGACAATTCACTCTTGAGATCTTCGATTTCACGGCGCAACCTGACCAGGCCGCCCGTCCGCACCGGCACCTTCCCGGTGTGGCGGTGCGAACCGTGGATCCGGCGAATCAGAGGCTCCAGCCTATCCTCGAACTTTACATAACAGGAGCGACAGCCCAGTTTCCCGCTATGAACGAAATCGGCATAGGTCTGTCCGCAAACGGGGCACTTGACCGCTTCCTCCGTCTCCGTCTGACCCCCGTAACCCTCGCTATTAATGAGTCCGGCGAGAAAGTTGCCAAAGGCGAGGGGAGGGATGAAAAGCATCTCCCCTTTTTCCCGGGCACACTCCTCGCACAGGTGCATTTCCGTTTTCTTCCCATTGACGATCTTGGTCAGGTGTATCGTCGCCGGGCGTAAACCACATTCCTGACAAATCATGATGTCTGCCCCCTTTCACATCTGCCGGAGCACGGTCAAGAGCATGGCCTTGAGTAGGTTGGCGCGCAGGATGTCCCGGAGCGGGAGATCGAGGGGGAGGACCTGGCGATCCACCACAGCCAGCATCAGCCGGGCCTCACGTTCCGTAATAATCTCGCCTTCCCAGAGACGCTGGATATAACCCTCGGCAGAGGCCTGGCTGACCAGGTCCCCGATCTTCTCGTTAACTAATTCCAACAGTTCCTCACCGGAAACCGTATCCAATCTGGTGATTCGGATATGCCCTCCGCCACCCCGCCGGCTTTCCACCAGGTAGCCTCTTTCCGGGGTGAAGCGGGTCTCCAAGACATAGTTTATTTGCGACGGAACGCATTGAAAACGCCCCGCCAGTTCGCTCCTTTGTATCTCAATGAACCCATCCTCCGACCGGTCAATCCTCTCTATGATGTACCTTTCAATAATATCGGCAAGTCTGGCCATTTCCCTTCAGTCCTTTTTTGCCGTAGCAGCCCAGGAGAATGATGTACCTTTCAATAATATCGGCAAGTCTGGCCATTTCCCTTCAGTCCTTTTTTTCCGTAGCAGCCCAGGAGAATGCGGATTGCGCCACACAGATGGGCTTTTGAGCGGTCCCGTCCTTACGATTGGGCTAAAGCCGCCAGAAGCAGTAAGATAGCGCGATAAAGACTAGGGCGGCTTTGCTCGGGCGGCTTAACCGCTCAAAACGCAGTTCATCAGCGGTCTGCTAGGAGACTTCTTACCAGCCGCCTTTTCGCTGGTTACCCCAGCCGAGAAACACCAGGGCGGCCTTCCATCTTCATCTTTGACCTTCTTTGACGTTATTATAACATTTTCTGGGGCCGACCTGGCAAACCCCGTATTTGTCATTTTTCCCCCGTTAGGTCTCTCTAAACAAAAAAAAGGGGCGCGTGGACCCCTTTTTGACCCTTTCGTCTCAATAACTCCCCCAATGATCAAAGGCTTCATCCCGTATAGCATTGGAAAACCCCGGGCTCATGGCCCAGGGTTTCCCTCGAAAATTACCACGTCAAACTGGGAAGCGTCGCTCAGCGGGCTTTGTTGTTGGCTTCAAGAACATAGTTGACAAAGTCTTTCTCCGGTACGGCCCCTTCAAATTCCACGTTGCCGTTGATCACGGTCTTGGGAACACCGTAAACGCCATAACTGTTGGCCAGATCCGGAAACTCGATGGCCTCGATGACATCGGCCCGGATATGTTCGTTCTCCATGGCCAGCTGGTGGCCCATCCGAGCGGCCTTAGGACAATAGGGACAAGTGGGGGTAATGAAGACCTGAATGTGAATGTCCCGATCAACCTTCTCGATGGCCGCCTTCGCGGCCGACGTCAGCCGGTTACTTCCCTTAGAAAGATCGACAATGTCCTCTACCAGAGTGGCAAACTCATAGCCGGAGGGAATACCGAAGAAACGAATACCGAAGTCCTTGTCATCTTCACCCAAAAAAACGGTAGCTGGGATCTTGTCAATTCCGTATTTTTGGGCGACAGCGGCATCGCGCTTGATGTCGTAGATTTCCAGCCGCGCCTTCCCGTCGGTCAGGCCGGTAACCTCCTGCAAAATCTCCTGCGTAGCTTCGCAGTAATGACAGTGTTCACCATGCTCATGGTTGTGTTCATCTTCATGTTCGTGGTGATGACCGTGATCATGGCTGGCTGCCTCAGGATTGGTAAAATACAGGAGCTTTATGTCGTGCTGGAGATCAGCAAACATTTTCCTCAGTTGGGCTTTGTCCTTATCCGAGATGATTCCCATAGCTTCTACACCTCCTTCCCGAGACCAAGCTAGTACACTGCTCACAAACTGCGTCTTGAGTGGTTAACCCGCCCGAGGGTCTCCTAGGACGAGCGAACCGAAATGCTGACATCATGGGGGCCGGTAATACCTGCCGCCACCTCAATGGCTCTCAGGACACCAGCGGGCACAGGGCAACTGGGGTGTCGCGTGTGTCTGGACATTACCTCGTAGACCCTGGTTCCGCACGGTGGTCCAAAAACCTCCCGGTAGGCTTCCAGTTCCCTGATCTCCTCGGCCGCCTCCTGGAGATTGGGGCATTCGCTGGCCAACTCCAGAAAGACCCTCTGCTTATCGGGACTGGCGGTAACATTGACAACCGTCAGGAGTCCGCAGGAGCCGGGGCTGATTTCGGCGGTGATCATCTGTCTCTCTCCTTTGAAACCCCTGAGTCTACATGCCCCGAGAGATTATCAGCCTACTCCTCAACGATGGCCAGGACGTCAGATCGTCCCAGGATCATATGTTCTTCGCCGTCAATCTTAATCTCAGTGCCGGCGTACTTGGCGAAGAGTACCTTGTCCCCGGCCTTAATCTTGGCCTGCAGGTCCTCATCGGTCCCGACCGCCACAACTAATCCCTCCTGGGACTTTTCTTTGGCCGTATCGGGTAGGATAATGCCACCCCTGGTCTGTTCTTTCGGTTCCATGGGTTTTACCAAGACGCGGTCATCGAGGGGTTTTACCTTCATCTGTTATCCTTCTCCTTTCTTAACCTCTAATGCCCAGAGCGCTGTTGATCTTGGGCTTGTCGAATCCAATAATGATCTTCCCATTGATGTCAATGACGGGGACACCCTGCTGACCCGACTTACGCACCATTTCGACTGCCGCCGCCGGGTTCCGGCTGACATCGATATCCCGAAAGGTGATGTTGCGCTCCTGCAGGTAGCGCTTCACTGCCGCGCAAAACCGGCAGGTAGGAGTAGTGTAGACAATCACCGCCATGAAAATACCCTCCCCGGAATATTGTACCGCGGCAAAACCGCGGCTATTAAGCTGAGAATTACCGGTTATGCCTCTCCGACAAGTACCGTTCCGCCGCCATGGCTGCCGTCGCTCCGTCTCCCACCGCGGTGGAGACCTGACGCAAGGACTTCTTGCGCAAGTCACCGGCGGCAAAGACCCCCGGAAGGCTGGTAGCCATGTTTTCGTCGGAGATGACATATCCGCTCGAGTCCATTTCCACGAGACCCTGGAGGAATTCGGAATTTGGTTCCATTCCCGCGTAGATGAACACGCCGTCGGCGGCCAGTTCACTGATCTGACCGGTCTTGACGTTCTTCAGGCGGAGATTCTCCACCATCCGGGTTCCCATGATCTCTTCCACGACCGTATCCCAGACAAAGGCCATCTTGGGATTGGCAAAAGCCCTCTCCTGGGCCGTCTTCACGGCTCGCAACTGGTCGCGTCGGTGAATCAGGGTCACCTTACCGGCAAAACGGGTTAAGTAAAGACCCTCTTCCACCGCCGAATCGCCACCACCCACCACCACGACCTGCTTACCTTTGTAAAAAGCTCCGTCACAGGTGGCGCAATAGGAGACGCCGCGACCGCGATATTCTTCTTCCCCGGGAACACCCAGTTTCCGCTCCCGCGCCCCGGAAGCCAGGATCACCGTGCGGCCCAGGGAAATGCCTTCATCAGTATAGAGTTTAAAGATACCGTTGTCAACTTCCAACCGGGTCACTTCTCCTGACCCGATTTCCACCCCGAATTCCCGGGCCTGTTCCTCCATCCTTTGCATCAGGTCGGCCCCGGAGATGCCCCCCGGAAAGCCCGGGTAGTTCTCAATGCGGTCAGTAGTAGCCGCCTGGCCGCCCGGCAGCATCTTCTCCAGCAGCAAAGTGGAGAGGAGGGAGCGTCCGGCGTAGAGGGCTGCCGTCAGACCAGCCGGACCGCCCCCGACGATGATCACGTCGTAGACCTGATCCTCCCGCTTTTTCTCTTCTTCCCCGGAAGGCAGCACAAATTCCAGGTCAGTGATTTTGGACATGGACAATACCTCCCTCTGGGAGCCTGCGTCAGACCCACCTGCGCCGCGCGGGCGGTGCCGGGCTCGCTTTGGGCCGCCTGCGCCGGCCGTATCGCGCCTCAACCGCGGTGCCTGGCTCGGTCAAAATCGGCGCAGACGACATCAAACCAGATCCCTGCTGAAGCCACGTTTTCATCCTTCGTTGTCCCGCCGTAGGCGGCATGGGGATCTCGTAACGAGCTCACTTTTGGGCCCAGTCAGCTCAGCGTTCCTGTCCGACCAGGCGCATGTGTTCCTTCTTGGTGCAGCGGTCCATAACCACCGCCAGTCCGTTTTCCATGGCCCGCTCCGCCGCCGGGTGGTTGACGATCCCCTCTTGCATCCAAACTACCTTAGCCTTCTTGCGGATGGCCGACTCCACCACCGGAGGAACGTCCTGGGAACGGCGGAAGATGTCCACAATGTCTACCTCTCCGGGCACATCATCCAAGGACGGGTACGACTTTTCCCCCAGGACCTCGTCCAAGGTCGGATTGACCGGGATGATTTTATAACCATGTTCTTGTAGGTAGCTGGCCACTTCATGGCTCGGCCGGAGCGGATCCTTGGACAACCCCACTACCGCGATGGTCTTGCTCTCAGAAAGAATTTTCTTGAGGGTATCATCTTTGGGCAAACGGTAGTTTATCTTCACCACAAACAATCCTCCCCAGGAGCCAACTCTTTGAGGCGGTAGTATTATCTTTCACCTCAACTGCTCTTCTGCCGGGTTTCCCCATACCCCCCGGGGTACCAGGGGTCATATTAGCATTTCTTCCCCGCGTCGTCAAGGGCCAAAGTGATAATCCGACTGATTCCACTCTTCTTATTTTTCTTCCTTAGGGCCGCGGCAATTCCCCTCTTCCGCTGTCAAACGCAGCAGGCCTTCCCGGCCGACTTGCGCGCCCCTTGCCGCAACTGTTCTCAAGGTGGCAACTGATTCTCGAACTGCTTTCTTCGGCAAGTGGAAGAATGTGCAAGAACCTTTCCGTTAAAGATTCGACTTTCCGGACAAGAATTCCTCCCGACCCGACCCGGCCCTCAATAAAGGATCAGGGCCCGGTTTTCCGCTCCCAGTTCCTTTGACATGTTCCGGCCCTTCTTATCGCCCCACCTGCTGCATCAGCGGCACAGGTTGTCCACGATAGCGGCTAAACCACTGGGCATACTGGACATCGCCGGTGAAGGTCAACTGACGCGGCTCGCCGCCCTGAACCGAACCCACCCAAATGTCTCCCGCCCGCAGGAAGAGATAGTGCCGGCCGTCGGCCGTCCAGGATACGCCCGTGTTGGGACGGTAGGAACCATTCTGGCGGCTGGCTGGGGTCAAGCCAGAGGCGATGGCCTCCGAGCTGAGGGTGTCCAGGGCCATGGTATAAAGGATCCCCTTCGCGGCGGCCCTGTTTTCGTCCTTGCCGTACCAGGCCGTGTAGGCCAGGCAGGCCCGCCCGGAAAGGGAGAGCTCGCCACCGGCGGTTGCGGACCGGGCGGTCTGTGCCCGGGAAATCCCCGCCAGGGACATATTGCGAGCGGCCACTGAAATGGCCCTTTGAGACGCATCGGTCGCGGGTATGGAACCGACTGTCCCCCCGAGCGCGTCATCGCCGGTAGCGGCGACCTCCGTCTGGTCAGTTGAGATGGCTGCCTTGGGCAGGGGAAGCCAGGCTAGGTCTCCCAGGCCAGTGGGAAGCGACGTTCCCGGTTCTCCGGACACAGCTCCCTTTTCTCGGGAACTCATCAGGATACGCACCGCTCCCCCCCGCTCGGCGGTTCCCAAGGTGCTTTCCCGGTTCCGACCCCGGGCACCGTCCTGTCCAAAGGTGAATTTCACCGAGCTGGCAAAGGCCAATTGCCGGCCGTCCGGCGACCAGGAGAAGGAGGAAATAAAAAAACCCTCCGTCAATTGCGCGGCCTCTCCGCCCCGGGGATTTACCAGGTATAAGTCGTGGGGCCGGACGTCACTGGAACCATTGACCAGCGCAATGGCGTCCCCCTCCGGCGACCAAGCGGCCAGGTCATAGGGCCAGGGCGATTCTAACAGGTGCAGGTCAGTTCCATCAGCCTGGCTAACGGCTACCGGTCCCATGGGGACAATGTTGTTGAACACCAGGGCCAAGAAGTGTCGTCCATCGGGTGACCAGGCGGGGGCAAAAAAGCCAGCAGAAGGGCTGGGAGTACCGACAGGTCTTGCCTGCTCCGGAAGATCCGCGAGGCTTAGGAGTCTCCCTGGCGCCTGTCCGTCCACCCCCATACTCCAGACCTCACCCCAGTCGGCAGTTCCCCCTTCCGCGGTCTTGATAAAAAGAATCTTTTTCCCATCGGGCGAAACATCCCCATAGGCATTACGGCCATCATCGGTCAGCCGCCTTAGCCCGGACCCGTCCGCCCTAAGGGTGAAGAGGTCGCCCTGGCGCACTAAGAGAAGATGATCACGAAAGCCCTCCAACGTCGCGCGGGCATCTTTCAACCAGGCTACCTGACTGACGGGGAGAGCCGAAGCATAAAGGGTTACCTGGCCGTCAGAGAAGCCGTACAGGGGAGACAGGTAGTCCTGGAGGAACGGTACCTCGGCCTCGCGGTAAACCAAGGCCACCTGAGTCACCGTGAAGCGGGGTATGACCACCTCTCCCCCGCCCGTAAGAATTCCGTCGCTCCAGAGCCAATGACCCGCCTTGATCTCCTCCCAAGCTTCCTGCACCGGCCGCAGCGGATAAGTGCTGGCAGCGGCGATGGGGTGATGGACGCCGCTCAGATAGATCTGGCCGTCGGCCTCCAGCATCACCTTTATTCCCGGAGTCCAGAAGCCTTCTACGGGCAGGCCCTCCAACTGCCTCCTGAACTCAATGGTCCACCGGCGGGGGGTTTCGGAGCCAGAGCCGGCTGATGGGCTGGAAAAGACGGTTATGCTCTGGCTATCCTCCGGTAAGAGCCGCGCTCCCTTGAGGAAATCGACGGCCCAGCCCTGGGCTTCGCTGCCGCTTTTTGGGAAAGACTGCGGTCTCTTGCCCCCGTCCCCGCTGGAAAAAAAGAAGCCCTCCGCCCGAGGATAGTACGTCAAGTTCCCCGCCGGGCTACTCAGATGAAACTCGGCGTCTGCCGCCTGAGGCTCCCCGGAAAGCCCTAGTCTCTTCGCCAAATCCTGTGCCCTAGCCAAAGAAGCCGGCGCATTGCCGACCTGGAGGACCCTGGCCTCCGGCGGGAATTGCGGCAGAGGGGTATTTAAGGCAAATTCCTTGATCTTGACGCTTCGCTCCGCCCCTGGAGCAGGAAGCGGGATGGGCCCGAAGGCCTGCCTTTCTTTCAAAATCTCGTAGGTATTGGGCTGGAAAAAGGGGGTGACGCCCCCAGCCTGACTCCCGTCAACGGTGCTGCTCTCGCTATCCTGCCCCGTCGAAGCAGTTCTTCGCGAGCCATGGTTAATACCCGGCGGAAGATTCGAAGAAAGGATCGGCAGGGCGAAAAGAGCGATAAGGGCGCAAACCGCTACAAAAAGAAGCTTTCGCTTGTATTTTCTCATTGAAACCACCCTTCTCCAGCCTTGAGGTACGACGCAAGGTCTTAGACGAAGCACAGGGGAAAAAGTTCCCTCAAGTGATGGAAAAGATTGTGGTTTGGTGGGAAGCCCCGGCATGGCGACGGAAGGCGTTGCGGACTTTGGACCGTAGCAAGGCCCGGCGCCGGGAGACGACCAAAAGGAGGATTCAAAGGCTTACTCGTACCGCAAGGCTTCAATCGGGTCCAGATTGGAGGCCTTCATCGCCGGGTAAATTCCAAAGAAGACCCCAACAGCAGCCGAAAAGAGCGAAGCCAAGAGCACCGCCTCTAACGAAACCAAAGTCTTGAAGCCGGCCACCCTGGAAATGAGCTGCGACCCGCCTACTCCGGTCAGGATACCGATGATTCCGCCGGTCAGGCTCAGGAATATCGACTCCACCAGGAACTGCCCCAGCACGTCTCTGCGCTTGGCCCCAATAGCCTTGCGAATCCCAATCTCTCGCGTTCGTTCCGTAACGGAAACCAGCATGATGTTCATGATGCCGATCCCCCCAACCAGGAGGGAAATCCCGGCGATGGCCGCCAGCATCATCGTGAAGGTCTGGGTCATGGTGCTCACGGTGGCTAGAATTTGGTCCTGACTACTGACCATGACGGACCTCTCCCGACCGAATTTCTTATCATAAATGGCCGTAATGTGAGCAACGGCCAGGCTGGCCACCTCCGGAGAAGCAGCCTGGATATAGAGCCGGGAGACACGATCGGTACCAAAGAGCCTCTGGGCGGTGGTCACCGGGATAAAAACGATGTTATCCATGTCCTGGCCCATGTTCGACCCTTTTTTATCCATCACGCCAATGACATTGAAGTTTTGACCGTTTATGAGCAAGGTTTTGCCGATGGGGTTGAGAGAGTCGAAGACGTTATCCACCACTGTTTGTCCGACCACGGCCACGTGCCGTAAGGCTTTGACGTCATCGGCGGCAAGGAAACGCCCGGCAGCCGGGTGAAAATCCCGCACCTGGGGCAGATTCTCGCTGACACCCTCCACAGGTACCTGTTGACCCTCGCCCTGCCATTTGACGGTGGCCGTCACCCCAACGGACGGCACGACCTGGGTAATGGTCGGCACCCGCCGCGGCAAGTCAACGCTGTCCTGAATGGTCAGCTTGGCTGCTCGGCTGGTAGGAACGACCATAATCAGGTTCGATCCCAAATTCTGGATCTGTTGGGAGACCTGCGCCGATGCCCCCTGACCCACCGCCACCAGGGTGATGACGGCGGCCACACCGATGATGACCCCAAGCATGGTCAAAAGAGAGCGAAGTTTGTTCCCAACCAGGGCCAGCCAGGCCATTCGCAGGCTTTCCAGGACGTTCATACCAAAACCCCCATAGCTTCCTTAGTCTTGCTAGGAGACTGCTGAAAAACCCACATCTGCGTGTCAGGCGGGCTTCCGCCCGCCTCCGCTGGGGGGCACGCTCCCCTTCGGCACTTACGGTGCCTGAGCACCCCCTAATGCCTGGGGGAGTCCCTCGCCCAGACCCCCCGGCGGCGCTGACGCGCCGTCCGGCGGCTCCTCGCTCAACGTACCCCCCAGTACGCCTCGCTTCGGGCTTGTCTTCTTGGCATCTGGGCATTCTTGAACGGTCTCGCCCCAACGCTATCTCGAGCGCGTTAACCACGCAAAACGCAGTTCGTCAGCACTCTCCTAGATCCCCAGGCCGCCTGCGGCGGCACCATAACTTTCGCATCTTACCCAAAACACGGTTTGTCAGCACTCTCTTACGAAGCAGTAACCTCGAGGCTGGGCAGCAGCGCCAGCTCCTCCCTGGCGTCAATGGGGCTAACCACCTTCTCATCTTCAGTGACCAGACCATCCCGCATATGAATAATCCTCTGACAATGCTGGGCTATCCGTTGATCGTGGGTGACCAAAACCACGGTTTTCCCCCGGCGATTAAGCTCCTGAAAAAGGGCCATGATTTCCTCGCCCGTTCGGCTGTCCAGGTTCCCCGTAGGTTCATCGGCCAAAAGGATAGCCGGCTGAGAGGCCAGGGCGCGGGCGACGGCCACGCGCTGCTGCTGACCACCCGAGAGTTCTTTCGGCTTATGCGTCATTCGTTCCGAGAGACCCACGGCTGTCAGGGCTTCCTGGGCCAGACGATGCCTTTCTCGGGGGGAGGCCCCCCGGTAGATCAGGGGAAGTTCCACGTTTTGCAGAGCATTTAGGCGCGGCAAGAGGTTAAAGGTTTGAAAGATGAAACCAATCCGCCGATTACGGATCTCAGCTAACTGGTTATCGTTCTTATCGCCCACTTCCTCGCCGGCCAAAGCATAACTGCCGCGAGTTGGGCGATCCAGGCAACCAACTATGTTCATCAAGGTCGATTTCCCCGACCCCGACGGACCCATGATGGCCACGAACTCGCCTTCCGACACCTCCAGGGTAATTCCACGTAAGGCAGCCACCTTGACCTTACCGGTGTCGTAAATCTTGACCAGATCGGCGATCTTGATCATAAAATCACTCCCACAAGGGCAGAGGTTGGAAGTTGGGCGTCGGCGGTTGGAGAAGGCCAGGCCTTCCCGTCTGGCTGTCACCGTCCCTCACCTGGTTTGACTCCTCTTGTTGGTCCCCGGCGTCGGCTCACGTGGCGGCGCCGGATAGTTGCCAAATCGCATTATGTTAGGTCCGGAACCATTCTGGGTGAAGGCAAGAACAATGACATCTCCCTCTTTCAAACCCGAGACGATCTCCACCTCATAGGTGTTCTGGGAACCCACTTTCACCTCGCGTCGCTGCGGGACACCGGCCACCAGGACATTGACCGAGTCCTTGCCACCGATCTTACGCACCGCCTCAGCCGGAACCATCAGAACACCGTTCTTTTTCTCAATCAGAATGGAAGCGTTCGCCGTCATCCCTGGCAGGATGCCCTGTGGGTTCTCGATTTCGATGGTCACGTTAAAGCTGGCCACACCGTCCCGGCTGACGCCCTGCGGAGCGATGGACATCACCGTGCCTCGGAAGTTTCGGTTAGGAAGGGCGTCCAGGGTGAGGTCGGCTTTCTGCCCTGGTTTGACCTTAGCCACATCCAATTCATCCACGGGAACTGTAACATTCATCCGGCTGAGGTCGGAAACTGTACCAATGACGGCATTCTGGCCGATACGGTCGCCGATGTTGACCCCCCGGAAGGTCATCAGGCCAGCTACCGGTGCCGGTATAGAGAGGTTGGCCAGATCAATAAGGCGCAGGTTAAGATTCAGTTGCGATTGCTGGACCTTGAGCCCCTGCGTCTTGACATCGGTGCTGGTAGCAGAGTTCTTGAGATTATCCAGATTGATCTGGGCGCTCTGCAGGTCATTCTTGGCCTGTTCCAACTGGTTCAAGAGGGTGTCACTCTTCAGCTTGACCAGTATCTGTCCGGCGGTAACCTGGTCGCCCTCGGCCACGGCAATCTGATCCACAGTAGCTGCTGCTCGCGCTTTCACGTCTTGTTTGTTCAGAGGGGTAAGGGGGCCGCTAACCGTCAAAATGGACCCGTCGGAGAGGGTCAGGGTGGCCGCCCCCGTCCAGCCGGGTTTCAGATCCTTGTTGTTGGGCAAGGTGATGGTAACATCCACCACCGTCGTCTTCCCGGAAAGATAGCCCTGTTGGCCGATATCCGTGACCACACCATCGACGTAGGGATCTCCGCTGGAGGAAAGGGCTTCGAAATAGAGGCTGGTCTTTTGGCCGCGGGTTACACGGTTGATACTAATCTGAGGAACCGGGACCACCATTTTCATCTGGCTATCATCAATGATGGAGAGCAGTATGGCACCGTTCATCACATCGTCCCCAGCCTGAACAGGGAGATTGGAGATCTTCCCGCTGATGGGGGCGGTGACGGTCAGATGGTCCACATCGGTCTGGCGCGACTGCAGATTCAACTGGGCCTGTTGTACTTTTAACTGGGCGGCGCTGACACTGGTATCGGAGGGATTCTTTAAATCACTTAGCCTTAGTTGGGCTTGCTCCAGATCAAGGCGGGCCTGTTCCACCTGGCTAACCACGCTGTCGCTGGCCAGACTGACCAGAACCTGCCCGGCCTTAACCTGATCACCCTCCCGGAAGTTAACAGACGTCACCGTGCCGGCCACCCCGGCACGAACGTCCTGGACCTCGGCAGCCGCCACCGTCCCGGTCCCGCTGACGGTGACGGTGAGATCACCCTTCCGGACTACATCAGTAACAAAATTGGCCGTTGGTACACTACGTGCCGCCAGATACCGGCGCCCGGTCCAATATCCCCCACCTAACACCCCGAGAACGATAATAACTACGACAATTCGGTTCATCCATTTAGCCCGTTTCATCTGGTTCCCCCCGCCTGCAACAAACTAAGAAAGGGACTCTGAATAAAAGGTGCTCAACCCATTTTGGTCCAGCGTTTGATATTGTAACCGAGGTTTGTTACAAATTCATGAACATTCGGGAGGTTGTCTTGTTACAAATCTGTGAAAACTGCAGAGATCATTAGGATGACCCGGATTCCGAAATCCTTTCTCGGATGTCTCACTCTTTTCAAATACTGTTCATGGTTTTGTAAAGAATCCAGGATAGAATAAACCCGGGTGACGAACACCGGCGCCATTTTGCCACCGACAGGATGCTCGCGTGAAGGGAGGTGAAAGGGAATGAAACGGTATAAAACTCTGCTGGGCCTCCTCTTGGTCGCCGTCCTGGTTCTGGGGGTTTATCAGGTGGCCCTGGCCGCCAACAATCAGACTCAAGCAAGCCCGAAACCGGGCCGCCCAGTGCCAAGCCAGATCATCAACGACCTGAACCTCACCCCGGAGCAAGTGGCCAAGATCAAGGAGTTGCGCCTGGCCTTCGAGAAAGACACTTTGCAACTGCGTACAGACATTAAAAGCAAGGAAATTAACCTGCGGGAACTGCGCCAGGCGGTCAGCCCGGACCTGAATCAGATCAACGCCGCCATCGACGAGCTCTTCCGCCTCCGGGCCGAGCTGGCCAAGAAGGAGGCGGCCCAGCAACTAGCCCTGCAGGCGGTCTTCACCCCGGAACAAAGGGCTAAGATGGAGACCTACCGGCTCTTTGGTTTCGGACACAGGCCAGCGATGCGGGCGCACCACTTTAGAGGAGAGAAGCCGGAAAAAACTCAAAGAAAAAGTCAATAGCTGTTAGAGAACTTAGCTGAAACTTCAACTTCTGTCTCTGGAAGTGGATTCCTCAAGCTCCCCCTGGGCCCTAGATCGACTATTTGTCGGTATGCCGCATAGCCGGCCCAGGGGGAGCTTTCTTGAAGCCACTCTTAAGGACACTGGCCTCCTCAGGAGGAGTGCCTTTCTTCTGCTACCGGCAAGGTGAAGCTGAAGGTAGAACCCTGACCAGGCTTACTTTCCACCTGAATCTGACCCCCATACATCTCTATTATTTCCCGGGTAATAGGCAGTCCTAAACCAGTTCCCTCGCTGGAGCGGGAACGATCAACCTTATAAAACCTTTGCCAAATGAAAGGCAACTCCTCGGGGGGAATGCCGACACCCGTGTCTTTCACGGCCACCCGCACCATCTTCCCTTCCTGACCGGCGTTGATTCTTATCTCACCAGGAGGAGGGGTAAAACGCAGGGCGTTGTCCACCAGATTCTGCAGGACCTCTTCGACGCGGTCCGGTGTGGCCAATACCGGCGGCAATTGCTCCGGAAGGGCTATCCCCAAAGACAATCCGGCCTTGGCCACCTGCTGCTCCATTTTCCGTCGCAACCTGACCAGGACCGCCGCCAAATCCACCGCTTCCACTTCGCCGCGAGCCCGCCCCGCCTCCAAGCGGGACAGCTCCAACAGGTCGTCAACCAGCCGGTTCAGACGAAGAGTCTCCTCCAAGACTATCCCCAGGACCTGCTCGGTCTCCCTCTCTCCTTCGATGACCCGATCGCGTAAGGCCTCAACGTAACCGCGAATCCTGGTCAAGGGAGTCCGCAACTCATGCGAGACATTGGCCACAAAATCGCGGCGCATCCTCTCCAGGTTCTCCAATTCGCCAGCCATATAGTTGAAGGTCCTGGCCAGCTGGCCCACCTCGTCCTGTCCCGCAGCTTTCACCTTCCGGCCAAACCTCCCCTGAGCCATTTCCATGGCCACGGAACTCATCTCGTGCAGGGGGCGAGAAAGGTTGCGAGAAAGGGCATAGGCCAGGATCGTGGACAAACCCAGGCCCAGAAGAAAGGCATAAAGAACCAAACGACGCAGGTTACCCAAGACCACAGCCATCTCACTCAAAGGAGAGAATGTAAAGATGGCCCCGGCCACCCGTCCCCCAACGAAGATGGGAACGGCGGCGGAGAGATACGGCTGCTCCCCGCGGGTGAAGATCCGGGTAATGATCTCTCCCTGGAGCACCTTCCCGACCTCCTCCTGACTTAGAACTATCCCGCGCAGACGAGCGTTGCGCGAGGAAGCGGCCAGGACCAGCCCTCTTTGGTCGACAATCAAAAGAGGCGCATCCAGGAACTGCTCCAGGGTGTCCAGGAGTTCCATCGTTCGTGCGGGGTCCTTGCGCAAAGTAACAAAATCCCGCAGCAAACCAGCCAGGGCTACCCCGCGGGAGATCAACTGCCTTTCGCGAGTGACCTGGATGTAGTTACGAAACAGGTAAGACAAAAAAAGGCCGGAACTGGCCAGGGTTACCGTCACTACCACCAGATAGGTGAGTATCAACTTGGCAAAGACGCTGCGCGTCATGGACCTCGACCCCCATGCCCCGGAGGCCAACCATTGAAACTACGGTTTTAACGTCTTGCTTGATGGCGCCGCCAAAGATGGCCTGGGTATTCCTTAAGCGGCAGAGGCCGATCTGAGACGCCATCCCTATTCTTCCGGGGTGTCCGGCATCACTTCAAACTTGTATCCCGCTCCCCAGACCGTCTTGATAAAACGGACCGGCAGGCCCTCCCGCTCAATCTTTTGCCGGACGCGCTTGATATGCACGTCCACCGTCCGCATGTCGCCATAAAAGTCATATCCCCAGACCCGTTCCAGGAGTTGTTCCCGGGTGAAAAGATACCCCGGGTGCTCCGCCAGGAACTTCAGGAGCTCAAACTCTTTGGGAGTGAGGGCCACCTTTTCCCCTTCCACTTCGACCTCAAAACGCGGGACGTTGATCACCAAATGGGGAAAACGAAGGACCCCTTGCTGCTCTTCCGAGTCCCGGCTGCTAGCCCTTCGCAGAATGGCCCTGACCCGGGCTACCAGCTCCCGCGGGCTGAAGGGTTTGGTCATGTAATCATCGGCGCCCAGGTCAAAGCCATAGAGCTTATCCGCTTCCTCACCCTTGGCCGTCAGCATGATAATGGGGGCTCGGGTGATGGTCCGCAGTTCCCGGCACACCTCCCAGCCGTCTTTCTTGGGAAGCATGATGTCCAGGATGATGACGGCGGGGCGGGCGTTCCGGGCCTTTTCCAACCCCTCTATTCCATCGTGGGCCAAGGCCACCAGGTAGCCTTCCTTCTGTAAATAGAGGCGGGCCAATTCCCCCACGTGGCGATCATCGTCGATGACGAGGATGGTCTCTTTAATCATTCCAAAATTCCGCCCCCCGAAAAACCAAAGAGATGCGCAATCCAGGAGACCGGTGAAAAACCCCGCCTGCTTTGTCGGCAACTGGGCCTGGCTAACCACTCCAAACGAGGTTTGTCAGCAGTCTTCTGGTACGCCCCGGCGGCGGTTATTTCTCGGCACCCTTTTCCTTCTTATACTCTTCAATGATCTGCTGGGCGATGTTCGCCGGTACCTCTTCGTAATGGTCAAACTGCATAGAGAAGGTCCCGCGTCCCTGGGTGATTGAGCGCAGATCAATAGCGTATTTCAACATCTCGGTCTGGGGCACCAGAGCACGCACCATCTGGTTAGAGCCATGGGGCTCCATTCCCAGGATGCGACCCCGCTTCTTGTTCAGGTCGCCTATGACGTCACCCATGTAGTCATCGGGAACAAGCACCTCGACACTGACGATGGGTTCCAGAATAACGGGTTTGGCCTCCAGGGCCCCCTTCTTGAAGGCCAGGGAACCGGCGATCTTAAAAGCCATTTCCGAAGAGTCAACGGTGTGATACGATCCGTCCACCAGGCTCACCCTGACCCCGGTAACCGGGTAGCCCGCCAGGATACCCTCCTGCATGGCCTCTCGGACACCTTTCTCTGCCGCCGGCCGGTACTGTTGCGGCACCACACCCCCAAAGATCTTATCCACAAACTCGAACTCTCCATCCGGGTAAGGCTCCAGTTCCAGCCAAACATGGCCATACTGGCCACGGCCGCCCGTTTGCTTCTTGTGTTTTCCCTCTACCTTGACGGAGCCGCGAATGGTTTCTTTATAGGGCACTTTCGGGGTGTCCACCGTGACCTCCACCCCGAACTTTCTCTTCAGTTTCTCGGTGATCACGTCCAGGTGCAGTTCACCCATGCCGGAGATGAGGAGCTGCCCAGTACTGGCATTCTTCTCAACCTTAAAGGTCAGGTCCTCCTCGGTCAGCCTGGCCAGGCCGGAACTGATCTTTTCCTCATCACCCTTGGACTTGGGCTGGACAGCGACGGAGTAGACGGGGGCTGGGAATTTGGCGCCCTCGTAAATTGCCGGCTGGGACTCATCGCAAAGGGTATCACCGGTGCCAGTCTCCTGCAGCTTGGCCACGGCCGCGATATCACCGACTGAGACCCCTTCCACCGCTTCCTGCTGCTTGCCCCTGGGCAAGAAGAGCTGGCCGATTCTTTCACTGCGGCCCTTGCTGGAGTTGTAGACATGGGAATCGGACTTAAGGGTCCCGGAGTAAACCCGGAAAAGGTTGAGGCGCCCCACAAAGGGGTCGGCCATGGTCTTGAAGACCAGGGCCGAGAAAGGCTCCTTCACCTCAGGCTTGCGAGTGACCTCACTATTGTTCTTAGGGTTTACCCCCTTAACGGCCCCTAGATCTGCCGGAGAAGGCAAAAGGGCCGTCACTGCCGTCAAGAGCGGTTGCAGGCCGATGTTTCTGGTACCGGCGGCAGCCAGGATGGGGACAACCTTGCCGGCCAGGACACCCTTACGCAGACCGAGGCGGATCTCCTCCTCGGTTAGCTCCTCCCCCTCCAGGTACTTGGTGAGAAGGTCGTCGTCATTCTCGGCGGCCGCTTCCATGAGGGAAGCCCTGAGTTCCTGGGCCTTGCCTGACAAATCAGCGGGTATACTCCCCTCCTGGGGTTTGGTCCCGTTGCCGTCAGGATAGGTGATGGCCTTAAGCTGGATCAGGTCGACCACGCCCTTGAAAGAGGCTTCGGCCCCGACCGGCAATTGGATGGGAATCGCCTTAGCCCCGAAGGACTTCCTGGCTGAAGCCACTGCCTTATCGAAGTTGGCATTTTCCCGATCCATCTTGTTGACAACCAGGAAGCGGGGTAAATTCCTCTCGTCGGCAAAGCCCCAGACCAGCTCTGTCCCCACCTCTACGCCCGCCACGGCATCCACCAAAACCAGGGCCGCGTCGGCGACACGCAAGGCGGCTTTCACCTCCCCGACGAAGTCAAAATAGCCCGGAGCATCCAGAAGGGTAATACGATGCTCCTGCCATTCGCAGGAGGCCACGCCGGTACTGATACTGACCTTACGCCGGATCTCCTCGGGATCAAAGTCCATGGTGGCGGTGCCCTCATCGACCTTCCCCAACCGGTCAATGACGCCGGTATCAAAAAGAACGGCCTCAGCCAGGGAGGTCTTGCCGGCTCCACCGTGGGAGATCAGGGCGATGTTCCTCAGGTTTTCTACGGGGTACTTTTTCAAGACCGATTCCTCCTTAGTTGCTACCCTGAAACACACCAGCTACTTCCAGGGCGCCGCCAAAAGGCAGCGTGAAAATCAAGGAGACTGCTGACGAACTGCGTTTTGCGTGGTTAGCGCGCCCGAGATACCGTTAGGGCGAGACCTCAAATCAGCCCAGATGCTAGGAGCGACAAGGCTCCAAGGCGAGGCGTACCAGGTGGTACGTTGAGCGAGGAGCCGCCGGAGCGACAATCTGCAATGGTAACGCCCCTTTTATAAAAAGGTTCTTTCTTGCCGATTGCGCCACACCGCAGATGGGTGTTTTTTCAGCGGTCTCCTAGTAGGCCGAAGCCGATGGATTCAGTCCTGTGGTCGCACCGGATCCGAGAGGATCTGGCGACCTAGATAAGGGGGTGCTTTGATTAAAGGTCTTGCCGGATCGCGTCGAGCGCTCAGCGTCACATAAGGATGCCAAAATCAAATCTATACATTCCCCGCTCTGGCCCAAAATCCTTCTTGATCACGGGAATACCCAAAAAATTATATCATATAAGCCGTGCCTTTCCAAATGTGTTTGAGCTGCCGAGCCGGAAACTCGTCAAAGTCGCCTCTTCCTATGGCCGCTCGCAAAAGACCCCGAGCCGCGCAGTAAATGCGCGGCCCGGGGTTCCTTCCAACGTCCAACCTCCAACCTCCGTACCTTGACCGCCGGCTAACATTGTCAGGCAGGACTTCTCTTGCCTATCCCCGGTATCCCAGCTCGCCATTGACGACGGTATAAAGCGTCCTGGTTTTTAGGCTGAAGGGATGGCCGGAGAGAACGACCAGATCCGCATCCTTCCCCACTTCCAGGGAACCCACGCGTGACTCCTGACCCACCAGAGCCGCAGCGTCGATGGTGATGGCCCGCAGGGCCGTTTCCTCCGGCAGTCCCTCCCGCACAGCCAGGCCGGCAAAAAGGGGAAGGAAGCGCACATTGGAGAAAGGGTGGTCGGAGACGATGGCGAACTTGACGCCGGCCTCAGCCAGGCAGGCCGGGGTGCGCCAGCTCTTCTCCCGCACTTCCACCTTGCTGCGGGCGCCAAAGGTGGGGCCGACGGTGCAGAGGACACCGCGGCGGGCCAGTTCCCTGGTCACCTTATGGCCTTCGGTGCAATGCTCTATGATGACCCGGAGCCCAAACTCATCAGCAACGCGCAAGGCCGTCATGATGTCGTCGGCCCGGTGGGCATGGACCCGCAGGGGAAGCTCGCCCTGGATGACCTGGCTCAGGGCTTCCATTTTTAGGTCACGTTCCGGCATTTTCTCAGGATTTCCGGCTGCCTTTTTCGCCTTTTCCAGGTAGTTCTGGGCTTTCACCAGTTGATCCCGCAGTACCGCCGCCACCCCCAGCCGCGTAGCCGGCATCTTCTTTTGCTCGCTGTAGACCATCTTGGGGTTCTCGCCCAGGGCCGCCTTCATCCCCCAGGGGCCCAGGGTCATCTCGGACACCGTTCGTCCATGGGTCTTGATCACCACCCCCTGGCCGCCAATCACGTTGGCACTACCTGGGGTAATGCCTACCGTGCTCACCCCCACGCTCAGAGCGTCCTGCAGACCCACATCTTCCGGAAAGACGGCGTCGCTAGCCCGCAGGTGCGGCGTCACCGGGTCAAAGGCCTCGTTGTAGTCGGCATGCCCCATACCAAAACCCTCGCCCCCCACGGCCAGGTGGGTGTGGGCATCGATGAACCCCGGGAAAACCCAGGCCCCACCCACGTCTAAGACCTCGACTTCAGAGGGCAGATCCATCTTTTCCCCCAGGGCCACGATGCGACCAGCATCCATGAGGATGGTCCCGTGTTCAATGATGCCATTGGTGATGGTGTGGATCCTACCGTTGGTTATGGCACGCATGGCTCATTCCCCCTCCCGGCGGTAGACTACTTGACCATCGACGATGGTCAGCAGGACGCGGCTCATCAGTTCCAAGGGATGGCCCGACCAGAGGACGATGTCGGCATCCTTGCCCGCCTCCAGTGAGCCAACCCGGTCAGCAACGCCGGCAATGGTAGCCGGGTTGATGGTAATGGCCCGCAGGGCCGTCTCCTCGTCCAGGCCCTCGCGCACCGCCAGGGCGGTCGCGAAGGGGAGATACTGGATAGGGATCACCGGGTGGTCGGTCATAATGGCGAATTGGACTCCGGCCTTGGCCAGGAGGGCCGGCGTCAACAGGGTCCGGTCTCGCAGCTCCACCTTGGAACGAGCCGTCAATGAAGGACCGACGACCACCCTGATCCCGCGTCTGGCCAGTTCATCCGCCACCTTATGGCCTTCAGTGCAGTGTTCAATGGTGATTTCAATGTCGAACTCCTCGGCAATGCGGATGGCCGTCATGATGTCGTCGGCCCGATGAGCGTGGACGCGCAAGGGAATTTCCCGCTTCAGGACGCGGGCGATGGACTCCATTCTTAAATCGCGTTCAAAGGGCTTGTCGGGATCGGCGGCGGCCTTGTTCAATTTCTGCAAGTAGTTTTGTCCTTTGGTCAGGGCCTCTCGCATGATCCCAGCCACCCCCATGCGGGTGGAAGGCATCTTTTTCTGATTGCCGTAAACGCGCTTCGGGTTCTCGCCCATGGCCGCCTTTAGACCGCTGGGATATTTGATGACCATCTCGTCCACCGTCCGGCCGCGGCCGTGGGCCTTGATGGTCACCCCGTCCCCGCCGATGACGTTGCCGCTCCCGGGCGTCGACCAGAGGGTGGTAATCCCGCCTTCCACAGCATCGCGCAGTCCCTGCTCCTCGGGGTTGATGGCGTCGATGGCCCGGACGTGGGCTGTGACCGGGTCAGTGAGTTCGTTACCGTCACGACCCTCCCAGCCGAACCCGTCCTCCATGACCCCGGCATGCCCGTGGGCCTCGATAAAACCCGGGAATACATAATTTCCGGCGGCGTCGATCACTGTGGCGCCCGCCGGTGTGGGAACGGCGTGTCCGAGAGCCGTAATCTTGCCGCCCTCAACCAGGATGGTACCCCGCTCCAGGATCCCCTGGGTGATAGTGTAGATCTTTCCGTTGGTGATGGCCAGCAAAACCCTTCCCCTCCTCTGCTTCGAAATACGAAATAACTTCCCAGGATTATTCGGCAAGCGAAGGGAAAATTCCTGCTGTCTGGTTCTTGAAGGAAAAAAGCTTTGGATGTAGAAATATCTAGATGCTGCCCGACACGACCATAAGAGACGGCCGTCCTCCTCCTGCTCTACCGAGCAGCGTCACCAGCGGTCTTCCAACCATGCTCCCCATAATTGGAGGTGTATTTATGCCAAAGCGTCTCGTCCGTCAAGAGGTACCCAGCGAACAAACCTGGAATTTGGCCGACATTTTCCCCGGAGTGCCGGCCTGGGAGGCCGAGTTAGCCGCGGTGGGCAACGACATCCTCACCGTCACCCAATACCAGGGTAAGCTGGGTAATGGAGCCCGCGTCTTGCTGAGCTGCCTTAATGCCCTGGAGGATTTGCAGAAGCGTTTTATGAAAGTTGCCTCTTACGCCCAGCTGAACCAGTCAGCCGATGGTACCGCCCCGGCCAATCAGGCCATGGCCGCCCAGGCCATGGGCCTGGGCGCGCGGATCCAGGCGGCGACCTCCTTCATCCGTTCTGAGATCCTGGCCCTGCCCGCCGGGACCATCGAAGGGTACCTGACCAATGAGCCCGGCCTGGTCGAATACCGCCGCTTTCTCGAGCGGATCCTGACCGACAAACCATATGCCCTGAGCCCCGAGACGGAACGGGCCCTGGCCGCTCTAAGTGAAGTCCTCGGCGCGCCGGCGCTGGTCTACGCCCGCTCCAAGAGTTCCGACATGACCTTCGCGCCGGTTAAAGACGGCCAGGGTAACGAGTTGCCGATGTCTTTTGCCGTCTACGAGGGCCGGTACGAAGATTCGGCCGACGCCGTCCTGCGGCACAACGCCTATTTCTCTTTTACGCAAGGTCTGAAAGCCTATCAGAATACCTACGCCACCACCTGGGCCACCGAGGTCCGCAAGAACGTGGTCCTGGCCCGACTCCGGGGCCATCCCTCGGCCACCCACATGATCCTTCACCAGCAGGAAGTGCCCATAGAGGTCTACAACAACCTGCATGACATTATCTTAAAGGAACTAGCCCCCCACATGCGTCGGTACGTCGGGCTCCGCAAGCAGGTGCTCGGCCTAGATAAGCTCCTGTATTGCGACATAGAGGCACCGCTCGATCCGGAATATAACCCGCCCACCACTTTTGAACAATCCGGCGAAATCATCCTCCAGGGGCTATCCGTGCTCGGACCGGAGTATCTTGAAATCATCGCTGCCGCCCTGAAGAACCGCTGGATCGATTGGGCGGATAACGTCGGCAAATCCACCGGCGCTTTCTGCAATTCGCTCTACGGCGTGCACCCTTACATTCTCATCACCTGGACCAACAGTTTGCTCGATGCCCTCACCCTGGCCCACGAGCTTGGTCATGCCGGTCACGGTGTCCTGTCACAACGTTACAACCACCTCCTTAACAGCCGGTCGTCGATGTTTTTCGTTGAGGCCCCATCGACGATTAACTCCCTTCTCGTCGCTGATAGCCTCTTGGCCAAAACCACTGACCAGCGCATGCGCCGGTGGATTATCATGAAACTGTTGGCGATCTACCATCATAACTTCGTCCGCCACCTGATCGAGGGCGAGCTGCAGCGCCGCATCTACGCCCTGGCCGAAAAAGACCAGCCCGTAACCGCCAGCGTGCTTTCCCGAGTGCAAGGGGAGATTTTGGATGAATTCTGGGGGGGCGAGGTGGAAATAGATGACGGCGCCCGGCTCACCTGGATGCGTCAGCCACACTACTACAATGGTCTCTACCCCTACACCTACTCCGCCGGCCTGACCGTGGGCACCGCCATGGCCCAAACCATTCGCGCCGAAGGTGAAGCGGCAGTTAAGCAGTGGTTGGCTGTCCTCAAGTCCGGCGGCACAAAGAAGCCCCTGGAATTAGCCCAAATGGCGGGTGTCGATCTGACCCGGCCGGAACCCATCCGCCAGGCCGTGGCCTATGTGGGCTCCTTGGTCAACGAGGTGGTCAACAGTTTTTGAGTCGCGCACGGTCGCGGGCTTGGTACAGAGGTTGGAGGTTGGAGGCCGGACGTTCGAGGCAGGAAGTGGAAATTCCTAACGTCCGGCTTCTCACCTGCCGCTTCCATCTTCCCACCTCCGCAAAATGTTAAAACAATTCATCCCGCAAGATGTAATAGGCTACTTTGCCAGCGCCGATCTCTTTCAGGCCGTCCTCTCCCAAGAAGACTTTCTAACACGTGCAATTGATGCAATAGTGCTTAGTGAACAGGCGCAATCCAGCAACCAACTATCGCCGCCAGAGCAGTCAGGAGCCTCGGCTTGAAACCCATCCAGCGCTTCAAGATAACCTTCGGTAACCTGCGCCAGGCCCTGGAAGTTGTGCCTCCACCGATCAGGATCCTGGCAATAGGCATTTTCATCAATTCCGTGGGCAGCGCCCTGGTCTGGCCCCTGACGACGATTTACGTGAACCAGATCTTGGGCAAATCCCTAACCATGGCCGGTTTTGTCTCCCTGCTACAATCCGGCGCCAACCTAATCGGCCAGATGGTGGGTGGGCACCTTTTCGACCGCCTGGGGGGCAAGCCCGTCCTCATTGGCGGCTTGTGGGCTTCGGCCGCCATCGTCACCACCATCGGGGTCTACCAGGCCTGGCCGGTCTATGCCACGGCCATGGTCCTGCTCGGTTTCACCATGGCCTTCTTTTGGGGACCCATCAACGCCTACATCACAGAGCTCTGGCCAAGAGGCGGCCGCCAGGCTTTTAACTACCTCTATGTGGTGCGAAATCTGGGCATGGCCAGCGGTGCTTCCCTGGGCGGGCTGGTCGCCGGTGTGTCTTTCCGTCTCGTGTTTTTCATCAATGCCGCCACCCTGTTGCTCTACAGCTTGGTGCTCGCCCTAGGTGTACGCCGGGCGGCGGCCCCGGCGGAAGACTCCGCGAACAGTTCAGCCAGCCTTGAAATATCCCAATCGGTAAGCTCCAGCCAAGCCAGGCGCCGGATATTGCTGAAAATGCCTATTGCCAGGAT
>JAMCWA010000044.1 GCA_023475165.1 Bacillota bacterium | reverse complement strand
TTTCAGTCTGGCTGACCCTTATAGCCTGGTGACCTCCCAGTTGCCCCTCGCCGAGATTCTGGGCTCCTCTGAACCGGAATGGACGGCATCACCTCCGGGTACGAGCTCTGGCCTGGGGGGTGAGGGGGAGGGGGCGGGGGAAGTTGTCATCCCTCCCCGGGAGGAAGAGATCACCCCACCCGTACTTACGGGGAAGGAACCGGTCATAGGGATCTACCACACCCATTCCCGGGAATCCTACTTACCTGAATTCCCCAATTATAAGAAACTCAAACCAGATGACGCCCATAGCTATGACTTTTCGATCACCGTGGTCCGGGTAGGAGAGGAGCTGGCCCGGGCTTTGAATGAAAAATATGGTCTGGGCGTGGTCCAGTCTCGTTTCATGAACGATCGGGAGGGTAAGTTAGGGGCTTACATCAAGTCTTTGGTCACCGCCCAGAAGCTTCTCAAGGAGCATCCGAGTCTACGGATTCTTCTTGACGTCCACCGTGATTCCCAGAGGCGTTCCATCACCACGGCCATCATCAATGGTCAACCGGTCGCCAGGGTGATGCTGGTCGTCGGTACGTTCCGGGAAGCCGGGGACCCTCCCTGGATAGAGAATCAGGCCTTTGCCAATGAGATCATCAAGATAATGGATGAAAAGTATCCCGGGCTATCCCGGGGGATTTTCCTGGAGAACTACCGCTTCAACCAACACCTGGCACCGGGATCAGTTATTCTGGAGATGGGCGGCGTTGACAACACCCTGGAGGAGGTACTGCGTTCCGCCCGCCTGATGGCTGAGGTGCTGGCGGAGGTGATCCGGAAGGGGAAGGCACCCTCCAGATAGCCGGGAAAATATAATTGTCCAGAATAACATGAGCACAGACTAACATGGGACAAACCAACTACTTCTGGAGGTGCCACTCGGGCGTTGCCATCTTCGCTTTCTCTTGGCGCCGCCGCAGATGGTATGAAAATTTAGGAGACGGCTGACGAACTGCGGTTTCAGTGGTTAACCCGTCCGGGAAAAGCCGCCATAGTCTGTACTGCGCTTGATGGCGATCGTACTTCCGGCGGCTTTAGCCCAATCTTAAGGTCGAGACCTCAAATCAGCCCAGATGCTAGGAGCGACAAGGCTCCGAGGCGAGGCGTACTGGGTGGTACGTTGAGCGAGGAGCCGCGGGAGCGACAATCTGCAATAGTAACGCCTCCTCAACAAAAAGGTTCCTTCTTGCAGATTGCGCCACACCGCAGATGGGGGTTTTTCAGCGGTCTCCTAGTATGTGAGGTCGGAAGGATTGCGCATGGTCCGGGATACCAGGAGAACCAGCCCTGCTCGCGGAAGAGGGGAACTCTCCCTCTACTTTCATTTTCCTTTCTGCCTGAGGAAATGTCATTATTGCGATTTCCTCTCCTTTCCTTTGGCGGAAGCCCCCGTAACACCGCCGGAGTATCTCACAGCCCTTCAGAAAGAGCTGAGCCTTTATGCCAGATTCCCCTGGCTGACTCGTAAGAGCCTCAGGACTATCTACTTCGGGGGAGGGACCCCCTCCCTGGCTCCGGCCCCAGCTCTGAACCGCCTGCTGGAGCGAATCAGGCAGGGCTTTCCGGTGGATCCGGCGGCGGAGATCACCTTGGAGGCCAACCCGGGCACCGTTGACCGCACCAAACTCGTGCTACTGCGGGAGGCCGGGTGGAACCGCCTCAGCCTGGGAGCCCAGGTCTTCGATGACCGGCTCTTGGCTCGTCTCGGGCGGGCACACGATATGGCCGCCATCCAAGCCGCCTTTCGCGCTGCCCGTCAGGCCGGTTTCGCCAATATCAACCTCGACCTGATCTTCGGGCTCCCGGAACAGGACCGGGAGGCTTGGCGCAAGACCCTGCGGGAGGCCGTTGCTCTGGGTCCCGAACATGTCTCGGCCTATCCCCTGGCCATTGAGCCGGGCACCTCCTTTGACCGGTTCCGGGCGGCCGGTCAGCTACCCCTGCCGGACGAAGAGGTGGTGCTGGACATGTGGGAGGAGGCCATAGAACGCTTGGCAGCTGCCGGCTATCAACACTATGAGATTTCCAATTACGCCCGGCCGGGTTACCGCTCCCGCCATAACCTGACCTACTGGCAAACTGGGGAGTACCTGGGATTGGGTCTGGGCTCCCATTCGTGTTTGGACTGGCCGCAGGACGGGGAGGAGCCGGGTACCGCCGCCCCCGGGAATTCCTTTGAGGCCGGGTCAAGCCCGGAAGAATTGTCTCCAGCTGGAGGCCAGAAAGATCTTCAGTCTGGGGAGCCAGGCCCGGCTGCCTCAGGACAAGAGTGGGCGGCCAAAAGGCGTCGGCGCTTTTCCAATCACCGGAAGTTGCGGAACTACCTGAGCGATCTGGAGAACGGGCGGTTCCCGTTAGCTGAGGTGATGGTCTTACCGGACGAAGACATCCGCTCTGAAGCCGTCATCATGGGCTTGCGGCTTCTGGAGGGAATCGACCTGGTGGAGTTCGCTCGGCGCTTTCAAATGGACTTGGAGCAGGCCTTCCCCGGGAAGGCGGAACACCTGCGAGCCCTGGGCTTGGTGGAGATTAAAGCCAACCACCTCCGGCTGACCAAACGTGGTCTTTTCCTGGCCAACCAGGTCATGGCGGAGTTTGTGTGACCAGGTGACTACCGACAGTCCGCGTTTAGAGCGGTTGACGCGCCCGACACCGTCAGGCCAAGACCGCTCAAGAATGTACAGATGCGAAGGAGACAAGGCTCTGAAGCGAGGCGTACTAAGCGGCACGTTGAGCGAGGAGCCGCCGGACCGCACGTCAGCGCCGCCGGGGGGTTCGGGGGAGGGACTTCCAGGCATTAGGGGTCGCTCAGGCACCGTAGATGCCGCCGAATAGGTGTCCACTCTTACAGAACCTGGTTTACGCCATTGTACAAGGGAGGCGTGCCCCTCTAGCGAAGGCGGGCGGGAGCCCGGCTGACACGCCGATGGGGGCTTTTCAGCGGTCCCCTGGATTCAGTCATCTCCCCGCCCCACCTTCAACACGGCCATGAACGCCTCCTGGGGGATTTCCACGCTGCCGACCTGCTTCATCCTCTTCTTCCCTTCTTTTTGTTTCTCGAGGAGTTTCTTTTTCCGGGTGATGTCACCGCCGTAGCACTTGGCCAGGACGTCCTTACGCAGGGCATGGACCGATTCCCGGGCGATGATCTTGCTGCCGATGGCCGCCTGGATGGGGACTTCAAAGAGTTGGCGAGGGATCAGACCGCGCAGCTTGCCAACCAACTCCCGCCCGCGGTAATAGGCCTTGTCCTCGTGGACCACCAGGGAAAGGGCATCCACCGGTTCTTGATTGATCAGGATGTCCAGCTTCACTAGGTTGCCGGTGCGATAGCCGGAGAGCTCATAATCCAGGGAAGCATAGCCACGGGTACGTGATTTAAGTTGGTCAAAAAAATCATACATGATTTCGCTCAACGGTAGCTGGTAGTTCAGAAGGACCCGGGTTTGATCGAGGTATTCCATATTAGTAAATGCCCCCCGGCGGTCCTGGGCCAGCTCCATGATGGCTCCTACGTGAGCGGAAGGGGTGATAATGGTGGCCTTGACAAAGGGTTCCTCAATCTTCTCCACCACACCGGCCGGCGGGAAATTGGCCGGGTTTTCAATCAGGACCACCTCTCCGTCAGTCTTGGTTACCCGGTAAACTACGTTGGGGGCAGTGGTGATCAGGCTGAGTCCGTACTCTCGCTCTAGCCTCTCCCGGACAATGTCCAGGTGCAGCAATCCCAAAAAACCGCAGCGAAAACCAAAGCCCAGGGCGGCCGATGTCTCTGGTTCGAAGGTAAGAGAAGCATCGTTAAGCTGGAGCTTCTCCAGGGCCTCGCGCAGGTTACCGTACTCGTTGGTTTCCACGGGGTAGAGGCCGCAGTAAACCATGGGGGTGGCCTTACGGTAACCGGGTAGAGGCTTCCTGGCCGGGTTGGCCGCCCCGGTGATGGTGTCTCCGACCCGGCTGTCACCAACGTTCTTGATCCCGGCAGCCAGAAAACCCACCTCTCCAGCAGCCAGAGAGCTAACCGGCTGCATGGCCGGACGAAAGACCCCCAGGTCACTGACCTCAAAATCCTTGCCGGAAGACATCATCTTGATCTTCAGGCCTGGCGCGAGGAGCCCCTCCATGACCCGGACATAGGCGATGACACCCTTGTAAGAATCAAAATGGGAGTCGAAGATGAGGGCACGCAGGGGGGCCTCTCGCTCACCCCGGGGTGGAGGAATCCTGTTCGCAATAGCCTCGAGGACCTCATCGATACCAGTGCCCAGCTTGGCCGATATCAGGATAGCCTCCTCTGGGTTAATCCCCAGGAGTTCTCTAATCTCCCGTTTCACCTTTTCCGGGTCGGCTCCCGGCAGGTCAATCTTATTGATAACCGGAATTATGACCAGGTCATGCTCCAAGGCCAGGTAAAGGTTGGCCAGCGTTTGGGCCTCAATGCCCTGGGAGGCGTCGATGACCAAGAGAGCACCCTCGCAGGCGGCCAGACTCCGCGAGACCTCATAGTTGAAATCTACGTGGCCGGGGGTGTCGATGAGATTCAAGATGTACTCTTGGCCGTCCCGGGCGCGATAACTGAGACGGACGGCTTTCGCCTTGATGGTGATCCCTCGTTCCTTTTCCAGTTCCATGTGGTCCAAGAACTGGTCTTCCATCTGGCGCGGGGACAAAAGCCCCGTTTGTTCCAGCAGCCGGTCAGCCAGGGTAGACTTGCCATGGTCAATGTGGGCAATGATCGAGAAATTCCTTATACGTGACGGCATTAAATCCTCTCACCTGTTGGTCTTAGTAAAAGCGGGTGATGCCCTTGCGTTCAATTATAACATGTGCCCTAGAAAATAGAAACGAGCCTCAGCCAGGCCTGCCTTGACAAAGCCGGGCGGAGATGGTATTTTCTATTTTAGGACTTTAGCACTCTTTTTCTGTGAGTGCTAAAATTCTTCCAGCCAGGGGGTCTCAGAGATGAGGCTGGATGAGAGAAAACTGCAGGTTCTCCAGTCAGTGGTAGAAGACTTCGTACGATCGGGGGAGCCGGTGGGCTCGCGAACGATCTCGCGCAAGTACCTGGTAGGGGTAAGTTCTGCCACCATCCGCAATGAGATGGCCGACCTGGAGGAAATGGGTTTGCTGGAGCAGCCCCACACCTCGGCGGGACGGGTCCCCAGCGACCGTGGTTACCGGGTCTATGTCGATCATTTAATGCCACCGCACACCTTGACGGAGCAAGAGCTCTCCCTGATCTCCAGTCTCTATGCCCGGAAGGCCCGGGAGATGGAAAGCCTGATCCAGCAAACGGCTCGCCTTCTCTCCGAAGCCACCAATTATCTGGCTCTGATTTTGGGACCACAGCTTTCCCAGACGACCTTTCGTCACCTGAAAATCCTTCCCTTGAATGAGGAGAAGGCTTTGTTGGTCTTGGTCACCGACGCCGGTTTCCTGGAGAAGGGATTGTTGGAGGTTCCCGGGGGGGTTGGCCCGCAGGAGCTGGATTACATCGCCGCTGTTTTGAACGATCGCCTGAGGGGGATGACCGTTGATCGTATCGCCCAAGAGGCCTGGAAGGAACTCCGAAGCGAGCTCTCCCAGTACCGCTTCATCCTGGAGCAAGCCTTTCAGCTATTGGTGGAAACAGTAGGAAAGGAAAGCGAGGAAAGGGTTTACCTGGGCGGGACGGCCAACATCTTGCGATTTCCCGAGTTTCAGAGGCTGGAAAGGCTCCAGTCCCTCCTGGCCAGAATAGAGGGGGAAGAGGGGTTGGTTAACCTTCTTCCGGAGGTCAGCGATTCCCAGGTCGTCATCCTGATCGGCGGGGAACTGACGCAGCAAGATCTCAGGGACTGTAGTTTGGTTGCGGCCAAATACCACATTGGTCCCAGTCTGGTGGGACGCGTCGGGGTTTTAGGACCAAGACGAATGGAGTATGCCCGGGTGCTCTCCCTGGTGGGCCATGTTACGGAGACCCTTTCCCGGGTTTTGAGCCGCTCGGCCGGTTTTTAGAAGGGTTTTGACAATGATTAACCTACCTTCACGGGGAAGGCGGAATTCGTCGCCCCGTTAATTTATGGGTGATCCTTAGAACCAATTCCCATGACTGGCCAAGGTGAAGAACCTTTTATAACGAATTGAATAAGGAGGAAAAGGGATGAGTTTAAAGCAAGTAACCTCCGGTTCGGAGGTTGACGAAAGTTTGGCGGCTCTTTTGACCAATGCCAGCGCCGTTCGCGCCATCGCCTCGGCGGTCGAAGGGACGATTGGATCCAAGGGCCTGGATACCATGCTGGTGGACCGGTTTGGCGAAGTAGTGATAACCAACGACGGTATCACCATCCTGACCAAGATGGAGGTTAACCATCCGGCGGCCCGGATGGTCATCAATACGGCCAAGGCCCAGGAAGAGGAGATCGGGGATGGCACTACCACGGCCACCATCATGGCCGGTGCCCTGTTGGGAGAAGGGGTGAACCAGGCTGTCAAGGGTGTTCCCGTCACCCGCATCATTGAGGGGGTACGGGTAGGGATCCGCCGGGCCATCGAGGGCGTCAAGGAGAAGGCCCGCGCCGTTGCCGGGGTGGACGACGAGATCCTGCGCCAGGTGGCCCTGGTGGCCGGGCGAGACCATGCCGATATCGCCGATCTGGTAGTGAAAGCGGCCCGGATGGTGGGGCAGGCCAAGCTCCTGGAACCTGGCTTTAAGCTCTCGGAAACCATCAGCTCCCGCGAGGGTGCGGAGAATGAGGTCTTCGCCGGAGTGATCATCAACAAGGAACGTCAGAATAACGACATGCCGGCCGAGATCAACAACCCGATAATCATGGTGGTGGATGACGCCCTGGAACCGGAAGAGATTGAGGAGGAGGCCCTGAGCACGGAGGCCGGCTTTGCTCGCTACATGGAACTTCAGGCCGAGTTTAAGGAGAACGTTAAGAAGATAATTGACCTGGGCGTCAACCTGGTCCTGGTGGATCGAGGTGTAGATGAGTCGGCCGAGGAGGCCCTCACCGATGCCGGGGTGATGATCCTGGCTCGGGTGGCCAACAGTGAGCTGCGCAAGGCGGCAGAACATACCGGGGCCCGCATGATCAAGCGGACGGCCTTGAAGAAGGAAGCGGTGGAACTGGAGAAATACCTGGGGTCGGCGGAACGGGCCTACCAGAATGAGAAGCTAGAGCACGTCCGGATCCTGGGGGGCAAGGGCAAACCCATGGCCACCATTTTAGTGGGAGCGGCCACGGAAGAGGTCGTGGGGGAAAGGGAGCGGATTGCCCAGGACGCCGCTGCTTCGGTGCAGGCCGCCATCAAGGGTGGGGTTGTTCCGGGGGGCGGGTCCATAGAACTGGCTGTAGCCCGAGAGGTGGAGAAGGTACGCTCCACCATGCGTGGCATGGCCGTCTATGGGGTGGACTGTGTCATCGAGGCCTTAAAGAAGCCCCTTTCCCAGATCGTGGCCAATGCGGGATTCAACCCCCTGGAAAAGGTGGGGGACGTTATGGCGGCCCAGATGGAGAAAGGGTGCGATGCCCTGGCCATCGATTGCGACAGCGGTGAAGTGGCCGATATGTACCAGCTAGGGGTGGTGGATCCTGCCCTGGTCAAGACCCACGCCTTGAAAGCGGCGGGGGAGATTGCCGAAGCCATCCTGCGTATCGATACCATCATCAAGAAGAAAGATGAGGGTGAGACCCCGGGCAAGGAGGGCCACCCAGCGGCGCAGCAGCCGGAACTGGATTTTTGATCCGGGCCTTGTTCTAGCATTTGTATGGGGCGGGTGATTGGATGGCCAAACGGGACTATTACGAAGTCCTCGGGGTGGGTCGGGACGCCTCTCTTGATGAAATAAAGAAGTCTTTTCGACAATTGGCCCGGAAATACCATCCCGACGCCAATCCGGGCGACCCCACGGCTGAAGAGAAATTCAAAGAGATCAATGAGGCTTATGAGGTTTTGAGCGACCAGGAGAAAAGGGCGCGTTATGACCAATTTGGCCATGCCGCCAATGGCGCGGGAGCCGGCGGCTTTGGGACCGGTTTTGGCGGCTTCGGAGACCTCTTTGATATGTTCTTTGGCGGGATGGGGGGTCCGAGCCAAGCCGGCCCGGAACGGGGCGACGATCTTCGAATTGATCTGGAATTAACTTTGGAAGAGGCGGCGTTCGGCCTGGAACGAGAGGTCGAAGTTCCTCGCATCGGAACCTGTCCCACCTGCGGCGGGTCGGGGGCTAAACCCGGTACCCGACCCGTTACCTGTCCCGTTTGCAAGGGGACGGGGCAGGTGCAGACGGTGCAGGAGACCCTCTTTGGGCGGTTGGCCACTGTCCGGCCTTGCCATCGTTGCCATGGTACGGGTAGGATCATTGAAACCCCCTGCCCTGACTGCCGGGGTGCGGGTCGGACGCGTCAAACCAGGAAGGTCAAGGTTAAGATACCGGGCGGAGTGGACGAGGGTCTGCGGATGCGCCTCTCCGGCGAGGGTAACGTTGGTCCCCAGGGCGGTCCGCCCGGCGATCTCTATGTCTTTTTACACGTGCGCCCGCACCAGCACTTTCGTCGGGAAGGGAACGACCTGCTCTACCAGCTCAAGATCGCTTTTACCCAGGCGGCTCTGGGAACGGAGCTGGAGGTTCCCACCTTGGATGGCAAGACCAGCCTGAAGATCCCGGCCGGAACCCAGAACGGAGCCCGCTTCACCCTTAAGGGCAAGGGAGTACCGGTCTTGCGCGGCGTAGGACGCGGCGACCTGGTGGTAACAGTAGAGATTGAGGTGCCGGCGCGCCTCAGCGAGAAGGAGCGAGAGCTCTTGCTGGAGTTAGCTCGCTTGCGGGGGGAGGAAGTTAACCAGGAGCGAGGCCTTTTTAAGAAGATGAAGGATGCCTTTGGACGCTAAAATACAGAGTTTGGAGATCGGCGATTTGAAGGTTCGAGGCGGAAGCCACGGAATGGAAGTCGATCAGGAGGAATGGTCTACGCCTAAGACCTGGTTCGAGTTAACGGTGGTTACCAGCGCCGAAGCCCTGGAGGCGGTCAGCGCCCTCCTGGAGACCCTGGGGGCGCAAGGGGTTTGGATTGACGAACCAGGACTCTACCAAAAGGAAAACCCCACTGATTGGGACTACCTTGACCTAACCGCCCCGGCAGAGACAACGGTTCGGGGCTATTTTCTGCCGGAAAAGGTGGACAGGGCACGGGCCCAAGCCGAGGACGGCTTGGCAGAATTAGCCAGGATTCCCCTGGACATCGGCCCCGGCCGGCTGTACATCCGCGAGGTGGCAGAGGAGCAGTGGGCGACGGCTTGGAAGCGCTATTTCAAGCCGATGAAGATCGGCCGACTGGTGGTCATCCCCAGTTGGGAGCAGTACCCTTTGGGTCCTGATGAGGTCCCGCTCCGGCTTGATCCGGGAATGGCCTTTGGAACCGGTACCCATCCCACCACGGCGCTCTGCCTGTTAGCCCTGCAGAGCATCCTAGGCCGGGCCGGGAACGAAAGGGGCGTCTTTTTGCCTGAGGCCCCCTTCGTCATTGACGTCGGCACTGGGTCGGGGATCCTTGGTATCGCTGCTGCCCGATTAAGTCCAGCCACTGTCTTGGCCCTGGACATAGACGAAAAGGCCCTCTCGGTAACCCGCGAGAACGTAGAAAGGAATGACTTACTGGGCAGGATACAAATGAGGATAGGAACCCTGGAGCCAGGCGGGCCCGAGGCGGACTTGATCGTCGCCAACATTATGGCCGACGTCATTTTGGACCTGGCTCCGGTGGCCAGAGGAAGACTGAACCGAGGCGGGGTATTTCTGGCCTCCGGCATTATCATACAACGTCTGGAAGAGGTCAAGACGCGGCTGCGGGAAGGCGGATGGGAGATACTGGAGGTTATGACCCAAGAGGGCTGGGCGGCGCTACTGGCTCAAGCCGATGAGAGGCTCCACCTGCCCCTGTCAGGAGACCGCTGAAGATACCACTTACTTCTGGGAGCATGACGAATGCACCGTTTTTTCATCGCCCCCAACGATTTGACGGGCGAAGAGGTAACTATCTCCGGAGGCGATTTTAAGCATATTACCCGGGTGCTGCGCCTGGGCCCCGGGGACAGGATCATCGGGGTTCTGCCCCCCGGGAGGGAATACACGGTGGAGATCACCCTGGTTGGTCGCGATCGCCTGTTTGGGCGGGTGACTGGGCAGGTGGGTCGTCTGATCGAACCGCCGCTGGAGGTGACCCTGGCCCAGGCCCTGGTCAAGGGCGACAAGTTGGATTACATCATCCAGAAGGCCACGGAGCTAGGGGTGAGCCGGTTTGTGCCTTTGCAGACAGAGCGTTCCATCGTCCGGCTGGATGAGGGGAAGGCTGAGGAACGTCGCCTCCGTTGGCAGAAGATCGCTCAGGAGGCGGCGGAGCAATCGGGCCGGACGGCGATGCCGCTGGTCAAAGGACTATCTACCCTCACTGACTTGATCCTGGAAACGGGGTCATATGATCTGGCCTTTCTCCTGTGGGAGGGGGAGAACAGGAAAGGTATCAAGAGTCTCCTTCGCTCCGCCCGTAACCCGTACCGCGTCCTTCTGGTAGTCGGCCCCGAGGGGGGTT
>JAMCWA010000118.1 GCA_023475165.1 Bacillota bacterium | reverse complement strand
TAGCCTTTGGGAGACCTCGTATAAGGCGGAAAGTTCCTGGTTCGCCGCGGCCAGTTGAGTCTGCAGCTTTAAGAGGTAGCCAGAGGCCAGAACGGAGAAAAGGACCAGGACCGCGGCGGGACTACCGTGGCGCAAGTAGAAATAGGCCACCATAAAGGAGGCTGGTATGGTTATAGCATTGTTTATGAGCTCCCAAAGAAGGCTCTCCCTCCATTCCTTCAGACGATGGCGACCACCCGTTTGGAGATAAAAGAAGGTGTTGACAAAGAAATGATTGACCACCATATAGCTCGCGATAAAGGCCAAAAGAGGCCAAATGATCTTGCCAAATGCCTCCAGGGCTGGATAGGTTCCTCCCAGCCACTGGTAGACCTGGCTGGCCACCAGCGTGCTCCAGGCAAATTGCCCGGCATTAAAAATGGCCGTACTGACCGGCCGGCGGTGGAGGACGCCGTTACCGATGAAACTCCCCAGAACATTGATCCACGCGGCGGCAATGGGGCCGAAGAGCAAAAAGCCGGCCAAGACCATGGCGAAGGCCACCGAAAGGATTACCTTATTGGGCAGGGCCACTACTATCTGTTCAGCCAGGATGGTGAGGGCGACCAGGAGCCACCAGCCCATGAGGTCCCTAATCTCGTACCCGAAACTGGTCAGAAGCAAAAGCAGAAGTCCACTCCCGCCCACCAGCAACTTGTACCTTTCAGCTAAGGGATTAGCCTTCATTTTCTATCTTCCCATCATTATTACATCTTTACTGTAGTATTCGACGACGTTTTTCCAATTCCTCTCAAAGGCAAGGATCAAGAGGAAATTTTTTGGGCACCCCTCGCAGGGTGCCCAACCGGGAACCAAGAGCTTTGAAGGCACAGGGATGTATCGTCTAGGAGATCCCCATGCCACCTTTTGGCGGCGCCACAAAGTTATGAAACAGCAGGAGGGTGGCGACGGGCGGGCGATTGCCGGCGGAGCGCTTTCACCGAGCCGGGCACCGCATCCGGCAAAGCGAGGCCCGAGAGGCCGGACGGCGGCACGGATGCCGCCGAGCGCAACCGGGCTAGGGACGGCGAGTTTGCGCGTTGCCGGCCGGAGGGCCGAACTGAGCCGCGATGCGGTCGGCGCAGGTGACCGAAAGCGAGGACGGCGACGCCCGCGCGGCGCCCTGGAAGCAGCTGGTTTGTTTCAGGGTAGACCCTCATGCCGCCGGCGGCGGTTTTCAGGGCAGCCAATACACGCCACTTTGAAACCGCGGTTCGCCAGTACCCTCCTAAGGAACCAGAAAGGGTCGGGATCTCTTTTGAAGAAGAGTCTTCACATTGGCCAAGAGTTGGGGTGAACCGCGGTCCTGAAGATCCAGAAGTAAAACCAACCGGCTCTGGCAGAGAAAGAGACCCAGTTCCAGCGGCCCCTGTCCCGGCTGAGAGGAATTAAGACTTACCGATTTAAGGTTTGGGATTCGGCGGGATAATCTCTCCAAAATCTCGGGCGTCCGATCACCGGAGGCGCAATCAACGACCACGATCTCATAGTGGGAGGCAGTACAGAAGGCCTGGGCGGGCAAAGCCGTCAGTTCCCGCAGCCAGACCTCCAGGTACTCCTCCCCATTCCTAACCAGCAGGAGAAAGCTGAGGAAGAACCTTTCCTCGGAAGCGAGGAAAGAGAGAACCACCCGCTCCCAGAGGACGGCACCCAGGGACCAAAAGCCATAAATAGCCAATACCCAGAGGACAACCCGAGCCCAGAGGTCCATGTTCTACCCCCCACTTAATTATATTCTGCACGGTCGTGGGAGGTGTGGGAGGAAACAACTGCTCGTCCAGGGTACCCTTGTTTGCGCCCAACGCCGGGGCCTAGGAGACCGCTGAAAAACACCCATCTGCGGTGTGGCGCAATCTGCAAGAAAGAACCTTTTTATTAAAGGGGCGTCACTATTGCAGATTGTCGCTGCGGCGGCTCCTCGCTCAACGTACCACTTAGTACGCCTCGCTTCGGAGCCTTGTCGCTCCTAGCATCTGGGCTGATTTGAGGTCTCGCCATAACGATTTCTCGATCGGGTTAACCACTCAAAACGCAGTTCGTCAGCACTCTCCTAGCAGGCCGCCCGGCCAAGAAGCTTATTTGCTACCGGCGGCCGCCTCATCTCTGGCCAAACGGTCGCCGGAGATGCCCGCCTCTTTCCTGAGAATCTCCGCCCTATCCAGTCTCTCCCAGGGCAGGTCCAGGTCAGTCCGTCCGAAATGCCCGTAAGCCGCCACTTGCCGGTAAATGGGCCGTCGCAGGTCCAGGTTACGGATAATGGAGGCGGGGCGAAGATCAAAATGCTTCTTAATCAGAGCCACGATCCTCTGATCGGGGATGATCCCCGTCCCAAAGGTCTGGACCATGATGGAGACCGGCCTGGCCACCCCAATGGCATAGGCGACCTGAATCTCACACTTGTCCGCCAGACCCGCCGCCACGATGTTCTTGGCCACGTGGCGAGCGGCATAGGCGGCAGATCGGTCTACCTTCGTAGGATCCTTGCCGGAGAAGGCCCCTCCACCATGACGGGCAAAACCACCGTAGGTATCTACGATGATCTTCCGCCCGGTGAGGCCGGTATCCCCCTGCGGTCCACCCACCACAAACCGCCCGGTGGGATTAATGAGATAACGGGTCTTGTTATCCAGGAACTGAGCTGGTACCGTGGTTTTTATCACTTGCTCCAGCAGGTCCCGGCGGATGGTCTCCAGGCTCACGTCTGGCTTATGCTGGGCGGAGATGATAATGGTGTCGACCCGCACCGGGAGGCCGTCGGCATATTCCACCGTCACCTGAGTCTTCCCATCGGGGCGCAGATAAGAAACCTCCCTGGTTTTCCTGACCTCAGCCAGGCGGCGGGCCAGCCGGTGGGCCAGGGCGATGGGCAGCGGCATCATTTCCGGGGTCTCGTTGCAGGCAAAACCCACCATCATCCCCTGGTCCCCAGCCCCCAGGGAGCCCTCTGCTTCTTCACCTTCCTTGGCCTCCAGGGAGCGGTCCACTCCCAGGGCGATATCCGGAGACTGTTCGGCAATCGAGGTTAAGACAGCGCAGGTCTCGCTATCAAAACCAAACTTGGCTCGCGTGTAACCCACGTCCCGGACGGTGTTGCGAACGATGCTCGGGATGTCCACGTAGCAATGGGTGGTGATCTCCCCGGCCACCAGAACCAGTCCGGTCTTGACCAGGGTTTCGGCCGCCACCCTGGCCATGGGGTCCTTCTCCAGGATAGCATCCAAAATGGCATCAGAGATCTGATCGGCCAGTTTATCCGGGTGTCCCTCGGTCACCGATTCTGAGGTAAAAAGGAATCTTTCGCTCATTTGTTTTCCCCCTTTGGTCTGAATGACACCCTTAAATCCAATTTAATCCAACCGGTACTTTTCCCGAAAGAGATCGGATACCTCCCGGGTCAGGCGAAAGATGTCACCGGCCCCCTCCTCACCCTGTGAGCCCAAGCCGCAGGCCGGGGTAATCAGAGCCTGTTCCACCAGTTCTGTCCAAGACAACCCCTGCGCCCTCAAAAAGCCCATCCCTTCCTCCATTCGCGCCAGCAAGGACCGGGCATCTTCCTTCTTAGCCTCTTCCTGAGTGGCCGGGACTATTCCCCAGGCAATGACCCCGCCTCGGGCCAGGAAATCCGCCAGGGGCTGAGCGTAAAGGGAAAAGCTCTTACTGTAGGCGTAGGCGTCAAATGAAATGATATCTACCGGGGTCGACAGCAGAATGGACCAGTCGGTATTTCCACAGCAGTGGACCCCTTTGAGCCCCTGAATCCCCTCCATGACCTCGCGAATGTAGCGTACCACCGTCTCCCGGTCATAGTTAAAGTAGCCGGACCCGTAGGTGCTCAAATAGGGTTCATCCACAAAGATAATGGTCTGGGGATGGAGCTCTCGCAACCTCTCCTCCTGCCAGCGGGCCTTTAACTGCAGGTTTTTCACCACCATGTCCATATAGATCTGGTCGTAAAGGATCAGCCTCTTGTTCTGGTCGGTGACAGCCAGGCCGAAGCTGACGGGGCCGGTGACCTGACCCTTGACAGCGAGAGCTAATCCCTCCCTTTCTCCAAACGGGGGGTGCTTCAGGAAGGCATAAAACCCTTCAGCATAACCGGGGCCAAAGGCCGCCTTGGCACCCTTCCCCTCCAGGTAGGCCTGGTAGAATTCCTCCATCTCCTGGATCAGGTCGCGACCGGTATCAATGAACATCCGGCGGTCACTAAAGGTCACTCCCGGCAAGCCTTCACTATACTGGACGTACATGCTCTCCCGATGATCCTTCCTGGGCAGTTGCGGCCAGAAGGGGAGCTCGGGCAGGTTCTCGAGGACAAAGGATACCGCCAGCTTTTCATCTTTAAAGGGTAGACTCCCGATGCCCGTGGGCAGGCCTCTGGGTACAAAGGACATGGGTTCGCCTCCACAGGGAATACTCTGGTCAAAACCAATCAAAACGTAGTCTCGCCTCGGTGAAATCGCGCGGCCGGCAATCGCCCGCCCCTCGCCAAGAACGCCGCTTGTCATCCGTTTAGGGCGCCGCGGCGCGCTGTGGGTTGTCTTCCAGGGCCGAGGCTCAAGGGAAATTCCTCAAGAAACGAAAAACCCCCTCCCAATCCGGAAGAGGTTAAGAAATCTCTCTCATCCCCCAGAATTGGAACCGCAGACCCAGGTCTGCCGTAACACTTCTGCTGGACTTGGCACCACTGCCGTTGGGCCGGTTGCCGGAGGGTCATCGGGCCAGGTCCCTACCCCCGCTCGTGATAAGAGTGTCACCTTATTTAGTTACCAAAGGCATCTTAACACCTGGAAAAAAATTTGTCAAGGGTGAGCAAGCTCTGCAGAAAAATCCGCTCCAGGAGCCAGGGCAAACAACAGATCCCCCTCAGCGGCCACTTCATCCCCCACCAAGGCTCGGCCATGGCCCTTACCGATAGCACCTTTGCTTCGGGTAATCTCCACCTCCAACCGAAGCTGATCTCCGGGCTCCACCGTCCGGCGAAAACGGACGTTGTCGATACCGGCAAAGAGACCGATTTTCCCTTTGTTTTCCGGGAGGCTGAGGAGGGCCACCGCCCCCACCTGGGCCATGGCCTCCACGATGAGGACGCCCGGCATGACCGGTCTCCCCGGGAAATGTCCCTGGAAGAAGGGCTCGTTGCTGCTGACATTTTTCAGGCCCACGGCCCTCTTCCCCCCCTCCAGCTCGATGATCCGATCGACCAAGAGAAAGGGATAGCGGTGCGGGATGACTTGCTGGATTTGTTGCGCTGTTAGCATTCCGTTGCTCCTCGGTGAATGGCTTTTCGCCCACTCGACCCGCCGTAGCCGACTCCTCGGAAAGGTCCATCGGCTCCGCGGGATTTTCGGTGCCATCGCCAGGGTTCCGGCGACTTTTACCGCGGCTGGGTGGAAAGCTGACGATAGAGGATTTCAGCCAACCCTATTCCCCGTCCGGAGCTGATGGCCTGGGCCAGAGCTTCCTCGGCCAGGTCCTGGTGTAACCCCTGGCCGGCCTGACCGGGGAGGAGATCGCTCCTGAGGATCGTCTGCCTCATTTCCTTCAATAGTTGCTGGAGAAAGAGGGCTTCAAACTCGCGGCAGGCCTTCTTTAAGGCCGCGGCGTTTCTGTCATCCTGAGGTGCTCTTGGAATCGCCTCCCACGCCGGAGAAGGGCTTACAAGCGATGTATCGGCGAGTCTTGGCAAGATTAAGCACCCCCTGGGAGACCGCTCCAAAAGTTCATCTGCTGTATCGCTCCGGGTCGTGACTACCGCCTTAGGTTATTGGCCTGCCCCAGCATCTCATCGGCAGCCTGAACGGCTTTGGCATTGAGTTCATAAGCCCTTTGGGCCACGATAAGATTCACCATTTCCTCCACCACCTGAACGTTTGATCGCTCCAGGTAATGCTGTTGGAGGGTTCCAAGGCCACCCCGACCAGTGTCGCCTGCCCCTTCCTGACCGGATGCCACCGTCGCCCGGAAAAGGTTCTGCCCGATGGCCTCCAGTCCGGCGGGGTTTGGAAAGTTAACCAGCCGAATTCTCCCACCGGAAACCCGTTGCCCCGATTCACCGTTGCGGTAAGTTATCTCCCCATTTCCCGCAATCTGGACCTCGCTGGCCCCGGTGGGAAGGCTGGTGGCCCCTTCCACCAACACGGGAAGGCCAGCGGCGGTTACCAAGCGACCAGTGGCATCAAGCTTGAACGAGCCATCCCGGGTATAGGCCCGGGTATTATCGGGGAGGAGGATCTGGAAGAAGCCGTCCCCCAAGATGGCTACATCGAGGGGCTGGCCCGTTTCCTCCACATTTCCCTGGCTGAAGGTGCGCGTGGTTGCTGCTGGCTTAACCCCGTAGCCTACCTCGACGGGTTGACCAGGGGCAGCGGTCTTGACCGCTTCGTAGACCAGATCCTCAAACTCCAGGCGGGTTTTCTTGAAACCATTGGTATTGACGTTGGCCAGGTTATTGGAGGTATTGTCCACATTCATCTGTTGGGCCAGCATGCCTGTGGCCGCCGACCATAGAGCGCGAATCATCGGTTGAACCCTCCCCGGAGAAAACCTCTGCAATGGGCGAGAAGCCACGTTGATTACCGCAACCGCCCTAACTCGTTGACCGCCTTGTCCAGGGTTTCGTCCTGAGCCTGCACGGCCTTTTGGTTGGCCTCAAAGCCCCGCATGACGGTAATCAGAGCCACCATCTCACTCAAGGGATTAACGTTGCTGGCTTCCAGAAAACCTTGCTGGATCTGATAACCCCGAGCCAAAGACGGTTGCCGCCCCCCCTCAGCCCGTAGGAAAGAATCTCCTTCTTTAATCAGGCGGGCAGCTGGGACATCGGCGGTTCCGGTGAAGTCAACTATCCTCAGCGTCGCCGTACTGTCTTTGACCCTAATATTCCCCTGCTTGTCCACCACCAATTCCCCGGCCGGTACTTTAATAGGACCAGCGTTACCGAGAAGCCGGTATCCCTGGTCCGTGACCAGATACCCCTGGTTATCGCGGCTGAAGCTGCCGCGCCGGGTATAGCGCTCCCCCTCCGGTGTCTGGACCACAAAGAAGCCCTGGCCGCTGATGGCCAGATCCAAGGGGTTACCCGTCGGCTGCAGAGCACCTTGGCTTCTGTCGACTGCCGAGGCCATGACCTCAGCACCAAGACCGGACGAGCCGATGGGAGTGGTTTCGCCGGCGGCAATCCGCTCCAACAACATCTCCGGAAAGGAACTGGCGACGGCCCGATCTTTCTTGAAGCCGGCGGTGTTGGCGTTGGCAATATTGTTGGCGGTTATGTCCGAGCGCATCTCCTCCAAAAGGAGGCCGCTGGCCGAGATGTAAATTCCCCTGATCATGTTATACTCCCTGCAAGACAGATGTTAGTCAAACGTCGAGCTTAAGTCACCCGGGAGGGTTATCCACTCAAAACGCAGTTCGGCAGCAGTCTTTGTGTTTCCTCTGTCTACTGCCGTCCGCTCGGCGGACCACAAACAGAGAGCCCGCCCGACAGCCAGGCAGGCCCGTCCACTTGCGACGGTTACGGCAGCCCGGCTGTCATCCCTCTTCGGCTTAGACCCGCGGCTTTGCGCCCCCACCTTTCGATAGGTTTGCCCTTTGTCGGTACCGCTATTTCCATTTATAGCTATTATATTCGACACAATCTGGCAAAATCCTCTTTGCTTCCGGAGTTTTTTTGAGAAAACCTCCTCACTTCGACCGCTTGAACTCAAGGTGATCCTCGGAAACCGCCGGGTACTCCAGAGCCCGCCCGGCTCCCAAGGCCACACAGGAGAGCGGATCGTCGGCGATATGGACGGGAATCCCGGTCCTCTCCCGCAAGAGGAGATCAATCCCATGCAGGAGGGCTCCGCCCCCGGTTAGAACCAGTCCTCTCTGGGCCAGGTCGGCCGCCAGTTCTGGGGGTGTCCTTTCCAGGACAGAGCGAACGGAATCGGTGATGGAGGTCAGGGGTTCAGTGATGGCAGCACCCACCTGATCTGAGCCCAGGTGAATGCTCTTGGGAAGTCCGGCTACCAGATCCCGCCCCCTGACCTCCATGGCGGCGTCACGACTTCCGGGGACGGCTGTCCCCACGGTGATCTTGATCTCTTCTGCCGTCCTCTCCCCGATCAGAAGATTATGCTCGCGGCGGATGTACCTGATAATGGCCTCATCCAACTTATCCCCGGCGACACGCAGGGAATGGCTGAGGACAATGCCTCCCAGGGACAGAACGGCGATGTCCGTGGTCCCCCCTCCGATATCCACCACCAGGTTGGCTCCGGGAGCCGTGATGTCCAGCCCCGCCCCCAGGGCGGCGGCCAGAGGCTCTTCAATCAACTGGGTGGACCTGGCGCCAGCCTGTTCGGCCGCCTGAATCACCGCCCTCTTTTCCACCGAGGTCACTCCGGAAGGAACGCAGATCATCAAACGCGGTCTGGCCAGAGGGCTTTTGCCGAAGACCCGTCCCAGAAAGTACCGCAGCATGGCCTCGGTGATGGTGTAGTCGGCGATGACGCCATCCCGCAGGGGTCGCGTCGCCACAATATTGCCCGGTGTTCGCCCCAACATTCGCCTGGCCTCTTCCCCGATGGCCAGGATCCTTTTACTCTGACGCTCCATCACTACCACGGAAGGTTCCCGCAGGACGATGCCCCTGTTCTTGACGTAAACCAAAACCGTAGCCGTGCCCAGATCTATCCCGGCTTCCACCAACCCTACCTTCACCTACCCCTTCTGCCCAAGAACCGCTGCGGCTGGGAGATCACTGAAAAAACCCCCTCTGTTCTTCTACAGAGGAGGGGCAGATTCCTCTTTCCCCCACAAAAATAGCCGGGGCAGACCGGCTCACTCTCCAGAAATAATGAGGGAAAGACCAGCTTCCAAACAGAAAAAGACTCTTTCGGCTTCTAACTTCCCGCTTCCGCAGTTAGCGACGCTGCTGATGGGGATTTTTCAGCGGTCTCCTAGTTAAGCCGGGCCTGATACTTCTTCCGCGTCGCCTCCCCTCCCCTGATATGTCTTTCCGACTTGTTAAATTCCAGGACGTCTTTGACCTGCCCCGCCAGATCGGGCTTGATCTTCGGGAGTCTCTCGGTTACGTCCTTGTGAATGGTACTTTTGCTGACGGCAAAGGCCCGGGCCGCCTCCCGAACGGTAGCCCTGGTGGCGACCAAGTACTGGCCCACCTCCTGCACCCTCTTGAAGATCAGGTCATTCATCTTCCGGCCTCCCTCTCCCGCGGCTAGTAGATTTATATTTTGGAAGAGGGGGAAAAATGCCAGAGGATGAGAAAAGCCGGGCCGGGTTCAAAGGACCCAGGTCCGGCTGAAAGGGGCAGCCGCCAATGAAACAGGCGCCATACCTCTTAGGACTTTTGTCTAGGGAGTCGGTAAAAGGGCGCTCGACCCCCTGGATGGAGAGTTCGCCGCGCTGGCGGGCGGAGGGCTGAAGCTCTACCGCGATGCGGTCGGCGTAGGTGGCCGAAAGCGAGGATAGCAATCGCCCGAGCGGCGCCCCGGAAGTGGCTGGTTTGTTTCTGGGCAGTGTAGATGGGAGATCTCACTCGGACTGACGCGCCTGTCCCAGTTGAACCCAATATTGGTCTGGTTCAAAACCGAGGCGCCACAGGGCGACGCCTTTGAGGTTATATTTCTGAGCCAAGGCCAGCTTGGCTTCCAGGCTGCGTTCGTCGGGGAACCAGGCGACGTGCTCGCCATCGCCGGCTTTGTAGCTGGCCACATTCTCTCCCAACACCGGATCCCACCGGATCTCGGCTCCCATTTGGAGCAAACGGTCCTGCATGACCTTTACCCCGTAGGCCCGTCCCTGTCCGGAGGCCGTCCAATCATAGCCGTAAAGGGGCACTCCCAGAAGGATTTTCTTGGTGGGTACGACAGAAATGGCATACCGGATGACTTTCTCCGTCCAGGGCAGGGAGGCCACCGGTCCGGCCTCGCCACCGCGGTAATGTTCGTCATAGGCCATGATAAAAAGCTGGTCAACAAGTTGGCCCAAAGCAGCATAATCAAAGGCCCCCGCCCAACTGCTGCGTGGATCGTCCCGCACCTTGGCCGGAACGGCCATACTCAGGGTCAGACCTTTGACCCGCAGTTCTGCAGCCAAGCGCTGGATGAAGCTCGTGAGCCGTTGCCGGTCCTCCGGGGCCACACCTTCAAAATCGATCTGCACCCCGGAGGCCCTTTGCGCCGCCACCTTCCCTAATACCCCATGGATGTAGAGGTCTTGCACTGCTTTGTCTCTCAGGATGGCTTGGGCCGTGTCCCGAGAGAACTTTCCGCCGGTCAGATTGCCAAAGAGGATTACCCGTTTTTGCCCGGCGGTCACACCTTTGAGGATTTCCGGATCGCGGCCGATGACCTGACCATCGGACGTAGCCCCATAGCCGAAGGAAACCACCTGGTCCAGGTGTGGTGCTCTTATTCGCAAAGAATCCAGGGAATGCCGATCATAGTCCACATAGTACCCGGCCACCCAGAAGCCAGCCCCCGGGACTCCTTCATCCAGGGGGCGTTCCAGTAAGGCCCGGATCCAGAGGGGGTCCCAGATCTGCACCTGGTGCCAGCGGGAACCGACCCAGTGACCAGCCACCAGAGCCCCCAAGAAAGCCGGGAAGATCAGGAGGATGAGCCAAAGAGGGGTTCTCCGCCGGGAAGGCGGGGTGACCGGAGGCGTAACGGTTTCTTGGAGGAAGAGGGCCTACGGGGTAAAGGTCATGCA
>JAMCWA010000119.1 GCA_023475165.1 Bacillota bacterium | reverse complement strand
CTGAGTGTGCCTTACGTCATGGCCAACGGAATCCCTCCCTAAAGTGCGTTTACTCTTTTAACCAGTAGTGGCTTAATCATTCTTCAATCGGAAAACCCCTCACGGGCCTGGCCTCGTCCGTCTGTTGCCGAGATCCGAGCGTTTTCCAGCCCTGGGGCACCGGCGTCAGGAGCTGACCCGGCGCACGCGCACGGTAAACTCCTGGGTCTTAAATCCCGACACGATTGGTTCGACGTCGTAATCGACCAGTTTGTTTAAGGCCGTTCCCACTCCTGCCCCCACCCGGAGCAAGGGGTTCTCCGTTCCGAAGGAAGAGGAGATAAAGACGGTATCGGGCCGGACCATGTCGGTGATGAAAACCCGCGCCTTCACCTTATGACCGGATTTGGTATTTTCCACTTCGACCTGATCGCCATCCTGCAGCTTCAACCGGCGGGCGGCGGCGTCGTTGACCCAAAGACGCATGAAGGGCTTCTCCTTGGCCTTGGAGAGGGCCATCAAAAGCCGGTTATTGGTGTTGGAAGCGTAAGAGATGGTCGGGATCTTGCCATAGGCGAAATGGAATTCGTCTGGGCCTTGTGGTTCCGTCCCCTCCGGCGGGATGTAAAGGATCATGGGATCCCAATGGGGCTGATAACCATAGGTGTTGACGAAATTCAAGAACACCAGGCTGTAAAGCTCCAGGCGGCCGGAAGGCGTCGGGACCGGGATGTGCCAGGGCATACCGGCATGTTCGAGCATTTCTTCGTAACGCTCCAGCACCAGAACCCCCTTCTCGCGCAGTTGTTTCTCCAGCTCCTCAGTCGTCATGTTGAGCCCGCGCGCGGTGTGCTCGAAGAAGACGTTTTTCAAGGCCTGCTGGTAGGAGATCTCCCCCGCTTCTGCCCTCCTAACCTCCTCCGTCAGCCTGGCCGCGGAGACCCCGGTGAAATCAGCCATGGCCTTGATAAACCGGTCCGTGGCTCCGGTACGCCGGGTGATGCCGAAGAAGATCTCGGACATATCGCGCGTATCATATAAGGGGTCGATAGCCCGGAAACGCGTGGTCAAGGCCAGGTCGGGCGCCGGCCCCGTCGGGTAAACGAAAGGTTCAAAGCGCTCCAGGTAAGCGTTGTTGGGCAGGATGACGTCGGCGTAGGCGGCGGTGTCCGATGGCAGGACATCGACCACCACCACCAGTTTGAGCTCGGGATTGGCCAGGAGCTCTTTCCAACGGGAATCCGGGAAATAGTGCCGGACCGGGTTGGCGGCGCTGATGGTCAGGGCGCGAATCCGGTAGGGTTCTCCGTTGAATTCCAGCTTGCCCTCAACGGCCTCCTTTAAGCCGTAATCGGCCATGGCCGGCAAGATGACGGCCGGTTGACCCTCCTTTTGCCGTTGCATGGAATAGGCCCAGTTAAAACTGGGTTTCCCGTGGGGCCAGGCCTGGGGATTGCCAAAGAGGCCGGCCAGGAGCAGGACAAACTGGAGCCCGGGCAAGGCCATGGGCGGGACGTTCTCGCCCTTAGCTTTGGCCTCCCAGAAGGCTCTGGCCTTGTGCCGATATTCGCCGGCCATGAGCCACCCGCCGGGCCGATCAATGCCGCCGACCAGGACCTGGACGATGGTCTGCAGGCGCCGCGTGTTGATGACGTTGGAGTAACGGGCACCGTGCCAGCCGGGATCGATGAGGGCCGGGCGAATGGTACCGATCTCGCGGGCCACCCGGAGGATGGTGGCGGCCGGAATGCCGGTTTGTTGGGCGGCCCATTCCGGCGTATAGGTCTGGGCGTATTCCTGGAAAAAGTCGAGAATAGTCTTGACCTCCAACCCATTGACCACTAAACCGGGAGGGGCGGAAAGGCCCGGAACGATCTTTTGCCCGGATAAGTCCTCGGCGTTGCGGTTGGAGAAACCGGCTACCTGGCGAACGCTGCCCGAGATTTCGTCATACACGAAGAAAGCCTTTGGTTGTCCTTTTTCGTCCATTTCCATGAGCGGGATAACCAGGCCGTCCTTCTTGAAGGCGAGGAAGGGGGCGTTGGTGTGCCGCCGCAGAAAATCGGCCTCGTACAGTCCTTCTCTTAAGAGGACGTGAATGACGGCCAGGAAGAAAGCCGAATCGGTCCCGGGTTTGATGGGGATCCATTCATCGGCTTTAGCCGCCAGTTCGGATTTCCGTGGGTCAAGAACGACGACGCGGGCGCCGCGGCGTTTGCCTTCGGCCAGGCGCACGGCCCGGCTGGTGGAGATGCCGGCCACGCCGGAGTTGGCCATGGAGAAGAGGATATACTTGGCGTTATCAAAATCGGCCAGGACCTCGTCGTGGATGTTGAAATTCCCCGTGACCATGTCGCTGCCCAGGTGGCCGCTGGCCACACAGTGTTCCATCGGTGAACCGATGATGTTGGGGATACCGTTGGCCATGACGTAAGGCACACTCAGAGGCATGTAAAAGACGCAGGAGGTCCAGCCGCCAAACATGGCCATCTCCCAGGGCTGTACCTTCTCCTCGGTTAAGCGCCGCACAATGAAATCCAGGGCCTCATCCCAGCTGGCCGGGCGGAACTTCCATTCCCCGCGCTTGGAGCCCGGTTCGCGGATTAATGGGGTCGCCAGACGATCTGGGTCATAAACCTGGAAAATTCCCGATTGCCCGCGGGCGCAGGTCTTGCCCCGGTTGAGGGGGCTTTCCGGATTACCCTCGATCTTCACAACCCGTCGTTTTCCGGCAACTTCTTTGACCCCCGCCTTGACGTTGCACAGGGTGGAGCAAAAGTTACAGATGCTGGGGACCCACTCCACGTCCCGTGAGGCCGTCGCCTGGTGGCGGCTTGGTTTAGTCCTCGGTGTAGACAAAACTTCTCACTCCTTGATCTTGGATTGGGTTAGCGAAATCGTTCCAAAGGGGATTTCCCTGGATAAGAAGATCACTAAGTACACCTTTCGCAAAGGCGAAACATCAACAGGGCAATCTTTAAAGGCGATGAGGATTTATAACCCGTGAAGTTTAGTTCCCCTTTTCTCAAGGCGACTTACAAGTATTCGACATCCCCGCAAAATATCCTTCTAAATTCTACACCTTTTCGCCGCTACTGTTAAGCAAAAAATTCTTGTTACCACTCCTAGTAATAACCAGATTTTTCTCGCGGCAAACTCTTTACAAAGCGCGGGGAGCAGTGTATAATAACTCTTGCTTTAGGCGAGAAAGCTGCATTGGGCAAGAAGGCCTTAAATCAAAATGACCTTCTCTCGCACACTACGAGGCGGAGAAGAAGCCAGAGCAGAAGCCAGATTGTTTTGGGGAATACCTTAAAGGGCCCCATGGTCTAGTGGCCTAGGACGCCGCCCTCTCACGGCGGTAACAGGGGTTCGAATCCCCTTGGGGCTACCAAAGAAAAGCAACCTTCTCTTGGAGAAAAAGAGAAGGTTTTTTTTTATGAAAAGACGTTTCTCCGCAAACCATGAGAGGGAATCCCCAAGGGTATTTTTTGCCGATAGCCGGTGGCTGGTAGGAGCATGAACGCCTTATATGTGTTTTCGCTTCCCCCGGGACATAAAACAGTAACATAAGGAGAGGTCTCTCATAAACTGATAAACGGGTAGCTTCTTATTCCGGCTGGTACCCAAGCAGTGCCGAATGAGACCGGGTCCCTTCTCAATGCAGGTACTCCTTAAAATGGGGGAAGTGCCTTCCATGGGGATCTCTCTGAACGTTCGCGGGCCCATCCATGATCCTGGTGGGTATGCCGAGATCACCAGGTCGTTAACCGTCCAGTTGCACCGTCTGGGGGTATCCATCTCCCTCCAGCGGCACCCCTGGGACTTTGTGCGGACAGCCCTGGATGAGGAAACCCAGGTTCTCTTGGATTCTATGCTGTCTGTTGTCAGGAATGATGGGCCTGTCCTTCACATCGGGGTGCCCGACGATTTCCGAAGGGAGCCGGATTGTTTTTCCATTGGCTTGACAATGCTGGAAACCGACCGGATCTGTGCACACTGGGTAAAGATCTGCAATCAGATGGACGAAATCTGGGTCCCCTCCACCTTTAACCAGCAGACCTTCGTAAGCAGCGGGGTGGAGGCTGACAGATTGAAGGTAATGCCCCTGGGGGTAGACCCACAACGCTTTCACCCTGAGGCACCCCCTTTGCCTCTCTCACAAAAAAGAGGTTTTGCCTTTCTGGCCAACTTCGAATGGAGCCTGCGGAAGGGCTATGACTTGCTTATCCGCGCCTTTGTCTCGGAGTTTTCACGGGAAGAAGAGGTCTGTCTTATTCTCAAGACGTACCGGAATGACCCGGGCTTTGACCCACGGGGGGAGGCGATCCAAAAAGAGGTTGACCAGCTGGTGGAGAGGACAAGGAAGACTGGTTCTCCCCCGATTATCATCATCGGCGAGATCTTGTCAATGGACAGTATGCCGTCTCTGTACACGGCCGCCGATTGCTACATCCTTCCAACGCGGGGAGAGGGGTGGAACTTGCCGGTAATGGAGGCCATGGCCGCCGGACTGCCGGTCATTACCACCGGGTGGTCGGCACCCATGGACTTTTTGTCAGAGGCTAATAGTTATCTCATACCCATCCAGGGGCTGGAGCCTCTACCGCCCATTGAACGTTGGAAGGACAGAATCTATGCTGGTTCCTGCTGGGCCAGGCCCAGCCTGAAGGAAACCCGTCGCTGGATGCGGCACGTCTTTGTAAACCGGCAAGAGGCCAAGGGTAAGGGAATGAGGGCCCGGGCCGACGTTTTGACCGGTTTCACCTGGGAGATTAGTGCCCAGAGAATGTTGGATCGGCTTCGGAAAATCAAGATGGGACTGTGACAAGTTTCGGCCTCCCGCAAGTGAGTAATGGGGGGATTGGCTGTGCCCTCTCGTCCTACCTTAAGCGCCCTCTATATCGTGAAAAACGAAGAAGAGTTTCTTCCCTTCTCTCTTCGCTCTGTCCAGGACGTTGCCGATGAGATAATTATTGTAGACAACCAATCTACAGATGGGACCGTCGAGATTGCCCGCCGGTTTCCTGGTGTTAAGATCATTTTTGCCGATATTCAGGATAACTACTCGGCGTTGCGTAACCTGGGCTTACAGCAAGCGCGAGGCGAATGGCTGATGCCCATGATGGATGCCGACTGTATCTTTTATAACGATATTAAGCAGGTTGTCCCCCGTCTGATCCAATCCTCACTGGCCGATGCGTATCTCTTTTGGTATTACCATCTTCTCGGTGGCTATTTCCAGGTCCAAAACAAGTCCGACCACGACCCAACCTATCAGAGAATCATGTTGGCGAGGAATCGCCCCGGAATGCACTGGGTCGGCGCCGTTCACGAGCATCTGGAGGGAATTGGCCCCCATGTCTTGGATTCGGGCTTACATTATGTTCATTACGGCTATGTCAAGCCGCAAAGGCATATCTGGGAACGCTGGGTAAAGTACGCCCGGCTGGAGGGCCGGCCCGGCGTCTTTGATCACCTGGACCCGGATCACATCCTTGATGGGTGTCCCGTCCGGCCCTTTGACCGGGAACATCCCGAGGTAATCAGGGATTACGTCTGGCACAAAACGGGACGTTACCGGTGATTTCTTTGCAGCAGGCGACCCTGAAACAAACCAGGAGCTTGCATGGTGCCGGTCGGGCGTTGTCGTCCTCGCCTTCGCTCCCTGCGTCGCCCGCGTCGCGGCAGAGCTCCAGCTCTCCGGCCGGCAACCGCGGCCGCACGCTAGGAGACCGCTGAAAAACCCCCATCTGCAGTGGCGCAATCCGCCGAAGAAATTTCCCTAAAATGGAACGTAACTGTAGCGGATTGTGTGGCTCCGGCGGCTCCTCGCTCAACGCACCACCTAGTACGCCTCGCTTCGGAGCCTTGTCGCTCCTAGCATCTGGGCTGATTTGAGGTCTTGGCCTAACGATTGGGCTAAAGCCGCCAGAAGAACGTTCGTTATCAAGCCTTTTCTAGACTATGGCGGCTTTGCTCGGGCGGGTTAAGCACTCAAAACGCAGTTCGTCAGCACTCTCCTGGGGCGGGTGAAGACGGGAAAGGAGGGCCTCCCATGGTGGGGGTAATTCTGACCACCTTCAATTTTCTAAATAAAACCAGGGTTAGCCTGAGCTCTTTTCTAAAGGCCACTACTTATCCGCATCGGCTGGTGGTAGTAGACAACCATTCGACGGATGGGACCCTAGAATACCTGCGGCAGAAGGGCCTTGAGGTTATCCCCAATTCCGCGGATACTTCCCTGGCCACGGCCTTGAACCAAGGAATCAGGCATTTCCTGGCCAACCCCAAAATCGCCTACATTGCCTGGATTCATAACGACATGCTCTTTTTCCCCGGATGGCTGAAGGAATTGGTTCGGATGCTCAAAGAAAGGCCGGCCATCGGAAAGCTGGCCCCCCACAATCTCGCGGGCGATCCTTCCCAGCATAGCCCCGCGAACATCGAGAACTTTCGGCAGGCCCACCGCGACCACCTTGAGGTGGGCAATGCCTGCCCCTGGCTCATGCGGAAGGCCGTAGTGCAGGAGGTTGGCCTTTTCAACGAAAGCTATCTCCGGTGCGGGGGTTATGAGGACTGGGATTATAACAACCGGCTCCTGGAAAAGGGCTACGGGGTTTTCGTAACGCGGGGGAGTGTCGTCTGGCATGAGGGGATGGGAACGCGTAAGCATATCCCTCAGGAGGAGGCCGCCCAGCATAATGCTCATCTCTATACAGAACGTTGGGGGCCCGGATCAAGGGCTTGAGCGGTGGTGTATCTTATCCCGTCGGGCCCCTGGATTACTTTTCATACTACGGCCGCTGGGAAGGGTCAACCAAGTTGGTGGAGGAGATCCTCAAGCCTTCCGGACTTTGGACCTGAGTATACTGAGTATATGGTACACCGAGTAACCTGCGCTGTCAGGAAGGCTTTCCTGGAAGACTGCTGACAGTTTGGAGCAGTTTCTTAGTGGTCTCCTCGAGGAGCGTGCCATGGAAGTAACTGTTTGTGGCCCAGTCTGGGAACCTGTGGGCTACGCGGAGATGACAAGGTGTATTGTCAGGACCTTGACCCGTCTGGGTTTGAGGGTAGGGTTACGACCGTTTTCCCTACCCTTTTTTCAGCCAGGGCTGGATCCCGGGATCAGATCTCTCTTGGAAGCGGCAGCCGGGGTTTCTCTCAAGGCCGGGCCAGTACTTTATACCTTTCTACCTGAGACTTTTGAGAAATGGCCCGATCGACCCACCATCGGTTATAGCATGTTTGAGGCCGACCGTATACCCGCCCATTGGGTGGAGAAATGCAATCTCGTGGACGAAGTCTGGGTCCCCTCGCGTTTCAACCGGGAGACCTTTGCCGCAAGCGGTGTTCTGCCGCAAAAGATACGCGTTGTGCCGCTGGGAGTGGATACTGATCGTTTCCATCCCGGTGTTACTCCGATGTCCATACCCCGGCGGCGTGGCTTCATCTTCCTGGCCAATTTCCAATGGGGCCCGCGCAAGGGTCAGGAGACTCTCTTGCGGGCCTACATTGAGGAGTTCTCCGGGGGCGAGGACGTCTGCCTGATCGTGAAGACCTATCAAACCTGGCCGAGCTATGATCCCCGGGCACCTTTCTTGCGCCAAGAAATGAAGGCCATCATCGACGCCACTCACAAACGGGACTTGCCGGCCATCTTCTTGATTACTGAGATCATCCCGGCTTTCCAGATGCCCCGGCTATATACTGCCGCCGACTGTTTTCTAAGCATGTCCCATGGGGAGGGCTGGGATTTACCGGCGTTGGAGGCCATGGCCTCCGGTCTTCCGGTAATCGCCACCGCCTGGTCTGCCCACCTGGACTATTTGAACGAGAACAATGGCTATCCCCTGACCGTGGAAGGGTTAGAACCCTCCCGTCACCCCCATCCCCTATATCATGGTTCCTATTGGGCCAGGCCAAGCCTGGTGGAAGCCCGCCGGTTGCTGCGCCATGTCTTCTCCCACAGGCAGGAGGCTAGGGCCAAAGGCACAAGAGCGAGGAACGACATCCTATCGGGATATAGCTGGGATATATCTGGGAGACGGATGGCAGAATGCTTGGCCAGCGTACAAAAAGAGTGCTGACGAACCGCGGTTTCAGTGGTGAACAGTCCGAGAAGATGGACTTTTTCAGCGGTCTCCGGAGGTGCCCGGCTGTCTGCTTAAGGGGGAGTAGTATTGCGGATCGCCCTCATCAGCTCCTGGAACACCCAATGCGGAATCGCTGAGTACAGTCGATACCTGTCCGAGGCTCTCGTGAGGCAAGGCGGGCAATTAACCATTCTGGCGAACTTTCCGGTTCGGGATGTCTCCTGGGCGCGCGATGAGACTTATGTCTGTCGTTTTTTCCACACCGGCTGGCATCAGGAGAGAGGGGTGGATGTAGAGGCGGCCCTGCGGCGGATAGGGGAGAGGCGCGTTGAATTGGTTCATTTGCAGTATCAGGATTTCCTTTATCCCCCGCCCTTTCTGAAAAACTTACCCCGACTGATCGAAAGAGTACCCCTGGTGGTAACCTTCCACGACCCTGGCGTTCCCTCCGACTTCCCCAGGGAAATGGTCTCAGCGGCCATATTTCACACTCCACTTAATGCCGGGCTGGTTGGGCGGTATGGCTGGCGCCGGGTGGGGATCATCCCCATGGGGATCCATGATCGCCCGGATGTTCCACGGGAAACGGCCCGCGTCCGTTTGGGCATCAATTCTCGTCACGTCCTCTGCTCCGCGGGCCTGGGGCGAACCAGCTATGAAACTGTCCTCCCTGCGTTGTCCGAACTGGTGAAAGAATACCAGGACCTCCTTTACTTCATTATCTCACCGCGGGAACGGACGGTCTCTCTGCCGGATCAGATTCGTGCCCTGAGGCTACAACATCACGTTTGTTTAGTTGACGGCTTTCCCCCGGTGGACAAACTTTACGAATTCCTGCACGCCGCCGACATCGGCCTCTTTTACTATCCGGAATTTGGTGTGGCCGGGGTGACCTCAGCGGCCTCGCGTCTGGGTATCGCTTCCCGACGGCCGGTAATCCTGACGGATGTGGAACTTACCCGGGATTTGCCCGACCAACTGAAGCTTCCGTTCGGAGATCTGGAACAGTTGAAGCAGAGACTAAGACTTTTGTGGGAGGATGACGGCTGCCGCAGTACTGTTTTGCGGCTGCAAGAGACTTTAATCCAAAATTATAGTTGGGAACAAACGGCAGAAAGACACATGAGCCTCTACCATCAGGTCCTCCATGACCATACCGTTGGCAAATGATCCTGACTCGCCGCGGGGACTTGCGCCGGACGAGAGCACCGTAGCGGGCGGCAGAATCTTCTCCTTCTTATTATAATATCAGGCTGGCCATCGGCCGAAAAAAGCGTCGAAAAAACGGAGATTCCTGTTGCAATATCAAATCGGGTGTGTTAAAGTATTGCTTGCGTCGCGAATCGGCCCGGGCTTAGTGGGCAGCGCGAGGTCTGGTGAGACTAGAGATCCAGGGCGAGCTCAATGGCTCAACTCCCCCGGGAAACACGGTCAAGCAAGAGACGGATCTTCCAAAACAAACCTGTTGACAGCTGAAAATGACCGTGGTATGCTATAAAAGTGTCGCGGCGGAAGCGATAAAACGCCGCAGCCTAAGAGAGCACTGGCGGACTGCGTTTTGAGTGGTTAACTCTCTTAGAACCTGGTCTTTGAAAACTGAACAGTGTACCGGGTAGGTCAAGGAGACTTGATTTACCGGATGGTTTGTGCGGACACGTGAAAGGCCCTGAAGTAGGAACTGAAGGGGCCAAAAAGCACACGAGCCATGAAAACGCTCCTAGGTAAGTGACCGGGAGACCGGTTAAATATTTACGGAGAGTTTGATCCTGGCTCAGGACGAACGCTGGCGGCGTGCCTAAGACATGCAAGTCGAGCGGGGGTATGTAGCAATATATATCCTAGCGGCGGACGGGTGAGTAACACGTGGGTAATCTGCCTGTAAGGCTGGGATAACAGCTCGAAAGGGCTGCTAATACCGGATATGCTCACGGTGCCGATGGTACTGGGAGGAAAGGGGCAACCCGCTTACAGATGAGCCCGCGGCCCATCAGCTAGTTGGTGAGGTAACGGCCCACCAAGGCGACGACGGGTAGCCGGCCTGAGAGGGCGACCGGCCACACTGGAACTGAGAGACGGTCCAGACTCCTACGGGAGGCAGCAGTCGGGAATTTTGCGCAATGGAGGAAACTCTGACGCAGCAACGCCGCGTGAGGGAGGAAGGCCTTCGGGTTGTAAACCTCTGTCTTCGGGGACGAAAAGGTGACGGTACCCGAGGAGGAAGCCACGGCTAACTACGTGCCAGCAGCCGCGGTAATACGTAGGTGGCGAGCGTTGTCCGGAATTATTGGGCGTAAAGGGCGTGTAGGCGGTCTTTTAAGTCGCCAGTGAAATCCCACGGCTCAACTGTGGAGGTGCTGGCGAGACTGGGGGGCTTGAGGGCACCAGAGGAGAGCGGAATTCCCGGTGTAGCGGTGAAATGCGTAGATATCGGGAGGAACACCAGTGGCGAAGGCGGCTCTCTGGGGTGCAACTGACGCTGAGGCGCGAAAGCTAGGGGAGCAAACGGGATTAGATACCCCGGTAGTCCTAGCCGTAAACGATGGGTACTAGGTGTGGGAGGTATCGACCCCTTCCGTGCCGGAGTTAACGCAATAAGTACCCCGCCTGGGGAGTACGGCCGCAAGGTTGAAACTCAAAGGAATTGACGGGGGCCCGCACAAGCAGCGGAGCATGTGGTTTAATTCGACGCAACGCGCAGAACCTTACCAGGGCTTGACATCC
>JAMCWA010000026.1 GCA_023475165.1 Bacillota bacterium | reverse complement strand
GTACTAAGTGGCACGTTGAGCGAGGAGCCGCTGGAGCGACAATCTGCAATAGTAACGCCCCTTTAATAAAAAGGTTCTTTCTTGCCGATTGCGCCACACCGCGGATGGGTGTTTTTCAGGGGTCTCGGAGATGCAGTGGTTGTTGCGGGTATACTAGATTAATCAGACAGGGTCGTCGAAAATGTGGAGGGGAGAGTTCCACTTGACGGGTGTCTTCGATGTCTTGGGGCCGATCATGATCGGACCTTCCAGCTCCCATACGGCGGGAGCGGTACGCATCGGGCGGGTGGCCCGGGCTATCCTGGGAGACCGGGTCAGCCGTGCCAGGATCTTGCTCCACGGCTCCTTTGCTGAAACCTACCGGGGGCACGGAACCGACCGGGCCCTGGTGGCAGGCCTAATGGGGTATGCCACTGATGACGAAAAAATCCGTGAGGCGCTGGAGGCTGCCGTCCGCGAGGGGCTTGCTGTCTCCTTTGAGCGGGCGGATCTGGGGCCGGTCCACCCCAATACGGCGCTACTCCTTTTAACCTCCCCCAGCGGGCGACGGGTGGAAGTGATGGGCTCCTCTGTCGGTGGCGGAAGCGTGGTTATCACCCGCATCAATGGCTTTGCCGTAGAATTGACGGGAGAATACAACACACTGCTGACCATCCACCAGGATCGCAAGGGGGTCATCGCGGCAGTGACGGCCATCCTGGCCGAAGCCGACATCAACATCGCCTTCATGCGGGTTTCCCGTCAGGAAAGGGGAGCTACCGCGCTGATGCTCATCGAAGTGGATCAACCCGTGGCTGTCTGGGTCCTGGAGCAGATCCGTGCCCTTGGGGCCGTGGAACAGGCCATGATGATTGAACCGCAGTAATTGACGGGTTCGGCTCATGAAAAGACATGTCTTGGCACAGCAACGTTACAGGGCAATTTTCTCCCCTGCATTCCGTTCCGTCCCATCCGGGCCGCAGTGATCTGGCACATTGCGCCTTTTGGCAGGGTGGTCTTCCTGTTGACCAAGATGGGCGGCCAGTCTTGGGCAAGGACCTTTGCTCAATTGGCGGGACTTAACCTGGTCGCGCCTTCGGGAGGCAACAGAACAGTTATGGGATATCACAGCGTAGATGAACTGGTACACCTGGCCGAAGAAAAGGGTGTCAGGATCTCCGATGTTGTCTTAGGCGAGGAAGTGGCTTCATCCGGATTGGCCCCAGAAGAGGTCCGGGAGAAGATGCGCCGCAACCTGGCCGTCATGCGGGAGGCCCTGCGTAAGGGATTGTCGGAGGGGACCCGATCCGCCAGCGGCCTGGTGGGTGGAGGAGCCAGGAGGCTCAAGGAACGCGAGGCTGGCAAGAAGACCTTGACCACCGATCTTGCCCGGGTCATCGCCGGGGCTCTGGCGGTATCCGAGGTTAATGCCGCCATGGGCCGCATCGTGGCTGGCCCCACGGCGGGTTCGGCCGGGGTCTTGCCGGGAGTTCTCCTTCCCATGGCGGAGAAGTTCGACGTTGGGGAAGAGGCACTGCTGATGTCCCTCTTTACGGCAGCCGGGGTCGGCAAGATCATCACGGAAAAAGCTACGGTGGCTGGGGCCGAGGGGGGCTGCCAGGCGGAATGCGGGTCGGCCTCGGGGATGGCCGCGGCCGCCTTGGTGGAGCTGGCCGGAGGGACGCCGCGCCAGGCCGCCCAGGCCATGGCCATAGCCTTGAAAAACCTCCTGGGTTTGGTCTGTGACCCCGTCGCCGGTTTGGTGGAGGTTCCCTGTGTCAAGAGAAATGCCGGCGCTGCCGCCAACGCTGTGACTGCGGCAGAGATGGCCCTGGCGGGGATCGAGAGCGTCATCCCTCCAGATGAGGTCATCGAGGCCATGGCCTCGGTGGGGCGGCTTTTGCCACCGCAGCTCAAAGAGACGGCGGAAGGCGGGCTGGCGGCGACCCCGACTGGGCGGCGGATCCAGCGCCAGTTGATGGGGAAGGAAGAACGGAAAGGTTGAGCGCCTCATTGCCGGCCCGTCGGCCAGAGCGATGTAGTCGCTCCTGCCAGTGAAGGAAGAACGGGAAGGTTAAACTCCCCATTGCCGGGGCTGCGGCAGCAAGCTCATAGCGTTGATGGGGAAGGAAGAACGGAAAGGTTGAGCGCCTGCTCCCTCTCAAGGGGGAGCCCTTTTTAGCGTCGGGTTCTGCGGTGTTGACCTCATCGGACCAGAGAGTCTTACGGCCACCTACATCGCCCTGATTGCCTGTATGACAGCTTAACACGCGAGTCATTTTTTTAATGCCATTTAAGAACCCCTTGACTTTGAGAGGAATCCGACATAGGCTGGAGAATAGAGACAAAGAATAAGGAAGGGGCAATCCCGGGAATTAAGCAAAGGGAAAGCCCTCACCCAGGACGGAGGGATGACATTGGTCGACCAGGAACTCGTCAAAAAAGTAAAGGCAGAGGTGGTCAAACACCGGGAGGACATAATTAAGTTCATGCGGGACATCCTGGCCATCCCCAGCCCTAACGGCAATATTGAGGGCGTGGCCAAGAGGATCGCGGCAGAGATGAAGAAGCTAGGATTTGACGAAGTCTTCTTTGACCGTATGGGCAACGTGGTGGGGCGGATCGGCAATGGATCCAAGGTGCTCCTCTTTGATAGCCACATTGATACAGTGGACGTTGCCGACCCCACTCAGTGGCAATGGGACCCCTTCCAGGGGAAGATTGAAAAGGGCGTCCTCTATGCCCTGGGGGCTGGTGACGAGAAAAACTCCACCCCAGGGATGATTTACGGTCTGAAGATCATAAAAGAACTGGGGCTGGCCAAAGACTTCACCCTGTACTATTACGGGAATATCGAGGAAATCTGCGACGGCGTTGCCCCCAATTCCCTGGTGGAGACGGATAAGATCAGGCCTGACTTCGTGGTCATCGGTGAGCCCACCAACATGCGGATCTACCGTGGCCACCGGGGCCGGGTGGAGATGAAGGTTACCACCAAGGGGCGAACCTGCCACGCCAGCGCCCCCGAACGCGGCGTCAACGCCCTGTACAAGATGGCCAACATCATTCAGGGGATAAGCCAGATGGGGGCTGAATTCGTCAATGACCCCTTTCTGGGGAAGGGTTCCATAGCCGTCACCGACATTCACGTCAAGACCCCCTCCATCAATGCCCTCCCCGACGAGGCCGTCATCTACATCGACCGGCGCCTCACCTTCGGGGAAAGCAAGGAGATGGCGGTGGAACAGGTACGGCGGGTGGCGCAGGCGCACGGTGGCGAGGTGGAGGTCCTCTGGTTCGCTGAGCCCAGCTACACCGGTTTTGTTTTTGAGGTGGACAAGTATTATCCAGCCTGGGCCCTGCCCGAGGAGCACGACCTGGTCCAGGCGGGGGTCTCGGCTTATGAACAGCTTTACGGCCAAAAGCCCGAGATTGGCAAATGGGTGTTCAGCACCAACGGCACCTACTGGATGGGCAAGGCCAACATCCCCTCCATTGGCTTCGGGCCGGGCGATGAGCAGTATGCGCACACGGTGTTGGACCAAGTACCCATCGAGGACCTGGTGCGCTCGACAGAGTTCTATGCCCTTTTCCCGACCGTGCTGGGGGAGCGGTTGGCGGGGAAGAAGTAGCTGGTCAGGGATGCTACAGGGATCATGAGAGGTTGAAGGCCCCGGGCTTTGCCGGGGCCTTTCCATTAAACTTGCTGGCTTCATTTCTGTGGAATGGCGCTCCGCCTCCGTCATTGAGGCACACCCCCCTTGGTTCCTCTTGACAGGACGTCCGGCCAAGAGTACTATATCATTAATACAGTAATATAGTTTGCGAGCTGCGCCCCACCAGGGGACTGGAAGGCAAAGCCTCTGGAAACACTCTGATCCAGAATCTCACCTAGACCAGGAAAGTGACAGTTGCGCGGAGGTGGCATCACGATGATTCGAACGGAGGGCTTGACCCGTCGTTTCGGAGAGAAAGTGGCCGTGGAAAATCTCCATTTGACCATTGAACAGGGAGAGGTTTTCGGTCTCTTGGGGCCCAATGGGGCAGGCAAGACCACCACCGTCCGGATGCTGACGGGGCTGATCGCTCCCAGTGGCGGGCGGGCCTGGGTGGCGGGGCATGAACTGGGCACGGAGAACACGGCCATCCGCCGTGCAGCCGGCCTGTTGACAGAGGCTCCCGGCTTTTATAACCGGCTCAGTGCCTACCGCAACCTGGACTTTTACGCCCGGCTCTACCAGCTGGACGGTGTTTTACGTCGCCGGCGGCTGCAACAGTACCTGGAACGGATGGGCCTTTGGGACAGGCGCAACGATCCGGTCGGTCAGTTCTCCAAGGGGATGAAACAGAAGCTGGCCCTGGCCAGAGCCCTAATTCATGGTCCCAAAGTCCTCTTTCTTGATGAGCCCACCTCCGGTCTTGATCCCGAGGCCGCCCACATGGTGCGCGACCTCATCGAGGGACTCAAGGAAGAGGGGCGAACCATTGTCCTTTGCACGCACAACCTGGATGAGGCGGATCGCCTCTGCAACCGGGTGGCGATCTTGAAGGGCAGGCTGCTCCGGGTGGCTTCTCCGGGAGACTTGCGTCGGCAGGTTTTTGGCCGTCAGGTGGCCATATCCCTAAGAGAAGTGACTGACGAGGTCTGGCGGGCGGTCTGCTCTCTTCCCTTTGTTCTCAAGTATGAAAGAGACGGTCATCGCCTGATTTATGAGGTGAGGGATCCGGAGAAGGAGAATCCAGCGGTGGTGCGGGCAGTGGTAGCGGCTGGGGGAGAGGTTCAGTACATCACGGAGATCGGCCATTCTCTGGAGGAGGCCTATCTCAGCCTGATTCAGAAGGGGGTGCAACGCCTCGATGAAGAACATACTTACCCTGATCGATAAAGAATGGGCCGAATTGATCCGGGATCGGTTCGTCCTGCTGACGGTACTGTTGCCTACGGTGCTTTTCCCCGTTATCCTTCTGGGGGTCATGCTTGGCTTGGGCACAAAGATGGATGAACCTCCGAGCAACATTCCGGAAGCCTGGCTGCATCTGCCCTTACTCAGTGGTTTGAGCCCGGCGCAGGTGGGGATGGCGATGATGGTGCTCTATTTTATCAATCTGTCCCTGGTGGTTCCTCTCATCGCTCCCATGACCATCGCCGTGCACAGCATCATCGGCGAGAAGCAGAGTGGCAGCCTGGAGCCCCTTCTTGCCACTCCCATTGAAACCATGGAACTATTCCTGGGCAAGGTCTTGGCCGCCTCCCTTCCTGGTGTGGCCATGGGTTGGCTCAATTACCTCCTGATGATCCTGGTGGTGGGCTGGCGTGCTCCCGCCCTCCTCTCCCGGGTGGTCCTGGCTCCGGCCACAATGCTCCTTTTGCTTTTGGGGACACCGATCCTGGCTGTCCTCTCGGTGAGCCTGGGCGTCATCATCTCTTCTCGCATGAATGATGTCCGGGCGGCACAGCAACTGGGGGGGATTGTGGTCCTGCCGGTGGTGGGTCTGGCCATTACTCAGATGGTGGGTAAGATCATCCTTGGGCCGGTCATGATCATGGTCCTTTTGCTTTTGCTCCTTCTTGCGGATGCACTTTTGATTCGCCTCGGGGTGGACCGGTTTGGACGGGAGACTGTCCTGACCAGGTGGAGGTGATCAGGCGAGGCTTCTTCGGCTGCCTTCATTGACACGCTGAAGTGCCGCTCGGTGGTCCCCGATTAATAGGTCAAAGATCTCCGCCCTGGTCGTGGCTTTGTTGAGATAGCTTGAAGCCCGCGCCGCAGTGCGAGTCTCGGACGGGTCAATCACTCAAGACCCAGTTCGTCAGAAGTCTCGCGGAGCTGGCTGGCTTCAGTATGGATCGTCTAGAAAGGGGGGACCGGGATGTGGTTTCACATTGATACCACTTCGGGTACTCCAGTATACCTTCAAATATACCAGCAGGCGAAACAGGCTGTGGCCGCCGGGGTTCTTCGCTCTGGGGAACAGCTTCCTTCGGTACGCGCCCTGGCCGAAGGCCTGGTAATCAATCCCAACACCGTAGCTCGCGCCTATCAGGAACTGGAGCGGGATGGGATCATCGAAATCATCCGAGGTAAAGGGGCCTTCGTCGCCGCAAGGAAGGCGGAGCTGGTTCTGAGCCGGGAGGAGAGGTTGCGACGCCTCACGGAAGCCTTTGAAAGGCTCAAGGTGGAGGCCTACCACCTGGGCTTTACGCCAGAGGAGTTAAGGGACTTGTTAGAAGTTTATTTGACGGAGGGACCAGCCCGGCCGGGGTGATCAGGCCGGCGAGAAGGCCGGGGCTAAGTCAGGTCTGGCGCGGCGAGATTTCCAGGTGAACGGAAGTGAGGAGCCGAGGAGGGGAAAAACGTGTCGGATTGGGCGATTGAAACGCAAGGGTTGACTAAGGGCTTTGGCCGGGTCACGGCCGTGAAGGATTTGAATCTCGAAGTAAAGACCGGGTCTATCTTCGGTTTTCTGGGACCAAATGGGGCGGGCAAGACCACGACCATCAAGCTTCTGGTGGGACTGCTGCGGCCCAGCGCGGGTCGGGCCTGGACTTTGGGGGCACCGGCGGGTCCGGAGGCCACCGCCATTCGCCAACGCATTAGTTATGTTTCGGAAACCCAAAACATGTATAACTATCTCACAGTTGCCGAGACCGTCGCCTTTTGCCGATCTTTTTATTCGAACTGGGATGATGCTCTGGTCAGACGATACCTCGACCTTTTTGATCTCCCGGTCCGGCGTCAAGTGGGTCGCCTCTCCAAGGGGATGCGCACCTTATTGGCGCTGGTCCTGGCCATAGCTCCCCATCCTGAACTCCTGATTCTCGATGAACCAACCACCGGATTGGACCCCCTGCACCGGCGAGAGTTCCTAACGGTGATCCTTAAGGAGATCTCCGCTCAGGGCTCCACCGTCTTTTTCTCCTCCCACATTCTGAGCGAGGTGGATCGCGTTGTTGACCATGTGGCTATCCTCAGCCAGGGCTACCTTCTGGTCAGCCGCTCTTTAGATGAGATGAAGACGCAGGAAAAGCGTATCCGGGTTCTCTTTTCCGAAAACACCCCGACCGACCTGGCGCACTGGCCCGGGGTTCGGCGGGTGGTTCAGGAAGGCTCCGGGTATCTCATCAGTGTCGCCCAAGGTCCCCAGGAGCTGGCAGCCCGTCTGACTGCCGCCGGCGGCACCGGGGCCACGATCCTGGACATGAACCTGGAGGAGATCTTCCTGGACTACATTGAGTCCCAGGCGTCGGGGCGGACGAACCACCGGCGTGACCTGGCCTGAAAAGAGCAGGGCCCGTTTATCGTCGCGGGCGTCGAACTCGGATCGAGTGATCCATTCGTTGAGGGAGGGCCAAGGCATGTTCTTAATGCTAATAAAAAAGGAACTCAAAGAGAATCGCTTTCTCCTGTCAGTGTGGTTCCTAATCAGTATCCTCTTTGCGATCCTGCAACCCCTCAGCTATGACTACCTGCTGCGCATGATGGAAGGGAGCGCTAGCCAGCCCTGGCAACAGGTGGCGCTGCAGGTCTTCCGCGATTATCGCCTTTATCTTTGGCTGCAGTGGTTTGGCAAGACGGGTTATCAGAGTGCCACCATCTTCGCCGTCTTACTTGGTATGGGACTGATCGCCAGTGAAGTCGGCCGCAAGACCATGGATTTTCTCCTGACCAAACCCGTCGACCGGGGCACCGTTTGGGCCGGGAAGTTTTTAACCGCCGGACTGGCCCTCTGGTCAGGACTGACCCTGTCCGTGGTAAGCCTACTACTGGCGGCGGATTTCAGTGGTCTCCCGGTGGAGTGGGGCTGGTTTTGGCAGGGATTGCCTGGTCTTTTGGCTGGCTCGGCCGTGCTTTTGGGGGTGGTCGCCCTCTTTTCCGCCCTTTTTGACGACCGGATCAAGGCTGGACTGGTGGCGAGCGGGGTTCTCCTGATCCTATCCATCCCTTCCTGGATCCCGCGGCTCCACTGGCTTTCCGTCTACTATCAGATGGCCGGTCATGAGACCCTTCGTCTTGGGCATGTCCCCTGGCCGACGGTCTTACTGCTGCTGGGGGTGGCGGCTGCCCTCTACAGACTGGGATTAGCGGTTTTTCAGCGGAGGGAGTTTTAGGCTCGGGGCCCCTTGAAGGGCCCCACCATCAGCTCTCTCCTTGCGCCTCATGTCCGGCTACCCTTGGCTTTTGCCCACCAGCATCTGCCCCTGTTTTCCCGGCACCACCAGGTAGAGTCCTATGGCTGCCAGGACGCCCATCACTCCGCCGAAGTAGAAGGGGGCGCGAGGGCCAAAGGTGTTCCAAAGAACCCCGGCCACCAGGGAGGCCGGCAACAGACCGATGCCCACCAGGGTGGCGTGGAGACCGATGACCGTGGCCCGCAGATGCCCGGGGGCAATGTCGGCCACCAGGGCTTTTTCCACCCCTTCCGTGAACCCTATGTACAAGCCATAGACACCGAAAAGTAGCCAGAGGGTTCCCGCAACGTTGACGAGGGCAAAACCGAAGTAAACCAACCCGTAGAGGAGGTACCCAAGTACCAGCAGGGTCTTGCGGCCAATGCGATCGGAGAGGTGGCCGGCAGGATAGGATACCAGGGCGTAGGAGAGGTTATAAAAAAGGTAAAGCAAAAGGACGGTGCTGGCGCCAAAGCCCAGGTTTTGCGCCCGCAGCAGCAGAAACTGGTTGGAAGAATTCCCCAAGGTGAAAAGGAGGACCACCAGAAGGAAGGCCTTGAGCCGGCGGTCCAGGGCCGACCACTGCAGGGAGAGCTTCTTGGCGCCGGGCCTGGCCCGGGTGTCGGCTTTTTCCCGGACAAAAGAGAGGAGCCCTACTCCCAGGGCGGCCGGGACGAGTGAGTATAGGAAGATGACCTTGTAATCCCCGCGGTAGGAGATCAGGAAGAAGTAGGCCAGGAGGACTCCCAGAGCGGCCCCCAGGGTGTCCAGGGTGCGGTGCAGCCCGTAGGCTTTGCCGCGCTGAGCCGGATCAGCGGATTCGGCGATGAGGGCATCCCGCGGGGCTGTCCTGATCCCCTTTCCGAAGCGATCAACTATCCGACCCACCAGGACCCAGATCCAGGAGGTGGAGAGGAAGAGAAAGATCTTACCGATGGTGGAGGACCCATAGCCCAGAATGGCCAGGGGCTTGCGCCGTCCCCAAAGATCTGAGAAGTATCCGGAAAAGACCTTGAGCAGGCTGGCCAGGCTCTCGGCCACCCCCTCGATGAGACCCACTATCGCCGGGGAAGCCCCCAGGCGGGCAGTAAGAAAAAGGGGGAGGAGGGGGTAGACCATCTCGGTGCTGATGTCAGTAAGGAGACTGACCAGGCCCAAAACGATGATGTTGAACAAAACGATTCCTCCGATCATGACCTTAATAGGACAGCATCACGGTGCCGTATCGAGAACGTTCCCGGCTGGGAAGGGACCGGAAACCCTTGGCGCCTCCCACTGTTTCCACTTGGCCAAGGCCGCGGCGATGAGGAGAGCGAGCTGGGGCAACTATCCAACTCTAAATGTTATCTGCCGGGCCATCATTATCCTCTTCTCCAACCGCCTCCAGGACCCGCTGGGTAAAATCCTCCAGAAGCTCCCGGCTTTGACTCAAGGTCGCCTCGGCCTTTTCGCGCAAGGGGGCGGAAAACCAGTCCCTTTCCTGGATTTTTCTCAGCCAGGAGATCAGCTTTTGGTATTCCTCCTCTTCCTCTTCCACCTCTTCTGATGAGAAATTCATCCGTTCAATCTCCCTGGCGATTTCCCGGTGGAAGGCCTGGTTCTGTTCGATGAACTCTAGGTACTCCTTGTCCCGCAGCCGCCGGAACTTCTCCTGAATGGCCTCATCCTCGGGGAAGGGGAGAGCGACTTCTTCCAGCAAGATGGCCTCGCCGCCGAAGGACTCAATCCGTTGCTTTAGGCCCCTCAACTCCCTTCTCAGGCCTTCCTGGGCGGGTAGGATGCACACGGCTTGCTGGAGGTAGAGGGCGCCCAGCCGCTTCAACTCACGCCAGACGAACGTCCGGAGCCGGGAGGGGTCCGAAGGGATTTTATAGATCAGGATGGACCAGGTCACCATCAAACCTCCGTCACAACACACCCGTTTCTGATGTGACAGCTGTCACGACACGTCCTCCATTCTATCAGACTTGTCCATCTGGGTCAAGAGGTGCACCGCCCGCCGTAATCTGGGCAGCAGGAACTTGGCTCCCATTCCTCTCCCACCGTGTATAGAGTCGGCCGCCAAAGTCTCAAACGTCGCATAGTTTAAGACGGAGGCAGAAAGAAAAGGGGGCCCTCCAGCCCAAGCGGACGACTTTTGAGGCAAGAGGCAAAAGCAAACCCGCTGCGCAACTGAATGTTACCGTGCCGGCCAGTTGACCAGCGGGTGATCCACGATGGCGGTAATCTTGTTTCGGGCTTGCCGAGCTCTTGCCTGGATGTGCTATCCTCCCGCGGGAGGGGGGGGATCCTGGCTGACTGAGCACCAAACCGGTTAGATGCTCTTGACTTGGCGGATCAAGGGCCTGACCCTTTACTCCGTAAACCTGCTCCCATTTGCGCGGAAAGCAAACCGGAATGGGAGTTGGCTGTATCGGAGGCGACGACGTTGGTGGACGTCCAGTTAAGGAGCCCGGACTCAAAGCTGGGGTTCTGGATCAGGTTTCTCTGACGAGGCATATTTGACACCCCCTTTCTCGCTCTCACTTCAATACATAATGGAGAAGATAGGACGGTGATGGTGACATAAGAAGTGTCCAGGGTTCCCTGGGTGGGTTTCGCGTCATCTCCGAGCGAGGTGTAAAACAGGCTGTCAGCAGGAAAACGCGAACTTTTGCCCGAAACACG
>JAMCWA010000002.1 GCA_023475165.1 Bacillota bacterium | reverse complement strand
TTGATTTACCTTGCAACCAAGGGTAAAGGCAGCAACCTTTTTCGCGGGAAGATCCCCCTTTGAAATGGAGCCGACCAGGCCCGGAGAATGAAGACAGAAGTTAGAGGTTGGAAGTTGGGCCCAGTTACGAATTTAAAGGGGCGGGGCAGCATTCTTTGACTCAAGCTAAATGAGTGATTTTTTATGGGGGTTGTTCGTTGCCTCCGCCCTCCCTACGTGGAATTGTCTCTAACCAGGTCCACTCTTGCCGAGCCTGGTCGGCTCCATTTCAAAGGGGGATCTTCCCGCGAAAAAGGTTGCTGCCTTTACCCTTGGTTGCAAGGTAAATCAATACGATACCCAGGCCATGCTGGAGCTGTTCCGGAAGCGGGGCTATCAGGTGGTGGACTTCGGGGCTGAGGCCGACGTCTACCTCATCAACACCTGTACGGTGACCTCCCGGAGCGAGGCCAAGTCACGACAAATGCTGCGCCGGACCATCCGCGAAAACCCGGAGGCGGTGGTGGCGGTCGCGGGGTGCTACGCCCAGGTGGCCGCTGCCGAGATCTGGCAGATCCCCGGGGTGGATGTGCTTATTGGGACCCAGGGGAGACATCTGATCGTCGATCTGGTGGAGCAGGCGGCGACGGGGAAAGGCGCCCCAGTTGCCCAGGCCGGCGCTTGCGCGGCAGAAAGCGAGCCGGTTGCCCTCAGTGACGCCGGCATCGCGAAAGCAGAGATGAGGCCTGGAGGTACTGATCTGGGCCAAACTACAGCCTTTGAGGAGCTACCCATTTTCCGCTTTACCGGGCGGACGCGGGCGGCAGTGAAGGTGCAAGAGGGGTGCAATCAGTTTTGCTCCTATTGCCTGGTGCCTTTTGCCCGTGGCCGCAGCCGCAGCCGGCACCCCGGGGCGGTGAAGGATGAGGTCCTCAGGTTGGCAGAAGCGGGATTCAAGGAAGTGGTGCTCACCGGCATTCACTTGGGGGCTTATGGGAACGATCTGGACGGCACGACGGATTTGGCCGGGCTGGTGGAAGGCATTCTTGACATCCCCGGCCTACAGCGGATTCGCCTGAGTTCCATCGAGCCCCTGGAGGTGAGCCCGAAACTCATTCAGCTCATGGCTCGCGAAGAGAAACTCTGCCGCCACCTGCACATCCCCTTGCAGAGCGGTTGCGACCAGGTTTTGGCCAGGATGAATCGTCGTTATGGCACTGGTCAGTATTCGGAAATCCTGGAGCAGGTTCGCCGGGCCATCCCCGAAGTGGGCATCTCCACGGACGTGATGGTGGGGTTTCCGGGCGAAACCGAGGAGGAATTCCGGGCCAGTTCCAACTTTGTCCGAGAGATGGCCTTCAGCCGGGTTCACGTTTTCCCTTATTCCAGGAGGCCCGGAACCAGGGCTGCCTCCTTCCCTGGACAGCTACCCCGGGCGGTGAAAGAGGAGCGCAGTCGTGAATTACTCGGGCTGGCTGAGCAGCTGGCCTTGGATTTCCATCGGCGCTACCTCGACCGGGTGGTTTCTGTCCTGGTGGAGGAGGGCAGGGAACGGACGGGGTGGTTGGAGGGACTGACGGACAACTATCTCCGGGTAATGTTTCCCGGGGGGAATGAACAGGCCAATCAGGTCAGGGATGTCTTGGTGACAGCGGCCGACCGAGAAGGTGCCAGGGGTTGCTTGCAGGATTCTCCGCCATAGAGACCGCGGTTTGCTGGCAGTCTGCCCTGAAACAAACCAGCTACTTCCAGGGCGCCGCGCGGGCGTCGCCGTCCTGGCTTTTGGTCACCTACGCCGGCCGCATCGCGGTAGAGCTTCAGCCCACCGGCCGGCATCGCGTAAACTCGCCCTCCCTGGCTCGCTTGCGCTCGGCGCCATCCGTGCCGCCGTCCGGCCTCTTGGGCCTCGCTTCGTCGGAGGCGGTGCCCGGCTCGGTGAAAGCGCTCCGCCGGCAATCGTCCGCCCGTCGCCGCCCGCTGCTGACTTTGGGGCGCCGCTAAAAGGCAGCATGGGAGTCTACCAGGGATAAGATATTGCCCAGACGAATAGCTTAATCATGACATCTATGAAGACCAAGGGGACGGATTCTATGACCAGAATCAGGGTTGGGGTCCTCTTTGGGGGCCGTTCCGGGGAGCACGAGGTTTCTTTGCTTTCAGCCGCTTCCGTCTTGCAGGCTCTGGACCAAGACCGCTTTGAGCCGGTGGGAATCGGGATCTCCAAAGAGGGAAGCTGGTATCACTTCCCTGATCCTTTCGCAGCGGTGCAGAGGAGGCCTTTGGACCCCTCAGCAGGTCGGAGGGTCTTGCCTTCCGCCGATCCGACCGGCCCAGGGTTTTTGTTACTCGAAGAACCGGGACTGCCCCTTTTACCAGTGGATGTGGTCTTTCCCGTCCTCCATGGTACCTACGGGGAGGATGGAACCATTCAGGGGCTCTTGGACCTGATGGGGGTACCCTATGTGGGGGCCGGGGTGTTGGGCTCTAGTTACCTTGCAACCAAGGGTAAAGGCAGCAACCTTTTTCGCTGGCGGGGTCTGCCGGTGGTTGACGATGTGGTCATTCTACGCCACCAGTGGGAGAATGAGCCGGAAGAGGTATTGCGCCAGGTGGAGGAGCGCCTGCGCTACCCCGTCTTTGTCAAGCCGGCTAACCTCGGTTCCAGTGTCGGTATTTCCCGGGCAGAAGATCGAAATCAACTGGTGGCGGCCTTGCATCTAGCGGCGCGTTATGACCGAAAGCTTATTGTTGAGCAAGGTGTCCTGGCGCGGGAGGTCGAGTGCAGTGTCCTGGGCAACGATGACCCTGAGGCGTCATATCCAGGTGAGATCATCCCCGAACGTGTTTTTTATGACTACGTAGCCAAATACCTGGACTCCTCCACCCGCCTCCTCATTCCCGCCGAGTTGCCGTCGGAGGTTGTAACCAGGTTAAGATACTATGCCCTGGAGGCTTTCCGGGCTATTGATGGCAGTGGTCTGGCCCGCGTGGATTTCTTCTACACCAGGGATACCGGCCAGTTGTATGTCAACGAGATCAATACCATGCCGGGTTTTACCAGGGTCAGTATGTATCCTAAACTGTGGGAGCACAGCGGTCTTTCCTACTCGAAGCTCTTGACCCGGCTGATCGAACTGGCTCAAGAAGGTCACGCCGATCGAACTCGACGGGTGACCTCTTTTACGGCGGACCAATGAGCGAGCTGGATAATTCACGACCAAGGGAAGCAGGAGATGTGATTTATTTGCCGAATAGTAATGATGGGGAAAGGTTGGCCAAAATGAGGATCGGCCTAACCCAGGATTAGCCCGATGCAAATTGAGTAAGGGTTTTTCAATGGTCTCTAGGGGGAACAGGAAGCGGGGTCAAGCCATGTCTGATTGCCTGTTTTGCAGGATTGCCAGCGGGGAGATTCCAGCCCAGGTCCTTTATGAAGATGAGGAAGTCATGGCCTTCCGGGATATCAATCCCCAGGCCCCGGTTCATATCCTGGTGATCCCCAAGAATCATTACACCTCTCTCCTGGACTTGACGGAAAGAGACCAGGAGCTGCTGGCTCATCTACTTCTGACGGTTAAGAAGCTTGGGAGCAGGAGCGACCTGGAGGGCGGGTTTCGTACAGTCATCAATACCGGTGATGACGGTGGGCAATGGGTTAAACACCTGCACCTGCATGTCCTGGGAGGCCGGCCCATGGGGTGGCCGCCGGGGTGAGCTGATCCTGGAGACCGCTGAAAAACACCCATATGCGTCTCAGGCGGGTTGCCGCCCGCCTCCGCTAGGGGGGCACGCTCCCCTTTCGGCGGCATCTCCGGTGCCCGAGCACCCCTTAATGCCTGGGGGAGTCCGTCCCCCAGACCCCTCGGCGGCGCTGACGCGCCGTCCGGCGGCTCGCTCAACGTACCACTTGGTACGCCTTGCTTCGGAGCCTTGTCTCCTTCGCATCTGGGCATTTTTGAACGGTCTTGTCCTTACGATTTGGCTAAAGCCGCCAGAAGAACGTTCGTTTAAGCTCTTACAGACTACGGCTTCTCTTGGCTGAAGCCGCCAGAAGCGCGAACGCCGTCAGGCGCAGCAGAGACTATGGCGTCTTTCTCGGGCGGGTTAACCCCTCTAAACGCAGTTTGTCAACAGTCTCTCAGGCCATCTTCATTGACCGGTTGGTACAGGTCTTAAGAACGGGGCGCCGCACCGCGGCTCTTGACGGCTATTTTGAACATTTTCCAAAAAAGCCCACAGCTGCAACGCTGCCAACGCACCTTTTCAAGATCCACCAGAATCATTGACATCGGACAGGAAAATAAAATATAATCATTTGTGCCTTTGTCTCTTGCCTTTATCGACAAGGTCAGCCTTGGCGGGAGATCGCTGACGAATTACGTTTTGTGTGCTTGACGCGCCCGCTCTTTAGTAAGTAACGGGGGGAGGGATGAAGATGGCGGAGATACGCGTTGGTAAGAACGAGTCGCTAGATAATGCCTTGAGGAGATTCAAGAAGCAGGTGCAGAGGACAGGTGTGCTGGCAGAGGTCCGCAAGAGGGAGCACTACGAGAAGCCCAGCGTTCGACGTAAGAAGAAGTCAGAAGCAGCCAGAAAACGCCGTTACAGCTGACGCCCCGTCTATAACCCCACCCCTGTGGAAAAGTATCTACAAAGAGCCGGAGCAGGAATTCTCCCGGCTCTTTTTTCTAAAGGGCTTCCATTTTCCCAAACTTTGGCGTAAAGTATAGATTGAGGCAACATTAGGACAACTATCTTCGCAAGAGAAAACGCGGAGGGATCTTTTTTGAAGGTCTTCATCCCCCTTTTTTTGCTGATCTGCCTCCTTTCCTTTACCTTTCCTAACAGCAATCCGATTAGCGCCAGTGGGAGTTCCGATGACTTGACCCGGACGGGGGATCTTGTCTTTGTTGTTCCAATTGAGGGAACCATCGATCCCGGTTTGGCGGCTTTCCTGACCCGGGCCTTCCGCGAAGCGGAGAAAGCCAGGGCTACCTATATCCTGCTGGAGATCAGCACCCTGGGCGGAACCCTCGCTGCCGCTTTGGACATCCGCGACCTGTTTTTGGCCTCGCCCATACCGGTGCTGGTCTACGTTACCGACCGGGCCTGGTCGGCCGGATCGCTGATCGCCATTGCGGCGCAGAAATTGATTATGGCCCCCGGGGCCAGTATCGGAGCGGCCGAACCGCGCCCGGCGGAGGAGAAGATCATCTCAGCCTGGCGGGCGGAGTTAGAGGCCACGGCCGAAAAACGCGGGAGAGATCCAGCCATCGCCGGGGCCATGGCCGGAGCCTTGCAGGATATCCCAGGTGTGGTGGAAAAGGGGCACATCTTGAGCCTGACGGCGGGGCGGGCCAAAGAACTGGGTTTCATTGACGCCGTCGCCACCGATCGAGGCGAGACCTTACGCACCCTGGGATTGGGAAATGTGGCGGTGCGGGTCTTCACTCCCAGCGTGGCCGACAACCTGGCCCGCTACGTGACCAGCCCGGCCATCGCTCCCCTTTTGCTAACCCTGGGATTTGTCGGCCTTCTGGTTGAATTATTCATTCCCGGCTGGGGGATTGCCGGAACAGTGGGCCTTCTGTCCTTCCTCCTCTACTTTGGCGGGCACATGCTGGCGGGTTTTGCCGGGTGGGAGGCCCTGGCCCTCTTTGCCCTGGGGATCATCCTCTTGGCCGTTGAGGCCTTTATCCCGGGCTTTGGGATCTTTGGCCTCAGCGGCATCGTCGCGGTCTTCTACAGTATCTACCTGGCCTCGGCTTCCAGCCAGCAGGCTCTGCAATCAATCTCCATTGCTTTGGTTATCTCCATCCTGACTGGCTTTGCTCTGGCTCACTATGGGCGCCGGCGGGGGTGGTGGCGAGGGCTGGTCCTGGGCGCAGCGGAGACGTCCCGCCACGGATACGTGCCGCAGCGTTACCGGCCGGAATTAATGGGGAAGACCGGCGTTGTTTTAACCCCTTTGCGCCCCGCCGGGATGGCGGAGATTAATGGGGAGAGGGTGGACGTCGTCTCCGACGGGGAGTTCATCCCCAAGGGGGCGATGGTCAAGGTGGTGAAGATTGAAGGGACGCGGGCCCTGGTCAAGATCCTGGAAGAAAGGGATTAAGCACACGTCTTCCGGAGGGAACTACTAGCAAGAGGGTTCTTAAAATCGTTGTGAAACGGCCTGCTCGAGTCACTAATAAGCAATAGGAGGGATTTCGTCTATGTTGGATACCGTGACCCTGGTCAGTTTCCTGGTGCTTTTGGCGGCTATCTTCATCGGCTTTTCCGTGTTGATGAGCTTCATCCCCTTAGGTCTCTGGATCTCAGCTTTGGCGGCCGGGGTGAGAATAGGAATGATCACCCTGATTGGGATGCGCCTCCGGCGTGTTCCAGCGGCCAAGATCGTCAACCCGCTGATTAAGGCTACCAAGGCCGGGATCGACCTTACCGTCAACCAATTGGAAGCCCATTATCTGGCGGGGGGTAACGTCGATCGGGTTGTCAATGCCCTCATCGCGGCTCAGCGCGCGGCCATCCCCCTGGAATTTGAGCGGGCTGCCGCCATCGACCTGGCTGGGCGGGATGTCTTGCAGGCTGTACAGATGAGCGTCAACCCGCGCGTCATTGAGACCCCGGTGGTGGCAGCCGTCGCCAAGGACGGTATCGAGCTGAAAGCCAAGGCCAGGGTAACCGTTCGGGCCAACATCGATCGCCTGGTGGGTGGGGCTGGGGAGGAAACGGTCATCGCCCGGGTCGGGGAAGGGATCGTCACCACCATTGGCTCTTCCTTCAGCCACAAAGCAGTACTGGAAAACCCGGACAGCATCTCTCGCACGGTCCTCAACAAGGGTCTGGATGCTGGGACGGCCTTTGAGATCCTCTCCATCGATATCGCCGATGTGGATGTGGGGAAAAACATCGGGGCCCAGTTGGAAACCGACCGGGCGGAAGCGGACAAAAGAATTGCCCAGGCCAAGGCGGAGGAGCGGCGGGCTATGGCTATCGCCTTGGAACATGAGATGAAGGCCCGCGTGCAGGAGATGCGGGCCAAGGTGGTTGAGGCGGAAGCGGAAGTCCCTCTGGCCATCGCCGATGCCTTGCGCCAGGGTAGGCTGGGGGTCATGGACTACTATCAACTGCAAAACGTCCAGGCGGACACCCACATGCGGGATTCCATCTCCCGAGTGGCTCCTCCCGAAACACCGGAAGGGACGGAAAAGCGCTAGGGGACTGCTGACGAACTGCGGTTTCAGTGGTCAGCCTGGCCAGGAGAACCTTAGGGCGAGACCTCAAATCAGCCCAGATGCTAGGAGCGACAAGGCTCCGAAGCGAGGCGTACTAAGTGGTACGTTGAGCGAGGAGGCGCCGGAGCGACAATCGGCAATAGTAACGCCTCTTTAATAAAAAGGTTCTTTCTTGCAGATTGCGCCACACCGCAGATGGGGGTTTTTCAGCGGTCTCCTAGGAACCAGCGCTCAGCATTGAGGTGCAAACATGACGGAGATTATCACCTTTTTTGTTATCATGATGCTGGTCAGTCTTGTCGGGAATCTCTTCACCAAGGGCCGCTCCTCCGGCATGCCACCCTTTGGCGGACCAGGGCTCCCCACCGCCACAAGCCGAAGAAGGGCGGGTACCGGCTCATCTCAGGAGTCCTGGGGGACAAGGCGCCCAGCCTCTCCTGACGGGGGTACATTGGTAGAGGAAAGTGATCCCCGTACCGGGGGGCGGATGGCTGCCGCCCCTGGCTCCCCGCACCCCGAGGACGATGAAGAGGGAATTTCCCGGGAATGGCGCGACTCCCCGCCAGTGGCGCAGCCTACCCGAGACCAGACCGGGAGGGCCGGTTTACCAAGAGGGGCTGGCTGGGAAGGGCAGGCCGAAGGGCCGCCAGAGAGGTTTTCCGCCAGGACAAGGACGGGACAGCCCGACCCCTCGGTTGCCGGTGAGGCGACCCGGATGAGAAGGGACCACCCGGAGGTAGGCAGGAAAGCGACCTTTGAACCCGATCGACCACTGGACGCAAGCCTGGCGGATTCAGGCCCGGGCCGGGATACCGGGCGTCTTGGCCCCAATATCGGTGGCGGATTGGAACGCGGAGAATTTGGCCCGAATTGGCTCTTGCGTGGGGGCGACATCCTGCAGGGCATAGTGTTAGCCGAAATCCTGGGACCTCCGGTGGGGATGCGGCGTCCGAAGGCGCCCAGCCACGGTAGGGCGATTAGTTCTTCGTTGTCTAGAGCCACCCTCCGACGGCAGGGAGGGCGCTAAGGAACTCGAAACTCGCAGGTAAGCGGGGGTCCTCCCATTTCGGGCCCCCGCTTCCTGTTTTGGCTGGCTTTGCAGTTACAACAAGGAGTCGCTCCCGTGGGCCGCAGGACCAAGCTCATACCACAACGATTGTCAGACAGAGTCGCGGCTCTTACCTGATCCGCGCGGATGGCGATACCAGCTAGCAATGGCCGCCCCCGGGTGAGCGGACCTTAATGCAAAGCAGCATTTAATGCATGAGTACATTGGTGATCAGGCGTGGACTCCCAGGGCGGGGGCCTTTTTCAGACCTGGTTACATTCCGGTCCCTTGAGAGACGGGTGCTTCATCCGCCATCGCCGTTCATTTAGGCCCCGAGTCCAGCCCGTGCGGACGCTCTCTTCTTTGGTGGGGAGGCATGATTATTGCATTATGGATGGAGATCAGAACTAGAAGGGGGGAGGGAAGAAAGGGGATGAAAGATATCCGTTTCGCTTTGCCACGAGTAAAAACAGCGGTGCCAGGCCCCATCTCCCAGCAGCTTTGGGAGAAGAGGAAATCCTTTGTCCCTGACGGTGTGTTCCATGTTACCGAAATCTTTGTGGCTGAGGCGGCGGGAGCCATGATTCGCGACGTGGATGACAACATCTACGTGGATTTTGCCGGCGGGATTGGGGTCCTGAACGCTGGCAGTACCCCGCCGGAGGTGGTGGAGGCCATCAAGGATCAGGCCGGGAGGTATCTGCATACCTGTTTTCACGTCCTGCCTTATGAGCCCTACGTCACGCTGGCCGAGAGATTGACCTACCTGGTTCCGGGGCAGAGTCCCAAGAAGGCCTTCCTGGCCAACAGCGGGGCGGAGGCAGTGGAGAATGCGATCAAAATAGCCCGGCGTTATACCGGGAGAATGGCCGTCATTAGCTTGGAGAATGCCTTCCACGGCCGAACTTATATGGCCATGAGCTTGACCAGCAAGGTTAATCCTTATCGAGCCGGCTTTGGCCCCTTCAACCCGGAAGTCTACCGCATTCCCTCCGCTTACTGTTACCGTTGCGCTTTGGGGTTAGAATACCCTTCCTGCGCTCTGAAGTGCGCCGACAACCTGGCCAGGACTATCGAACTGGAGGTTGGCCCAGGCAATGTGGCCGCAGTCATCGTGGAGCCGGTTCAAGGTGAGGGCGGCTTTATCGTACCGCCGCCAGAATTTCTCCCCAGGGTCAAGGCCATCACGGAGAAATACGGAGCCCTGTTCATCGATGACGAAATTCAGGCAGGTCTGGGCAGGACAGGTAAGATGCTGGCCATCGAGCACTATAACGTCGAGCCAGACCTAGTACTGTTAGCTAAGTCCCTGGGGGCCGGGTTGCCCATCTCCGCGGTGGTGGGCAAGACGGAAATACTGGACGCGGTGCATTACGGCGGGATTGGGGGCACCTTTGGCGGAAATCCCGTGGCCGCCCGGGCCGCCCTGACAGTCCTGGAAATGATGGCCAGGGAGGACCTACCAGCGCGTGCCCAACGCGTTGGGGAAAAGGTACGCCTTCGTTTCGAAACGCTGGCCTCAAGGTTCGATCTCATCGGGGAGGTCAGGGGGCTAGGGGCCATGGTGGCCATGGAACTGGTTAAAGACGGGAGGAGCAGAGAACCGGCCACGGAGGCTACGGAAAAGGTCATCCGTCAGGCCTTGGAGAGGGGTCTCATTTTGATGAAGGCCGGGATCAAGAACAACGTCATCCGCTTCCTGGCCCCGCTAACCATAACCGATGAGCAGCTGGAAGCCGGATTGCACATTCTGGAAGAGGCCCTGACCGGGGTATCTCAGGAGGCGGGATTGCGGGATCTGGTAGGCGTAGGTGGTAGTGCCTGAGGAGCGGGAAGGAATTGGGAGACAACCGGATTGTAGGATTGACTAAAGGGGGTAAAAGGAATGACGAAGAATCGAATGCTAGCCTTGTTTCTGTCTTTCCTGCTGGTGGCGAGTCTGGCTGGTTGCGGTGCCGCCCAACCGGCTCAGCCCCAAAAACCGACGGAAGGGGAAAAGGTTATCAGAATTGGTCTGGTTTCTCCCCTCAGCGGTTCGGTTGCCTACTACGGTGGTCTGATGAGGGATGGCGCGGCCATGGCGATCAAGGAGATCAATGATGCCGGCGGGCTGGAACTGGGCGGGAAGAAGTTCAAGATTGATTTGAAGGTTGAGGATGATCGAGGCAGCCCTTCGGACTCCGTCAACGCTGTTGAGAAGCTGACCACCCAAGATAAGGTGACGGCGGTTATCGGTTCCTATCTGAGCACGGCCACCCTGGCCAACCTGGCCGTGACAGAGAAATATGGCCTCGTCCAGATCACGCCGGTGTCTGTGGCCGATGCCATTACCAAAGGGCATCCCTACATGTTTCGGAACGTGGCCAATCAGACCATGCAGACGGTTCAGAATGCCGAATGGGTGGCCAAGAATACGAATTTCAAGAATGTGGCCATGTTCCTCTCTAACGATGATTACGGTCGCGAAGGCGGGAGAATCTGGAAAGAAACCTTTGAGAAAGACGGCGGCAAGGTGGTGGACACGGCCTACTTCAATCTGGGAGATACGGAATTCACCTCCCAACTAACCAAGATCAAGGCGAAAAACCCCGACGCCATCTTCCTGGTCGCCCTCATTACGGAAGGGTCGCAGATCATAAAACAGGCTCGGGACTTGGGGATGAACCAGACTTTCATCGGTCTGGGTGGATTCGCTAGCGACAAGTTCCTCGAGCTGGTTAAAGGGACGGCCGAAGGCATGATCCACAACAGTTACTGGGAGCCCGACCCCAAGAACCCCAAGTCCATGGAATACAAGGACAAGTTTGTTAAGTTCTCCGGTAAAGAGGCCGAGATGTTTGGGGCAGCCGCCTATGACGCCGCTTATATCGTAACGGAGGCCATGAAACGGGTCGGGGAGTTCCCCATGCAGGATAAGGTTTACCAGCAAAAGCTGCGCGAGGCCATGCTGAAGACCGATTATCTGGGAGTGCAAGGTCGGACCACCTTTGACGCCAACGGTCAGGCTAACATGAGGGTTTATATCGTCAAAATCATTAACGGGAAACGGACAATCGTCGGTCCCTGACAAGGATCGGCCAGGTTTATCCCTAGCTAGGATACCGCCAAGAAACCCCCATTTGCGTTGGCGCAATCCGCCGAAGAATTTCTCTTAAAAATGGGACGCGACTGTGGCCGATTGCGGCGCAATCGGCCCGCAAGAGGTTAGCATGTCAAAAGGAGTGTAGACTATAGCCAATTGTGGCGCAATTCGTCAGTGGAGCTTTCCTGGTCAAATGGTGCATGACTACGGCGAATTGTGTCGCTCCGGCGGCTCCTCGCTCAACGTACCACCTAGTACGCCTCGCTTCGGAGCCTTGTCGCTCCTAGCATCTGGGCTGATTTGCGCGGTGTCGCCCTCACCATTGGGCTAAAGCCGCCAGAAGCTCGATCACCGTCAGGTGCGGCAGAGACTGTGGCGGCTTGGCTCGGGCGCGCTAGCCACTCAAAACGCAGTTTGTCAGCAGTCTCCAAGAGTGACCGCTTTCTGCCGAAGGGGGAGAACCTCTCTTCGGCAGAAAGCTGAACCTCCAAGACCGTTTAGTCCGGGGGGGATCTTGAGGGAATGGACTTACTCCTGGAAATAGCACAGCAGGTCATCAACGGGTTGGTCATCGGCGGCATCTACACCCTTATGGCTCTGGGTATGACGATGATCTTTGGGATTCTGGATCAAACCAACTTTGCCCATGGCGAGCTTTACATGCTGGGGGCCTATGCCGCCTTTTTCTTCTCCATGGTGCTTGGCATCCCCTATCTTGTGTCCGTATGCCTGGCCATCCTGGTTGGGGTCCTTCTCGGGCTCATGTATGAGTGGCTGATATTCCGACCCGTACGCGGGAAAGATCCCCTTAACGCCGTCATTGCCTCCTTGGGGGCATCCATCTTCATCTGGAATGCGGCTTTACTTGTCTTTGGCGGGGCGCCTCGGGAGATCCCGACGCCGTTTCTAGGGGAGAAGGTCAATTTGCTGGGGGTTTCTTTGAATGTGCAGCGGCTCTTGGCTTTGGCCGTCACCATCGGCATCATTCTTGCCCTGTACTGGTGGATAGGAAAAAGCCGGCTGGGACGGGCTATGCGGGCTACAGCCCAGAACAGAGAAGTGGCCGCCCTGATGGGGATAAAGATAGGGCGGGTCGCCGAACTGGTTTTTGCCACCGGGGGGGCGCTGGCGGCCTTGGGTGGAGCCTTGGTGGGACCGATCTTCTTGTTGCAGCCATCGATGGGATTGCTGGCTGTAGGAAAGGCCTTTATCGTGGTTATCGTCGGGGGCATGGGTAGCGTCTTGGGCGCCATTTACACTGGTTTTGGACTGGGGGTCTTGGAAAGCCTGACGGTAGGCTTTCTCAGTTCCGCTTACCGCGACGTCATTTCCTTTGCCATCTTGATCCTGGTACTTTGGGTTCGCCCGCAGGGTCTCTTTGGCCGAACGGGAGAGAGGGGGGGTTGAAGACTTTGCCTTACAGGAACCTCTGGAAGTGGGTAGGGACAGGGTTGTTGTTACTGATTGTGCCGGTCTTGGTCAGGGATCCCTATTACCTCCACCTGATCAACATGTCAGGCCTTTCCATCCTCCTGGCGGCCAGCCTTAACTTGATCACCGGCTTTCTGGGCGAGTTGAACCTGGGCCACGCAGCCTTTTACGGGGTCGGCGCCTATGCTTCGGCCTTGCTGACCATGCGACTTCATCTTCCCTTCCTTCTGACGCTGCCGGTGGCCAGTCTCCTGGCGGCCTTTTCCGGCGCCCTGATCGCCTATCCCTGCCTCCGTTTGAAGGGACCCTATTTTGCCATTGCCACCTTCGGCTATGGAGAAATAGTCCGTCTGATCCTTCACAACTGGGATACTTTGACCAACGGCCCGCTGGGTCTCAGGGGCATTCCGGGTCCGGCCGGCTTCATCAACTCTAAAGTGGAGTATTACTATTTCATCCTGACCATTGTCGCCTTAAGTCTCCTGGCCATCTGGAGGTTGCTCCATTCCCAGTTGGGCCGCACCTTTTGGGCGGTACGGCAGGATTCAGTAGTGTTAGCGGAAATGATCGGTATCAACAGCACCCGGGTGAAGGTGTTGGCTTTCATGGTGGCGGCCTACTTCGCCGGAGTGGCGGGCAGCCTTTATGCGCACTATCTCCGCTTCATTAGCCCGGACACCTTTTCCTTCCTGGAATCCTCTACGGCTCTGGCCATGGTCATTGTCGGAGGGCTGGGGACTTTCTGGGGGCCGGTGTTGGGCGCAATCCTTTTCACGTGGTTGCCCGAGCTCTTGCGCTCTGTGTCTGAATACCGGATGATCTTCTACGGTCTTTTGCTCTGGGGGTCTATTACCTTTTTGCCTCAGGGAATCAGCGGCTTTCTGGAAAGCCGGATCAGAAAGAACTGCACGACGGGGGTGGCCAGGGATGCCCATTCTTGAATGCCACAACCTTAGCCGCTCTTTCGGTGGTTTAAGGGCGCTCTCTGACCTCAGTTTCTCCCTGGAGGAAGGCGAGATCCTCGCCCTCATTGGACCCAATGGGGCCGGCAAGACCACCGTCTTTAACTGTATCACCGGGGTCTACCCGCCCTCGGCAGGTCTCATCCGCTTCGGGAGCCAAGTGATCAATGGTTTACCGACGCACGAGGTGGCCCGAAAGGGCCTGGCCCGTACCTTCCAAATCACCCGTCTTTTTCGCCGGCTAACCCTCCTGGAAAACCTGATGGTGGCTCAGTACCCGTTTTCGGAGTTGCCCTTGTGGCAAACGCTTCTGGATTTTCGAAAGACGACTGCTCTAGAAAGGAAATTGGCGGCGCAGGCTCAAGAAATCCTGGAGTTTGTCGGTTTGGGTAAGCGGGCCGGGGAAAAGGCGGAGAACCTCCCCTTGGGTGATCAGAAGCGCCTGGAATTAGGTATTGCCTTAGCCACCCGCCCATCCTTGCTCTTGCTGGACGAACCAGCCGCCGGAATGAACCCCACGGAAACGGAGGAAATGGTCAGGCTCATCCGGAAGGCCCGCGAGAGCGGAGTAACTGTGCTGCTGATCGAGCACGACATGAAACTGGTCATGGGGCTCTCGGAGCGAATCCTTGTGCTCAACCAGGGACGCAAGATTGCCGAGGGGACTCCCAGGGAGATAAGTAACAATCCCCTGGTCATTGAGGCCTACTTGGGGCACGGCGGAATGGGCGGGAAGAAGGAGGGCGGCCATGCTGAGACTTAAGGGTGTCGACGCCTACTATGGCCAGCTGCAGATACTCAAGGGGGTGGACCTGGAGGTCAGACCAGGGGAGATTGTCACCCTCTTAGGTGCCAATGGTGCCGGGAAGACCACTACCTTGAAGACCATTGTCGGTCTTTTGCACCCGAGGGCTGGGGAGATAGTGTTTAAGGATAAGGTCATCAACCGCCTGGCACCCGATGAAACCGTCCGTCTGGGCCTGTCCCTCGTCCCGGAAGGGAGGCAGGTCTTCCCGGCCCTGACCGTTTTTGAAAACCTAATGGTAGGGGCTTTCACGCAGCGTAATAAGGCGGAAATCGAACGGAGCTTAGCCTTCGTCTATGAGCTATTTCCACGTTTGACCGAACGGAAAAATCAGTTGGCCGGGACCCTGAGCGGCGGTGAACAGCAGATGCTGGCCATTGGCCGCGCCCTAATGTCTGACCCGGAGGTTTTCCTCCTGGACGAACCCTCTTTAGGTCTTTCTCCCTTGCTGGTTGAGAAAGTGTTCGCCACCATCCAGGCGATCAACCGCCTGGATAAAACCATCCTCTTAGTGGAGCAGAATGCCTATCAGGCCTTGCAGATTGCCCACCGTGGCTACGTACTGGAAACAGGCCGGATCGTACTTAGCGGCTCCGCCGCCAGTCTTTTGCAGAACGAACACATTAAGAAGGCCTACCTGGGGCAATGAGGCCACGACAACCAGGTCAGCCTTCTGTGTCCGATCGAGCCAGGATCCAACCAGGGTCAGACTACCCCCTCAGGCCCGCGCCTAGGAGAGGTTGGCGCAATGTGGCCCAAATTCCCAATTTCCAATTCCCGACTTCTAACATTAGTCTTCTGGGAGTGATGTCTCCATGAGTTTTCCCGTTGAAATTGATGAAGCCTCCTTGATTGACTTTGCCCGAAGATTGGTCATTACACCCAGTCTCAGTCAGGAGGAGAGAGCTGTAGCAGAATTGGTGGCAGTGGAAATGGAACGTCTGGAGTACGACGAGGTCAGGGTAGACCCGATGGGTAATGTGGTGGGCCGTCTGATTGGTCAGCCTGGTGGAGCGACCCTGCTCTTCAACGGGCATCTTGATCATGCCGGGGTCGGAAACATGGTTGAGCCTTTTTCTGGTCGGATCATGGATGGAACCCCTTTTGGCTACGCCGGGCCAGTTTTGTACGGACGAGGAGCCAGCGACATGAAAGGGGGCCTGGCGGCGATGGTTTATGGGGTGGCTGCGGCCCGGCGCCATGGTGCGCCCCGTTTTGGGGAGATCTTGGTTACCGCCGTGGTCAGAGAGGAGATGGCCCAGGGCGAAGGTATCAAGTACCTCCTGCAACAAGGGGGAATGAGGGCCGATTTTGCGGTGAGCGGGGAGGCCACCAATCTTCAGACCTACGTGGGTCATCGGGGGAAGGCCGAGTTCAAGATCACCACCTTCGGTCGTACCAGTCATGCCGGATATCCGGCCGGGGGTGTCAACGCCGTTTTGCATATGCACCGTCTGATTGATGCTATCCTGAAGGGTTATCATTTGCCACGGCATGAGGTCTTGGGTGAGGCCACCTTCACCATCATTGACATTGCCGCCAGCCCTGGTCGTCTGACTCCAATAGTACCTGACCGGTGTGAGATAATTCTCGACCGGCGCTTTTTTCCGGAGGAGACCCCCCAGGGATTGATGGCGGAACTGGTGGCCCTAGTGGATCAATTGAGATTAACGGACCCTTCATTTAAGACCGAAATTGAGCTCTTGAAATTTTTTCCGGCCCTCTTGACCAACCCAGAAAGCGATATCGTTGGCCAGGCTTTGGAGGCGCGACGTCAGGTCCTGGGCGACACTGGGAGGATTGGCACATGGTATTTCGGCGTCGATGGCACCTTCCTTGACAAGTTTGGCATTCCCTGCGTTGGTTTTGGACCCGGGGACGAATACTTTGCCCATACCCCTGAGGACCATGTCCCTCTCGATCACCTGGTAAAGGCGGCGGCGGTCTATGCCCAGATGGTGATTAATGTCGGTAGTAATAAGAAAGAGTAATCCTCCCTTCGGTTCTGCTCACGGCTGGTCGGCAGTTTTCTTGAAGTAGTGGTGCAGCTTCCTGACCACCGTGGATTGATTGATTTCCAAGACCTGAGCCATTTCATAGGTGGTGGAGCAGTGCCGCCGGGACGCTACGAGGAGCTGGCGCTCCAAGGAGGCTATGGCGGTCTTCCAGGGAACAAGGCGGCGCAAGGTTACGGGTTCCTCCCCATTGATCTCTCGGGAAGCCCGTGCAGACGCCGGGAGAGGAGTTTCGCCTGGTAGCGGGCGTTCGGCGGTGGGCACAGGGGAGAGTCTGCCCTGAACGGTCCTAAGTACTTTCTCCGGAAGGTCGTTGACATCTACCAGGGGTGTGGGGCTGGTAACTACCAGTCTTTCCACGATATTTTCCAATTCGCGAATATTACCGGGCCAGGGATAGGCCTGCAGGGCTGCCATCGCGGCCGGGGTTAAGCCCCGATTTAGAGAGTAGCGGCGGGCGAAGCGTTCTAGGAAGTAGTCTACCAGGAACGGGATATCCTCGGGGTGCTGCCGGAGAGGGGGAATGGTAAGCGGTACCACATTGAGGCGATAGTACAAATCTTCTCGGAATTCCCCCCGCGCGACCATTTCCTCCAGGTTACGGTTGGTGGCCGCCACAACACGGACGTTAAGTCGCAGGGATTGACTGGCACCAATGCGGGTAATCCGATAATCCTGGAGGAATTGCAGCAGCTTGGCCTGCAGGTGCCAGGGCAACTCAGCGATTTCATCCAGGAAAAGGGTACCGTCGTGGGCTAGTTCCAGGAGACCGGGCTTTCCTTCTCGATTGGCGCCGGTGAATGCTCCCCGTACGTAACCAAAGAGTTCCGATTCCATCAAAGATTCCGGAATCGCACCCAGGTTGATCTCAGCGAAGGGTCCCGCATGGCGGGGGCTCTTTTCGTGGAGCAGCCGCGCCAGAACACCCTTGCCGACGCCGGACTCCCCCAGGAGCAGGACGGTGGAATCGACATTGGCCAGCCGCTCGAGTAGGGACAGGATTTCTACCATGGGCCGGCTGGTCAAACGGGCATAGCCCGGTGGGGTCTTGCCTGGATGGCTGGAGTTCAATTCTCGTTTGTACCATTCTATCAGTTGCTGTGACTCCTCCAACTGACGGCGGAGGGCACTGATCTCGGTGACGTCGCGGGATACGCTAATTACCCTGGTGATTTTACCTTCCTGATCGTAAACTGGGATGGAGGTCACGAAGAGTCGCAAACCGGTATTGGTCTCCTGGAGGATACTCACCTTCTCTCGCCGTTTTAGTACGGCCAGGGTGGCCGATGGGGTAAAGATGCCCCGGGCCTGCAAATTCGCCACATTCCGACCGATTAGGTCCGACTCTTTCAAACTATAGAGCCTTTCACAGGAGGCGTTGACCTTGAGGACGACACCATCGCCATCCGTAATAAAGATCTCATCGTAGATGGCCTCAAGAAGGCCCGAAAGCTCCGGGCTGATCTCCAAGGCCTTGCTCTTCTCGATCATGTCCTCATCCCCTTCTTAGGAAAGTTTAATCGAAAAATGATTTTTAGAAAAGCCGGTCGTTTTTCTTCCTGGCAGGAGAGATCCACTTGAACGGCGAATCTTTCCCTTAAAGTAAGCTGCTGGGGGAGGGAAGCGGGGCCGCCTGGAAAGCTGGGAGACTGCTGCGGTCTCTCAGGAGAGTGCTGAAGTTCTTCAGCGGATTGCGCCAACGCAGATGGGGGTTTTCAGCGGTCTCCTAGTGGATAGGCCCCGGGGAAAGATGCTAGTTCTATCTCAGGCGGAGGTTCGCCAGGCTCTGACCATGACTGAGGCTATCGCTGTGGTAGAGAGGGCCTACGCGGCCTGTTCCGGCGGATTAGCTCACATTCCCGTTCGTACCCAGGTACCGGTCCTTTCCCACGGGGGCACGGCCATCTTCATGCCGGCTTATGTTCGGGCCAGCGGACCAGGTGGGGGCGAATCCCTGGGGGTGAAAATCGTCTCGGTCTTTCCGGAAAATCCCAAGCGGAACTTGCCCACCATCCTGGGGTTGGTCATCATGCTGGACCCGGCCACAGGAGAGCCGCTGGCGGCGATGGAGGCTTCTTACCTGACGGCCCTGCGCACTGGGGCCGCTTCGGGCGTGGCGACGAAGTACCTGGCCCGGGAAGACGCGACCAGGGTGGCTGTCTTCGGCGCTGGGGCCCAGGCCCGGACACAGTTGGAAGCCGTCGCCGCGGTGCGCCGGCTGCACCACGTCTATATCTACGATTCGGACCAGGGTCGGGCCGAGACCATGGCCGCGGAGATGGTGGACAGGTTGTTTGGTAATAGCTGCCAGGTTACCGCGGTTGGATCGCCGGTCGAGGTCCTAGCCGGGGTCGACATCATCATCACGGCCACCACCTCCGCGCAGCCCGTCTTTCCGGCCGCACTATGTCCACCTGGCGTACACATCAACGCCATTGGGTCCTTCACCCCCGAGATGCGGGAGGTTCCGGCGGAAACCATTGTCCAGGCTGGGAAGGTCGTCGTCGACTCCCGGGAGGCGGCCTGGGCCGAGGCGGGTGATCTAATAATTCCGTGGCGGACCGGTCAAATTACGGAGGACAGAATTGATGCGGAAATCGGCGAGATCATCCTGGGGCAAAAAAAGGGGAGGGAAATCCCCGAGGAGATAACCATCTTTAAGGCGGTTGGTCTGGCCGCTCTGGACGCCACGGTGGGGCAGGCCATCTTCGAAAGGGCGCGAGCCGTAGGCCTGGGGAAGGCAGTCGCGCTGTGAGAATCTGAGGGCAGCTAATCGTCAGCCGCCTGGGAGGAGGACTCCCGACATGGGGAAAACGATAGATCTCAACAGCGATATGGGTGAAGCGTTTGGTGCATACCGGTTGGGGCAGGACCGGGAGCTCATGAACTACGTCACTTCCGCCAATATCGCCTGCGGTTTCCACGCCGGGGACCCCCGGGTGATGGAGGAGACGGTGGCCCTGGCCAGGGAGAAAGGCGTGGGTGTCGGGGCGCATCCCGGTTTTCCCGATCTGGTTGGCTTTGGACGGCGCGAGATGCGTCTGAGCGAGGCCGAGTTAAGGAGCGACCTGATCTACCAGATGGCAGCCTTGGACGGGTTCTGCCGGACGGTCGGTATGAAATTGCAGCACGTCAAGCTGCACGGAGCCCTCTATAACATGGCCGTCAGTGATGAGAACTTGGCTCAAGCGGTGGTCCGGGCCGTCCGGGATTACGATCGGGATCTGATCCTGGTGGCCAGTCCCGGCTCGGCCATGATCAAGGCAGGGGAAAAACTAGGCCTGCCCGTAGCCAACGAGGTCTTTGCCGACCGTGCCTACAATCCCGATGGAACCCTGGTCTCCCGGCGTGTGCCAGGGGCGGTTTTGCACGACCCGGCGGAGGTGGCCGGCCGCGCTCTGGAAATGGTTAGAGAAGGATGGGTGAAAGCCGTTGATGGTTCTCGCCTTCCTTTAAAGGCCGATACGATCTGTGTCCATGGTGATACCCCGGGTGCAGCGGACCTGGCGCGGCAGATAAGACGCCTACTGGAGGGAAATGGCGTTCGGGTAAGACGCTTGCGGCCTTGAAAATACTGCTGACCACGGGAAGGTCAAAGATGGGAGCTTACTGCAAGGAGAATCCTTCCCAATGTCTGCTGTTGTTCGTTTCTTCCCGGCGGGTGACCGGGCTTTGCTGGTGGAACTGGGCGACGGAATTGATCCGGAGACTAACCGGCGGGTCAGGGCGCTACTGCAGCTTCTTGACCGGATCCCAGTGGCCGGCGTCAGGGATGTCATCCCCAGTTACCGTTCCCTTTTGGTGGATTATGATCCGGCGGTTGTGGACCGCGGCGAATTGGAGGCCAGGCTGCGGGAGAGGTTGGGACGGCTGGATCAGGCTTCTTTGCCGCCGCCCCGGATGGTGGAGATACCCACCCTTTATGGGGGAGACATGGGACCGGATCTGGAGTTTGTCGCCCGGCACCATGGGTTAACCCCGGAAGAGGTAGTCAAGCTTCATGCGGGAGGCGAGTACCTGGTTTACCTGGTGGGTTTTTCTCCGGGTTTCCCTTTTCTGGGGGGATTGCCCCGGGAGTTGGCCACACCTAGATTGGACAACCCGCGTCTGCGGGTGCCGGCTGGGTCGGTGGCCATCGGAGGAGAGCAAACCGGAGTTTATCCTTTTCCTACGGCCGGGGGCTGGCGACTGATCGGGCGCACACCCTTGCAGCTCTTTGATCCGGGGCGCTCCGAACCATTCCTGCTGGCACCAGGGGATTTGGTTCGCTTCGTTCCCATTAGCCGGGAGGAGTTTCACCGTTTGCAGCAGGATGCTGTTTCTAAAGGCCTGGGTTCGGGCGATTAGGAGACCGCCAATTGGCCGACAGATATGTAATGGGCGGAAGGTTAGCAGTGGCCTGGAGGAGATTGCTTGGGCAAAGTACGAATCATCAGCGCGGGGGGCCTGAGCACCGTTCAGGACCTTGGGCGATATGGGTATCAGAGATTTGGGCTTTCGCCGGCTGGCGCGGTTGACGATTTTTCCCTGCGAGTGGGGAACCTTCTGCTGGGCAATGACCCCGGCGCGGCTGCTCTGGAGATGACTGGTCTTGGTCCAACGGCGGAATTCTTGGAGGATACCCTCTTCGCCTTGACGGGGGGAGATCTGGGGCCATCCCTTGATGGTGTCGACCTTCCTCTGTGGGAGGTCCTTTTCGCGACCAGGGGCAGTGTCCTGAGTTTTGCCGGTTTGCGCCGGGGTTTGCGGGGCTATCTGTCTGTGGCGGGAGGTTTTGACGTTCCCGAGGTTTTGGGAAGCCGGTCCACCGATCTGACGGCGGGACTGGGGGGATGGGAGGGGCGGGCCCTCCGGTCTGGGGATACATTGACGACATTTCCGGCGGTACGACCAAGCGGCATAGTGGGGCGCCGTCTGCATCCCAGCCGCTTACCCCATTTCGCTTCTCCCTACACCTTGCGGGTCGTGCTCGGTCCCCAGCAAGCCTTTTTTACCGCCGAGGCCGTAGAAACCTTCCTGCTTTCCTCCTATGAAGTCACCCCGCAACTGGATCGAGTGGGGATCAAGTTCAAGGGTCCGACCTTGGCCCATGCGGGTAGCACCGATCTTATTTCAGAAGGGAATCCACTGGGGGCGCTGCAAGTCCCCAAGGGTGGTCTTCCCATCCTCTTGCTGGCCAGCCGTCATACCGTTGGCGGTTACCCGAAGGTAGCGGTGGTCACTGGCTCCGACCTTTACCAGGCCGGACAGATGAAGCCAGGCGACATCGTAACCTTTCAGGCGGTAACCCTGCAAGAGGCCCATCAGCTCTGGCGGAGTTACATTGCCTCTTTCGGGAAGCTGCGTGCGATTCTGGGTTAAACGGGCTTCTTTGGAGCTTTACTTGCGAAAATATTTTCTGAGATAGCTCTTTACAGGCAGGAATTCTCCCATGACCGTCGAATACAATGTGCTCATATAGTACTGGGAGGGTACCTAGGGTTCTGTTGTGAAGGGGGTTTGTTGGCGTTCTCCCGGCAAACGCCAGTAAAGAGCCCCTTGACGACGTGACCAAGCGGTACCGATTCGTCCTTTCAGGCCAACGAGCCCATATTGCTCGAGGAGCCCGGCGAATTACACCGTGGGGAGAAAAGCCCCCAGCGGCAGGTTCCAGTCCCCTTTATACTGGGGCGGAGAACCGGAAGCCGCTTTTTTGCTACCTGCGTCCGGCCTTCTACCATGGTTCCCGGCTGTTCCAGCAAGAGTAACTGGCCAAGAAGCCCTTGTCGCTCCTCGCAGCGGGGGCGATTTGAGGCCTTGTCCAAGTGTTTCTTCGGTGCCTCAATCACTCAAGACGCAGGTTGTCAGCGGTCTCCTGGTTATTAGGAAGTAAGGAGGGGGAAGGAGTTTGCAGGGTAAAGGAGGAGAAAGAAAGGTGAAGAAGGTACTGATTGGAGTTCTGATTCTGCTCATGACGGGTCTTACGCTGGTCGGCTGCGGCGGTTCTGGTGGCAGCAAAGACACCGGAGGGGCCCCCAAAACGGGTCCCGCCGGCCAGGTGGTGGTGGCGCAAGGCGTCGATGCCACGACCATGGACCCGGCCATGCATGCAGAGACGCCTACCGGTAACATTCAGCGCAATATTTTTGACTCGCTCATCTTCCGCAATAAGGATATGAAGCTGGAGCCGGGGTTGGCCCTCTCATGGAAGGCCCTGGATGATCGACACTGGGAGATCGTGTTGCGCCAGGGGGTCAAGTTCCACGATGGCACACCTCTCACGGCCAAAGACGTCAAGTTTACCCTTGACCGCATTATCAATCCGGACCAAAAGTCGCCGCGACGGTCTAATTTGGAGGCCATTGACAAGGTAGAGATCGTCGATGACTACAAGTTGACCGTAACCACCAAAGCTCCCTACCCCATCTTGCCGGGCCGGCTGGCCGACGAACTGATCGTCCCGGCTGACTACGTCAAGAAGGTGGGTGATGCTGAATTCGCCAAGAACCCCATCGGAACGGGGCCTTACAAGTTCATCAAGTGGGTCAAAGACGATCAGGTGGTCCTGGAAGCCAACACGAATTACTGGAAGGGTGCCCCGACCATTAAGACGGTCATCTTCCGGCCCATTCCCGAGACCTCCACCCGGATCGCCGAGCTGCAGACCGGCGCCGTCGACATCATCGTCAATGTTCCTCCCGATCAAGTGAAAACCTTGGAAAGTGGCACCAATACCAGGGTGTCCACAGCGCCTAGTTCCAGGGTCATTTTCATCGGCTTTGTGGCCAATAAGGGTGGTCCCCTGGCCAACGCCAAGGTACGCCAGGCCATCAACTATGCCGTGGACGTCGACAGCATCATCAAGAACATCCTTTTGGGTAACGGTTACCGCGTGGCCAGCCCACTGACGAAGGCCCATTTCGGTTATGACCCCGACGTCAAACCCTATACCTTTGATCCGGGGAAGGCCAAGGAGCTTTTGAAGGAAGCCGGTTATCCCAATGGTGTTGAGTTGACGATGGATTCACCTAACGGCCGCTATCTCATGGATAAGGAAATTGCTGAGGCCGTAGTGGGACAGTTAGCCCAGGTCGGGATCAAGGTGAAACTCAACGTCCTGGAGTGGGGCGTCTATGTCAAGAAGATCATGGCCAAGGAATTGACCGGCATGTACCTCCTGGGTTGGGGCAACAGCACCTTCGACGCCGACGGGACCCTGTATCCCCTGCTTCGCACCGGGCAACGTTTCTCTTACTATGAGAATCCGAAGCTGGACAAACTCCTGGACGAGGCCCGCTCCACCATTGATGAACAGAAGCGTCTGGCTGATTACCACGAGGCGGTAAAGATCATCAATCAGGATGCGGCCTGGCTATTCTTACATCAGCAGCGGGATATCTATGGTGCCAGCAAGAGAATCGAGTGGGAAGCCCGCCCCGACGAACTCCTTTGGCTGTATGACGCCAAGTTGAAGTAGGCGCTGTATTCTCGCAGGGGGAAGGCTGTGCCTTTCGGGCACGGTCGGCCCCCTGTGTGGATTCCGTATTCCCGGGGAAAGGAACGGTTGCTTTTGAAACGCTACCTGTGGCGACGTTTCGGTCACTCTATTCTCGTTATATTGGGAGTCTCCGCCGTGGTTTTCTTCGTCATCCACCTGACGGGGGATCCGGCGGCTCTCCTGCTGCCCATGGATGCCAGCCCGGAAGAAGTGGCCCGCTTTCGAGAGGCCATGGGGTTCAATGATCCACTTTACCTGCAATACTGGTATTTCTTAAAGAAGGCCCTGGTGGGGAATTTCGGCCTCTCCCTGCGCCACCAGCAGCCGGCCTTGGCTATGGTGGTAGAACGGATGCCGGCCACCCTGGAGCTGACCCTGGGGGCGCTCCTGGTGGCCCTTCTGGTAGCTGTTCCCCTGGGAGTGGCTTCGGCCAGCCGGCGCTATAGCCTGGTCGACAACCTGGGGTCGACCCTGGGTCTTCTGGGACAATCTATGCCCGTTTATTGGCAGGGAATCATGCTCATCCTGATCTTTTCCGTGAGTCTACGCTGGTTACCGGCGGCCGGGAGAGGCGGCCTGGATCACCTGGTACTGCCGGCGGTGACCCTGGGTACCTACTCGGCAGCCACGATCATGCGCCTGCTTCGCTCCGGGCTCCTGGAGGTCTTAAAGCAAGACTATGTGCGGACAGCTCGGTCCAAAGGTCTGAGCGAACGGGTCGTGGTCTATAAACATGCTTTACGGAATGCCTTGCTGCCGGTCTTGACGGTAGTGGGTCTGCAGTTTGGCTCCCTTTTGGGAGGGGCCGTTATCACCGAGACTGTTTTTGCCTGGCCGGGGGTGGGGCGTCTCATTTTCCAGGCCATCAATAATCGGGATTTCCCGCTGGTACAGGCAGCGGTCTTCATCCTCGCTCTCATTATCGTCACCGTCAATTTCCTGACGGACATTCTTTATACGTATCTCGATCCGCGAGTGCGCTACAGCTAAGGAGGTGGGCTATGGAAACGATGAAAGACCTTGTGGGTGAGCCCACCTTAGGGATGGCGGGTCCGGTATCGGAACCGGGGGCGTTGTGGAGGAGAGGCTGGCGAAATCTCCGGCGCAATAAGGCCGCCCTCCTGGGGTTGGTCATCCTGGCTGGAGTGGTCTTGACGGCCCTCTTGGCCAGTCACCTGGCTCCCGCTGATCCGAACCACCAGGAACTGGCTTTGCGGCTCTTGCCCCCGGCCTGGGCCACGGGGGGGAAGGCGACTCACTCACTAGGAACTGACCAACTGGGCCGGGACATCCTCAGCCGCATTATCTATGGCTCCCGTATCTCCTTGTTGGTAGGGGTCACCACGGTGGCGGTGGCGGGGGCTTTGGGGACCTTTTTGGGGCTCTTGTCAGGTTACTACGGCGGCTGGGTGGACGACGTGATCATGCGGTTGGCTGACATCCAACTGGCTTTTCCCTTCGTCCTTTTGGCCCTGGCGGTGATGGCTGTCCTGGGCCCGGGCTTGAAGAACATCATCATTGTCCTGGGGATCACCGGTTGGGTAGAATACGGCCGGGTGGTGCGGGCCGAGGTCCTTTCCCTGCGGTCGCGGGATTTCGTGGAGGCGGCGCGAGCCATCGGGGATCGGGACGCTGTGATTCTTGGGCGCCATGTCTTACCCAATGTCGCCACCTCCCTCATCGTCATTGCTACCCTGCAAATGGGACGGATGATCATCTCCGAATCCGCCCTGACCTTCCTGGGGCTGGGGATTGAACCGACGATCCCGACCTGGGGTGGGATGCTCAATGATGGTCGCAACTATATGAATAACCAGTGGTGGGTTTCCACCTTCCCCGGCTTGGCTTTACTGCTTACAGTTCTGGCCAGCAATCTGGTGGGGGATTGGCTTCGGGATACCCTGGACCCGACCCTGAAGGAGTGAGGATGGTTATGGGAAAGATTCTTTTGCGAGGCGCCCGGTTGATCGACGGGACGGGCCGGCCGCCCCAGTCCGAGGCGGCGGTGCTGCTGGAGGGGAACCGTATAACAGCCGTCGGACCCCAGGAAGAGGTTAGTGCGGCGGAGGGGGCCAGGGTCTATGATCTGGAAGGCAAGACCCTTTTACCGGGGCTCATTGATTGCCACGTTCATATTTCCATGGAGCCGGACGCCGAACCCACCCGCCGCTTGCGCGAAGAAAGTGACCTTCTCTTGATTCTGCGGGGGGCCAGGAACGCCTGGCGGAGCTTACAGGCCGGATACACCACCCTGCGGAGCCTGGGAGGACGAGGTCTGGTTGATCTTGAGCTAAAACGGGCCATCCAGGGGGGTGTGATCAACGGCGCGCGCTTGCTGGTGGCGGGCCAGCTCTTGACCATGACCGGCGGGCATGGACACTTTATCGGACGGGAGGTTGATGGCCCTCACCAGTTGCGGCAGGCGGCCCGGGAGGAGATAAAGAAGGGGGCCGACGTCATCAAGGTGATGGCCACCGGTGGAGTCCTCACCCCGGGGGTGGAGCCGGGCTCAGCCCAACTGACCCGAGAAGAAATGCAGGCGGCGATTGAAGAAGCGCATAAAGCAGGGAAAAAAACGGCCGCCCACGCTCAAGGGAGCGAGGGGATCAAGAATGCTATCCTGGCCGGAGTCGATTCCATCGAACACGGCATGTTCCTGACCGATGAGATCATTGACCTCATGCTGCAAAGGAAGGTCTTCCTGGTTCCGACCCTGGCCGCGGCCCACCACATCTTTTACGGAGGGCGGGAGCATGGGATTCCCGAGTACGCCATTAAAAAGACGGAACGGGTAATGGAGGCCCACTGGCAGAGCCTGCAACGGGCGCACCGAGCCGGGGTTTTGATCGCCGCCGGGACCGATGCCGGCACCCCCCTCAACGCCCATGGGCAAAATGCCTTTGAGCTGGAACTCCTGGTCAAGGCCGGCTTCAGCCCCATGGAGGCGATCCAGGCGGCCACCAGCCGGGCCGCACAGCTCTTAGGTCGCGAAGATCTTGGGACCATTGAGGTGGGGAGGATCGCGGACCTGGTGGTGGTGGATGGTGATCCCCTGGTTGACATCCGTGTCCTGCGGGAAAAGGTCAGCCTGGTGTTCCAGGACGGGCGTCCGGTTGAGAGGGGCCTTTTTGGTAATTGAGCGGATCTGACACCCGGGAGACTGCTGAATTCCTGGTGTGGTCTCATTGGGAAGAGGGGGCCTTTAACGTCCAGCAAGACCGGCGGTTGGTCGGGGTTGTTTTCCGACCAACCGCTTATACTTCTCCAGATAATCCATAACCGCTTCGACAAAGGCGGCATGGGACCAGATGAGGGGAGCAACGGAGAGGGACTGCCCGGTATAGGGATGGATTTGTTCCGACAGAACTCCACTCTCCATAGCGTAGGAAGTCACCCAGAGGAGAATCGGTTTGGCCAGTTCCAGCTCGGAGCGTGTGCTGGCCCGGGCGATGTACCATTGAGCCAGCCAGAGGGTCGTTATGAACCAGGGGTTGCCGGGCACCTTTTCTAGGTCGTGGCTTTTCTGAAAGTAGTAATCATTGGTGTAACGAGCCAGGCCGCCGATGGCCGTCTTCACCCAGAGACCCTTTTCCACGGCGGTTAAGGTGAAGGCCACTCGCTCATCGCTGGCGGGGAAGGTGCCGTAGAGAAAGAGCCCGGCCAGACTACTTTCCAGGGTAAAGTCATAGGAGCGGGTCCCATCGACGTTGCGATAGTAACCACGGAGGAAGCGACCAAGGTCTTCGCTATAAAGATGACGTTCCAGGCCGTCTTGGACCTGCCGGGCAGCGCAGCGGTAGCGGCGGGAGGAACGCAAGTCGCCCAAAAGCCCGGCCATGGCGGAAGCGGCGAAAAGACCGGCGGAAACGGTGGCGGCGGTATAGGAGAAAACCCCTCGTCTTTCCTCCCAAAGGTCATAGCTGGGGAGAGGCAGACCGGTCTCGCTGTCCCGGTAAGTGACCAGGAAATCGGCGGCCGGCCGAATCAGGGGCAGGTATAGTTCATCCAGAAGCTCCAGATTACGGGTACGCTGGTAGTAGTCCCAGAGGACATAGAGCACCAGGGCCGTACTATCTTCCTGAATGGGCAGCTGGATGCTTCCGTCCCGATACCAGGGATGCCAACTGGAACCCAGGGAACCATCGGGGTTGTACTTGTGCAGGAGGTAACCCTCATCAGTGATGATCCGGCGGATAAAACGAAAAAACCGCTCACCTGGTTCCAGGTACCCGGCCTTATTCAGGGCCAGGGTAACCAGAGCCCCGTCTCGGGGCCAGACGTAACCATAGTGGTCGCGGTTGGTTTTCATTATGTCCGTGTCCGTGGCGGCGATGATGGCTCCAGCCTGGTCGATGTGGGTTCTGATAAGAAGCAGGCTTAACTTGAATAGCTCTTGCACCGGCTCCGGCAGGTCCAGAAAGTCCGTCTTTTCTTTGTTAACCCAGCGCCGCCAGAACCGTTGCGTCTCGCGAAGCAATCTCTTGGGTCCGTCTGCCAGGACCAGGGCGTTCTTCCTTTGGACCTCTTGAAACCGGTCTCCCACCACCAACCAGTAATACAGGAGAGCCTTCCCGCCGGTCGGCAGGAACAGGCGGAAGGAAAGGGTGCTATCCACAGAACCTTGGGCAATGGGGTTGCCCTCCAGCTGGCCGTCCTCCGCATCCCGCCAGTTCCTTCCGCCCCCCCCAAACCTCTTTGTCCCCGTAGCGAACTGATAGGGTCCTTCCGTCCGGCCATCCCCGTGAATGACCTGACCGTTCATAAGAAAGTACTTGTCCCGTTTGTAATGATAGATACCTCCGCTGCGTGGGTCGTAGAGCGCCGTATCTCCGACGTCGCTTTCGTCTATATCAAGGTCGTGACTGAAGAAGAGACGAACCTCCTGGGGAGCATTTTTAAGATTATATAAGACGATCTTTTTCAGATAGATGTCCTCCCGGACGTGGACGGCGTCATTGATGGCCAGTTCCAGTCCCCAACTGGGCCGCGAAACCTTGACCTGGGTGACCAGGGTCTGGGGCTGGTAGGCCAGCCTTCGTTCCCATCCCTTTTCGTCCAACCAGGAGAAATTGCCTTCCACCCAAAGACCGAGGCGGCCATAGTGGCCGCCAATGTGGTTGGCAAATCCGACACGGGGATAGTAGAGGTCCCTCATGTTCAATCCTTCGTCAAAGCTAATGAGCAAGCGCCCGTTACCAATGGTGAGGGGTCTGGGCATGGTTATGCTCCCTCGAGGGGTTCTTTAGGATGGACCCTCATACCGCTCGCTGTGGACAAGAGTCGGCAAGTAACCCGTCAATCGGCCGTTTCCGCTAAAGGTCTGATCCGCTGTAGTGCGGTCTGGTACAGTTCCAGGTAATTGGCCCCCGATTTCGCCCAGGAGTGGTCAATCTCCATCACCTTCCGGGCCAGGGTCTGCCATTCCTCGGGGTTCTCTCGATAGAAACGGATGGCCCGACTGACGGCCTCGAGCAACGCCTGCGGGGAGTACTCGACGAAAACGAAGCCATTACCGGTTTCATGGTTACGATCGTAGTCCTTAACGGTATCGGCCAGACCGCCGGTGGCCCGCACGATGGGGATGGTCCCGTAACGCATGGCGATCATCTGACCCAGTCCGCAGGGCTCAAAACGGGACGGCATCAAAAAGAGGTCCGAACCGGCGTAGATGCGCTGGGCCAGGACGCTGTTAAAGCCGATTCGCAGGCCGACTTGTCCTGGATAGCGCTCCGCCAGCCTCCGGAAGGAGTCCTCATAATGGGGATCACCGGTCCCCAGGACCGCTAATTGCACACCCTTCTCCATGATCTCCTGGCTGGCATCGCTAATCAGGTCCAGACCCTTTTGGGAAACCAACCGGGAAACAACTCCCACCAGGGGAGCGTCACTGATGGCCAATCCCAGTTCTTCCTGCAGCGCTCGTTTGTTGTCTTTTTTGCGGCCAATGGTTTCGCTGCTATAGTTGTGGGCGATGCGCGGGTCGCTGGTGGGATTAAACTCGTGGTAATTGATCCCGTTTAAGACACCGAAGAGATCGGAGGCCCGCCGACGCAGGAGACCGTCCAGGCGTTCGCCAAAGGCCGGGGTCTTGATCTCCTGGGCGTAGGTCGGACTGACGGTGTTTAAGACCTGGGCATAAACCAGACCGGCCTTCAGCAGGCTCACCTGGCCATAAAACTCTATCCCCTCCGGATGAAAGTATTCCTCCCCCAGCCCCAATTTACGGAGAATGCTGCGGTCGAAGTTTCCTTGATACTGGAGATTATGGATAGTGAAAACCGTGGCCATCCTCTCGTAGAAGGGGTTTTTCCGGTGACGGGCTTCCAGGAGGAGGGCCACGGCCCCCGTCTGCCAGTCATTGAGGTGGAGGATGTCCGGTTGAAAGTTCAGGCGAGGCAACATCTCCAGGACGGCCTTGGAAAAGAAAATGAAGCGATCCGCATCGTCCCCGTGGGCGTAGATCCCCTCCCGGTTAAAGTAGTGGTAGTTGTCCACCAGGTAGACGGGAACGACGGCCTGGGCCACACCCAGGTGGGCCTCAAATTGGGTGCGACGGATGACCGCCGTCTCCTGTCGTCCGTCCATTTGCACCGGGAAGTCGGTGACGTATTCTCGGGCATCGATCCCCTTGTAACGGGGCAGGGCGACCCGAATATCATGGCTGATCTCCCCCTGCCCAAGGGTGGCGAGGGCTTTGGGCAACGACCCGGCTACATCAGCCAGGCCACCTACTTTGGCCAGAGGACTGACTTCGGGGGAGATCAATAAAACCTTCAAACTGCGGTCGAACATCAACTGGAACCTCCTTGGGAAATAGTTTGTATCCCGCTTCCTGGGAGGCCGCTAAAAACTCCATCTGCGCGTCGGGTCGGCTCCCGCCCGCCTCCGCTAGGGGGCACGATCACCGAACGGGTCCGGGCGCGAGGCAGGGATGCGGCGAAAGTCTTCCAAATTGAAGGCAGCTCGGGGTTTACTCTTCGGGGTTCTTAACCTCTTGGAGGAACCGGGCGGCATCTTCCGGCGGGGTTGGGTTGATGAAGAAGCCCGTTCCCCACTCAAAGCCGGCTACAATGGTAAGCCGGGGCAGAACCTCAATATGCCAGTGATAGTATTCCCGCGCCTCCAGGTCCAGAGGTGCCGTGTGCAGGATCAGGTTGTAAGGGGGATCGGTTAGGACCTCATCCAGGCGTCCCAGGGCGTCCTGCACGGCCAGGGCCAGATCGCGCACCTCCTTTTCGGAGATGCTGCCAAAGCTGCTGTTATGATGACGTGGCAAAATCCAGGTCTCAAAGGGGAAACGCGAACCGTAAGGATTAAAGGTCACAAAGCTATCATCGGCTCGCAGGATCCTCCGGGCTTCCCCCAGCTCTGCCCCCATCATCCGGCAAAAGAGACACTCACCGTGTTCATGATAGTAGTCATAAGCGTTTTTCAGCTCCGTTTCTGTTTCTGCGGGGATGAGGGGGGTGGCGATGATTTGAAAATGAGGATGCTCCAGGGAGGCTCCCGCCACTCCGCCATGATTCTTGAAAATCTGGACATAACGAAGACGGCGATCCCGGGATAGGTTGGCAAAGCGCTCCTTCAGGGCACTGAGGACATTATAGACCTGTTCCGGGGTCTGGTAAGGGAGAGTCAGGTCATGTTCCGGGGACTCCACCACCACTTCATGGACCCCATAGCCGGTCATCCCCCGGAAGAAACCTTCTCGTGTGGCCACCAGATCGCCTTCATCGGAGAGGGCGGGAAACTTATTCGGGACCACCCTGACGCGCCACCCGGGGGTGTCGGGGCGCGTGTCCTGGGGTCGGTAGGCCAGGATCTCCGGTGGGGTCTTGTCCTCATTTCCGTAACAAAAAGGACAATTGGCCGTCCCTTTGCGGGGAGCTGCCGGATGTACGAAATCCGTCGGCCTTTTGGCTCGCTCCGTAGCAATCACCACCCAGCTTTGGGTGACGGGATTCTCTCTCAATTCGGGCAAGCAAGACCCTCCTTTATTTTGTCACCTTCATTATTACCAGGGAACGAATCCTATATCCACTTTGAGTATTTATAATTTCCCTTAAGGCAAGACACAATATAACGGAGAATGGCCGACAATAAAGAAAGGGGGGCGCGGCTTGAAATTCTGGCAGATACTCCTTCTGGCGGTATTGGGACTGGCGGGGATTTATCTGTGGCTGCGGCTGAGGCCGGAAGAGAGTGAGACGCCGCGTCTGCGCGAAGGAGAAAGGGGAGAAGAGCCGGTAGTGCCCAAAGAAACCCACGATGTCGTCTTTGAAGCTTCTCACGAACTCATACCGGAGGTTGCGGCGAGAATCCCACCGGAGGTGGGTATTTCCCTTACAGGGGAAGACACTAACTCTCTACCTTCCGCCCCTTTTGTCGCAAGGCAGGCGGAGCTGGGGGCGGAGAAGCCCCGGGAAAGAAGCTACCCCTTTCCGGCGCTTTACAACGAAGACCGTTTGACCCTGCTGGTCAGGGACCCCTGGTGGATCTTCGCCTATTGGGAGAAGAGACCTGGTCCTGGTGACAGTGCCGTTATCTTGAGATGTTACGATGCTACTGTTGACGGAAAGACCCCCTTTGAGATTCCCTTGCCCTATGGGGCCCAGAACTGGTACATCAACGTCTTCCCCGATCACAGCTATTTTGCCGAATTGGGATACTACCAGGGGGACCGGTTTGTTGTACTGGCCCGATCCAACACCGTTCACACCCCCTGGATCGCGACGGCTGAAGCGGAGGAAGGTTGGGTTACGGCTGCTTCCCGTTTTGGCGGCCCGATAACCTACAGTTCTGTGGAGATGGTGAAAAAGCGGGAGATGTCTCCACCAGGATGACGCGGGAAGGCTATCGCTGGTACCGGTCGCCGGACGACCTCAGTACCAGTATTTATTTTGTCTATAGTTCGAGGAGGTAAAGAATGCCCAAGGGTTACCTGGCCATACTACTCCATGCCCACCTGCCATTTGTTCGACACCTCCAAAACGAGCACCCTTTGGAGGAAAAGTGGCTCTTTGAGGCCATGACCGAATGCTATATACCGTTGCTGCAAACCTTCCAGCGTTTGACCAGGGACGGTGTTCCCTTTCGGGTAACCCTCTCCCTGAGCCCAACCCTACTTAGCATGCTGGTAGATCCCCTTCTACAGGAAAGATATGACCGGCATCTGACCGCCCTCTTTGAACTGGCTGGATTGGAAGTGGAAAGGACCGCCCATGATCCTCAACTGAGTCAGCTGGCTCGTATGTACCAGGAGAACTTTCGTCAGGCCCTGGATTTTTACGAAAATCGCTACCAGGGTAACCTGATAAAGGCTTTCCAGGAGCTGGCCGAGGCTGGAAGTCTGGAGATTATCACTACGGCAGCCACGCATGGTTATTTCCCCCTCCTGGAATTGTCGCAGGCGGCGCTCCGGGGGCAGATAGAGGCCGCCGTTACGCTTTTTTCTCAGCTTTTTGGGGCCGGACCCCGCGGCTTTTGGTTGCCGGAATGTGGTTACAGCCCGGGAAACGATAAGGTCCTGACTGACCTCGGTATTGAGTATACGATGCTGGAATCCCATGGCCTTTCCAATGGAAAACCTCGACCCCGGCAAGGCGTCTACCGACCGGTACGTACCCCTGACGGTTTGACCATCGTTGGCCGGGATAAAGAATCCTCCAAGCAGGTTTGGAGTTCTAAGGAGGGCTATCCCGGGGACTATGATTACCGCGAGTTCTATCGTGATATTGGTTATGATCTGGAGTGGGAATATGTAAGAGGGTTTCTGCCGGGAGTCAGAACCCACTTGGGCTTAAAGTACTACCGGATCACGGGCAAAACTAACGAGAAAGAGTACTACCGGCCGGACTGGGCCCGGGCCAAAGCGGCCCTCCATGCCGGTAATTTCATGTTTAATCGAGAAAAGCAGGTGGAGTATTTATCCAGCATGATGGATGAGCCACCCATCATCCTTGCCCCCTATGATGCTGAGCTCTTTGGCCACTGGTGGTATGAAGGCCCCCTTTGGTTGGAATACCTTTTGCGGAAAATGGCCTACGATCAGGATGTGATCAAGACCATTACCCCCGGAGAGTACATAGTAAAGTACCCTCCCCAAGAGGTAGTAACTCCATCGCTGTCCAGTTGGGGTCATCAGGGTTACAGTGAGGTCTGGTTGAACGGTGCCAATGATTGGGTTTACCGCCATCTGCATAAAGCGGCGGAAAGGATGATCGAGCTCGCCCGGGCGAACCCAGGGGCGGAAGGATCACGGCGGAGAGGTTTAAATCAGGCGGCCCGGGAGCTATTGTTGGCTCAATCCAGCGATTGGCCCTTTATCATGTACACCGGGACCGTGGTCGATTACGCCAAAAGTCGTTTTCTGGAACATATCAGTCGTTTTACTTTTCTGTATGAAGGGCTGACGCAGGGGGAGGTACCAGAGGAGGACTTGAAGCGAATGGAGGAGGAGGATAACCTTTTTCCCGGGCTGGATTACAGCATCTATGCCCAGTAAGAGTACCCTTCCCATTGGCCAAAGTTGGCACCCAGTGCCAAAATGGAGTATAATAATGGACAAGGCCGAAGGAAAGGGGGGAGACCGCCGCCTTCCGGGAATCTGGAGGCGGTCTAGTATGAGGATCTTCATTTCTGCCGATCTGGAGGGGGTCAGCGGGGTCGTCCATAGCGAGCAGACCAGTCGGGACGGCAAGGAACACCAGCGGGCCAGGCAGCTCATGACCGGTGAGGTCAATGCCGCCATCGAGGGAGCTTTGCACGGTGGGGCCACCGAGGTGGTCGTCAACGATTCTCATGGCACCATGCGCAACTTGATCCCCGAGGACTTACACGCTGCAGCCCAGTTAATAACCGGCTCACCGAAACAGTTGAGCATGATGGAGGGGATTGATGATACCTTTAACGCGGTTTTCTTCGTCGGGTATCATGCGCGGATGACATCGCCGGGTGTCTTGAGCCATACCTATTTCGGTCGGGTGGTCTACCGGTTGAAGCTAAACGGTATCGAGGTCGGGGAAACAGGGCTGAATGCGGCGATAGCCGGACACTACAATGTTCCGGTGGTGCTGGTTACCGGTGATAACGTGGTGGTACAGGAGGCCCAATCCCTTCTGGGTCCAATCCAGGGAGTGGTGGTGAAAACGGCCTTGACTCGTTACGCAGCGCGGGGGCTGCACCCGACCCGTGCCCGGGAAGCCATCAGCCGCGGTGCCGGTGAGGCTTTGAAGATAATTGGAAGCATCCCACCATATCGCCTCGTGCGTCCCATCGAAATTGAACTTAAGTTTATCAACTCCGGAATGGCTGATGTTGCCGAATTAGTCCCCGGGGTGCGGCGCCTTGATGGCGTTACTACCAGGTTTATTGCCGACGATATGTTGGAAGGCTTCAAGGCCATGCGGGCGCAGGTCTACCTCGCGGGGACAACCCTGTAGGAGAACTTTCCAGTTTCCCCGGCCGCCTTTGGCGGTGCCATAAGAGGAATGAAACAGCAGCGGTGCGGCGACGCCCGACTTTCACCTTAGAAGTGTATCAAGGTAGTATCAGGTCCATCTGTTGCGGGTCATGGCGCAGCGGCTGGACCTTTTCAATGGTTTCCTGTCCCCGGCGTTTTTCCCTGACCAATGGGGGGATGTTGGGGCGAGCTAACAACCGTAATGCTATTAAAGATAATCTCTACCTCTTCCCGGTACTCCTTACCGCCTTCCCGAAATCGCATTTCGACCCGCGGGACGATCACGTGCACCTCAAACGGGACAGGGGACATGGTCCGCCGCTCCAGGGAGATGAAGAGGCCGGGCAAAGCCAACTTGATCTTGTCTTCGGCATAGTACCCCGCGGATTTCCCCGGGAGAATACCTTCTCGGTGCTTAAGAACGGGGCAGAGCCAGGACTTGGTCTTGGGCCGGTAGAAGGCTTGAATGGCCCGGTAAAAATCTTTCAGACCGGACAATGTTCTCTTCTCCCTCGAAACGTTCCTACCACATCATATTCCTCAAGATCCCCGCTAGCTCAGCCTGTTTTCCGGGAAAGTGCAGTAAGAGCTGCCTTGCCGGTAGCAAGCAACCCTTGACGCCAATAATATAGGATTAAGGTTACATAACCAGAAGGTTTAGCGAAGGAATCGCTGAAGGAGGAAGAACTGGCGAGGGTGGCCCCCTAGGAGGAGCCGGGACAAAGGCCCGACGCCTGAATCGTCGCGGTTGGCAGTCGCATCAGGGGAGATCAGGCTGTGCCGACGGGCTAATAACATGGGGTTCCCGCAAAACTCCGGCTTGGGCCTACTTTGAGGCCAGGATGGCCGATGCAGGTGCAGATAATTGGTCCAGTCTACGATGCTTCGGGGTATGCGGCGGCGACGCGGGCCCTGGCGGTGGAGTTGATGAAGCGCGGGGTAAAAGTGCAACTTACCCCGCTGGCTTGGGGTCAGACGGCCGTACCCCTTGATGAGGAAGAGAGGCGATACCTGGAGAAGGCCAGGCATAACCGCACCACAGGGGGTCCTCAAATCTTCTTCTCCATCGCTCCCAACTTCAGAAAGGAGCCAGGTCGCCCGGCCATTGGCTATACCATGCTGGAATCAGACGGGCTGCCGCCCCACTGGGTAGGGAAATGTCTGACCATGGATGAGATCTGGGTTCCATCCAACTTTAACCGGGAGACCTTCGCCAGAAGCGGCGTCAATCTGGAAAAAATACGAGTGATGCCTCTTGGGATTGACACGAGCCTGTTCAGCCCGGAGGCACCCCCGTTCAAGCCACCGGGTATACAGGGCTTTATTTTCTTCTCCAATTTCGAATGGATACTGCGCAAGGGTTATGACCTGCTCTTGACCGCCTTTGCGGAGGAATTTCCGGATTCTCAGGACGTCTATCTCTTGTTAAGAACCTATAGCAATGGTCCGGATTTTGATCTGTCCGGCCAGAAGATCAGCCAGCGAATAAGGACCTTCCTGGGTGAGCGGGAAAAGGTCCTCCCTCGGATTCTTCTTCTGCCGGGGATCTACGACTCCCGGCACCTGGCCTCTTTTTATACCGGCTCTCACTGCTTCCTTCTGCCCACCCGGGGGGAAGGATGGAACCTGCCGGCCCTGGAGGCCCTTTCCTGCGGCAGACCCGTCATAACCACCGCTTGGTCTGGACACCTGCAGTACCTGACCAGCGAAAACAGCTACCTCATCCCCGTCGAGGGATTGGAACCTGTTCCCAGGCTGGGTATCCCCAACGATGAGACCTATGTAGGGACTAACTGGGCGCGTCCGAGCCTCCCGGCCACACGACGGCTGATGCGGCGGGTGGTGGAGAATTGGTCCGAGGCCAGAGGTAAAGGGGAGCGAGGCCGTCAGGACGTCCTGGCTCATTTCTCCCTGGAAAGGTGGATCGATGCTGTCATCCAGCGCCTGGATGAAGTACCCCGGGATGGCCACCTGGGCGGGCCTACCCCTTTGGTCCATCAACCGGCGACAGGATCGCCACCGGCAGCCGAACCGGGGCCGGAGCAAGCCAAGGCGCTGGCTATGGTTGTGCCTAGTTGGGGTCGCCCCTGCGGCGTGGCCGAATATAGCCGGTCTCTGGTTGAGGCCCTTCGGGCTGAGGGGAGCCTCGTTGAGATTTTCAACGAGGCCCTGACTGGCCTTGTACCCTGGATGCGGCAGAGAGGTTTGAAAACGGCACACTTTCAATATGAATACAGTCTTTATGACAATGAAGCGTTGCTGGAGGCGCTGAACCAACTTCGCCAAAGCGGTATGCTCAAGATCATTACCCTCCATTCATTTGCCCCGGCGGCGGCCTTTGTCAACCAGAGCATTCTTGGAAGGTTTGACCAGGTGATCGTTCACTCCAGCCAGATGGTCCGAGAACTCTTGTCACAAGGAGTGGAAGCGTCGCGCCTCGCTGTTATCCCCATGGGGGTCCCAAGCTATCCCTTGGGAGTCCGGGAAGAGAGCAGAAGTCAACTGGGTCTGGTGGCGAGAAACGCCGGGGTCACCGTCCGGACGGTGTCAACGGACGGACCCGCTAGATACTATGGGAAGGCAATGGATAAGGGAAGGGTTTTCCGGGTCTCTGAACGGAATCTTTCGCCCGGACCTAGCCCCCAACCGCTTCTTTCAGAAGGTATCGGCCTGGGTTTCTTTGGCTTTGTCTTTCCTCAAAAGGGAATACCGGAGTTGGCCCTGGCCACCCGTGAACTTCGCCGGTTTTATCCCCACCTGCAAACCTTTCTTTTTTGCAGCCTTGCGCCTGGCGGTATCTCCCAAAAGCATTTCGAACAAGTGGTGGACTTTCTTAAAACCAATGACCTTTGGTCAGGGCTGAATTTGCGGCTGGAATACGCCCCGTTGGAGAGGATCGTCCCTCTCCTGCACGCCATGGATATCAATATCCTTCCTTACCTGGACAACGGGGGCTACGGGACTTCGGCTGCCGTTCGCACCCTGATGGCGGCCCAGCGCCCCATCATCGTTACCGATTCGCCCTTTTTCTCCGACTTACAGGGGGAAGTTCTGAAAATACCTTCGGCCAGACCGCAGGAAATCGTACTGGCGGTTCGAAGGGTTCTTTCCGACCCGCAACTAGCCGCGAACTTGGTCAAAGCAAGTATGGTCTACCAAAGAGAGCACAGTTGGCGGCGGATGGCCCGGCTCCACCAGTGTACCTACCTGGGAGACCGCTGAAAAACCACCAACTGCGGTGTGGCGCAATCTGCCGAAGAACAGTTTGTCAGCAGTCTCCTGGACGGAGCTTTGTTGCCGGCCAGCAGGAAATTTCTATACCCTTAGAGAATTCCCTTACTGGTTTTGCAGTCTGGGAAGGAAGGTGAAGGGACTTGGAATTGTCTGTTCGGGGCGGCGACATCATCGAAACTGCGGCTGACACCATTATTATCAACCTTTTTGCCGGGGTAACGGTACCGGGTGGGGCGACGGGGGTTGTGGATAAGGCTTTGGGGGGAGCTATCCAGGGGTTGGCTGCCGACGGGGAGTTCAAAGGTGAACTGAACGAGTTGGCCGTGTTGCACCCACGGGGTGGGATAACCGCCAGGCGGGTTATTGTGGTAGGTTTAGGCCAGGCAGAGGAGCTGAACTTGGACCGGGTCCGCCAGGCGGCAGGTACCGCGGCAAAAGAGGCTCGAAAAAAGAACGCGCAAGTCGTGGCCAGCATCGTACATGGGAGTGGCATAGGGGGATTGGACTCCGAGTTGGCGGCGGCGGCTCTGGTGGAAGGAACTCTGCTCGGTCTCTACCAGTTTCAAGGAGCCAAGAGCAAGGCGGAAGACCAGGGGATAAAACAGCTTCTCTTGGTGGAAAAAGATGAGGCCAGATTGGAGGCGGTTAGGCGGGGGGCAAGGGTCGGACAGACCCTGGCCGAGGCCACCAATCTCGCCCGCGACATAACCAACCAGCCAGCCAATCTGATGATACCGGAGAAGATGGCTCTCCTGGCCCAGGAGATGGCCCGCCGGGAAGGATTGACCGTCACGGTTTTAGATGAGCAGGAGATGGAGAAGAAAGGGATGGGGGCCCTGCTGGGGGTGGCCCGGGGCAGTCAGGAGCCGCCCCGGCTCATCGTTCTCCGCTATCAGGCCTCCCCTCCGACATCCAAGACCGTGGCTTTGGTGGGCAAGGGACTGACCTTCGATTCAGGCGGGATCTCCCTCAAGGCCCGGGAAGGTCTGGAGAATATGAAGATGGACAAGGCTGGCGGCGCCGCCGTTCTAGCGGCGATGCAGGCCATTGCCCGTCTCAAACCGGCTATCAACGTTCTGGGGATAATCGCAGCCACGGAGAACATGCCGGGTGGCCGGGCCCAAAAGCCGGGGGACGTGGTGCGAGCCATGGATGGCAAGACCATCGAGATAATCAGCACCGATGCCGAAGGAAGACTGATCCTGGCCGACGCCGTGACTTATGCCCGTGAGTTAAACGCCAATCTCATCGTTGATGTGGCCACCTTGACTGGGGCGGTTCGTACAGCCTTGGGTACCCAGGCGGCCGCCATCATCGCCAACAACCAATCCCTGGTCCAAGAGGTCGTGGCCGCCGGAGAGCGTGCTGGCGAGCGCTTTTGGCCACTTCCGACCTATCCGGAGTACAAAGAACAGTATAAGAGCCAGGTGGCCGATATCAAGAATGTGGGAGGTTCTGCGGCAGGGACCATAACCGGAGGTCTCATCATCGGCGAGTTTGCCGGCACGACACCCTGGGCTCACCTGGATATCGCTGGCGTCGCTTGGGGGGAAAGGGAGCTTCCTTATCAGCCCAAGGGGGCCACAGGCTTTTCCGTGCGGACTTTGGTCAACATGGTCCTGTCTATGACCAATTGAGGCCCGCCTTTGGTTCCCGAGCGGCAATTGGGTCTTAGCGGCCGGGGGGCGACTCAACCCCCCCGGCCACATTTTAAGTAGGCCTTGAAGACATAACCAGTAGTTCCATCCAAGAGCTGGACCTGACCCCAGTTCCCCTCGTAGGAAATGATGATAACGGTGGTGCCCCGGTCCAGTTGACTCAGCAATTCAGAACTTCCTTTAGGGCTTCGACGCAGGTTGACCTGGCTGTCGGTGATAGTACCCAGACATAGAAACTCCCTCGGCAGTTGAGACCTGAGAAAGCCCAGGGTGTTCCAGTGAAAGGTTCTTTGCTCCAGTAATTCTCGGGTGAGCTTGCGGTGCGCCTCTCCCTGGGCGCTTTCGGCCAGTTGACGGTAAAGTTCCAGGAGGGGTTGTTCCCTCTCAACGATCTGGCCGAGGATTTCCTCTGGAATTCCCATTCTTCCTCCCCCTTTGATTACTCCAGGATAGCCATGTTCTGTCACAATACTATTAACCTTCTTTTGGGATAATACCTTTTCAAGAGGTGGTTCTCCTTGAAACAAATCGTCTATGTTCCGGAAACCGATACCTGGGTCATGGAAGAGCTGGTCGAGGGACGAGTGGAATGGGATGAGCAACAAGGGTTGATCGTGATCATTGACGGCGTAAGCTTCAGTGCCGCTCAATTCTGGCGCTCCCTGGGGGTGTACGAAGGCTGGGGGATAAGGATTCAGTTTTTGGATCCCGGCGATTGGCTGGCGGAGGATGAGCTTTACGGCCGTCATCAACCTCCCGGTCGCTGAGCCCTAGGAGACCCCCATGCCGCCTTTTGGCGGCGCCAAAGAGTAATGAAACAGCAGCGGCGCCCTGGAAGTAACTGGTTTGTTTCGGGGTAGGGTGCTGAAAAACCCCCATCTGCATATCAGGCGGGCTCCCGTCCGCCTCCACATGTTTTTTGTACCCGGGTGGCAGGAGATTTGCGGCTAGTGTGGAAGAGAAAACATTTAGAGAGACGAAAGGTGGGTGAAGGTATGTTACTGGAAATCAGCGACCGGGAGCTAAAGCGGAGAAGAGAGGCCCTGGTTAAGGAACTGTCAGAGCAAGGGGTCAAGGCTTATATCCTCTTTTCCGCCACCGACATTTTTTATCTGACCAGATTTGCCTTTATTCCTACGGAGAGACCCGTAGCTTTGGTCCTTACGGCTGAGAACCGAGCGGTACTTTTGGTACCACGGCTGGAAGAAGAGCATGCCCAGGAGGGAGCGCGGGTGGAGGGAGTACGTTCCTACCCCGAATACCCCACAGAGAAGCACCCGATGGAGTATTTGAAGGAACTCCTAATAGACCTCGCTCTCGCTACCGGGCCGCTGGCGGCTGATGCTGATGGCTATGGTTCGCCGTCGGGCTACCGGGGGCCGCGTTTAAGCCAGGTACTTCCGGAGGTTGGGGTATCGGTGCTGCGCGGGCTGGTAGAGAAACTGCGAGTGATCAAGTCGCCGGAGGAAGTGGCCTTAATTCAGGAGAGCGCCCGCTGGGGGAATCTGGCCCATACCCTATTACAGGAGTATTCCCGCGCCGGCCTGACGGAGCTGGAGATTTCCCCGCGGGCTTCCATGGAAGCCACTACGGTTATGATGCGGACCCTGGGCCGCCATTACCGGCCCGTTGCTTTTGGCGGGGTGGGGGCCAGTGCCGGATTTCGCGGGCAAATCGGCTTGAATTCGGCGTTGCCTCACGCCGTGACCATAAATGCCCGGCTGAAAGCCGGTGACGTTCTGGTCACGGGGGCGGGAGCGCGCGTAGGGGGCTACGGCAGCGAATTAGAGAGGACCATGTTTGTAGGCGAGCCCTCCGCCAAACAACGTTGGTTCTTTGAAAAGATGGTTCAGGCGCAGGAGGTGGCCTTTGCCGCCATCAAACCCGGGCGGCAATGCAGCGATGTCGACCGGGAGGTCCTTCGCTATTGTCAGGAAGAAGGGCTGATGGAATACTGGCGACACCACACCGGTCATGCCCTGGGGCTCCTGGGACACGAAGCCCCCTTTTTTGACGTGGGCGACGAAACTGTCATTGAGCCGGGAATGGTCTTCAGCGTGGAACCCGGGCTTTATGTCCGAGACCTGGGCGGATTCCGCCATTCTGATACCATCCTGGTGACGAAGACGGGAATCGATTTCTTCACCTATTATCCCAGGGATCTGGAGAGCCTGGTGGTGTAAGGGGCGTCTCCGCGGGTTAACCACTTAATAAGTGGTTTGTCAGTTGGCTCCTAGATATGCCATCACTTCCCTCGCATTTTTGCACCTCTTGACAGCCACAATAGGGGATGGTTGCAAAAATTTGAGGAGGTGAAAGAATGGTTCAATCTTTGACCCAGAGGGAGGTTTTGGAGCTGTCGGATTGCCTGGCGGCAGAAACGGTCGTCGTTGAGAAACTCGGCTTCTATGCCTCCCAGGTTACCAATCCGGAGTTGCGGCGCACTTTCCAGGATATCCAAAGTATTCACTTGCGCCATTATGACATGCTGGTACGGGAGATGGAAATGTCAGCCCAATCCCAACCCTTCACCGGGGCTGGTCAGTTCTATTCCCCCAACCCGCCCCTCGGAGCAGCACAATATGGTGGCGCGGCCCAATGGACCTCCCAATTCGCCGGGCAGCCGACCTATGCCACGCCCCAGTATACCGGTGGTGCTGGACAGTACCGCGGTGAAACGGGAACGCAACGACGACAGTAGCTTAAAGGAGGGAGGTTCTCAGAATGAGGCCCATCACCAATCCCGCTCAGCTGAGCGACAAAACCATGGTCGGTGATAGCTTGGATACCCACAAGTATTTGACCATGAAATACAATCTTTCCGCTAACGAGTCGGCTTCTTCTTCTCTCCGGCGGACCTTTATGTCCATCCACCGGGACGAGATCGATTCTGCTGAAAAGCTCTTTGACATCATGAACCGGCAGGGGTGGTATACCGTCCAGTCAGCCACGCCGCAACAGATCTCCCAGGTCGAGAGCCGCTATCCGTCCCTTTAGATAGGAGGGGCGCTTCTCCTTACTAAGGGCTTTCTGTATCTGGCTGCCGCGTGACTCAAACATCAACAGCCAATCTCTGTTTTTCAAGGGGAGCTCAGGGGCTCCCTTTGTTTTCTGCAAATAGGAGGTTTTCGAAACGGGACCGGGTGGCCTGGCTTACCCGCGAACCCACCCGGACCATGAGGGCGTTGGCGGGATGGGAAGCGATTTCCGGTTCATCGGTGGCCACCGGGAAGAGGCCAAAGGGGGCCAGGCCTTTCTCCAGCATTTGACGGTATTGCCAGATGGTCAAGCCGGTTCCCTCCAGGTCCCAGTGCCACCAGTACTCGGTGGTGATGACGATATAGTCTTCCAGCTCTTCGTTAGACATGGCCACTTCAATCAGGGCCGTTCCTACCCCCGTTTGCCGAAACCTCGGTGCTACCTCGATGGCCCCCAACTCCAGGATTCCCTCGATCCTGTCCCGGCCCCAACGTTCGAATCGATCAGGGGGATGAAACGTGACGTAGCCGCCCACCAGAGAGCCCAATCTAGCTGCGACCACCCGGCCTTCCGGAGACCTGGCGATTGTCTCCAGGGCCTCCTTCTGCCGCCAGGCCGGTCGAAACATCCGCAACCCCTCATCCAGGATGAGTCCGGCGATTTCCTCCGCGGACAGGGGTCCCTCAACTACCACTTGTCCGAGGCTAGTAAAGAGGATCTTTTCCCAGCGGGAAGGAGATTTTTTTCTGACCGCGGGCTTGACCTCCATCGATGTCCTCCCTTTTCACTTGATCAGACTGGGGGTGAGATCCCTTGTCCGAGTTCCCTTCCCAGCGTACCATACCAAAGCGCCGGCTGCAAATGGCCTTGACGGAAGTCCTTTCTTCTCCGCCGGTCCGGGGTTACACCATTCGTTGCCCAATCCGCTGGTGCCGCATAATATGTTGTGGATAGGATCAGGGCGGAGGGTGGACGGCATGAAAAAGGAAGTTGTTTCAGGGCAGAAACAGCCGGGAAGTTCACAGGGTGGTGGAGCTGGGGCGAACAGGGAAATCTCTCAGCTCAATGCCAGGTCAAAGGGCACGAAAGCCAGGCCCAGGTCCAAGGGGAAAGAGCTGCTTCCGACTGCCGCAGCCTTTGGCCTAGCCAAGCCCTCTTCTGACCCGGAGGCTACGCGGGTAGGAATCAGGCAGCCCATCCCGTCAGCATGTGGCATCATAAAGGTCAAGGAGATCCTGGCTGCGGTGACTCAAGTCACGGGAACCGCCAACACCGACAGCGTCATTATCCAGGGAACCCTCCATCTTCAGGTCTTCTATGTCGCCAACGACAACATCGTTCACCTCCAGCAGGAAGATGTCCCCTTTAACCACCTCCTTTCCATTCCCGGGACTACCCCGGGCATGCCGGTCACGGCCAACGCCAATGTAGAATATATAATATTCCACCTAGAAC
>JAMCWA010000070.1 GCA_023475165.1 Bacillota bacterium | reverse complement strand
TACCAGTCAGCTTAACCCCCTTGGAGCATCGAAGTTCTAACCAATGGCCATAAGCTGGTCAGGGGACAGTGTCAGGTGGGCAGTTTGACTGGGGCGGTCGCCTCCCAAAGAGTAACGGAGGCGTCCAAAGGTTTCCTCAGCGCGGTTGGAAATCGCGCGCAGAGTGCAAAGGCAAAAGGGAGCTTGACTGTGAGACCGACGGGTCGAACAGGGACGAAAGTCGGGCTTAGTGATCCGGTGGTACCGAGTGGAAGGGCCATCGCTCAACGGATAAAAGCTACCCCGGGGATAACAGGCTGATCCCGCCCAAGAGTCCATATCGACGGCGGGGTTTGGCACCTCGATGTCGGCTCATCGCATCCTGGAGCTGAAGTCGGTTCCAAGGGTTCGGCTGTTCGCCGATTAAAGCGGTACGTGAGCTGGGTTCAGAACGTCGTGAGACAGTTCGGTCCCTATCCGTCGCAGGCGTAGGATACTTGAAGGGAGCTGCCCCTAGTACGAGAGGACCGGGGTGGACGGACCGCTGGTGTGCCAGTTGTCCCGCCAGGGGCAAACGCTGGGTAGCCATGTCCGGCGGGGATAAACGCTGAAAGCATCTAAGCGTGAAGCCTCCCCTAAGATGAGGTATCCCACGGAGTAGTCCGGTAAGACCCCTGGAAGACTACCAGGTAGATAGGCCAGGTGTGTAAGCCCCGTAAGGGGTTAAGCTGACTGGTACTAATCGGTCGAGGGCTTGACCTGAGGTTAGCAGTTGATAAATGACTGCTAGAAGGCGGGGTCGACAAAAGCAAAGCGACCCAACAAAAAGCGCTACACGGTGAAGATACTCAAAAAGCCCAAAAAACCTCTGTGTGAGAAGTTAAAGGCTCGCCGGATGAGCTTGGAGCGCAGGCGTATTAGATATACGTTGGAGCGACAAGCCGCCGGAGTGACGCAGCAGATTGGCCTTTTTCACCCGAACGACACCACAAGGCCGTTCAAAAAGGTCAAGATGCAAGGAAGGACAAGGCTTGGAGCGCAGGCGTATTAGATATACGTTGGAGCGACAAGCTGCCGGAGTGACGCAGCAGATTGGCCTTTTTCAACGGCCTTGAGTTTCCGGTGGTAAGAGCGGAGAGGACCCACCCGTTCCCATTCCGAACACGGAAGTTAAGCTCTCCAGCGCCGATGGTACTTGGCGGGCGACTGCCCGGGAGAGTAGGCCACTGCCGGAAAATATTTAAAGCCCCCCTTTGAGGAATACTCAAAGGGGGGTTTAGTTTGGTGCGGTCGTAGCTTCGCGGCCGCTCTCTCCGCTGCACTCCTCATAATAACCCACTTTTCGTGATCAAGGTCATAGGCAGAACTTTTTTGGAAGGTACAATAAGCACTACACTCATACTCCGAAGGAGGGTTATGGACAATGCCTAAAGAGATCGAGCTTGATGTACGCTCCCATCACGCCCGCGGGGTGGATCCCTTTGATGACATCATGAAAGGGGTTAAAGAACTGAGCGATCCGGGAGATACCCTGGTACTGATCAATACCTTTGAACCCTTTCGCCTCTATGGGGTAATGGAAGGCAGGGGATTCCAGCACGAGGCTGAAAAGATGGGCGAGGGGCATTGGCGGATTGTTTTTAGAAAGCTCTAGATGGATAAGCGCCCAGGATAGGCGGGATAAGGTAAAGCGCATCACCCGGAGACAGACGGGTACAATTACGGAGCGGCCCCGATAAAAAAGAAGCAGTACCCCATACTCTTGGTTACGTAAGCCTTCCAAGAGTTGAGCAAACCATGGGTCCACCTCTTCGGCCAGGGTTTGCAGGAAAGGTCTCGATGGTGATCGGGCATCGTCGCTGATGGCGCTCGCCTGAGGGAAATCCGTTACCCCGATCCCGGCCCAGTGCCAGGGGATCTGTTCCGACGGGGAGCCGGGAGAAGAGGATCCGCGCCCCCAGGCCGTAGCCGCCAAAATGATCGCGGTAGAGGATTCCGGGGGGTTTTCCTCGTGAATCTTCCCACGCATGAGAACAACAAAAAGGAGGGGACGCGGTGACTCCGAAAAACATCACAACACCCCGCCAAAAGCGCCCAAAATGCAGTTCGTCACCCTTCTTGGGCAATCACACTACTTAGAGATTACCGAGATAACTATAGCGATAGTGCTTACCACCAGCATGAAGAAGTTACCTATAGACCACAGACGTACGTTGTTTATCTCCTGGCGGAGTCCACCAATTTCGCTTTTCATCTCCTGTCGCAGTCCACCAATTTCGCCTTTCATCTCCTGTCGCAGCCCACCGATATCGCCCTGACGAAGGCCAGTGATCTCCTGGCGGAGGCCACCAATTTCGCTTTTCATCTCCTGTCGCAGCCCACCGATATCGCCCTGACGAAGGCCAGTGATCTCCTGGCGGAGGTCACCGATTTCGCTTTTCATGTCCTGTCGCAGCCCACCGATCTCGGCTTTCGTCTCTTGCCGCAGGCCGCCGATCTCGGTCCTGATACTAACGCTCTCCTCCTTCATCTCTTGCCGCAGGTTATCTATCTTATTCTCAAACCTGGCCTCCAAGTAATCCCGCTGGGCATCGATCTTTGCTTCCAGGAAACCGCGCTGGGCATCCAGTTTGGCCTCCAACCTGTCCCGAACATTATCGATCCTCTCGGCCAGAAAGTAATAGCCGAAGTTGCTCGTGCTTCCTTGCTGCCCGGCGGCCGTCTCCTTTTTCGCCTGCTGAATGACTTCCTCCGCCATGGCCATCACCGTCCTCCCCCTCTTGGTCCCGCACCACTCCTAATCCGCTCCTCAGGAAGATTATACAGGACAGATTGCCTGGGTGTCAATATATTCCAAGGCAACCTATCGTTCCACGGGCCGGAGAGGTTAGAACCAGTGCTTTCGAGGCGGGCGTTCTTGGTGTAAAATAGGTGTACAGTCTTGCTAAAGCAAATCGCCTCACTTTTCCAATCGTTTTGGAGGGGTCTTTGAAAAGGCAGGAAGCGTTCGGCAGGAGGTTGGGTACATGCTGCCACGAGTGGTGGTCTTCAGCTACCCGCGCCTAACACTACTGATCAAGAAGGCCCTCGGGGACACGCCAGTGCCGGTGGAGCTGGAATTCGTCGAGGCCGTTTTTGACGAGTTGGTCAGCCTGGCCAAAGAACGAGAGGTCAGGGGGGACGCGCACGTCTTCATCTCGGCCGGTTCCAACGCCCAGCTTCTTAAGAAACACCTCTCGCGGCCCATCGTGTCCATTGACGTTACTGCCTTTGACCTCTTACAAGCCATCCGGCAAGCCAGTCAAAAGGGGGAAGTCGTCGCTGTCGGCCGTTTTTCTCAGCCCTTACCGGAGCTGCAGGACATTGCCGATCTGCTCAAAGTTAAAATAAGGCAATTCAGTTATGACAACTACGAGGAGGCCCGCCGCAAGATTGCGCAACTGAAGGAGGCAGGAATCAGGGCACTTGTCGAACGACCCTGGCCTGTGACCTGGCGGAAGAGGCGGGCCTTTACGCCTTTGAGGTTTATTCTCCCAAAGCGATACGATCCTCTTTCCAGCGAGCCTTCGACCTGGCCTGGTCGATTCAAAAAGAGGCAGCGCGGGCGGAGCGCCTGAAAGCCGTTGTCGATTTCGCCTTTGAAGGCATTGTCGCCACCGATGAAAAAGGTGACCTGGTGGTTTTCAACCCGGGTGCGGAAAGGATCCTCGGTCTCGCTACCGAACGGATTCTGGGTAAGCCGGCCTAAAGTCGCGGGGCAAATTGACGGGGGGGGGGGGGGGGGGGAAAGCCCCTTACGCGGCTACGACAAATTTCGACAGAACCCGCAGAAAACCAGGCTGGAGACGGCTCTCTTGCCTTGTCGGCGGTCACTATTATGTCGCAGTGAGGTGATTTTTGTCGATTTATAGCGATTGGTGTTGGGATTCACATCTAGTTTAAGGCCCACGGAGAAGAGACTCAAACCTGTTTGCCCCGGGAAAGCTCGTCATATTATAGTAGAAAGTGGCTTCCTAAGATATCTTCCCAAAAAGGGAAGCGAACGCTGATGGCTAAAAAAGGCAAGGCCACCGGGACGCCTTCAAGAACAGCTTTCCCAGCTCCATCAAGGGAAGAAACCAAGCCATCCGGCCCAGTCCAGCCAAACAACCGCGCCCTGCGCAACCTTTTCTCGCGTCCTCATTGGTTTTTGCTTTTGGGCGCTCTCGTTACTATTCTCCCGCTCCTGATTGATATCGGTGAAACCGCCGAACACTTTCTCATTGATCTATATGTCCTGCCTCCGGCCCTTTTGACCCGCCTATATGGGGCCCGCATCGGTTATTTGGTTGCTTTGGCCCAGGCTTTCCTTCTGCGTTTGGAGGTACGTCTGGCCCCCCAGCGACACCCGCGCTCCTCCACTCACGACCTCTTCATCGTCGCCGGCTCCCTGGCCGGCGTCCTTTTGATTCAACAGATCTCCCGCCTGGAGCAGCGCCTTCGCGAACGCGACCTGACCAGCCAAACCTGGGACCCTCTGACGGGGGCTTTAAACCGGAACGCCTTTTTAAGCCGACTTTCGGAGTTAATTCAAAAGACGCCGGGGCTGGCCATAACGGCTCCGCCGCTGGCGGCTTTGGAGCAACCCGAGACTTTTGGCGGGCAGCCGTTAACGGATAGGTCTCCGACCGGACGGAGCTCCCAAGGAAACGCGGGGCCACCCCGGTTAACGACGGGAGTGCCGCTGGCTACCTGCCACGGGGCCTCGTCAGGCGGGACGGGGTGGGATGGGTCACCCCGGTTAACAACGGGAGCGCCGCTGGCTGCCGTTGGAGGGCGGACAACAAAACTTCTCCTGGGCTATCTGGACTTGAAGGATTTTGAGGCTTTCAATCAGCGCTGGCAGTGGGATGCAGGCAATGAGACCCTGAAGAGGCTGGCCGAAATACTCCGCTCCCTTTTGCCTCCCGGTTCTCCAATCGCCCACATCACCGCGGATGAATTCGCCTTTTGTCAGGTTCTCTCCGCCGAAGAACTCAACGCCTTTGACCCTGCTCGCTTTATCAACCGTTTGCAAAAGGCTCTGGTTGCCGTGGAACCCAGGGCCAAAGACCTGGAGATCCATTTGGGTGTGGCCGTCTATCCGGAAGATGGGGACAAACCGGAAAAGCTCCTCTGGCGAGCCCAACGAGCTATGCTGGAGGCCCAGCAAAAGGGCAGTGGGCAGACCGAGCTCTACCGGTCCATGATGGATTTCCTCGAGGTCTTCCGAAGCCGCCCGAGCGAAGAGAGACTCCTCAACAGCGCCATGACTCTCCTGGCGATCATCGATGCCCGCGACCATTACACCGGCGGGCATTCTATTCGGGTTTCCCGCTATGCGGAGATCTTGGGCCGGGAACTGGGTTGGCCCGAGGATCAGCTGAAAGTCCTGGCCTTGGGTGCTTTGCTCCATGATCTGGGCAAAATCGAGATCAGCCGGAGCGTTTTAACTAAAAAGGAAAGATTGACTGATGATGAATGGTCTTTAATCAGACTGCATCCCCTTTTCGGGGTGGCGGTGGTCAGTGCCCTGGGCTATATGGACGAGGTAATCCCCATTATCCGCAGCCATCACGAGCGACCGGATGGACAGGGATACCCTGACGGTCTTGCCGGGACCCAGATCCCTGACGGCGCCCTCCTCATCGGTGTAGTGGATGCCTATGACTCCATGCGTTCCCACCGGCCTTACCGGCAGGCATTGCCCCGGGAGAGGGCTTTTGCCGTCCTCCGCGAATTGAGCGGTCGACAGTTTGATCCGCGCCTGGTGGAGGCTTTCTTGCAGCTGGATTTGTCCTTGATCGAAAAAGAACGCCACCTCGTCTATTTTCCCGGGGTCGCCGCTTCCGGGTAGCCGCGGGCTAACCACAGTCGCATTTGGTCGGTGAGCTCCCCGCTTTAATTTATGCCTGCTAAAGTTATCGTTTTCACGCAATCCGTTTCTTCAGTAACATTCAACAAAACGCGAGGATAAACAGAGTAAAGACGTTGTAGCAAAACAGCGGGAGGTTATCCGTTGAACGTCAAGAGACCGGTTTGGGATGTCCGGGGTGTGTACGTGGCCATGGGCGGTGGCTTTCTCATCCTGGCCATCCTGATCATCGCCATAGTCCTTTTTCCGATGAATAACGCTTTAGAGCGGGAACTGCGAACAGAGATCAGCCTTTATCTGCGCTACCAAAGCGAGCGTATCATCGAGATCCTAGAAAATGACCTGGAGGTAGCCGAGCAAATAGCCAGTTTGGAAAGCGTAAAAGAGATCCTCCGGGCTGGTCATCCGGCTGGAAAACCTTTAACCATATCTAAGCAGTCTGCAGAGAAGAATGGGTTGAGCCCACAAGACCAGGTGAAGGCAGCCTTGGCTGCCCATAAGAGCGTCCTCGGGGTAACCCTTGCCGATGCGCACGGCCAAAAGGTCCTGCAAGAAGGCCTGCCCGTACAAATCCTTAGCCTGGAGACGGTTAAAGAGCTTGGCGTCCTGAAGGATCTCGCCGATTTGGGCGGCGGTAAAAAGGGGCTTATTGTCCTCTCTCCCGTGCGCTTGGACGAACTGGAGATCCTCGGCTATCTCTTGGCCGTTTTTGACTTCGAGGAGGTCGCCAGTTTACTGCGATTGCCTTTTGATGGACACGGTAATCTTTTTCTCACCCGGGGGCAGGATGTCCTTTTTCAACCTGAGAAGCTGGTTGATCCGAAGTTTCCTGCCGTCCTCAGGGGGGGTTGGCAGGAGCAACCAGCAGGGTCGTTTACTCGAGCCTGGTTCGAGCCAGCGTCGTATTCCCTGCACACCCAGTTCCTTTTGCCGACGGCCTGGACCTTGACGCTGGTGGTCAATAACGATCTCTTTTTTGCTGAAATGCGTCAGGATCTTAGCCGTTTCATTATCGTCCTCTTAGTCGTCGCCGAATTTGTCTTCATGTTGACGTCTTTTTCGGTCCGGCCTATTATACAGACTCTATCTGAGGAGAAGCGCTTTTTCCAAATGGCGGTAACCGATAAGCTGACCGGCCTGAGTAACCGCCATCTCCTGCAAGAAGTCCTGCACCGCGAACTGATTCGTTTCCAGCGGCACAAAAAGCCTTTGGCGTCGCTCTTTGCCGACATCGATTATTTCAAAGACATCAACGACCGATACGGACATTTGGTGGGGGATCAGGTGCTTCAAGAGACGGCCAAAATACTGCAGGGTCATGTTCGCCGTTCAGATCTCGTCGCGCGTTTTGGCGGCGAGGAGTTCGTCGTGCTCCTGCCCGAGACGACCCTGGCGCAGGCGGTCAAGGTAGCCGAAAAACTGCGGCTCGCCGTCAAAGAGCACCGCTTCAGCACGGAAAAAGGTGGACTGCAAATAACCATCAGCTTAGGCGTCACCGAAGCCAAGGCTGGCGATGATACTACAACCATTCTGGAAAGGGCCGACAAGGCCTTATATCAGGCGAAGACCGGAGGCAGGGATCAGGTCGCGGTGCTCAATCCCGATGGCGTTTAGACATCGTGTTGCAGGGAGCGTCAAAGCTAGATCAGAGGTGCCGGCTCGATTCGGCCATCTTTGCAATAAGCGTGCCCTGGTCAGGTGGAGATCGAAAATCCCGCCACCGCTTTAGGGGGTAGCTGGACGGCAAAAGTGAGTTCCGCGGCCGCGGGTCGTACGCACATAAGACAGGCAACTTCAGGAAGCGACGGCAGGTCTAAGGTTTAAGTTGTTGCAAGGAAGCAGTGGAGGAGGCAAAGCGGGAGCTTGAAAGCGAAGGTTTCCCCTACGATCCGTCAGCCCAGGTCGGGGTCATGGTGGAGACGCCGTCAGAGCGGTGGCCGCGGATATTCTGGCTCCCGAAGTAGATTTCTTCAATATCGGAACGAATGATCTCATCTAGTACACCTTGGCTGTCGATCGCACGAACGAGAAGGTAGCCTATCTCTATGAACCATTTAGCCCTTCGGTCTTGCGCCTGATCAAGCAGGTTATAGATGCGGGGCATGCCTGCGGGCGCATGGTGGGCATGTGTGGAGAAATGGCGGGCGAGGCCCTGGCTATACCGCTACTTTTGGGGCTCGGGTTGGATAGTTCAGCATGAGCGCGTTGGAACGACGAGGGGAGCGGTCGGCCCGTTCAACGGGAATCTTGAAACATCAGACCCCCGAGAAATGGTGAAATACGCGAGCGCACTCTTTAGATCTAGCACAGCTTCTCCCTTTTCAACAAGGCTAATGCCTGTTTCGCCTCTTCTACAGTCAGGTGTGGCTTGAGAGCGACGACGCTTTCGGCGACTGAATCCGGGCTAGGCTCAAAATCACGTTTTTTCCAATCGGTATAAACATAGTGAGTTGTAGCCAAAACCTCCAGCATCCGTACATGCTGCCCGCCCAAGAGATCTAATAATTCATCAATCTTTGGGGCGATCGCAGAAGCAAATTCCTTAAGTGATGGCCACGTTTTATTTCCCGGAGCAATGTCGTAGCCAAACCCATCAGGTTTAGGCTGAATAGAAATCAAACCATAATCTTTAATGGTATTCAAATCGCCCCATATTTCTGCACAGTACGGACCATAATAATACAACTTGAATTTATAACCTAATGGCACGTTTTTACCGTAAATGAGGAGATAGAACAACTTCTGAATAAGGGTATGGCCAACCCGTCCGAATTTTCCCTGGCCAGCTTGGACGGTATAAAGCAGTGCCGAGTATCGTTGCATTTGTATCACAGGGAACTCCCCCTTCTTTTTTCTCTATCATCCCAGAAGCATTGGCAGAAATTTCTCACATCCTCTCTGTTTTCCGCTGGGGCGTAAATTCGGATCTTTGTGATCTTCTTCAGACTTTTGACTAAAGGCGACCGCTTGGTGATTGGCGTATAGCGGTCACGCCACAGAATGAAAATGGGAGGTTCATCGTAGGAATAAGGAGCCTTTGTGGCCTCGTCATACCTGATGATTTCCTCACCGTACTTGCTTTTTACTTCTTTGAGCAGCCAATCAAATCTCTCTATTTCATCAGGGTTAGGATGTTCGTTGGTCTCGAATGCCAGACGGTAATGTTCCCTGTTAGTTAATCTCCTGGCTTTTGGGTCAAACTTGTGCTGGTGTAGTAATCTAAAAACTTCATGGTCATCCGAGTCGAGAAAAAGCTCAATATCCTCTGGATAAGTACCATTTTCCAACACATTAGATAGGAATTCACTCAGATGAAGGTCCAAGATGCGCCTAGTTTTATGGAAGTATACCTCAAGGAACATAAAGTAGCGAGCCAAAATGAAGGCTTCGACGGAGTGGGTCCCCCCCTCCTCTATGACCAATTCAGGACCCTCTCTATCCTCGTTTAAGCGCAGGTGGACCGTATTTAGTAAACGGTGAATGTCGAACCGTCCGTAGGATACACCAAGGTGGAAGGAGTCTCGTATCAGATAATCCATCCGATCAGAACCAAGATCTCCCGTAATCAACTCAGAGAGAAAGGCTTCGCCTTTATTCTTGGCTGTTCCAGTTGCCACTTCGGCAATTCTTGTTTTAAACTCAAGATCTCGATCTTGGCTAAGCACCTCACCGATTTCCGTGTCGCTAATTATCTTCTGTGTATAATCCTCATGAGAAAGTTTTCGGCCGGCTATCTCTGGAAAAAGGTCCTCCGCAGCATGAGAAAATGGTGCATGGCCGACGTCATGCAATAATGCCGCCAACCTAAGAATTCTTCGGTTTTCATCAGCCTGTTCTTTCGTCCAGCCCAGAATTTCGAGATTTTCGGGTCGACTAATCAAAGCATTGTAAAGCTGCGTCGAAACCTCCATAACACCAAGCGAATGTTCGAACCGCGTGTGGCAGGCAGTGGGGTATACCAAATAGGTTGTGCCGAGTTGAGCAACACCTCTGAGACGTTGAAACGGCCTTGTGTCGATTATTTTTTGTTCGAGCTCAGTTACCGCAATGAATCCATACAACGGATCGCGATACTCCTTATATGACAATCTCTGGCCTCCCGTTGATAAGTGCGGCTTTAACTGATCCAAACTAACGTTCTCACATGCTTAAAACAATTCGACGTGTACAGAGCAATTCCTGCTACCTTTCCAAGAATTTTTTTACAGGAACAATGCCGAGGAACGGTAAGACATCCTTGCTTCTAAACGGATTTATTCAAGGCCAGTCCCGTTTAGGCTTCGACGACGATCCTCCTCCAGCGGCCCTTGCTCGCAACTTGGATGAGGGGAACCGCGGGCATCATTGGGACGCTGAAGGTCGAAAGGCGATCTGGGACCCTCTGGATTGCAGTCCTGCCCCGGATCGATAATTGCCTACTGCTCATGAGACCGCGGAACCAACCTGTTCCCTCCCTCCAGGCTCCTACGCCCGGCGCCCCCTCCTTTTTCATTTTGAAAGACTTGAATCCCAACCTGAAACGTCTTTAGACGCCTGGAAACAAAGACCCGCGACTCACCTAAAGCCTCACGGAGCCACTGCCACCAGAATCCAAAGGGCAAGAGAAATTGGGCAACAGCAAGCCGTTGCCTTCCACATTATTTTCATCGCCAATCCGGGTCCTGGGGGGCAGGGCCGTCCATGCCTCATTCCCCGAAGATAACGTTATCCTGGCCGAGCGAGGAGGAGGTTGGAGCCTCAACAGATTTCCCGCCTGGAGCAGAGCCTCCGCGAACCTGACCTGGCCAGCCAAACCTGGTAGCCGTAGGGGAAATCACAGCCGCATCTTTGCAATAAGCGTGCCCTGGTCAGGTGGAGATCGAAAATCCCGCCACCGCTTTAGGGGGTAGCTGGACGGCAAAAGTGAGTTCTGCGGCCGCGGGTCGTACGCACATAAGACAGGCAACTTCAGGAAGCGACGGCAGGTCTAAGGTTTAAGTTGCAGGGGCGTATTTGATTCGGGGGTAGAAATAGAGGTGAAAGGCCGAGATCCCCGCAGTACCATTAGCCCCCGCAATTGCGCTCGCCCCGCCAGGACCACCACTAACATTGATAGTTGCCGAGGGGCTTGGGGTGGCGGGCAGACCCGGATTCCTGGCCTGCCCAATTACGACCCCGATTACTGGCGCACCTCAAGTGCTCGCCTTTGGCAACGCTGGCTTCGACCGGAACCACTTATGCTCGCCTTCGTGCGACGGCGGCTTCGGCCAGAGCGACTTATACTCTTCTCCTGGGAGCGGCGGCTTCGGCCGAAGCGACTTGTACTCTTCCCCGAGAGCGGCGGCTTCGGCCGAAGCGACCTGCCCAAGCACGACCCCAGTTACTGCCGCAGCCTTGGATCCAGGACATCATCCCAGATTATCAATCCCCAGGAACTTTTCCCCGGACCGTGCGTCTAATAAAATAACAGGCACGCAGTGAAGAGCCAGCTCCCCCCACGCTGGTTGCGGCCGGCTTGGGAGGGCATTGCCATACCCCCAAGGGGGTTTCCGAACGCGTCGACCTACATATCCCGGCGGTAGAAGGCCGTCGGAAACCCCACTAGTCGCATGAACGGATTTTGCGAAGAGAAAGATAACCCGACGAACACCCGTCCGCCTCCTTCCCACGGAGGTAGTGGCATTAGCTGATTTTGGGAGAGATAAGGGTAGCGTAAAATAGGCCATGTGAAGGCGGGAGTTGATATCACGTGGCATGGGGCCGATTTTGGGCAGGGGGGAGGTTAATCTATGCGATTTCCGCCAGCATCCTTGAAACGGCCGGAGCCTGGCGTGCAGTCCCTCAATTTTCTCCGACCGGTGTCCCTCCTGTTGTTGGTGATGTTCCTTTTTCTTCCGGCCTGCGGTTTTTGGCCAGCCGGCGAGGGCCGGACGCCTTCAAGCGGCGAGAAAACACCTTCCCCTGCGGGCCGGATGCCCGCAAGCGGCGAGGGGCAGACACCTTCACCCGGTGCGGGCCAAGGGCCTTTGATCGGCCGGGACAAGGTGCCTCCAGACATTGCCCGGTGGGCAGAAGAGAACAAAACGAAAAGGACGGTCCTCAAAGCGACCCTGGGAGAATGGGACGCTTATCTGGTTTCCCTGGGGGAGAAGCCAACGGCCGGTTATGAAGTCAAGATCACCGGGGCTGCCTTTGAAGGTGGCCAATTAAAGGTTACTGTGGTCGTGGTCGAACCGAAACCGGGAGCCGTCCTCGCTCAAGTCATCACTTACCCGTATCAGGTGTTCGCCGTCCCCAAAGGAATGGCGGTTCGGATAATGATTTCCGACCAGCAGGGAAAGCCCTATCCACTGGGCGACAGTCAATTGGTGCGGCCCGGCAGCTCTTACGCCCTTTTTCCACTGCCGCAACCAGAGACGTTATCCCTTCCCCAGGGCCGCGTTTTAGGAGGAACACGGGTAGAGCTCCTGGAAACCAGAGGTGAATGGGTTCGCGTTAAACAAGGAGACGACGAAGGTTGGCTACCCCGCTGGTATCTCGTTTCTAATGAAGGAGATACCCCGGTCAAGGGCGTCTCTTCCCCCTACCTGGTTATCAACCAGGATACGGGCGGGCTGCTTTACCCGGAGGGTCCGCGGGTTGTCGACTTATTCCGCGGACGCCTGGCCAAGCCCATCAACGCGTGGGGCGATTGGTACCAGGTGTCTCTGTTGAACTACGATATCCCCGCCGTCATGACCGCCTGGGTCGCCAAGAGCTATCTGTCGTCTCCGCGCCAGGTAGAGCCGGCGGAGGGTTTTTTAGCCAAAGGGACCGAGGTCTTCGAGGGTGATGATTTTGAGCGGATTGGCCGGTCTTCACCGACAAAACTTTCTCACCCGTTGACGGTGATGGTTCAGAGGGAAAAAGATGGTTATGTTTACGTCATGGCGGCGGGAGGCTGGGATGGCTGGACCCGGAAGGAAAATCTCCTGTTTAACCCACCCAATACCCGGCTGGGCTTACCCAGTGAAAAGAGCCGCCTGGCCATTGCGGCCTTTCTCAAGAAGTATGACCTTAAGGTGACGGGAACAGCGGAGCTGTTTTGGGTAACCGTACCCGAATCCTGGAAGGTCCCTTTAGGGGGCTATCCCAGCGGCGTATACTGGGGACTGGCCAACGTCCTGTCCAAGGGTGCCGGGCTTGATTTGACCAAATGGAAAGGGGAACAGGTGCTGGCCTGGCGTTCGGAATTAGAGGGTGGTTTACCGGGAAAGGGGCCGAACAGTCAATACCGTTACCCATCCAACGTCGTCCTTCTTTTGCGGGAGGACAAAGTGGTCGGGGCCTGGCTGGAGTTCAATTCCCTGGACATCGGTCCGTCCGTGCGCAAAAGAGACCTGGAGGAGATTGCGGGTAAGTCCCTGGAAGAGTGGCTAAAGGATGAAGGTTACTTTTATGACGACGGGAAAAACGCTGACCTGGCTGACTTAGGCCCCGTCGAGGTGGTCAAAGCCTTCCTGGGGGCGACCAACGCTGGAGATAAGCGGCGAGCCAACGCCTGCCTCAGTCCCCGCTTCTTAATCAGCGCGTTGACCATGAACCGGGAGCCTGCCAGTCTCTATAATCGAGGGTTTACGCCCAGCAATTCGATCGTCGAGAATATTCGCAGCGGAAAGCTCCTTTCCTGGAAGTTCTATGACCCAGAAGAACCGGCTCAGGAAATAAAAAATCTCGGAGATCGGCAGAAAATTGGTGTGGTGGCCGAGCTGGGAGACCTGCAGTGGCGGGACGAAGCCTTTAATACCCCTTCGGGCCGAGGTATAAGGTTTTTCATCCTCGCCAAGACCTACCTGGGCTGGAAAATCGAGGGCATCGGAACAGGGCCATAAACGGGTGCCCGGCGACGAGCGTAATTGAGACCACGCAGGATGTCGTTGGCTTCCCGCTTCGTGAGGTCCTCACTGCGATGCCGACACGCGCGAACTCGAGATCACGCAAAGGAGCCAGCCTGACTGTTGCGGCCGGGAAATAAAAGCTCAACAGTACGGTGCCCCATCGGCATTGCCGGATAGTTTTGCGTGGTAGAGCTGTCGCAGGCCTAAAGTAAGGATCCCGCCACCCGACTGGCGCAACAACAATTGGTCGGCAGTAATCAAAGGAATCCCTTCGCTAAGCCAGAGTTTGCTGCCCGGCGCGCCGCGCTCAGCTGCTTTGCTGGTACAGGGCCCAGGGCAGCCTGTCATCACTTCCGCGCACCCTAGTTGAGTGGCTCAACCTGGTAGCGGGAGCGGTCCGGGCGCTGCTGGCCGAGTCATCATTTCCGCGCACCTTAGTTGTGTGCCTCAACAGCGCCCAGGTCCCCGCTACCGCGTGCCCGCCGTTAGCGCTTTCCCCGCCACCCTGACCCCCAAGAGCCTTTCCACCGCCCCGATGGGCGAGAAAATGGTGGCCTGGTCGGATCCGGCAAAGAGGAGCCCGACGGCCCGGCCATCCCGGTCGAGGATCAAGGAACCGCTGTCCCCGCCCTGGGACATGGCGGTAGTGACGACCTGTTCGGTGAAGATGGCCACCCGTCCTTCGCCGTATTCCACCTGCACGGTGGCGTGCAGGGTGCGCACGCGGCCCCGGGTGAGACCGGTGGTGCGCCCGCTTTTTAATACTTCCTGGCGCAGGGTCGCTGCGGCCACACCGGTTACCTCGCCTATTTCGAGGATGGTGGGATCGATGAGATCAGGACCCAGGGGCCGGGCGATGGCGGCATCAACCAGGTTCTGGCGGAGCAAAGGGCGGCTAGACAGAGCGGACCCCACTTCCTCTCCCTGGCCGAGATTATTGGCGGATGGGCGGAGGGCGTCTCCGGACGGTGACGCCGGGCTAAAGAGTAGGGTTCCCCCCGCGACCCGGCCCTCGTCGCCAAAAGCGTACGCCGACGGATCAGCCGCACCCATGGGGTAGCTGGTGCCTTCGGAGTGGTCCGCGACAAAAGCCGGCGTCGATGAGCCGCCAAGACCAGCTAAGTGGTAAGTCTCTTCGTTCCAACCGGCCGGTCCCGCTGCTGCCGCCAAGGGTAAGCGGTCCCCCCGGTAGGTATAAACGGGGACATACTTCAGCAGGCGGGCGATGGCATCCTCCGGACGCCCGCCATCATAGGGACCGGGTTGCAGGATGGGATCGCCCCGGCGGGCGCGGCCGTCGTGGCCGTTGGTGGCATTGGCCAGGACGTGGTTGTTGGAGAGGATGACCGGCTCACCCCGTCGTCCATAATAAACCACCGCCCCAAAGGTCCCGGCCGTGATCCGGTGGTGGCCGATGCTACCTCCGGGGTGGGCCGGACGCAGCCGGTTGCGGTGCTGGGAGGGGACTTTTTCGGCCAGAGGCAATATGGTCCGGTCTTTGGTAGTCGCTAGAGTAAAGGAAGGCGCTCCATCCTGATTCACCACCATAGACGTCGCTTGGGTCGCAGCCAGAGGTGAGAGAGGCGGGGCCTGGGTCGCAGGGGCGGGGCTGAAAGCCAGGGTTTTGGCCGAAGCCGCCAGCATCATAGTCTGGGCCTGGGTCGCCTCTCCGGAGGCTACAGGCAGTGCCTGCTTCGTCGCTGGAGATGTCAGCAAGGGGGCTTGGGCCGCACCTTCCAGGTGCGGGGTCGTCTTGGCCTTCTCTGGCCTGCCCAGCGCCCGCAGCCGTCCCACCTCAATGACGTCCGTTCGGACCGCAGCGATCCTCTCCGGTACCAGGGCTTGGACGGAGAGGACCTCGCGGGGGAGCTTCTTTTCCACCAGAACCACCACGGAGAGCTCCGAAGTCTCCAGACCGCCTTTTTCTTTGTAGCCGACCCCGATCCCAACCACATTGGGCCGGGAGAGGATGTCTCCCTTACCCCGCCCCAGAGCCTCTAACACCTTTTCCTTTTCCACCACCTGCACCTCCCAATTGGTCACACCGGTATCGTTCCGGTGATTTTCTGTAGTTTAGAAGCCCGATTCCGGCCCATCCTGAAGTAATTCTGATTGGTGCGGCCGGTCATGATCTAATGGTCATTATCTAATATCGTGGCAAAAGCAACAATCTTAAGCCGCAGAGCTTAATGAAAAGCGGTGATCTAGCCATAAAGAGGGAGCCTTTCGCGACAGTTCGTCCGGCACGGCTTCCACCCTCACCCTTGCTGTGCCATAAAGAGGCAGGCTTTCGGGATAGTTCGTCTGTGCCCGCGGGCGCGGTGCTTCTTCTGGCCGGCTCCGGAGCGGCCACCAAAACCGCGATTTCCGAGCGGTCTCCTGGGCGGCCTGGTACTCAAATCTTTTCTTGGATTTTTGGCTGGAGAAAAAGGAAAACGAAAGCCGGTGTCGAATTAAACTTTAAATGGTAACCTGTTATGTCTCATGGAAGATCACCCAACTGGCATTGAACCCTAGGAATAACATGCAGCGGCAAGGAATTGAGGAGCCATCTTCAATATATGTCCCGGCTGAAGGAGTTGCCAGTGTCCCACAGAGCCTGGTTCTCCAGACAACGGCTGTTGCTACGGATGGTGCGCCCCTGTAAATGAGGCCTAAGGCTTGACCGGTGGCCTTTGTTTTTCGCTTAGGAGGTAGCATGATTTCGCGAAGACTTCGCGCCCGTTTGGGGAGGTGTCAGTCTTTTGACGCAAGTTCAACAAGTAGTGATTAGAGAAATTTTTTGAGCCCCTAAGGTTCGACAAATTTCGCGAAATGATTTTGCTATAATAGGGGCGTTCTCGTGGCGAACGAATCAATCCAGCCCCGGGACGGAAGCTACACATGGCAGACGACGACGAGGAGACTGCGGCCCAGCGCCCCGCGTTAAATCCCATACCTTAGGGAACGGCTAATGCGCCAGCCGTACCTTATGGAAAGAATCAAGGCACACCTATCATAAGCGGGGTCAACCAATGGCTTTGAAAGCGGACAAACTGGCCAAAAAGTCGCAGTTAGAGCTGGCATCGTCCCTGGAGGTGGGGTTGGGGACGCTGCCCATCCCGCACCGCCCGGCCCTCTCCAGGACTCTCCGCCATCTCTTAGAACTCCCGAGCTTAGTCATCCTTGATTTGTTGGCGCAGGGGATGGCCCTTCTTGTGGCCCTCTTCCTGCGGCACGAGATATTGCCCATCTTCATCGCCTCCCTGCGGGTTAACTCCGCTGACGCGTTCATACCATCCGCCTACCTTGGGCAGTGGTCGATCCTTTGGCTTACTGCGACCTTACTCTTTTTCCTGGCTTACGAAGGGCTCTACCAGCGGCGCTTCCCCTTCTGGCAGGAGGCGCAGCGTCTGGCGAAGGCCGTTATCCTGGCCATGCTGGTTACTTTTGCCTTGGTCTTTGTAAATCAGACGGGCGGGACCATCTCGCGCCCCTTCCTCCTCCTCTTTTGGCTAAACCTCTTCTGGATTTTGCCGCTAGTCCGTTACTGGGGCAAGCGCTGGCTGGCCCGCTTGGGGATCTGGCAGAGGGAGATTCTCATTTTGGGAGCGGGGGAAACGGGACGGCTCTTGCTGCAGGCCTTCCAGCGCGACGCTAGCCTGGGTTATCTTCCCCTCGCTTTCCTCGACGACGATGCCGAAAAACGGTCCCGCGGGATCACCACCGACGGTGGGGTGGTTCCGGTGCTGGGGCCCTTAAGTTCGGCTGAAGAGGTCATCAGCTGGTTTGGCCTTTCTGACGTGGCCGTGGCTATCCCCGGCTTAGAGGGCAAACAGCTGGTGGACTTGGTGAACCGGCTGCAACGGGCGGTCCGGAACGTCCTTTTAGTACCGGATCTTTTCGGTTTACCGCTCGTGGGTCTAGAACCTTGTTTCCTTTTTGACCAGCAGGCTCTCGTTCTCAATGTCCATAACAATCTGGCCGACGGGTTCAGCATCTTTTTAAAACGCTTGTTCGACCTAACGTTGTCGATCCTCCTCCTCCCCCTACTGCTTCCGGTGATGGCAGTTATCGCGCTGGCCATCGAGCTGGATTCGCCGGGGCCGGTCATCTACTCCCATAGGCGTATAGGCTTGGGCGGAAAGGAGTTTCGGGTCCAAAAATTCCGCAGTATGGTCCAAAACGCGGACAGAGTTCTTGAAGTTTACCTGCGAAACAACCCAGCTCTGCGCCAAGAGTGGGAGCGGGACTTCAAGCTAAAGAATGATCCTCGGATCACCAGAGTAGGGCGTATTATCAGGAAATTGAGTTTGGACGAGCTGCCGCAGTTATTCAATGTCTTAATGGGCGAGATGAGCCTGGTCGGTCCCCGTCCTATTGTCGCCAAAGAGGTGGGAAAATACGGCCAGTTCATTGAATATTACTTCGCCGTTCGCCCAGGGGTAACGGGGTTGTGGCAGGTCAGTGGGCGTAACGATACCGATTACGAAACGAGGGTGCAGTTAGACGCCTGGTATGTGCGGAACTGGTCTCTCTGGCTGGATCTGGTCTTGCTCTTCAAAACTCTTGGGGTCGTCCTGAAAAGGGACGGGGCGTATTGATCACAAATTCTTGCGGACATCCGCGTCTAGCCGAAAAACTCAACTCCTGCAAACCAACTAAAGGTGGCACAGGAAATGGATCACCTCTCTAAATTAGAAAACCGCAGTATTCACATCCTCCGCGAAGCTTATGCTGAATTCAGGAATCTTTGCATGCTCTGGTCCATCGGTAAGGACAGCACAGCCCTTTTGTGGTTGGCGAGAAAGGCCTTCTTCGGTCATGTTCCGTTTACGTTGATACATATCGATACAGCCTATAAGATCCCCGAGATGATCGTATACCGGGATAAGCTGGCCCGGGAATGGCACCTGGATATGGTCTACGGCCAGAATGAGGAGGCCCTGGCGGCCAAGCTCACTTTCCCGGATGGCAACGCTACACGCCTCGAATGTTGCTCGCGCCTCAAAACCGAGGCCTTAAAACATACCCTTGATGGCTCCTGGCCTCGCTACCGCTTGAATCATACCACGGGACAATATGAGCTGGACAAGAACACGGAGCCGTATACCGGCGTAATTGTCGGCATCAGGGCTGATGAGGAAGGTTCGCGCTCCAAGGAGCGTTATTTTTCGCCGCGAGATAAAAAAAGCGATTGGGACTTGGCTGAACAGCCGCCGGAATTTTGGAACCAATACAATACTGATTTTGCCCCGGGGACCCACGTTCGCATCCACCCGCTGCTGGATTGGACGGAAGTTGACATCTGGGAATACATCCTCCGCGAGAACATCCCCGTGGTTCCCCTCTATTTCGATCGGGGTAATGGGAAGCGTTACCGCTCTTTGGGCTGTTGGCCTTGCACTAAGCCGGTGGAATCGACGGCCAAAAATGTCGCTGAAATCGTGGCTGAGCTCAAGACGGGCAAGTTTAAGAATGTTGCCGAGAGGGCTGGCCGGGATCAGGATAAAGAAGATGGTGGCGGGCTGGAATCGCTCAGGCGGGCAGGATACATGTAATTAACTCTGATACCGGAAAGCGGGAAGCGAACAGATGCTTGAATTGAACAACGGAGGCGACTTTCGAGAAGACATGGCCATCGTCATCGTCGGCCATGTGGATCACGGCAAGAGTACCATCGTGGGCCGGTTATTGGCCGATACAGGCTCCCTGCCCCAGGGAAAACTCGAGCTGGTCAAAGAAATCTGCCGTCGAAACTCTAAGCCTTTTGAGTATGCATTTCTTTTGGATGCGTTAAAAGATGAACAGTCGCAAGGCATCACCATTAATGCCGCTCGCTGCTTTTTTAAGACGCCTAAACGCAATTACATCCTCATTGATGCTCCGGGGCATGTTGAATTCCTTAAGAATATGGTTACCGGGGCGGCGCGGGCCGAGGCTGCCCTTTTGGTTATCGATGCCCAAGAAGGCGTAAAAGAGAATTCTCGTCGGCATGCTTACCTGCTGTCCATGCTGGGCGTAGAGCAGGTGGCCGTGTTAATAAATAAAATGGACCTTGTGCAATATGACCAGCAGGTCTTCGAGAACGTTAGAGAGGAGTACCATGACTTCTTAAATCAAATCGGTATCAGACCGGCGGCCTTTTTGCCGGTGAGCGGCCGGGAAGGGGACAATATCGCTTACCCGTCTGAACGGATGTCTTGGTATCAGGGGCCGACCGTCCTCGGCGTCCTCGATGCCTTTCAAGCAGGAAAACCTCCAGTGGAAAAACCTTTCCGAATGCCTGTTCAAGGGGTTTATAAATTCACCAGTGGCGGCGACAGCCGGCGTATTATTGCGGGCACGGTAGAAACTGGTAGGTTACAGGTCGGCGATGAAGTGGTCTTTTACCCGTCAGGTAAACGGGGTACCGTCCGATCCATCGAAGCTTTTGGTGGGGTGGCTACAGGTAACGAAGGTTTTCTAGGAGAACCAGTTACCTCAGTTGAGGCGGGCTATGCGACCGGATTTACTTTAAATGAACAGATTTATGTGACGCGCGGTGAAATCGCGTCTATTTCCGGGCAGACCCGCCCCCAGGTAGCTTCCAGGCTGAGGGTTAAGATCTTTTGGTTGGGCAAGAACCCCATGGTATATGGTAAAAGGTACATGTTGAAGCTTGGCACGGCCAGGGTGGGCGCGAAGCTGGTCGAGATCATCAAGGTTTTGGATGCAGTCAGTCTTAACATCAATAGAGGCGAAGAAATTCAAAGACATAACGCTGCAGAATGCATTTTACAGCTAGAGCGGGGCATTGCCTTTGATTTAGCTCAGGAAATGCCGTTCACTGGGCGCTTTGTCCTCGTCGATAACTATGATATTGCCGGAGGAGGCATCATTCAGGAGGCCGCTGAAGATGAATTGGCGGCGGCGCGAGCAGAGGTGTGGAGCAGGAACTACAATTGGCAGACCAGCATTATCCCGCGAGAGGATAGGATCAGAGAATACAACCAAGAGCCAATTTTGATATTGATCACTGGAGGAAAGGATGTAGGCAAGAAGCCCATCGCCAAAATCCTCGAACGAAGGTTTTTTGACCGGGGGAAGTTTGTCTATTTTCTCGGCATTGTTAACCTGCTCTATGGTGTCGATGCGGATATCAAACGCCCAGGCTACAATCACCGTGAAGAGCACTTGCGACGTCTCGGCGAAGCGGCTTATTTAATGCTGGAAGCCGGGATGATCCTGATCGTGACGGCCAGGGAGCTGACGCAAAGTGACTTAGATCTCATCAAGACCATCGTTAGCCCCAGTAGGGTTGAGGCGATCTGGGTAGGTCCTGAGATTTCTACTGATATAGCGGTGGATTTCCATTTGGAGAGATTTTCTAGCCACGAAGCTGGGGCCGAGATGATTGAAGATTACCTATTGAAGAAGGGTGTTTTGCAGGGATTTAACTAAATCCCAATATGTTTGAGTAGGTTTTGAGCCTCGCTGCCGCGCGGTTACAATGCTGCGCGGGTAATTTCAATATGTTTGAGGAGGTTTAGGAGGGCGAGGGATTGGAGCTTCAGGTTCCGGAAGAGTCTCTCGCCGCGGCAGGGACGCAGATCAGTCTCAAATCGGCCTGAGAATTGTTATAAGAATGGTGGCGAGAGCGGTTATTGGAACGGTTAGAAAACGTAAGAAGTGTCTATGAGGGGCTAGGGGCCATGTCCGAACATGCCGTCTGGCAGCGGGTAGCGGTAACAAAGGAGCAGAGGCAAAAACTCAACGGTCATAAGAGTTTCATCGTCTGGTTCACAGGATTGTCCGGGTCGGGTAAATCGACCATTGCCAATGCCTTGGAGCAACGCCTACACCAGATGGGTCTCCGGACATATCTCCTCGATGGAGATAATATTCGTCACGGCCTGAATGCCGATTTGGGCTTCAGCCCCGAAGACCGGCGGGAAAACATCCGCAGGATCGGCGAGGTGGCCAAGCTTTTCGTTGATGCCGGGGTCATCGTTATCACGGCGTTCATCTCCCCTTACCGGGCCGACAGGCAGATGGTGCGGGAGATGGTGGCCCCTGGGGAGTTCATAGAAGTCTACGTGAAGTGCCCGCTGGAGCTTTGCGAGAGGCGAGATCCCAAGGGGCTGTATAAGAAAGCTAGGCGGGGCGAGATAACTGATTTTACCGGCGTCTCGGCGCCCTACGAGGAGCCGGAGAAGCCGGAAGTTGTGGTGGAGAGTGACAGGGAGTCGGTGGAGGAGGGGGTTGAGAAGATAATTGCGTTTTTAGGACTTGGACTTGACGCAATAGCAAATTAACAAATCGGTATGCACGTTCCACCACGTTGTGGCGGGCTGTATAAACAAGCGTGCTAGGCATGAAGACAACGGGCGTCTAGAAACGCGGTTTTGACATTAACCCGATGGTTCATCAGTCGACGATATTTCGACGTAAGGAGCGTGGCCATATGCCGCTACCTGACTTTTTGTGCGTAGGAACCGTTAAGGGCGGAACGACGACATTACATGATATATTGAAACAGCATCCGGATATTTATCTACCAATAATAAAAGAGACACGCTTTTTTGACGAGTCTTTTGAGAAAGGAGTAAGTTTTTACGAAAGATCTTTCCGCGGATATAAAGGACAAAAATTAATTGGTGAGATAGCCCCGACCTACATGTATCCGCCTTATGTGGCTGAAAGAATATATAAGACTTTGGGTAAGGACATCAAAATAATTTTTATGTTAAGAGACCCAGCCGACAGAGCGTTTTCACATTATCTAATGGCTAAGACCTTAGGGTTGGAAAAAGAGGATTTTCCTACCGCGGTTAATCTTGCATTAGAAGGAGTGGGTTCCTTTCGAGATTATATCGTGAGAGGCTATTATGCCAATCAGATTATCAATTACCTGAATTTTTTCCCCAAGGAGAACATGCTGTTTATAATCTTTGAAGATTTTATTAAAGATGTCAGGAAGGAAATGGAAAAGATTTATGATTTCTTAGATGTGGAACAGGACCATAGAGTAAATTTTAATATTAAAAGTAACCAAGCCAGAAAGATAAAATCTACTTGGCTACACGGAATCTATCGTCAACCCTGGCTTGACATTGTCAGAACAAGTACCCCATATTCGATAAGAACAAGGATACGGAAAGTACTTGAAAAAGCTATATTTGAACCGGTTACGGCTAAATTAGATGTCACCATGAGAATAAAGCTCATTAATATTTATCGCAGTGAGATCGATGTATTGGAGAAAGTTATTCAGAAAGACTTGAGTCATTGGAAACATGTGGATAACGAATAGGGAAATCTAGTTTTGAAAGAGGATACCCGGCAAAATATTTCAAAAGAGGGTAGCTCCGCCAGCTCGTTCGGCCAGATTGGTCCTCGCAGGTTAGCTTTTTTTAACTGGAGGAGGTTAGAACCCAAGGCCTTTATTCAGTAGGGCGAACAGTATATAGACCTGTTCTCAGGTTACAGAAACCATCCTATGGGGGTATCCTTTGTACAGCCAGGGTAATGATGAAAGGTTTATTGCTAAGAAGGGATTGAGACGGTGGATAAGGAACTGCTTTTCCTTGTAGGATCAGGAGTGGTTGTATTATTTATTAGTTTCATAAAGCCTGATTATGCCTTAGCACTTACTATTGGTTCCACTTTTTTCAGTCAACCCCGTCCCCAGGTCTTTGGCGCATTTGTTTCCTTGACCGATGTATTAACGGTAAGCCTTCTCTTAGCCTGGTTATTTAGGTCAATGGTCCACCAAAGGATAACGATTTATAGAAGCGGCCTTGAGACCCCTCTGATAGTCCTTATAAGCCTCTACGTCGTTTCAACAACCTTTGCCATTGACCCTATTCGGGCTTTGATCAAGACTGTTCAGGTAACGGAGTGGATCTTGCTCCTTTATCTTGCACTAAACTACACAAACGGCGAACAAACGTTTCATATCGTTTTTCGCACAATTATTGGCATTGGATTAGTCGAAGTTGCTCTGGCGGTGTATCAGGTAGCGCATGAGGGATATTTCAGAAGAGTTATGGGTACGCTTGGCAATGATTTAGGTTGGTATATGTTCATACTAATGCTATTAGTATTTGTTCATTTAACCCGATGTACGAAGGTTAAAGACCGGTTGTTTTGGGGAGGTACAGGAGTCTTATTCCTGTTTGGCTTTCTGTTAACCCAGGTCCGGGAACTTTGGGTTTCTGTACTGATAGCCTTATTCGTGTTAGGCCTTTTAGAAGTTTTTGTATATCGCCGTCCCCGTCGTTTAATTAGGTTTATGCTGGCCGGCACAGTCGGAGCCTCCGGTGCCCTTCTTCTTTTGTTGCCGTTAATGGGCTCCTACTTAGCTCTCCTTGAAAACCGCGGCCTTGACACACTTTATACGCGCTTGGGCCAATGGGGCGCGGCCCTTAGTATCTTTGCTGTACATCCCTTGGTTGGCGTCGGACCAGGCGGCTTTGGCCAGGTATGGGCTTCTTTTATTCCTCAACGTTATTACCCTATCGTTGAGGCCTACGGGTTGCTTGGCAACCCTGAAATCGATGCCCATAGTTTTCTTTTTACGCGCCTTGCCGAAATAGGTCTTCTGGGCACCGCAGCTGCGGTTTGGGTCTTGTGGCGTTTAACCGTTCTCACAGTGCAGCTCAATAAGCTTTCGTTGCCGCGCACTGCCCAAAGCATTGCCATTACCGCAGGAGTGCTGACCCTAGTCGCCCTTTTAACCACTTTCTATAGTGATTTCTTTCAGATCAAATTGTTTTGGCTCTTGGCTGGTCTTGGTCTATCAACTCGAACTATCGCGAGTGGGTCAGTATTATCCAAAAAAACGATGGCTATGCAGCCAGTGGTGGATCGAAGGAGGGCGTGTAATTTTGGGCACTGAAAGACTTTACGCAACAAAGAAACCGGACTATTTCGCGCTTCTCCGGCAGGAGATAATTGAACTCATTCCCACAGGTCCAAACCGAGTGCTGGAGGTAGGGTGTGGAGCGGGCGTGACCTTAAGGGAATTAAAGCGATGGGGTAAGGCGCCAGGAACCGTAGTCCGGTACTTGGTGCGGGCACGGCGGCCTTAAAGATTAAGGATCTAGCCGAAAAGGCGAAGTAAAGGAGGGAGCCATTTGTCTAGGTCCAGGAGTCCTCTTGTATCCGTAATAGTTGTTAACTATAACGGACGGGCCCTCCTCGATGCCTGCCTAAACTCGCTGGTTGCCCAGACCTACCCCCACCGGGAAATAATCCTGGTGGATAACGGTTCCAGTGACGGTAGTGTTGCTTACGTGAACGAGAAGTTCCCAGAAGTCAAAGTAATTCGCTCGGAACGGAATCTCGGCTTTGCCGGGGGTAACAATCTTGGGGCACTGCAGGCCCGCGGAGAATATGTTGCACTTTTGAATAACGATGCTGTAGCGGCTCCGGACTGGTTAGAGAAGATGCTCCGCGCTTTCCAGGAACCCCGGGTAGCCGTGGTAATGGCTAAAGTTTATACCGACGGAGTCCCATTGAAGCATTACGAGAAAAATGGCAGTATTAATTTCCTTGGATACAACATCATGCGAGTTTTTCAGGAACCCTGGCAGACCTTCTTTGCCAGCGGCTGCGCTCTGATGTACCAGCGGGATGTGGTGGGTGACTCTCCTTTTGACCCTGATTACTTCCTTTATGCTGAGGATGTTTACCTGAGCTGGCGGGTTCGGCTCAAAGGCTGGGAAGTGGTCCAAGTTTCAGAAGCTGTAGTCCACCATAAAGGATCAGTCACAGCGCGGAAGCGTCAGGATACAATTTTTTACCAAACCCGTAACCGCTTGCTGAACTGTTTGCTTTTTTACGAACGATCCACTTTGATTAGACTTATTCCCTACTTTGCCTTTGACTTGATCGCCGGCACCGTACGTAACGCCTTCCCTCTCCGCAGCCTCATGGCTTTTTGGAAAGGTTACCTAACTGTGTTACTACGATTGCATGCTGTCGTAACCAAGAGAAGAATGTTGCAGGCCGAGCGGCAGGCTAGCGACAGGGAGATCCTGCGATTGATGAGCTGTAAGTTACTTAATGAAGGTGGCTCGCTTTCGCGCTGGCTAAATAGGTTAAGTTTTCTTTACTGCCGGCTCGCCGGGCTTGAGACGGTGGAAACAGTTGTAAGGAGGCGATGAGTGTTATGCGCATTGCGGTAGACGCCCGGTGTGCGGCGGATCAAGGACGGACTGGGACGCATACCTATGTACTAAATTTATTAGCCCATATGGTGCGTCTGGGAAAAGAACATGACTACCAATTTTACACGGCCTACCCCCCAAAGGCGGATGACATTATCCCCTCTACCCCAAGGGTAAAGTGGGAAATCCTGCCCTTCACCTTCGGTAGGAATCGCCTGTGGCTGGATTTGCGCCTGATGCCGCAGCTTCTTTTGGACAAAGCAGATATTCTCTTTTTGCCAAATCATTTGGCCCCCTTCTGGCCAGGCGGGCCGCCAGTGGTCACCACGATTTTTGACCTTGCCTTTCTCAAGTTCCCCAATTACTTTCCCCGCCGCTCGCGGCAGACCCTTAAGAGAAATACTCAGCACGCTGTACATCGAGCATCGCTTGTCCTGACCATCAGTGAGGCGACACGACAGGATATCCTGGCCACCTACGGGGTATCACCAGAAAAAGTTGCCGTAACGCATTGTGGCGTTGACACCGTCCGTTTCCGTCCTCTCATAGACCCCGGCGCAATAGAGGAGGTCCGGCGGCGCTACAGATTGCCGAACAACTTCTTTCTTTATGTGGGAGCACTCCAGCCTCGTAAAAATCTGCTTGGTTTGCTGGAGGCTTATACGCTCGCCAGAAGGGCTGGTTGCTCTTGGCCACTCGTCATTGCCGGACCACGTGCCTGGCTTTGGGAAGAAACTATGCGGAAAATTCAAGAGACGGAAGGGGCAATATACCTCGATTATGTGCCTGCGGACGACTTGCCCGCCATATATGCCCTGGCTGGCGCATTCTTATATGTACCTTTCTATGAGGGTTTCGGACTACCGGTACTGGAGGCAATGGCCTGTGGGACGCCGGTAATCACCTCCAATGTCTCGGCCCTGCCCGAGGTGGCTGGGGACGCCGCCTTACTGGTAGATCCTTACGATATACCGGCAGTTGCCCGTGCCATATGGGATGTACACGGAGATCCAGTATTGCGGCAGAGGATGCGTGAGAAAGGCTTATCTCGGAGCCGGGAGTTTTCTTGGGAGAACACGGCCCGAGAGACTTTACGACTTCTCGAGGCAGCGAGAGGGGGAAACAAAGGTGAAGGTGCTTGATCTAGGCTGCGGTCCTAATAAGATATCTGGCGCTACAGGGGTGGATCTCCGCCCCGGTCCTGGCGTAGACGTTGTCCACGATCTTAATGTCTACCCCTGGCCGTTTGCGAATGACGAATTCGACCTCGTGAATGCTAGCCACGTTTTGGAACATCTTGAGGATGTAATAAGGGCGGTGGAAGAGATACACAGGGTTACCAAACCGGGGGGGCTGGTACGTGTACTTGTACCCCATTTCAGTAGTGCTGACTTTTTTACCGACCCGACCCATAGGCACGCTTTCGGTGTGCGATCCTTCGACTACTTTGTTGAGGGAACAGAGCTGTGTCATTTTGGTTATTCGAAAGTAAGATTCAAAAAGAGAAAGGTTGAGCTTGGCTTTCGGTCAACCAACCCTGTCAAAGAATTCATCCGGCGGCTGATCAACCGCTATCCGCACAGTTACGAGAAGCATTTGGCTTTCCTCCTGCCAATTGGTTCGGTTAGCTTTGAGCTAGAGGTGCTTAAGTAAGTGAGTAAAAGGGCTGAAAATGTCCCAGATGCGGACATAATTATCGTGACTTATAATTCTGCCGGCGATATCGTACGGTGCCTAGATTCCATATTGCGACAAGAAACTCGCTACCGTTACCAGGTCACAGTCGTGGACAATGCTTCTATTGACGGCACAAGCGAGATTATCAAATTGCGCTTTCCCGAAGTACGTCTCTTAATTAGTGATCGAAACCTGGGCTTTGCCGGGGCCAATAATCTCGCTGTTGGTCAGACTTACGGCCAACATGTGGTATTTTTAAATCCGGACACTGAAGTTAAGAGCGGGGCTCTCGATGAGCTGCTTGATTTTTTGCGAGCACACCCCGAAGTGGGCGCGGTGGGGCCAAAGCTCCTGAACGCCGATGGGACATTGCAGCTTACTGGTAATACCTTTCCGGCGCTACGTAATCTTTTGTTTGAAACGCTTTTTCTTGATCGTCTATTCCCCAAGACCAGGCTTTTTGGCGCTCATAAGCTGAGTTTTTGGGACCGGCAGCAGCCGGGGCCGGTCGATTGGGTCATGGGCGCTTGCATCGCGCTGCCACGTGCCGTCGGTGATAAGGTTGGGTGGTTCAAGGAAGACTTTTTCATGTATTTCGAGGAGACTGACTTTTGTCGACGCCTGCGCGGCAGCGGATATAGAGTCTACTATGTGCCTTCTGCGGAAGTGGTTCATTTTGGCGGAGCCGGTTTCGAGGCCTATTCGGCCTCCAAAGTGGTTATGTGGCACAGAAGCCTGCTCCGCTATTTCGAGCGGCACCATCCGGAAAAGATTTTCTGGTTGCGCCTACTAATATTATTTCGCTCTTTTTTGCGAAGCGGATTATGGTTAATCTTATCCCTTCGCTTTGGACGGTTTGCTCTGCTTAAATCCATTGGTTACCTCAAAACGATTTGGATCATGATTGGCGGTGGAAAATAAAAAGTGAAGTTAGTTTTGGTAGTAGGTAGCTTTCCAAAGATGCCGTGTGGCGTCGGCGATTATACAGCGAAACTTGCTCAGGCGCTTCTTGAGATTGATCATGGAATACAGATAGATATTGTCACTAGTGAGGACTCGCGTGTAGCTGTCCCGAATCATCCACGCTTGGCTGTTCAACAGGTGCATGGGTGGGGAACCAAAGATATCCCCGAACTTCTAAGGTTAATTGAGAATTGGCGGCCAGACGTCGTCCATGTCCAATATCCCTCAAAGGGCTATGGCATGGGCCTGGCTCCTAACCTTATACCGCTTCTCCTTAGGTTTTCGCGTTTAAGGATACCGGTCATGGTGACCCTCCATGAATTCAGCATTGCGCATCCGTTGCGGCGGCTCAGTACTATCTTTATGTTGTGCTGTTCGAACCGGATCATAGTTTGCGATGGACGGGAGCAAGTTGCGGTCAAACGGCTATTTTTCTTCACCGGGGGGAAAACGATGTTGTTTCCCCTTGCACCGAATATACCAGTTATCAAGTTGCACAGACCGCGGCTCGGCCAGGACTCGGGGTGGACATTAAGTTATTTTGGCTTTGTTGACAAGTCGAAGGATTTCCAGGTCCTAGTGGAGACGCTGTCAGCTTTACGCACGGAAGGGTTTCCCATTCGACTTCTCTTTATTGGCGGCGTTTCCACAGAGAATCAGGAAAGGCTGTACGGGATTGCTTCCGCCAAAGGAGTGACTCAAGGGATATCTTTCACCGGTTTCTGTTCCCCGGAAGCCGTCTCACGCTACTTAGCGGAAACTGATATAGCGCTATTTCCTTTTCGCGATGGGGTTTCCCTTCGACGGGCTTCATTTATTGCAGCTATGCAGCACGGTTTGCCGGTAGTCACTACTCGCGCCAAGGGCTACCTGCCTGCTGGTCTAAAGGATGGTGAGAACGTCCTGCTAGTTGACCCAAGTGACGGACCGGGGTTTGTGGTAGCAGTACGCCGTTTACTTTTAGACGCCCATTTGCGTGAAAAGCTCAGTCGAGGAGCCCTAAGTTGGGCCGCCCCCTTTACCTGGGACAGGCTGGCAGCTCAACACCAAGAGATTTATAGAGAGGTCTTATCAGAGAAGAGGCAGGTTGTTAAATGAGCAAAATAGCCCTCGTTCACGACTGGGTCATAACCCTTGGCGGCGCTGAGCGCTGCCTGGAAGTGTTTCGCGAGCTTTGGCCTGAGGCCCCCCTTTATACACTGGTCTTTAGTGAAAAGAGTATTCGCCAACTTGGGTTTGACCAGGGTCAAGTTTACGCTTCTTTCCTACAGCGTTTTCCGAAAGCCACGAAGTGGTATCGTCGGTACCTGCCTTTTTTCCCGTTGGCCATAGAGCAGTTCGATCTTTCGGCTTACGATGTGATCTTATCCAGTAGCCACGCGGCGGCCAAAGGTGTCTTAACGAGGTCGGATCAGCTTCATATTTGCTACAATCATACTCCGATGCGCTACATCTGGGATCTTACGCACCAGTATCTAAGGGAGAACCGGTTAGAGCGGGGTTTAAAAGGCACTATCGCTAAGACCTTTCTGAACTATCTACGCATGTGGGATACATCGGCAGCTAACCGGGTTGATTATTTTATTGCTAACTCCCGATATACTGCTCGACGCATCTGGAGAATATACCGACGCGAGGCGACGGTTATCTACCCCCCCGTATCCTTGGACAGGTTTAAGCTGACGGAAAAGAAGGACGATTATTTTCTCTTCATCTCCCGTTTGGTGCCTTACAAAAAGGCTGATCTTGTGGTGGCCGCTTTAACTAAGATCGGAGTCCCTCTCGTGGTCGTGGGCGACGGGCCGCAATTAAATGAATGCCGCCGTTTGGCTGGAAAAAGGGTGCAGTTTCTGGGCTATCAGGACGATAGTGCGGTGGCCGACCTAATGGAACGCGCCCGGGCGGTTATCTTTGCGGCTGAGGAGGACTTTGGGATTGTGCCTGTTGAAGCTCAGGCCTGTGGGACACCGGTTATTGCCTATGGCAGGGGCGGTGCAGTCGAAACTGTGATCCCGGCCGATGGAAGGAATTGGTCCGTAGCTACTGGTGTTCATTTTGCAGAACAAAGTGTGGAATCTTTGTCTTCTGCAATTCGGCAGTTCTTGGGCTGGGAAGGCAATTTCCAACCCGCTGTCTTACGTAGGAACGCCGAGCGTTTCAGTAAAGAGAGGTTTAAAAGGGAAATCGCTAATTTTGTCCAAGAGAAATGGTTGGAGTTCAGGGAAAAGAGGGACTCGGGAAGGATTATAGGTTAGCTTAATGCCGCTTAACCGATACGAGGGTCCACAAAATCAGTGGCCCCAAATTCCAAAAATAACAGTTTTTTAGTGAAGGAGAAGAGCAGAAGTGTCGAGAACAGCCTTAATCACAGGTATCACTGGGCAAGATGGTTCATACCTTGCTGAGTTCCTTCTGGAAAAAGGTTATCGTGTGGCCGGACTGGTGCGCCGAAGCAGCACCATGAACTTTGAGCGGATTAGCCACATCCAGGATCGTTTGCAACTTGTCTATGGGGACCTCTTGGATGAGAACTCTCTGCTCAACGTTCTTCAGCAGGTGGAACCGGACGAGGTCTATAATCTCGCCGCCCAGTCTTTTGTTCCCACGTCCTGGAATCAACCGATTTTGACCGGGGAGTTTACGGCTTTGGGTGTAACCCGTCTTCTTGAAGCCATTCGCTTGGTCAATCCCAAGATTCGTTTCTATCAAGCATCAACCAGCGAAATGTTCGGCAAGGTGCAGGAGGTTCCCCAAACCGAACGAACGCCCTTTTACCCGCGCAGCCCTTATGGCGTGGCCAAGCTGTATGGACATTGGATAACTGTTAACTACCGGGAAAGCTATGGCCTTTTTGCTTGCTCTGGGATTCTTTTTAACCATGAGTCGCCCCGGCGCGGTCTTGAGTTTGTGACCCGTAAGGTGACTTACGGCGTGGCTCGGATCAAACACGGCTTACAGAAAGAATTACGCCTGGGCAATCTCGATGCGCAGCGTGATTGGGGATATGCTGGCGACTACGTTAAGGCTATGTGGTTGATGCTTCAACAAGAGGAGCCTCAGGATTACGTAATCGCTACAGGGGAAACCCACTCGGTTCGGGAGCTGGTGCAGCTGGCTTTTGCCCGAGCTGGGCTGGATTGGGAAAAGTATGTCGTGGTTGATCCTGCCTTTGTGCGCCCGGCCGAGGTGGACCTACTGGTTGGGAATCCGGAAAAAGCCGGGCGCCAGTTGGGTTGGCAGCCGGAGATGTCCTTTAAAGAGCTCATTGAGTTGATGGTCGACAGCGATCTCGTTTTGGTGGAAAGAGGCGAGGTTGTCCGGTCGGTCGCCGCTACCGAGGACCGACCCAGGCGGTAATCTAAGGGCGGTGCTCGCGAGAAGGCTGGGTATATTGTGCCCTCGAACCCTATAGAGTCAGGAGCAAGCTTTTCGGGCGGGGTTCATGGTTGCGAAATGATAGATTGATCCAGGAACAGGGGTGGGCTGATGAAGGTACTCGTAACTGGGGCCAGTGGATTTGTCGGGCGGTATCTAATTCCGTCCTTGCTGGCCGCAGGACATGAGGTCTGGGGCACTCACTCCAACGGGCTTACCAAGCGGAGTGGATCTTCAGGAGAAGGGGATTTTTCTTGGTCTTTAATCCAATCCCAGTCTTCTAACGAGCTGAGTAGAGGGCATGAAGACCTGGGAACCGCGTCACCGCAAAGGGGTACCTGGTCCTCCATCCAAATGGACATCAGAGACCAGGCGGCAGTAGAACGAGTAGTCCGAGAGGTCCAACCAGAGGCCGTCATTCATCTTGCTGCCATCAGTTCTGTTCAGCGATCCTGGCAGGAGCCAGGATCGGTGCTGGAAACGAACATCATTGGTAGCCTGAACCTATTTTCCGCTTTCGCCAAGTTAAACCCGGGCGGGATTCTGCTCAGCATCGGCTCCAGTGAAGAGTATGGTCCTCCGAGGTCATTACCGATCACCGAAGATCACCCAACCAAACCGGTCAATCCTTATGGTATCAGTAAGCTCGCCCAAGGGCATTTGGCCATGCAATTTTACCGGCAGTACGGCTTAAACGCCATTCACCTCCGGCCGTTCAACCATATCGGACCGGGGCAGGCATTGGGCTTTGTCGCCAGTGATTTTGCTTTTCAAATTGCGCGGATCGAAGCCGGCCTGGCGCCGGCAGAAATTGTCGTTGGCAACCTCGGAGCCGAGCGGGATTTCCTCGATGTGCGCGATGTGGTCTCCGCCTATCTTCTTGCCCTGTCCCGTGCCGAACCTGGGCGCGTTTATAACCTCGCCTCGGGCCGGAGTTACCAGATCCGCCAGGTGCTGGACATCCTCCTAGCCCTGGCTAGGCGGCCAATTCGGGTAAGCGTCGACCCTGCTCGCTTGCGTCCGGTGGAAGTGCCGACCCTCGTCGGGGATGCTTCCTCTTTTCGGCAGGCTACCGGCTGGGAACCCCGCCATACCCTTGAAGGGTCACTGCGTGACATATTGAATTATTGGCGCGGCGTGGTTTCCGGCGAGGGAAGGGAGAGCGAAGAGGGGACGCGCGGGAACGATCCAGCCACGGGTCTCTAAGAAACTCCGCGGTTATCACTGCCCCGGGACTGGAACCCGGGTTAGGTGACTCCGTCAGCAGAAGTTTGCCACTTCATGTGGGGCTACCCCCAGCACGAGCTTCCCTTCTGGATCAGCCCACTCTCCCCAGGACGAGGTTTCCTTGTGGATCAGCCACCCTCGCCAGCACGGGCGGGAATGATCCGCTAGGCCCGATGTAAGAATTCAGGAAGGTTGGCGAACGTCCTCGCTGGACGAGGATTGGGAAAGACAATGGCCAGATCCCACTTTCGTTTTTTGGTGATAGCTCTTCTCTTTTCTTTTTCGTTGCCTCTTTTGTCGGGCGTTGCCCATACCTCTGAGCGCCCGCCTGTTTTCCTGCGCACCCTGCGCATCGCTGGGGACAACAATTTCCCGCCTTACGAATTCCTGGCCGAAAACGGTGCTTACAAGGGATTCAACGTCGATCTCCTCCATGCCGTGGCCATCGAGATGGGGCTGGACATTGAATTGGTGCCCATGCCCTGGAGCGAGGCGCAAAAGGCCTTGCAGGAGGGACGGGTCGATGCCATCCAGGGAATGAAGCTGACCCCGGACCGGCAAAAAGTTTACGATTTTTCCGATCCCTACTTGACCAGTTCCCAGGCCATCTTTGTGCGGGTCGATAACCATTTCATCATCGATCTGGAGGATCTAAGCGGTAACAAGGTGGCCGTACAAAAGGGGGATTTCGCCTATGACCTTTTGCAACCCATGGCCAGGGTTCGCCTCACGGTAACCGAGAATCAGGAAGAGGCTCTTGATCTTCTTTTAGCCGGCAAGGTGGATGCCTTTGTGGGGAACCGCTTGACTGGTTTGTACTTCTTGGGGAAAAAGCAGGCTTACGGCCAGGTGAAGATAGTCGGTGAGCCCATCAACCCCACCCCGTATGGTCTGGCCGTCCGCCGGGGAGATCAGGAAATCCTGAAGGTGTTTAACGCCGGTTTACGGAGGATAAAGGAGAATGGAACTTACGATAAAATCTACTTCAAGTGGTTCGGGGAGACCATCGAGGACAAGGCGGATCGTCTCCGCAAAATCCTTTATTTTGTGCTCTTAGCCACCCTCATCGTCCTGGTGGTGAGCTTTGGCATCTGGCGCTGGAATCAGCTCCTGCGCCAGGAGGTGAAGCGGCGCACGCGTGAACTGGAGTTTTTGAACCAGAGGCTGCGGGAACAGGCAGGCGAAATAGAGGAGAGCAACCGTCTGAAGGAGCAAATCCTGAACAGCGTCTACATTGGCATCGTCACCTTAGATCGCCATGGCGTCATCCTCTCGGCCAACGCCCGGGCCCGCCAATTGGTGGGCTCGGAACTGGTTGGGCAGCATTACCGCGCGACCACCTTATTGGCCTTCCTCGGTGAGGAAGACCTCCTGGCCACCTTGCAAAGTGGTCAGGAGTTCATTGGCCGCGAAAAAGAGGTGGCTTTAGCCCAGGCGGATTGGCGGGTGACTGAATCCGGTGCTGCGAACAGGTCAAATCAGGCTGGTAACGGCCGAGAGCCGGGTGCCCCTGAACCTCGTGACGATTCAAGTCGCGATGCGGTGGCCAATCCGACCGGCTTGGCTGCGTCTCCGCGCATCTTCCGCTATAACGTTTCTCCCCTGCGCGATGAGGCTGGCCAGGTCTTGGGAGCAGTGGTCATCCTCCGGGACATCACCGCCGACAAGCTCATCGCCCAACGTTTGATCCAGGAAGACAAGATGGAGACCGTCGGCCGTCTGGTGGCCGCCCTGGCCCACGAAATTCGCAACCCGTTGACCGCCTTGAAAACATTTGCCGAACTGTTACCGGTCAAGTTCGATAAACCGCATTTCCGGGAGGAAGCGTCAAGACACATTCCGGCGGAAATTGACCGGCTGAACCTTTTGATTTCCGATCTTTTGGATTATTCCCGGCCGCGTCCCCCTCAGATCGAAGAGTGCCGGGTGACTGAGCTTATCCAAAGCACTCTTGCCCTCTTCACCAAAGAAATCCGGCAAAAGGGCATCGCCGTCGAAATGAGCATTAGCGACGATGTTCGCGTGCGGGCTGACCACAGCCAGCTCAGGCAGGTTTTGATCAATCTGATCTTGAACAGTCTGGCGGCCACCGCTCCCGGCGGTCACCTCCGGTTTGCCGCAAAAAGGATCGGGCCAAAGGTGGCCCTGTCGGTCGAGGACGACGGTCGCGGAATGACCGCGGAGGAGCAGGAGCGTGCTTTTGAGCCGTTTTTCACCACCAAAAGGGATGGGATCGGGCTGGGGCTTTATGTCAGTTACCAGCTGGTGAAGGAAAACGGCGGCGAGATCACTCTGGCCAGCTGGCCGGGACAGGGTACCCGGGTGACGCTGGAGTTACCGGGGGCTGAGGTGTGACCCACCAGCCCGCCAAATACGTCGCGCTAGGTTATACCGTCACGCTGGAGTTACCGGGGGTTGAGGTGTGACCGATGGAGAAATTGCTCATTATCGACGATGAAGAGGCGATTTGTTCCTCTTTGGCCTTTGCTTTAGAAGATGAATATCGCGTGCGCTGGGCTCTGTCCTCCGCGGCCGCGCTTCAACTTTTGGAGGGGGAAGAGTTCGGCCTCGTCCTTTTGGATTTGCGTCTGGGTGATGCCGACGGCCTGGACTTGCTCCAGGAAATACGGCAGAAATGGCCCGAGACGCTGGTGATCATCATGACGGCTTACGGGACCATCCGCTCTTCGGTGGAAGCCATGCGGGCCGGAGCCTTTTATTACGTTACCAAGCCCATCGAGCTCGGTGAGCTGCGCCTGTTGCTGGCCCGCGCCCGCGAATTCCTTGAGCTCAACGGACGGGTTGACCGCTTGCGGGAAGAACTCCTGAAGACTTACAACGTGGGCGGGATCGTCGGCCGCTCGCCGGCCATGGCCAGGGTTTTTGATTTGATCCACCGGGTGAAGGACATAAACTCCAATGTCCTCATTACTGGGGAGAGCGGTACGGGTAAAGAGCTGGTGGCCAGGGCCATTCATTTTCTTGGGAACAGGCGTGAACACAATTTCGAGGTCATTAATTGTGCCGCCATCCCCCGTGAACTACTGGAAGCGGAGCTCTTTGGCTATGAACGGGGGGCCTTTTCTGGAGCTTTCCGTTCGAGGAAAGGACGTTTTTTGCTGGCTAACCAGGGAACCCTCTTTCTGGACGAAATCGCCGAATTGGACCTGGCCCTGCAGGCCAAGATCCTTCGGTTAATCCAGGATAAAGAGGTGGTGCCGCTAGGTTCCAATGACCGCTATCGGGCCGATGTCCGTATCATCGCCGCCACCAATCGCGACCTTCCGGAGGCGGTGCGGGCCGGCCAGTTCCGCGAAGACCTCTACTATCGTTTAAACGTCATCAGCATCGCCGTGCCCCCTCTACGGGAGCGGACCAATTTAATATCCTTCCTGGTCAAGTTCTTCCTGGAGAAATATACCCAGGCCTTTGGCCGGCATGTCCACTCCGTGGCGCCGGAAGTCTTGCTCCGCATGAAAGAGTATGTTTTCCCCGGAAACGTGCGCGAGCTGGAGAATATGATCGAACGAGCCGTGGCTCTCGCCCGGGGCCAAGGCCTGCGCCTGGAGGATTTCCCCTTACTGCCGTCTGGCGCCCGGCCAGCCGAAGAGGGCGCCCGAACCCGGAGCGCATCGCGTCTCCCGAACGGCCCAAATGCGTCTCCGTCTTCCCGGCCAATAATCGGCTACGTCGGGGAAACGCTCGAAACACTTGAGCGGCGCGCCATTGAGATCACCCTGGAAAGCTACGGTGGCAACCGACGGGAGACGGCCCGGGTTCTGGGCATAAGCGAACGCGGTTTGCGCGAGAAGCTGAGACGGTGGGGGAAAAAGTGATATTCGGTTATTGCCCCAAAATTAAACATGATATAATTTAAAGGGAAGTATTGACCAGGAAGGATATTAAATTGGCCTTAAAAGGGTGGTGAAGTCCAAATGGAGAGTTTTAATTTTGAGCTTAATCAGGTGATTGCCCGCACTCTGGCCGAAGGCGGTTTTGCTTCTGAGAAGGAGGCTACTCGCGAGATTTCTTTAATGGTCGCCCTTGCAAAGATTAGTAGATATGAACGCGAATGTGCAAAATTCAGGAAGAAATATGACCAGACATTCGAGGAATTTCAACGCAAGGTGAATAGTAATGTTGGAGCGGAAATCTTTGAAGAAGAAAACGACTTGATGGACTGGGAGTTTGCAGAAAATGCCCTCGCTTTGTGGCAGAAGCGATTAGAGGTTCTCGATGGGACAATGCACCGCATTGGCCGGAGATAGAAACCTACCCACATCACAAGCATGTTAATATCGAGAGAAACGTACTGGCCTCGTCTGAGACTGATTTAAAAGAAGTACTTTCTGTCATTCGGACCTGGATGAGAAATAACCCTTAAACGTAGGCTTTAAAGGGGGTTTTTGCGAGTAACAAAGGCTATGCTTAGCCGTTGGATCGATATTCGGCAATCCTGGCCTCTCATTCCTTTTGTCGTTCAGCTTTGGTCATAAAGAAACCCCCCCCTGCTTCGTCCTTTAGGGGGATTATCCTAGAAATCGGAAAACTAAGCCAGGTGGGGACAGTTTGACGCTTACGGGAAAATGAAGAAAGATGTTGGGGTAAATCCCTGGCGGCAGAAATTGCCTGGGCGGCAGTTTTTGCCGCTATCTTTTATGCCGTTTTATGTCGGTAAGGGTTGTGTGCTTCCAGAGGCACAGGTGTAATTTTCTCTGCTGCAGGGGTGAAGGATGTGGGTAGCCAATCTTGTCGCGGACGGTGGGTCGCCCCCATCTGTTTGCAAGGTGGGGGCTATTTTATGGTTACGCTTAACGGCTCTCTCTTGTGGCACGGATTTTGCTCAATAAAGAAGCCGGTAAGGGGCCTGGGGTTGGGCCAATCCTTAGCCAATTTTTCGAAAGGGGTGGCTTATATGAAGAGGGGTTTCTCAATTCTTCTGCTCCTGGTTCTATTGGCAATCGTCATTGCCGGTTGCGGCGGGAGCACCGCCGGTAGCAACAGTAGTAAAACAAGCGAACCGGCAGCTACGGACGCGGTCCTTGATGCCATAAAGAAGACCGGCGTACTCACCGTGGGGACGGATGCCACTTTCGCTCCTTTTGAGTACACCGAGAACAACCAGATGGTCGGTTTTGACATTGACCTGGTGCGAGAAATCGCCAAACTCATCGGGGCAAAGGACGTCAAGTTCGTCGATATCGATTTTAAGGGTTTAATCCCCGGGCTTCAGGCGAAGCAATTTGACATGATCGCCTCGGCCATGTATATAACGGACGAGCGGAAGAAGGTAATCAACTTCTCCGACCCCTATTACCCAGGTGGCTTGGTCATCATGGTGCAAAAGGATAACAACACCATTAAAGGGCCAGAAGACCTTAAGGGTAAGAAGATTGCGGTCCAGATCGGCACGAAATCAGTCACTTACCTGCAGCAGAATTACCCGGAAGCGAAGCTGGTAGAAGTGGAGAAGAACGCGGAGATGTTCCTGGAATTAGAAAACGGCCGGGTTGATGCTGTGGTCACCGGAAAGCCGGCAGCTAAGCTTTACGTGCAAAAACGCCCCATCCTTAAAGTTCTGGACAAACAGCTCACCGTCGAGGAATACGGTTTTGGCATTCGCAAGGAAGACACCGAATTCCTGAAGGCCGTCAATAGCGCCTTGAAAACGCTGAAAGAGAATGGAACCTATCAGAAGCTGGTTGACAAGTGGTTTGAGGGGAAGTAAGGTTCCCCCCTCATCATCGTTCGCGGTGCCAGGGTGGCTAATATTGTACGTCCGAACCAAGGGTATCGGGAGCATGGACTCCACAACCCTCGTCACTGCACGCGGGGCTGGGGTGGCTAACATTGTACGCCCGAACTAAGGGTATTGGGAGCATGGACTCCGCAACCCCCATCACCGTATGCGGTGCTAGGGCTGGTATGTGTGCTTGAACCAAGCGCATTCGGAGCCTCCGCAACCCTCGTCACTGTACGCGGGGCTGGGTCTGGCTAATATTGTACGAGAGCAGGGCGGTGGGAGTATGTCCATGGGACTTGACTTCACTGTGGTCTGGGAAGGATTACCCTATCTTTTGCTGGGAGCACTGGTGACCATAGAGGTGACCGTGATCGCCCTGGTGCTGGGCTCGATCATTGGGCTTTTGGCCGGCTTGGCCAGGCTTTCCAAAAACCGGTACTTGGCCGGATTGGCCGCTATCTATGTGGCCTTCGTCCGCGGGACTCCCCTTCTGGTACAGCTTTTTATCCTCTATTTTGGGCTGCCGCAGATGGGGGTGAAGCTGCCCGCCTTTCTTTGCGGCGTGATCGGCCTGTCTATTTACAGCGGTTCCTATATCTCTGAAATAGTCAGGGGAGCCATCCAATCCATCGACCGGGGGCAAACCGAAGCCGCTCGCTCTCTGGGGTTTTCCCCGGCCCAGACCATGCGGTTAGTCGTCCTGCCGCAGGCCTTTCTGCGGATGCTCCCGCCCCTGGGCAACGAGTTCATCGCCTTGATCAAAAACTCGTCCTTGGTTTCCCTCCTCACCATCCAGGACCTGATGCGGGCCGGACAGCGCATCATCAGTATTACCTTCCGGTCCTTTGAGGTCTATATCGCCGTCGCCGTACTCTACTTCCTCTTGACTTACACCATGTCCGTGATCACGCGGCGGATGGAACAGGCGCTGCGGATTCAATAGGGTAGCGGCGGCCTTACCGTAATTCCAAGTCTGCTTGGGAGCTCGGCGATGGAATAGGCCCTGCGGATTCAGTGAGGTAGCGGCGGCCTTACCGTAGTTCCAAGTCTGCTTGGGAGCTCGGCGATGGAACGACCTTGCGGATTCAGTAGGGTAGCGGCCAGGTCGGCCACGCACAGCCGATCCGGCGTGTCGATTGCCCATTCGGTGAAGGTCCTGGTAGGGTGGGTCCGTGGGGTGGAAAAGGCCTTGTCCGAGGACGAGCGCCTCGATATCCTGGCCGAAGCAAAGCCTGGTCCGTTGTCTACGGGAACTACGATTTACTAGTTAGCGTGAATTGCCCCCATTGCCAACAGACGGGGGTGAAGTAGGCTGTTGATCTAGCGTTCGTGTTCCGTTAGCTGGGTTCGTTGGTCCGTAAATTCCTAGCCGAGGATGGTACATTGGTCATCGCAAAACTTAGCGCTCTTCGGCCAATAGATGGTCAGAAAATCGGTAGTACGGATGGCCGCGGAAATGTTTAGACCAGCGCGATTTTCGGGAGGATGGCGTCATGATTCGAGTCGAGGGCCTCGAAAAGAGTTTCGGGCGCTTGAAGGTTCTCAAGGGTGTTACCCTGGAGGTGGAACCCGGCGAGGTGGCCACGATCATTGGACCAAGTGGCTCTGGCAAAAGCACCCTCCTCCGGTGCATCAATCTCCTGGAAGAAGCTGATGCTGGAGCCATCTATTTCGAAGGAGAGAGGGTGGACCGGCGATGGGTGAATGGCCAATGGACGCGCCCTCCGGAACGGGCCATTGATCTCTACCGGTCGCAGGTCGGCATGGTCTTTCAGAATTTCAACCTCTTCGGCCACTGGACGGTTCTGGAGAACATCATCATGGCGCCGATCCACGTATTGAAAAAGCCGCGAGCGGAAGCCGTGGCGGTGGCCAAGGTTCTCCTGGCCAAGGTGGGTCTGGCCGACAAAGCCGACGCTTACCCGCATCAGCTTTCCGGCGGGCAAAAACAACGGGTAGCCATCGCCCGGGCCCTGGCCATGGAGCCAAAGGCCATGCTCTTTGATGAGCCGACGTCGGCCCTCGATCCGGAACTGGTCGGCGAGGTCCTGACGGTGATGAAGCGGCTGGCCAATGAGGGGATGACCATGATTGTGGTAACCCACGAGATGAACTTCGCCAAAGACGTAGCCGACACGGTTTACGTGATGGATGAAGGGGAGATCATCGAACACGGGACCCCCGACACCATCTTCACCAATCCGGTCAAAGAGAGGACAAGGACGTTTCTGCGGCAGGTTCTGTTGCGGGAATGAGCGAGTAGGAATGATGGAGTGGGAATGATCCGGTCTCTGGTCTCAACCTCGGCCGGCCTCAAACTGAGGCTTCAAACTGAGGCGAAATTTCTCGGCTAGATTTGTCTCCCTGCGCGGCCCGACCCGCACGAAGTTCTCTTGCGGGAATGATTCAGTCTCTTTGGCCGGCCCTCTCACCCCGGTTCTCGCACTCGCAAGATGTAACAAGATGTAAACGGAGACGTCCTTGGTACAGACGAAATGGCTGCCCACGCGGCCCCGGCTAACCCCGGAGCCGCGTTTGCTTATAGAAAGGAGCTGTCCTGAATGGCAAAAGTAAATCTCTAGTCCGGGATATTCTCTGGTGTCAAAACCCGCAATATTGGACCATTAGAGGCGGAAAATGGAAAATAGACGAGCTATTCAGGAAAGAATCTCGAAAAGCGGCTTGGACCATACAGATATTGTATGGTATGCTCTAGCTAGGTGCCAGATATTGATGATAACGAGACCTGAAGTCTGGTTTATCAAGGGGGGTGAGAAAATGGCCAAGAACTCTGGTAATGGTTATCGAAGGGGAGCCGTAACCCAGCGGTCGCAGACTTTTAATCCCCGGACCCATTCTTGGGTCAAGCGTGATACCGGTACCGGTCGATTCATGGACCAAAAGACTTCTGATTCCCGGCCTTTCAAGGGCGTTCGGAAGGAAGGTTAGTTCTGCCTGGATTATCGTCTCAATAATCTACCGAACCTGTAGTAATGTAGTCGTTATATAGCTCATTGTTCCTAAGAACACGGCCGAGCCATTGCCTGTTGGCAGGCCCAATTACGCAAAGAGCCGTACGGAAAACCACTGACTGCTTGTGGAAAGTCTCGTTTGGCGTGAGCAAGACACTTGATTCGGAAATCGACTACCGACAGGGGGTAGTAAGATGATTTTTGAAGGCAAATCGATTAGTGAGATCACCGACGAAGAAATAGACTCTTTGGTCCGCGATCATATTTCCGAACGCAAACATTTGGAATTCAAAGCCACCATTAATTATAGAGACGATGATCAGAAGCTCGAGCTTCTGCGAGATATTGTTTCGTTTGCCAACGGAGGGGGCGGGTATTTTATTGTCGGGATTCGTGACGATGGAAATGGCAGGGCGCAATCCTATGCATCTGGATTAATCACGGATGTGGAGAGGATTAAAAAAGCAATTGTAGAACTAAGCCATGCACACATTTCAGAACCAATAGAAGGATTAGAAGTAGTCACTAGAACTGTTAACAACAATCCACTTGTGATTGTCAGGATTCCTGCAAGTGCACGCGCACCTCACATGGTTACCTTTAATTACAGAACGGATTTCTACACCAGATACGTCGATGGCAAGAAAGTTATGCGTTTAAGCGAAATAAAAGAAGCTTTTAAGAACGACTCACTTGAGCGCAGGCTTTCTGATATTGGGTTTGCTCTAAATAAGATTATGAAGGTCATTGAATCCGAAAAAGAGTGTGAGATTATTTTGGAGAAGATGCAATCGGGTGTGATCCCTACACTTTTATTTATTGAAAATGGCGATTCACTGGCACGTGTGACAGTTGACCGTTTTGAAAAGGAGATCAGGGATATCCCATATTTCTCGATGGCGGCCACACCGGTTAATCCGCGAGCAGGGCTCATTAACGTGGATTCTGACGAGATTCTTAAATTTATACAGGAGCCGCCTGGGTCGAGGGAAGCTGGGTGGAATATGCATCCTGGCTTTGCTGTTGTCGAACGGTTTTCAGAAGGAATTCGCTGGGGTGAAAAAGATTATAGATACCTAGAGCTTCTTGGTAACGGCCACATGGAATTCTGGACACCGCTCAATGAGAACTTTTGCTGGAGACAATCTGAAGAAGAGTTTCGCCGAAGGCCGAGGTTGTATCCTTATCCAGTAACGGAATACCCCGCCACCTTTTTAAGGCTGTACCGCGCAATTACCACGGAATCCAAAATTGATGGCGAGTTCTTGATCACTCTTTATTACCGAAATATAAGGGGGTACATACTTCTCCCATATTCCCCTCGCTCGATTGGATTTCGATTTCCAAGATCAGATGTGAAGCCCTTTAGCGAGCCGCATTTCTCTTTCCAAACTAAAGTGTCTAGTAACTTTACGCCAGATAAAACAGCCTATGATTTGGTAAAAAGAGTCTATGCTGCTTTTGGTTTGGAGCAAGAGGCAGTCCCGTTTTTTAACAAAGAAAAAGAGGAATTTGATTTTTCGTAGGACCAATGCCATAGAGTCGTTAAACGAGCGGATTCGAGATAGCGTCCGGCAGGGGGTAGAGGATACGACGAACGGCGACGGGGCCTTGTGCTGGGTGACAATTAATGCTCAAAACGCTGAACTGGCTTTAATTAGATTCCGGGGTATCGAGACCTCCCGATTTTGGCCGAGGCTTTCACAGCCCACGTCCAAAGGATGAAAGAAGCCCAAGGGATGCGAGCTGCCACGGATCCCGAGCATTCTAGAATCAGAGAGATGGTGTTCTATAATAGACAACCTCACCCAGAATGAAAATAGGTGGGAGGCAAACGGAAATGATGCGTTACTACCAGCAATAACCGTCGATATTCTATCCCATCTTAGAAATATCGCTCTCGTGGAGTGGCGAACGTTATTTAAAAAGCACCAGCCTAAGTATTCCGCTCACCACAAGAACTATGCCATGGGGGCCGCTCTTCACTTCATTATGGAAAAGCTAGCGTGAAAAATTTTGACTTTTGGCTATTTTACAAGCGAAACCCTGGGTACTGGCGGTACTCGACCCCTAGCGCAAACCTGTAACCCCCATACTTCATACCGCCTGCCGTATTGGCAGCAAAGGAGGGAATTCGCCTTCGTGAAGGAGAATGTGGGTAAAGTCCTTTTTGAAGATGACCACTGTCAAATCATGCTAATGTATAAAAAGAGATGACCAGTCCAATGGGGTTGTTTGTATCGTTAGTATTTCCAAGAAGGTCTCTGTAGGAGCTGGGAAAATCGTTTTTATGGAGGGATAGCAATTGGGCAAGTACGGTGAAGCTGCGATAATGGCCACTAAGTTGGCGCAACGTGGCGTTGACCCAAGAGAGGCCTGGGATATTGCCACAACAGAGATCTTTGGCCGAGGGAGCGCTGCCCAGGACAAAGGTTGCCCAAGAGGGGCCTACCTGGGCCTGTGTGAAGAAGGATTGGTCAAAGGAGTTGTTCCAGGGAAATATACAAACTCCATAAAGAACAAGAACTACGCCATACGGGCACTTGAGGCCCTTAAGCGTGAACCTGCCTTATCTAAAAATCAACTGGCTTTGTGGGACGAAGTAACAGGCGGAGGAAAAGTTCACAATCAGCAAATTGATGTTGTCATTTCCTTATGGAACGAGCACTTGCTATGGTAATCAGGGTCCCCGAAGCCTACATTGGCAGCGCAGCGAATAACCCAAGAAATTTTTCTCCAAGACATATTTCGACAAGTTTCGCATCGGGAAAGCCTTATAATTTTACTGGCGAAGCTCTTCTGCCGCCTGTCTGGGCAGGAGGCCATGTCGCTTCTCGGGAAAGCAGTCAAAGCGTTGCCAGGATAGCCTAGGATGCCTATGGATGACTATGGATGACTAAAGTGCAGCCTCGGCCACGGTGGAGTTTTACGGGGCGGGACAAAGGGGAGGAGGAAAGCACATTGGCACTAGAGGATCATTCCTCACTTTCGGCGAAAGAGGAGCACTTGGCGCCCTATGCTACTCGTTCCCGGGATTGTCAGAGAAAATACCGCGAAGAGGTGGGGGGGCCAGACCAGTATCGTCTCCCCTTTCAGCGCGATCGTGACCGGATCCTTTACTCCTCATCTTTTCGTAGGCTTCAGTTTAAAACCCAAGTCTATGTCGTCCATGAGGGCGATTTCTACCGGACCAGGATGACTCACACCCTTGAGGTGATGCAGCACGCTCGGACCATTGCTCGGGCTCTGGGTCTCAATGAGGATTTGGTGGAGGCGATTTCCCTTGCTCATGACTTAGGCCATCCTCCTTTCGGGCATGCTGGTGAGGAGGAACTTGATGACCTCATTAAGGACGCCGGAGGTTTTGATCATAATCTCCAAAGCTTGCGCATCGTTGACCAACTGGAAAAAAGATACCGTGATTTCCCCGGCCTAAACCTGTGCTTCGAAACCAGGGAAGGTCTTGCCCGCCACTCGACTGCCTTTGACAATCCGGCGGTACCAGATGAGTTTAAGCAATATAATCAACCCAGTCTGGAAAGTCAGGTCGTCGACCTAGCTGACACGCTCGCTTACCTGACCCATGATCTAGAAGACGCTCTGGCTGCAAGACTGGTTACTATGGAACAGGTTCGATCGTGGCGCATTAAGATTTTGGAAGAAAGCTACGACGAGCTGGAATACGCGGGTCAGTCAGAAGACTCGGCCGCGGACGAGATCGCCCTGCGCCTGTTCGTCCGCAATCTCATACATAACCTTTCCGTAGACGCTATTGAACAAACGAAGAAGAATATCCAGCGTTTTTCCGTGAGAAGTATTTCGGACGTGCGTCAGATGGCCAACCCTCTGGCTGACCACTCGCCACAGGTTAGGTCCGACCTCGGGCTTCTCAAAGATAAACTGCTTGAGGAAGTATACCGTCACCCGGCCGTGATGATTATGGTGGAAAAGGGACGGAGGATCATAAGATCCCTTTATAAACAGTGGTGGGACAAACCTGCCTTGCTTCCACGTGAGGTTCAGGAGTGCTTGCAAGAGGCCGGTGACACTAAGAAGAGGCGTATACTCGTTGATTTTATTTCTTCTCTCACGGATAGATCGGCCATGGAGCTTTATTCTGCCCTCTTTGAACCCCATGAGCGAGTAATGCGGTCCTGGATGTATTAACGGATCTCTAAAAAGGTATTGGACGTGCCCTGGCGAGGATTGCTTCCAGACCCTCGGACGCCGGGGGCGCTGCCGGCCAGGGCTGGCTGGACTTTAAAGCAATGAGATACTTAGTCCTTTAGAGGGTGGGTCAGTTTTCATACCCTGCCAGAGGGCATTTTACACTGCATTATGGAGTGTCGGCTTGACCCCGGCGAACTGCCGTCAGAGGTACTTGAGGACCCCTATCCTCTACTTCAGCTCCCTCTCCCTGGCGGTGGAACCGGTCCGCGGCGCCACCCTGGAGGCCGTCCGGATAGCCCGGGCGGCCAGCAATCACATCCTTGTAACTTAAGAAGAGTAGGGTTTTAAAGTTAATAATCCTTCAATAGGCTCAAAGTGCTTCGTATTCCTCGTCACCAGTATGGCTGTCAGGTCTAAAGAGGTACTGGCAATGATGGCGTCTACCGGGGCAAGTCCATTAGCTCTGTATTTTCGCAAAAGCTCTCCGGCACGCCGGGCAATACTAGACGATACGGGAATGGCATTAAAACGCTTAAGCAAACTCTCTATCTGCTCTTTTTCGCCTTTTTTGGGTATAGTGCCAGCCAGCAATTCCATTTCCGTAAGTACAGATATATGGCCCGTAAACTCGCCCTGAAAAATGCGTAACAAAAAATCTGTGGCCGGCTGAAAGCCCCGGAGGTGATCAATGAGGATATCGGAGTCAATTACAATGCTATTCATTGAGCAATTCCTCCAGGCGTCTCTGATCTGATTTACGTAGTTCTCGGATGAAATCCTCATTGATATCAGTTCTATCTTTCCATAAACCCGCCGTAGCTTTAAGTATATTTTCGCTTGTACCCTGGCCACCAGTTAAGGCCTTCTTTTTTACCTCAAGTATAATACTGTTTTCCCCGATCGCTTTGACCAGCAGGGCATCTCCAGTGTGAATCTTTAACTGGCGGCGAATCTCTGAAGGTATGGTTATTTGTCCTTTGGAAGAAATGCGTGTTTCCATAAACAATCTACCTCCTTACCAACTCCTCACTCTCCACAGTCTATCATACCTGGTAAAGCAACGTCAAGAAAGGAACACTCCCGTCTTACGCCCTCTCTCCGGCCTCCTTCGCTATTTTCCGAATGCTCATGGCGCTTATGCCGGGAACCAGCAGCCTAAGGATATGGGCAGCCCCCTTCCCCCCGCCGAATCGATGATTTGTTCGGCAATGAGGCACTCAGTCCTATGGAGGGTGGGTCAATTCCACCTGGGTTTTCCTCAAGAGGTCGAGCTTTTAAGGCAGGTAACGGGGGTGGATATCTGCCTGAGCGGCCATACCCACAACCGCCTCTACCAGTCGGTGTTAGTGGGGCAGACGATGGTCATTCAATCGGGGTTGCACGGTTCCTTTTTGGGCCGGCTCGATCTGACGGTGGAAGGCAAAAGGGTGACCAGCTACCGGCACCGGTTGATCGCCATCACCCCTGACCTCCACCCGGACGACGAGGTGGAAGGGATGATTTCCACGATCCTGGAGCCGTCCCGGGAATTCCTGGGACAGGTTGTGGGGGAGACGGCCACCCCGTTGGACCGGGGAGGAATGCTGGAGACGACTATGGATAATCTGCTTTTGCAAAGTATCGTTGATCTGACGGGGGCTGAGGTGGCCTTTTCCAATGGTTGGCGCTACGGGGCACCGGTACCATCCGGCCCAGTGAAGATGAACGACCTTTACAACATCATCCCGGAAAACCCGCCCGTATCTATGGTGAACCTAACTGGTTATGAGATCAAGGAAATATTGGAGGAAAACCTGGAACGGACCTTTTAACTATTTTCTTGGAAACTCTTGCTCACTATTTTATAGATGAATTCGGCTTCTTTGATGGCCAGATCGGCATCGTTGAGGTCATACTCTTCAGTAGGTACAAAGTCCTCGGCCCCGTAAAAGGCCAGTTCCCTTTCCTTTCGCAAGCGTTTAGAGATCCGTTTGACCTCATCGAGCTCAGTAACCAGATCGCTTGGCAAAAGGTCGCGGTTGTTCTCCAAAGCCCTACTGACGTCATGAACTTTTGGTACCTCCACGCCGATCGCCCTCAGCACACCCTTCAAAAGAAGTTCTACCAACTCTTGAGCCTCTCTGACTACATCCGAATAAGCCCCCCGTTCCCGGTAAAAGGAGAGAGCCTCCAAACGTACCTTAGCCTTTTTTAAGTAGGCCGTGGTCAGCTCATCATTCTTCATAAGTCTATGCCTCCTAGAAAATATCCCGTTTGCCACTCCCAGGTATTATTTCGCCTCCGCCGGCGAGCGCCTTTTTCTTTCAATAACCTGCTTGTTGACGTAATAATTCGATCTATTATACCTCGGGGATCGTACAAGATGTTATGGTGTTCCACCAGGTCGAAGTAGATGGGCTGCAACTTAAGGGCCTCGCTCTCATTGAGGATGTAAGGAGAAAGCTCAATTAAGATTCCTTCATTCTTGTACAGATGCTGGGCCATCTTTTCATGCTTCATCTCAATTTCGTTAACGAATTCGATAATGCGCTCGCGCCTTGAGGAGGCCCCTCTTAGAATGATGAGCAGGTCGAGATCTGAATTCTTAGTGTTCTCGCGGCGGGCATAAGAACCAAAGATGGCCAAACCGACGAGCCTCTCTCCATAGTAGTCTAAGATCTCTTTTAGTATGGTCTGGAGAAAGGTTGCATGGCCAGAAGAAAACGTCCTTAGTTCCACGACGTGCCGCTGAATATCGGTAAGTGACATGGTATCCACCGCCCGGTTTACCTTCAGTTTATGGCGTAATCCCCCCAGAGGATATGAATCAAGGGGGGCTGGCCTTTTTCATGATGAAAGTCAAATGATAAAGGTCAAATGATAAAGGAAATGGGAGATCAGGAACGCCGCGCATTTATCCAGCGGACTGATCGCCAAGGCGGATCACGGGGGTCGGCCACGGCATGGCCGGGTCCTACGCCAGGACCGTCTTTTACATGACCCTGAGTTACGGCGGATCCGTGGGGGCCGCGGCGTCATCCACTCCTACACCACGGTCGCCTGGCGGCTTATCGATTACCGGCAAGTTTTGTGGATATAACTTACAACGAATAGCATTCATTGTCAAGCGATCGGAGGGTGTAGCTATTGATCCAATGTTAATTCCTTTGAAAACTGACCCACTTTTCCCCGAAAAGCCTATAACGCTGCAGATCCAACAAAATCGAGGTCTCCGAGAACCAACCGTCAGATAACACGCCTTGGGATGAGCCCCGGAAGGCAGATCTCCCCAAAATTAAGCCCCCTTCATTCTGCGGCAAGGGATTGCTTGAAACCTTATTTACGGTTGCCCTTTATGAATCCCATTGGCCCGCCTGACAGAATGTGGTATTATATGCTTAGGACCAAAAAAGAGGTGGTTTTGGTGGCTACGGCTGGGGATACATGGCTGCTGGAGGTCAAAAACTACCTAGCTGATAATCCAAAAGTAATTTTGGCCTTTTTGTTTGGCTCCTTCGCCAAGGAGAGATTTCGGGCAGCTTCAGATGTTGACTTGGCTGTTTTCCTTGATCCATCCTACACTAAAGAAGATGTCAAAGCCATTTGGAGCAAATTGGAGGACCTCACCGGTAGAGATGTTGACCTGCTGATAATAAACCAGGCATATAGAACAGTTGATAAGTCAGGCAACGACTAACCGTTGATATGGGTTCGGTGTCGGGCGCTAAGTTTGGTGTGACGGAGGTGGTTCGAAATGAGGCGGAAGAGCTCGGTCGTGTGGTGGCTAATTGTCGGCCTGACGAGTTGGCTCCTCGCTTTTGCCCTGGTTGGCCCGGGCCGGGTTCTGGCTGACACCCAGTGTACGCAGGCGTCGGAGATCAAGTTCACTATCGGGGAGACATGATATTTTGTCAACGGTGCGGAACGGCTCATGGATGCCTCGCCCTTTATCAAACAAGACCGTACCTATGTGCCGGTCCGCTATCTGGCCGAGCCCATGGGTGCCCTGGTGGGATGGGACGAGATCCAGCGACGAGTTACCCTGACGTTTCCTGATAAGAAGGTGGAGCTTTTTGTGGGCAGGCCGGTTGTGGTGGTGAACGGCGAAGAACGATCCATCCCGGTTGCCCCCGTGATAAAGGACAGCCGTACATACTTGCCCGCCAGGTTTGTGGCTGAGGCGGTCGGGTATATGGTGGACTGGGAGCCGCAGACGCGCACCGTCATCGTCTGGTTGCGCCCTCAGGTCACGCTGGAGTCCCTTCAAGCGCTGGTGGAACAAGCGCGCCGGGAATTTCCCCCTGAGGTGGCGAGCGACTACTTGAAGGGAGTCATTCCCGGTCCTGCGGGGCTTGAAGAACTATTCCGGGAGCAGATAGGCGCGGGCGCCTTGGAGGAGATACGGTCCGACGGCCGGGAGCCAACCGGCCGCGAGAAAGACATTGCCGCTGCCTGTCTGAAGGTGCTGTGCGTGTCGCCGCAATCTGCCTCCGTGAGGGTAGTGGAGGTTGCCACGACCTACCCGGTCGCCCCGGGTGGGCTATCGGGTTGGTTCTCGAGCGGGCAGCCCGCCGATCTTATGCTTTCCGGGGTCGATTTCAACCAGACGGGAGGACCGCTTCTTTTTAATCATCCCAAGGGCATCGCCAGTGACGGCACCCGCCTGCTCCTGGCCGATGGCAACAACAACCGCATACTGATATGGAACCACCTTCCGGTTTCCAACTCTCCGCCGGACCTGGTCCTGGGCCAGCCCGATTTCAACTCCAACGATCCTGGTAATGGCCGGGGGCAGCTGAACTGGCCGGTGGGTGTGGCGACGGACGGAAAGCGGGTGGTGGTGGCAGATACCAACAACGACCGTATTCTCATATGGAACCAATTCCCCACTAGGAACGGCCAGCCTGCGGACATCGTCCTGGACGGGAAGAAGGGTTTCGCGGGGGGCAGGCCGACGAAGTCCGGCTTCTCCTGGCCATGGGGGGTATGGACCGACGGTAACCGGCTGGTGATCAGTAGCACGAGGGATGGCTACGTGCTTGTATGGAACAAGTTTCCCTGGAAAGATGATCAGCCCGCTGACATATGCCTCACCGCGGGCGGGGACATGGGTACCCCGCGTACCATTACCAGCGATGGCCAGTGCCTGATAGTGGGCGACCACAATGCCCGCAACACGCCCAGCCCGGTGGGCAACTTCTTCTGGAAGACGTTTCCCACCCGTGACGACCAGCCTTACGATTACTTTCGGTCCGACCCGGTGGACAGCCGGGGTGCCTGGATGACGGGGGCCATTGCTCCTGATGGCAGGTTGGTGATGCTGGGGGCGACGTTGCACGTGTGGAACTCGGTGCCAGCCACGGCGGATGAGCCACCGGCGCTATCCGTGTCCGGCTACCGGTTTGACGGAGGGGACGGGGCCAGTCTTGTGCTGGCCGGGGGCCGGGTCTACATCTCCCTTTATAACGGTAACAAGGTAGTGGTTTACGACCGCCTCCCGTCCAGCCCGGTCGAGACCCCGGCCTTCGCCATCGGTGCCCCTGATCCGGCCACCAACACGTTGGATACACATTATGTACTCACCAACGGGGTGCCGGCCACGGATGGCACCAGCCTGTTTGTCAGCTCTGACTTCGACCGTAAACTCTACGTGTGGAAGCGGCTGCCGGACAAGAGCGGGTCTTATCCCGATTTGGTTTACGTCTTGCCCAGCGAGCCTTGGGACAACGAGCTGTGGAGGAACACCCTCGTACTGGCCGGCAAGCGCACCGTGTTGGTGTGGTCTTCCCTACCGGTGAATGGACAGCCGCCCGACGCGGTGTACAGGGACCGGATCGGGAGCGTGGAGTTCGGCCAACTTACCGGTGTTGCCCTGGATGACACCTACTTCTACTTGTCGGACGCGGCGGCGAACAAGGTTTACGTTTGGAAGGGCCTCCCCGCCGAGCGGGACCCGGATTTCGCAATACCGGTCGAAAGTCCCTTCCGGCTGTCCAGCGACGGTCGGTACCTGGTCGTCACGACAGGGCAGCAGCGCATCTATATTTACCGGGTAAGTGAGCTTTCCCCGACCGTGAGGCCGGTTGCCTCCCTCGGGGGGCCGGGCGTCTTCAACCTTCCTCAGAACGCCATAGTCTCGCACGGGAGCCTGTTCGTGGCTGACACCAATTTTCATCGGGTGCACATCTGGAAGGAGGTAGAGGATGCCCTGCAGGGCCAACCAGCCCAGGTGATACTCGGCCAGGGGGGTCCTGGTGTACCCCCTCTGGCAGTACGGGATGGATTATTCATGCCTGGTGGGCTTGCCTTTGACGGCAGCTACCTATGGGTGGGAGAGTTCAAGTTCAGCTTCAGGGTGTTGCGTTTTTCGGTGAGGCAGTAACCGCTTTCGAGACGCGTCGTGCGAAGGTCTGAAGGGGCTCTTTTGTCGGCCCGGTCCTGGCCAGCGTCAGTTTTGGATTCCCCTGGAGCTGGAGGGACGTTGTGGGCGGCGCTGCTGTTGGACGCCTGCCGAAGGTGCTTTCGCTTACCAGAAGATCCAAGCTTACCAAAAGAGGCAAGTTTACCAGAAGATGCAAGCTTACCAGAGGATCCAACGGCTTGACCCGACTGGTTCACCAGTCCATTGCAAAAGCGGCACAGTTACTCGCCGGCAGCAGCGGAGGCATTAGTGGCCCGTGGAAGGAGATGACCTCATGTCTGGCGCCAAGGAGTTGACGATCTTACAAATAAACGACAGTCACGCTTACCTCGAACCGCACCCGGAGGTCTTCTGGACGGCGGCGGGGTCAGAGTACCGGATGGGTGGAGGATACGCGCGCCTGGCCGCCCTGGTGCGGGGAATCAGAGCCGAGACCAAAGGGGCCTGCCTCCTGGCGGATTGCGGCGATACCTTCCACGGGACTTATCCGGCGGTACAGAGTCAAGGCCTGGCTCTCCTGCCTGTGTTGAACGCCATCGGCCCGGTGGCGATGACCGTCCACTGGGAATTCGCTTATACACCTCAAGGAGTACAGAAGATCGCCGCCGGATTGAACTATCCGATCCTGGCGATCAACGTTTACGACAAGAAGACGGGCAATCTGGTTTTTCCACCGTATCTCGTTAAAGAAGTGGGGAGTTTGCGGGTGGGCCTGGTGGGGATAGCCAGCAATATCGTGGACAAGACCATGCCGCCCCATTTCAGCCAGGGCCTGCGCTTTTCCGATGGTCGCCAGGAATTGCCCTCTTACCTGAACCTCTTGCGGGAGAAGGAGAAGGTGGACTTGGTAATCCTGGTTTCCCACCTGGGTTTTCCTCAAGAGGTCGAGCTATTAAGGCAGGTCGCGGGGGTGGATGTTTGCCTGAGCGGTCATACCCACAACCGCCTCTACCAGCCGGTGGTAGTGGGGCAGACGTTGGTCATTCAATCGGGGTTGCACGGTTCCTTTTTGGGTCGGCTCGATCTGACGGTGGAAGGCAAAAGGGTGACCAGCTACCGGCACCGGTTGATCGCCATCACCCCTGACCTCCACCCGGACGACGAGGTGGAAGGAATGATTTCCACGATCCTGGAGCCGTCCCGGGAATTCCTGGGACAGGTTGTGGGGGAGACGGACAGCCCCTTGGACAGGGGCGGCATGTTGGAGACGACCATGGATAATTTGCTTTTGCAAAGTATCATCGATCTGACGGGGGCCGAGGTGGCTTTTTCCAATGGTTGGCGCTATGCGGCACCGGTACCGTCTGGCCCGGTGACGATGAACGACCTTTATAACATCATCCCCGAAAACCCGCCCGTATCTACAGTGAATCTAACTGGTTATGAGATCAGGGAAATGTTGGAGGAAAACCTGGAACGGACCTTTTCCCGCGATCCTTTCGGCCAGATGGGCGGTTATATCAAGCGAATGCTCGGGGTAACGGTTCTGGTTAAAATCGAGAACCCCGCTGGCCAGAGGGTGCAGCAGCTGTTTTTGGGCGAGAAAGAGATTGATCTGCACCGTCTCTACCGGGCGGCCTTTGTCACGGAGCAGGGAGTACCGGCTAAGTTCGGGCAGGGACGTCAGGACCTCCCCGAGCGGGCGGTTGACGCCTTGAAACGATACCTGGAGAAACATTCGCCGGTCAGGGCGGAACTCAGGGGTACGGTCAGGGCGGTGTAGGGGAAGCCCCTCCTCAATGCAAAAATCTGGGTAATCCCTATTTTGGTTGAAAATGATAGTGAAGACCAGATCGTGCCCGTCTAAAGACCGGGCGTAGGTAAAAATGCGTATGTAAAGAAAGGTAATGCCATATCTCCAAAGAACAAGGGTTCCGGCTCCCAGTTCTGCCCCGGAACCCTTTTCACTGGAGGCCGACGGAACTTCCTGAGTCATTAGAACATCTTCAATTTACGCTCCTTGCGTTCTTACCCCTTTCTTGCTCTTGAAAAAGGAGAAGATGGTGGCTAATAGAGCCACCGCTACCAGAATGGAAAGTGCAAGAGAAATTGGGCTGGAAACAAATATCCGCAAATCACCTAAAGACATTAGCAAAGAGCGTCGCAGGGATTGTTCCAGTTTCTTACTGATGATCATACCAAGAACTAACGGGGCCACCGGGTACTTGTTTTTCTTGGCCAGATAACCGAGGAAACCAAAAATGAGTAAAATCCAGACGTCGAAAATGTTGTTATTAACGCTGAAAGCGCCGATCACGGTGATCACCAAAACTACCGGGGCTAGCAGGTAAAAAGGAACTTTTAACAACTGAACCCAAAGGCCAATCAGGGGAAGGTTAAGGACGAGCAACATTACGTTCCCAATATACATGGTGGCAATGACGGCCCAGATAAAACTGGCATGATTGACAAATAGGAACGGTCCCGGTTGAAGCCCGTACATCATGAGGGCACCGGCCAATATCGCGGTGGTTGGGGTACCTGGAATCCCAAAGGAAAAAAGGGGGATCATGGCCCCGGCCGTCACAGCGTTATTGGCACTTTCAGGAGCAGCCACCCCCTCAATTATACCTGTACCCAAAAGCTGCCGCCGTCGACCAACCGCCCTCTCTACGGAATAGGCCAAGAAAGCCGCCACGGCAGCTCCCGAGCCAGGCAAAGTTCCCAACAGAAACCCAACCACTGTACCACGAATAATCGGCCATATGGAATACGACCAATCTTCTCTTGTTGGAAGAAGGTCCCTCAGCCTATAGGAGACGCCGGTAACCGAGGCCCCCGTTTCAGAGGTTTCTGTAAAGTTGTTTATGATGTCCCCGACGGCAAACAGTCCCATGATTACCGGAATAAAGGACAGACCGCTCATCAGATTGGCTATTCCGAAAGTGAAACGTTCAGAGCCGCTGACGGTATCCGTCCCAATGGTCCCTAATAAGAGTCCTAATATGGCCATCACCAGGCCCTTGACTTTGTCCCGGCTGAGGCTGGCGGCGGCCACCAGGCCAAGCATCATGAGCATACTGTACTCAGGAGGGCCAAAGCTCAAGGACCACTTAGCCAGGGGGTGGGCCATGAAAGTGAAGGCTATCAGACCTATGGTCCCGGCAATGAAAGAACCAAAAGCGGCGATACCCAGAGCAGCTCCAGCACGACCTTTTTTGGCCATTAAATTCCCGTCCAAACAAGTCACCACCGAGCCGGCCTCTCCTGGCAGGTTAAGGAGAATGGACGTCGTAGAACCTCCGTACTCAGCTCCGTAATAGATTCCCGCGAGCATGGCTATGGCAAAAGTGGGATCCAAGCCAAACGTCACCGGCAACAAGAGGGCCAAAGTCGCCGAAGGGCCCAGACCTGGTAGGACACCAACCAGTGTACCAACAGTAACACCGATCAAGGTATATAAAAGCCCCTGCCAGGTCAAAGCAACACCGAAACCGGTCAAAAGATTATTTAAAACTTCCATAGAACCTGGGGCACCTCCCAAGAGGCCTTTAAAATCCGAAAATCCCTTTAGGTAGAGGCACTTCCAGAGTCACAACAAACAATAGGTAAGAAGCCACCGCGACCAATACACCGGTTCCCAGGACAATTTTCCAGGAGACCCGGGGGTTAAGGAACCAGATCAGAAGAATCGTAAACAAGGCCACACTAATTGTCGTTCCCAGCCAATCCATGGCTAGGACCAGGAGAACCAAAATGATTAGAGCCGCAAACACCTTCGACAAATCGGACCAGCCGGTAAAAGGCGTCGAGGCCCCGATAACAGGTTCTTCTTTTGTTACCTCATTTCCTACCGGACGTGAGTCACTGGTCACCTGTTGCCGGCGCAAGGTCCTGACCTGGGCAGCAGAGGACACAAGCATTATGAACCCTAAAACGGTGAGGAGTAGCCCCAACCAAAAAGGGAAAAAACCCGGCCCAGGGGTAAACCGCTCCATATAACTGTAACCAAGAGAAAGCCAGATGGTGACCAAACCGATGATAATGACAAAAATGCCTTCCGGCAGCCGGTTTACATTCATCCTCCCACCCCCGCTCGGGCAACCGCTACATTACTGCAGAATTCCTTTGCGACTGGAGACAGAAAGTAAATCCGGGGAACTTCTCCTCCGCTGAAAAAGTCCCCCGGGAAGGTTAAATGACTACTTTTTCTTCAGGAATCCACCTTTCTCCAGGAAGGCTCGTCGATCGGCGATCTCTCTTTTTACTAATTCTGTAAGTCCCTGGCTGTCCAAAAGATACTCTTCCTGTTTATAATCAGTCATGTATTTCTTCCAGTCGGGATTCTGAGCCACCTTATCAAAGGCCTGGTTTAAACGCTGAATTAACTCCGCCGGGGTGCCTTTTTTCACCATTACCCCTCGCCACAACATCTCCACAATATCGTATCCCTTTTCTTTGAAAGTGGGGACATCGGGGAAGTAGGGGGATCGTTTATCAGTACTTATGGCCAGCAAACGGATGGCGCCGGACTGCACCTGATTCAAAGCCGTACTGGGCGTAATAACAGCCACGTCGATATGGCCGCCCAGCAGATTGGTAACGGCATCTGCCCCACCTTCAAAGGGGATCCAGGTGGCCTCAAAATTGGCCTTTTGCTGCAGGCGATAAAGAACATATTGGTGGAAACCACCAGAAGCGTAACCACCGATCTTCAGACCATTGGGGTGTTTTTTCATGTAATCAATGAAATTTTCAAGGGCTTTCAAAGGACTGTCTTTGCGTACGGCGATGGCCGACGGCTCTGCTTGGAAGCTTTTAACAAAGATAAAGTCGTCTGCTTTAAAGGGCACGGATTCCTTGGCAATGGCAAAAGTTAAGCTACCAGTGGTAGAGAGAACGGTATAGCCATCTGCCGGCTGAGAATTGACATAGGCCATGGCCGCGGCTCCGTTGCCACCCGTTCGGTTCTCTACCATTATCGGTTGACCCAGCTCCTTTTTGGTTAAATCCGCTAGTTTCCTCATGAATAAATCCAAAGGGGAGCCAGCGCTGGACCATACAACAAAGGTGATGGGCTTCGTCGGATAACCAGACTTTTGCTGAGGTGCAGTCGAGGCCGTTTTATCGGTTGAAGTCTTAGACCCTGAGCAGCCCGCCAGAACCGAAAGGAGAAGCAACATGACAACCAAACTCGATACCAGTTTTCTTACTTGAACAATCCTTTTCATCGTCTTTTACCCCCTTCTCTTCTTTATCAAGTTTGGCCAGCGGTGACAACTTCATTGACGCTCATCCAATCGTCCGACTTCGAGACTGCCTTGCCAGACTAGCAAAGCTTCCGTTGTTCTCACCCTCGTCTACAAAAGGTGACCAAAACAGTTTCGGTTAGCCCACGCGATACTTATTAACAATCTCTTCGTTCAGCTCGATTCCCAAACCGGGCTTGTCATCTAGTTCAATGTAGCTGTCTTTAAAAGACTTGATAGGAAGCTCGGTCAAGTCCCAACGCAACGGGTTTTTCTGATCTTTACTCCAGTCGCTTTCCATGTGTTCATAGATGAGGAAATTAGGCAGGGCCACGGCAAGATGCATTGCTGCGGCCATAGCAATGGCCGAAGAACTGCCGGTATGAGGCGCGTACGCCACGTGGAAGGCGCTGGCCATGGCCGCGATCTTTTTCGCCTCAGTGAATCCACCCGTACGGCACAAGTTGGGTTGGACAATGTCCAGAGCCCCCCGTACAAAGAAGGGACGGAACCCAAAGCGGGTGAATTCTGCTTCACCAGCCGCCAAGCGGATATTCATCTGTTTACGCAGGTAGGCGTAGCCTTCCACATTGTCAGGAGAAAGGGGTTCCTCAAACCAGAAAATCCCTAGATCCTCCATGGCCTTGCCCACCTCAAGGGCGGTTTTGACATCCTCACCATAGGCGCAATTGGCGTCAACCATTAAGACCACATCATCCCCAACCACTTTACGTAATTGACTAACCACCTCGATGTCTTTACGGTAGTCCATGGGGTTTTGTCCAATCTTGATTTTCATGGCGTTATAGCCCATATCGAGATACCGCTGGGCATCGGCCTTGAGAACATCCAGCCCTCTGAACCGCAGCGAAGAGGCATAAGTCCAGATCTTTTCCTTGGTCTTACCACCCAGGAGTTTATACACCGGCATGTTTAAGGCCTTGCCCATTATGTCCCAGAGAGCCACGTCTATCCCGCTGACAGCCTCTATAAAAAAGCCCTTGTAGTGACCGCGGTTCATCATAGCACCATAAAGTAGATCCCAGATGCGTTCAATGTCAAACGGGTCCTTCCCAATGAGGATGGGTTTAAGGTATTCAACAATGTCCCTGGTGGCCGTGGGCGCCAGCCGGACCATGGACTCCCCGACGCCAACAAGGTCCTCATCGGTGGTTATTCGTACCAGTGTTGTCCGATACTCTTTGAAAACAACCCCGGCCAATTCATCGGCATGAGGAATACTAATGGGGGCCTTGATAGGCCTTTCCATAGGTACGACCAAGGTTATGGCCTCGACGTTGGTGATCTTCATTTAAGAATTGCCTCCTTGAGCTTGTCTTATTTGATACAAACGCAGGATGGGATAATCTCCCGCCAAACCACCCTCCTGCAGTTGTTCCAACAGACGACGGCCAGCCTGCAAAATATGCTGCTGGACCAATCGGCCAGACTGCAGGCTGTCACCTTTTTTGAGGTGGTCAATGATCGTCTCGTGTTCTTTAATTGAAATATTGAGATTGGTGGGATATTGCATCGACGAGAGCCGGCAAAGTATCGCCTTGTTGCGAAGAGGGTCCAAAAGCTTTATCAAAGTGTCACTTTCGCTGGCTGCAAGGATCAAGTCGTGAAACTGTGTATTCTTTCTGGCCACGCCGGTGCTATCATGGGTTTGAGCCAGACCTTTTGCCTCTTCTACCACTTCTTCCATCTGGATGATGTATTGTACCCGACGATTGTTTAACGCGGCCAGACTCGCGGCTAGACCCTCCAGTGCGGCGCGGAGAGCGTAGATCTCGGCAACGTCCTGGGGAGAAGGGCTGAAGACAGTTACGCCCCGGTTAGGTTTACCCACCAGGAGCCCTTCTTTAACCAGTTGCCGTACCGCTTCTCGGATCGGCGTTCGACTAATCCCTAGTCGTTCGGCCAACCCCTGGTCGGTCAGTTTCTCCCCAGGTTTTAAACGGCCGCTAATGATATCATCTTTCAGGGCATCATAGGCCTGTTGGTAAAACGGTTCTTTCGTCAACTTTTTTGCGAGCTCCACCGTTAATCATCTCCCAGCGCAATCTCCCCGGTCACAGAGGGGACACGTTCAATTCCAAAGCCAGATTCTGAAGGACCGCGATGGTTGAGGGAGAAAGGGCAATCCCTTTCTTTTCCGACTCGACCCTGCGGCGACGCTCGATCTCTCCTGGTAAAAAGATTTCGCTGAAACCGTCCGCTCGCGGAGAACTTTTGATCTGAGAAACGATACTAGAGATTCTCTTTTTGAATTCTTCCAAAGGAGTAAAATCGGTGATCCGCAGGGCCATGACGAGATGTGACTCTTCCTGCGGTGAATCCAAAGCGTCGACCGGTTTAATCTCAGCATCCCACTTGCCACCCGTGAGGAGTCCGGTCAAAACCCCCACCATGAGTGTAATGCCGTACCCTTTATACTCGCCAAAAGGCAAAAGAATGCCCTCCAAAGCCTGAACCGGGTCGGTAGTTGGGCGGCCATTTCGGTCCAAAGCCCACCCAGGAGGAATTGGTTTCCCGAGTTTAGCCGCTTCCCGGATCTTCCCAGCGGCGGCAATACTATTGGCCATATCCAAAAAAAGGATATCCGGTTCTCCCGGTACACCGATAGACCAGGGATTGTTCCCTAAAAGAGGTTTTCTTCCCCCCCAGGGAGCGAGTCGGGGTGACGCGTTGGACAGGCAGATACCGATCATCTCTTGCCGGGCTATATACTCGGTATAGTATCCGGCCCGTCCAAAGTGATTGCTGTTTCTAACACCGACCACCCCAACTCCACATTGCGCCGCCTTGGCCACGGCCATTTGGGCAGCCCGGAAAGCCGCCAGCTGCCCGAAAGCCGCGCCGGCATCCAGGAGAGCCGTGCAAGGACCTTCTCGTACCACGGTTATCTTTGTTGGTACCTTAATACCACCGGCAGCTACCCGCCGGGCATAGGTGACCAGCCGGATGATTCCATGGGTACTTACACCCTGCATATCGGCCTCAATTAGGGTCTCGGCCACTAACTCCGCTTCCGTACTGGTTAGACCGAGCTTTTCTAAAACCCTAGTCGCAAAGTTATGAAGGAGAACTGGTTGGACAAAACTCATTTCGCCCACGATTTAGCACTCCTATTGGCTTAGCTTAAAAGCTAAATTAGATGAACATGTGGCATGCAGCATGTTGTCGCAATATTTATTGTTATACCTATTCGTCGCCGCGCCCAAAAATCCTTCAAAAGAAGAAAGATTTTTTTGCACCAAACCAACTGGCCAGTCGAACTAAATTTTCTTAACATGGAACAGGATTTCTACTCTTTCCGTAGAATCGTTATCTTTAGACTTCAGATCATCAGAACATCCCAAGCCGGAGGATGAAATGGCTCTAAAAAGACTTTCTCGCCAGGGGGGCCTGGCTGAGGCCGTACGCAGGGAGATAGAACAACTCATGATTGACGGTTCACTTAAACCAGGGAGCAAGCTGCCGCCCGAGAGAGACCTGGCGACGCAACTGGGAGTGGGGATGTCTACCCTGCGGGAGGCCTTACGGGCGTTGGAAGAGCAAGGGGCGATCGAAATCGTTCACGGTCGGGGCACTTTTGTGCGAGGCGTTTCGCACAAGGCCATTAAAGCGAATCTGCAGTTCATGGTTAATTTCGAAAATAATGCCTATGACGACTTGCTCGAGCTTCGTCTCTTGTTGGAAACCGGGTTGGTAAAATTGGCGGCCATGAGAAGAGATCCTGACGATCTGAAGACTTTGGAAACGTTCTTGAAGGAAATGGCAGAGGCCAAAAGTAATGAGGAAATCGTCGAAGCCGGGGCAAGATTTCACCTGGCCATAGCCAAGGCCTCGAAAAATTCTATTGCCGCCACTGTCTATGAAGCGGTTACGCAGGTAATCAGCGAGGTCTTTCGTGCCCACACTAAATCACCGGCCCAACACAATCAATCGCTTAACGATCACGCGGCCATTTATCGAGCCATCGCCGACCGAAATCCCGATCTGGCGGTACAAAGTGCCTTGCGACATCTGGAGCATCTAAAGAGGAATTACTTCGAAGAAGCTGAGCCGAACAAGGGGGCGGAATAAAACTGATCGTCGTCCAGGGGAAATTTGTGGCCCAATTGAAACGCAGAGGGAGGGTGTCGGCTGTCGGAGGAGGCTAAGCTACGCCAGCGGTGCAATTCGTTAATCCATTTAGAGCATAGGGAGGGGAGTCGCAAATGCCCAAGAATCGTTTTCTTTCGTTGCTAGTCGTCATAGCGCTGGTTATCGGGCTTCTCGCCGGCTGCGGGGTAAAGGGCACAGGCCCTTCGGCAGGCGGAAATGCTGGCCAGGGCTCGGGAAAGGGAACCCCGAAGAAGGAACTGCGCATTGCCATGCAGTACGACTTGGGGACCCTCGATCCAGCGCTCCTAACGTCAGTCACCGACAAGCAGATGTCTTCGAATCTCTACAATGGCTTGGTCCGCTATCAATTGGGAACGGTCAAGATCGAGCCCGACCTCGCCGAAAAATGGGAGACCTCCAAGGATGGATTGGAATGGACGTTTTATCTACGGAAGGGGGTTAAGTTCCACCGTGGTTACGGGGAGCTGAAAGCCACCGACGTCAAGTTTACCTTCGACCGCCTGAAAGATCCGGAGCTGAAGTCCGCACCGGGTAAACTTCTGGCAGCCATTAAAAACATCCAGGTCGTCGACGACTACACGGTGAAGATTTTCCTTTCCAAACCCGATCCCGCCTTTTTGGATAAGTTAGCCGGTTCTGTCGGCTACATTGTCAGCGAAAAGGCCGTCAAAGAACGGGGGGCCAAATATGGTCAACAACCCATAGGAACCGGCCCCTACATGTTTGAGCAGTGGAACCCCCAACAATCCACCACCTACGTGGCCAATCCCGATTATTTTCGGGGAAAACCAGGGCTGGATAGAGTGGTCTATATTCCGATTCCTGACGCCACCACCATGTACAATGCCTTTGAAGCCGGCAACGTCGACATGATCCAGGTCACGGATCCAGATAAACTGGCCAAATATAAAAAAGATCCCAATATCATCATCGACGAAAAACCGGGCCTCATAACGCGCTTTTTCGGAATGAACGGTGCCATCAAACCCTTTGACAATAAGCTGGTACGTCAGGCCGTTATAGCCGCCGTTGACCGGGACGGGATCTTGAATAACGTCTTTAAAGGGATGTCTACTCCGGCCACCGGCATCCTCTCTCCGGATGTAGAGTTCGCCCTCAAGGGTATTTTCCAGCCGAAATATGATCCGAAGAAGGCTAAAGAGTTGTTAGCTCAGGCTGGATTGCCCAACGGGTTCAAGACCACCCTTTATGTTCCCAATATTGACCGTTTTACCAAACCGGCAACGGTGATCAAGGAGAACCTGAAAGCCATCGGCATTGACCTGGAGATCAAGGTCATGGAGACCCAGTCATTCCTGGCCGAGCTGAGGAAAGCCCAGCTGCCGATGTTTATGCTCAGTCGGGGCCAGGACGCCACCCCGGACCGGGTCCTTTTCACCTGGTTCAGCAAAAAGGGCATTCCCGCCGACAACTGGGCCAATATCGATATTCCCGAGGTTAACCAGTGGTTAGACGAGGCCACCAGCACCCTTGACCAGGCCAAGCGGCAAGAATTGTTCGGCAAGGTCCAGCAACGAATTGTTCAGGAAGACTACTACTACTTCCTGGATCACGAAAACCACATCTACGCGATGAAAAAGTACGTCAAGGGTTTTGTCGGAGATCCGCAACGGAGCATTCGCCTCGATAACGTTACCGTCGAGGGGGAGAAATAAATGTTCCAGTTTGTCGTCCGGCGCCTCCTGGCGACCATCCCGACTCTCCTGGGGGTAATGGTAGCCGTATTTATCGCTTTACACCTCATCCCCGGTGATCCCGTGGTGGCGATGCTGGGCGACATGGCAACCCCGGAACAAGTGGTGGCGGTCCGCCATGAACTTGGTTTGGACCGCCCCCTTCCCCTCCAATTCGTGAGTTTTGTCGAAAGGTACCTGCGCGGAGAACTAGGAAACTCCATAAGAACCCGGCGGCCGGTGGCGGAAGAAATAAGCGACCGTTTTCCCCACACCTTTCTTCTGGCGGCCGCCGGTGTGTTTATCGCCGTCCTTTTCGGCATACCGCTGGGTATAGTCGCGGCCACCAGGCGCGGGAGCTTGCTCGACCTGGTAAGCCTGGTCTTGAGTATGACCGGCATTGCGGCTCCCGTCTTTTGGGTTGGTTTGCTCTTGAGTATGTTGTTTGCCATTCGCCTGCATTGGCTCCCGGCCATAGGGGCAGGGAAGCCCGGTGACCTCTTTTCCATGTTCGAGGCCCTGGTTCTGCCCGCTTTTACCCTTGGCTTTTCCACCATGGCCCTCATCGCCCGGATGACCCGTTCTTCCATGCTGGAGGTCTTGCGGGAAGACTACGTTCGTACGGCCCGGGCAAAAGGTCTTTCGGAAAAGATCGTCCTTTACAAGCACGCTCTTCGCAACGCCGCCATCCCCATCGTCACCATCGTTGGACTCAATATTGGTTATCTTCTGGGTGGTGCGGTTCTGGTGGAAACCGTTTTTGCCCGGCCGGGGCTGGGGAAGCTTCTGGTTGATGCCATCCTGGCGCGGGATTATCCCGTTGTCCAAGGTGTGACCTTCTTTGTGGCCACATCCTTTGTTTTGGTCAACCTGTTGACCGATTTAATTTACGCCCTGCTCGATCCCCAAGTACGTCTGAGTTGAGGTGCCGCTATGAAGAGACGCTTCTGGCGGAATCCGTTAATCCTGACCGGCGGCGCGATCGTCCTGTTGATTGTCTTTACCGCCGTATTTGCTCCCTATTTGGCCCCCATCGATCCGACCAGGCAAAGCCTCGCCCAACGCCTCTTACCGCCGGGTACCCAAGGTCATTTATTGGGCACCGACGACTTTGGCCGCGACCTTTGGAGCCGGATTATCTATGGTTCACGGATCTCTCTTTTGGTCGGTTTGATTTCTGTGGCCATCGGCCTGGTGGTTGGCAGCTTTTTGGGGATTATGGCCGGATACTACTTGGGCTGGATAGATATGTTGATTGGGCGAGTCACCGATGTTTTGATGGCCTTTCCTTCCATCCTCTTGGCCCTGGCGATCATGGCCATCCTCGGTCCTTCCCTGACCAACGTGATGATTGCCGTTGGTATCACGAGTATACCTCGCTTCACCCGCGTGACCCGTGGGTCCGTTCTCGCGCTCCGGGAGAAAGCCTTCGTAGAGGCGGCTCGGGGCATCGGAGCCACCAATAAGCGAATACTTCGGCAACACATTTTGCCTAACATTCTTTCCCCAATTATCGTCATGGCCTCCACGGGAATCGCCGGGGCCATTCTCTCGGAGGCATCTTTGAGCTTCTTGGGCTTGGGGGTTCAACCGCCGACCCCAACGTGGGGTTCGATTATCAATGACGGGAAGCAGTACTTAGACATCGCCCCGTGGATTGCGACTTTCGCCGGAACGGCCATTTTACTGGCGGTCTTGGGTTTTAACCTTTTGGGAGACGGCCTGCGGGACCTTTTGGATCCGAAGCTAAAGACCTGAGAAAGGGGTAAAGACCATGGTGACTAATCGCATTGCGGAGCAAGCCTTGCAATACATTGCTGAACACCAAGAAGAGCTGGTCCAGTTGTTGCAGCGACTGGTCCGGGCAAAAAGCGTTCATGGGAATGAAGAGCGAGTGGCCCAGATAATTTGGCCTGAATTAGAGGCCCTCGGGTTTGAGGTTAGAAATTTTCCGGTAGAAGCATCGCGGCCCAACTTGGTGGCTACTTTCCCCGGTTCGGTGGGATCGCCCCGAATGCTTTGCTATGCCCACATGGATACGGTGGGGCCCGGGGACGAGACAGCCTGGAGCGTTGATCCCTTCGGGGGAGAAGTGAAAGATGGTAAGATATGGGGTCGGGGCACGTGCGATCACAAAGGATCCATTGCCGCCTTCCTGATGGCTCTTCGTGCCCTACGGGCAGCCGGTTTCGCCCCGAAAGGTAGTCTGGTCTATGTCTTCGATTCTGATGAAGAAAGAGGCGGCCGTCAGGGAATGCGCCATCTGGTCAAGGTGAACGCTTTTTCGGCCGATTTTGGCCTTTACGGTTGTACCACCCAGATAAGTCCAGAAAGCAAGGCTAATTTCCCCATGTTTGGGCCCAGCAATATCATCGGCGCGGCCATGGGGGCCCAAGTTTTTAAGATAACGGTGCGTGGGACCCGGCCGCCCCGCCGCAACCTGATGTACCCCCCGGGGCGACCGACGGCTCTGGATAACGCTCTCGGGCTTCTCCAGCTCTTGAATGAACATGCGGAGAAGGTCAGAAAAAGGGTCTGCCCCTTAACCGGACCCTCGCGAATGCATTTTCAAGGGGTGGAATACGCCCCGTCTCCTCTTGTCGGTATGCCGGACGAAATAAGTTTCAAAGTCTACCGCCGGATTAACCTGCTGGAGGATCCGGATGAGGAACGGGAGGCCATTTTTAATATCATAAAAGACTTACAATCCAAAAAGGGGCAGGTAGAAATCGAAGCCGAGATTCTGGAGGAACGCCCACAAACCCGTGTTTCAGAAGATATGCCGGTGATCCCCGCTTTAAAGCGGGCCGCTTTAGCCGTGGACGGTGTAGAGCCGCAGTATACCGGAGCCCCTTCGCTCACTGGTCTGGGTTGGTTTGTCAATGAGCAGAAAATACCCATCGTCATGTTTGGCTATGGCTATTTAGATTTTCACCACAGTATCGACGAGCATATAGCCATCGAGGACCTGGTGAAATCCACCAAAGCGTATGCCCTGACCATAGGGGAATTGATCGGTTAATGCGGGGCGACGAGGTCGCAGTAGTATTCTCCGCGTAGGGGCAGGGCAGCGCGGCCAGCTGGCACCAGCGCAGGCTATGGCCTCTGGAAGACACCGGGTATTTCCGGGGTGAAGCAGATAAGGAGATGAAGCGGTTAATGTTTGCTCAGGTCTCCGGGGGTATACATGATGTGGTTTCATTGGGCGGTCTTTCCAGCTCGTCCCATCCTCTAGCCACGGCCGCTGGGGTCGAGATGCTGTTGCGGGGCGGCAATGCCGTAGACGCCGCCCTGGCTACAGCCTTCGCCCTGGTAGTTTGTGAACCAGCCATGTCGCATCTGGGCGGTCAAGGGAACGCCCTGGTTTACATGGCCAGTGAAGGTAAAACAGTGGCTCTTGACTTTTATGCCACTGCTCCGGCGGAAGCTCATGACGACCTTTACGAGTGGGTACCTAGTCCCACCCAAGGAGGGTACCGCTTTTGGACGAAAGGGGATGCCAACACCACTGGAGCTCTGGCCGTCGCCGTACCCGGCAACGTGGCCGGCTGGCTCTATCTCCATCGCCGTTGGGCGACATTGCCTCTTGAAGAGATCTTAGAACCGGCCATCAGGCTGGCCCGAAGGGGAGTTCCTTTGAATGGGCGGATGGCGGCTTTTGTAGCCGAAAACCGTGATCGCCTGGCCCGGTTCTCTCCCGCGGCCAGGCTTTTCTTGAGGGCCGATGGCTCGCCCCGTCAAGCCGGTGAGGTAATAATTCAGGAAGAATTGGCCAAAACGTCGGAACTCATCGCCTCCGGTGGAATGGAGGTTTTCTATCAGGGTGAAATCGCTCAAGCCATGGTCCGAACCGTGCGCGGGGCCGGGGGTATCCTAACCCTGGAGGACCTGGCGGCTTATCCCGCGGAGAGATTCCGGGTTTTGGCACCGGAGAGCATTGAGTATCGCGGTTACACCATTCAGGCCACCCCTCCCTCGTCAAGCGTCGTCCTTTTGAACCTCCTCAATATCCTCGAGGGCTTTCCGCTGAAGCGATATGACCCCCTATCCGGCGAAAAGCTCCACCTGGTCGTTGAGGCCACGAAGTTCGCCTTTGCCGACCGCCTAGCCTATGCCGGCGATCCGGGATTTGTACCGGTACCGGTCAGGGGATTACTGGACAAAGACTATGCGGCGGAGCGGCGGAAGTTAATTCAGCGGGAACAACCTGTAGCAATTCCCGTGCCGCCGGGCAATCCCTGGGCGTATGATGGAAAGACGTCTATCGACAGTGAGGGACGTCAGCAACGTCAGCATGCAGGAAGCAGCGATGGCGCCAAATCTGACACTCTCTCACCTGAAGGTAAAGGGTTAAACTCTATGGGGGAGAGCCATACGACGCACCATTCTCACGTCGACCGCTGGGGTAATTTCGTCAGCCTGACGCAAAGTCTTGGGGATGCCTTCGGCTCGGCCATGATGGTTCCCGGTTATGGTTTCTTCTTGAACAATGCCATGAAGCTCTTTGACCCCCGGCCGGGCCGCTATAATTCCGTAGCTCCTCATAAACGCCCCGCCACCGCCCCCTGTCCCACCATGGTCCTCCACGAGGGAAAGTCCGTTCTGGCCCTGGGCAGTCCTTCCGGCACCAGGATCATCAATGCCATCGCTCAAACCTTAGTCCATGTTCTGGATCATGGTTTGGGCTTACAGCACGCGGTAAATTTGCCCCGCCTTCACTGGTCGGGGGAGGAATTGGAATTGGAAGGTGATATGCCGGAAGAAGCTCAAGATGTTCTCCGGGCCCTAGGACATAAGCCTATTTTGCGCAGTTCATGTTCGCCCTGGTTCGGAGCCGTTCAGGCCGTGGCCAGAAATCCGACGACCGGTCTCTGCCAAGGGGCCGCCGACCCTCGACGCCAGGGAGCGGTGGCCGGGGCCACCATCTGGTGAAACAATAACTGGCGCCAGAGACGCCTCTTTCCAAGAATGCGCCAGGGAGCGGCCGGGCACCATCGGGTGACGCGCTTTTGGCCCTTACCCTGCGGAAAAGTGTGGTCCGCCGCCCAGGGTGGCACTTTTTCTGGCTAGGGGCTGGTTCTTGTTTGTGGTGGATCCCTGCATGGGGTGGATCCACGCTTTTAAGGAGAACGGTTTTTAAAAACTTGGCCCTGTGAGGTGCGGTTATGCTCATCGATGAATCCAAGTGTATCGGGTGTGGCAATTGTCTTGATTATTGTCCAATGAACGCCATCGCTCTTGACGGAGACGTGGCCAAAATCGATCAGGCCGAATGCGTGGAGTGCAGCGTCTGCCTGCGAGCCCAATGCTGTCCCACCGATGCTTTTTACCGCCCGCCTCTTTCTTACCCCAGGACGCTGGCCTGGTTTTTCTCCGATCCCGCTTCCACCCACCCCTCTACCGAGATACCGGGGCGGGGGACGGAAGAAATGAAAACTAACGAAATAACGGGGCGCTTTCCACCGGGCTACGCTGGTATTGCCATCGAACTCGGTCGTCCCGGCATCGGTACCCGTTTTCGTGAAGTGGAAAAGGTCGCCCGGGCCATGGCCGAGTTTGGAGTCGAATTCGAGGCGCAAAACCCGGTCACCGCCTTGATGACCGACCCGAAAACCGGCGCTCTACCTTCCGAAATACACGATTTGAAGGTCCTCTCGGCCATTGTCGAGTTCGCGGTAGAATTACCCCTGGTTCCGCGAATTCTGGAACGCCTCCAGGAACTGGCCCCCGCTATTAAAACCGTTTTCAGCGTCGATCTGGCCGTCCGCTGTCGGGAGGACGGTTCTTCCCCCGTTGAGGGAATGTCCCTCCCCTTTTCCCTTTCCTTAAACGGCAAGACCAACGTTGGTTTGGGAAGACCGCGGCACAACTGAGAAAAGCCACATAAATCGACGAGAGGAGGACGACAGTCTGCCGATAATTGCTCCGGCTTTAACGGGAAAAACGCTCAACAAAAAAGAAGAAAAGACGCTCTAACCAATCTCCGCGGCGTGGAACGTCCACCAAAGCAGCGATCGTGACCAGTGGAATTGCGGCAATAGAAACCTTATTTCGATTCACCAATTCTTCTATCCAATAAAATCGCAGGAGTGACGAGGACATGACCCATACTTTGCATCGACAGGGAACCGTGAAGAGCCTGGCCCGCAATTACACCGTCCTGGCCATACCGGCCCGCGGTTTCAATAGTCAAGGGTCGGGAGCAAAATTGCAGACCATCAAGGAGATCTTTTTTAAACATAACCCGGTGAATTTTGGCGACATCAAGCGCGGCAATATGTATAACCCGGGTCGGGATTATGTCATTGCCGATACCGAGGACGGCACGGTGGTTCATGCCGTTTATCGAGATGAAAAGACCCTGGTGGAGGTTCTTCGTGACTTAAAGGAAGCTGATACCGGTATCTCCATCGTCGTATCCGGGCTTTTCGACCGGGTCAATGAATCCTGCCGGAACGCGGGGTTAACCCGGCATACCATTGAGTATTCTTTGGGCGTCCACGGGGCCAGGAAGCTCTTGCCGGAAAAACCGATCCTGGAGATTTCCACCATGTGTGGGCACGGGATGGTCTCTTTTAATCTTATTCGACGTTTGGTCCGGGAGATCGAAAACGGCCGGCGCACCGCCGAGGAAGCCGGTCAGGAGTTGGCGCGGCAATGCCTCTGTGGCGTCTTCAACCCACAGCGAGCTGCAGAAATACTGAGCCAGCTGGCATAAGCCAAATAGCTTCCGGGTGAGACTCCCGGGGCCAAGGCCCTGCCTTCGGGAAGCTTACCCTCTATGTTGAAGGGCACGCGAAAGGCTAGCCGAAACTACCTGGGCCAAGGCCTACCTGTCGCTAAGCTTACCCCATCTGGAGCAGGCAAATCTAATCCGAAAAGAGCGAAAGCCCGGTCAGGGGAAGGCGGGCTGGACAAGAATTAGCCTTGTTCGGGCTTTTCTGAAGCAGGCCCGGGTTTTCTATTCGGGGGACGGTCAGCGTACTTCATCTTTTCGGATACCAGGTCGGCTCATAGACTTTAGTTATCCCTCTGGATTGTTCCCGATCTAGGCTGATATCCGCCAACTTTTCCCCACTCGGCAGGTGGGCCTCCGGCCAAATCTCCAGTAAGGGGATGAGGACAAAAGCCCTTTCCACCATCCGTGGATGAGGGATGATCATATCCGGTTCTTGGATCACCTCCTCACCATAGAGCAAGATGTCGAGGTCAATGGTTCTGGGACCCCAGGAGCGGGTTCTCATGCGCCCCAGGCGTAACTCGATATCCAGGATGAGTTTCAGGAGAACGCGCGGAGGCAGGCTGGTTTTGATCTCAGCCACGGCGTTATAAAACTTGCCCTGCTCGGTAAATCCGACCGGTTCTGTTTCGTAGACCGAAGAAATGCGAATCACCTGCACTTCAGGGGACTGTTCCAGTAAACCAAGGGCGCGCTGAAGGTATTCCAGGCGATTCCCCAGGTTGGAGCCCAGACCTAAAAAAGCCCTTAGCATTATCCTCGCTCCCTTTTGATCTCAACCTCCGCATAATCGAGGAGGCCGGGAAGAGGTACCTGAGGTTTCCGCACCCTGACCGCTACCTCCTTAACCCTCGGGAAGCCATCCAGGATCGACGCGGCTATTGCCTCAGCCAGAGCTTCGATGAGGGAAAAGGTGCCCTGGGTGACCAGCTTCCTTACCACCTCATAAACCTGTGAGTAATCCACGCCCTCGGCCAGGTTGTCGCTCTGGCCCGCCGGCTTTAAATCAAGGTATAAGTCGAGATCAACACTGAAAGGTTGCCCGAATTCTTTCTCGGCTGGGAAAACGCCGTGGTGGGCGTGAAATACCATTCCCTTTAACCCGATCCGGTCATACACTTGAAGCCAACCCCCTCCTGATGGCGTCGGTCATGCGCGCCACCCGGGTCATTTCCTTGACATCATGAACCCGGATGATGTCAGCGCCGTTGATAATACCCGCCGCTACCATGGCGGCAGTTCCTTCGACGCGCTGGTCCACCGGCATGTTGAGGACTTTGCCAATGGTATTCTTGCGTGAAGGTCCGATCAAGATGGGAAATCCCAAGCCAGCCAGTTCCCGTAACCTTCTGGTCACTTCCAGGTTATGTTCAGCATTCTTGGCAAATCCGAGTCCGGGATCGAGAATGATCTTCTCCCTTTTGACACCAGCTTTCTCGGCCAGAGATACAGTCTCCTTAAAATACAGACTAATCTCGGCCATCAAGGATCTATAAAGCGGCTTGTCCTTATTATGCATTATAATTACCGGCGCAGCGAAGCGGGCTGCGACTTCGGCCATTTCAGGATCCGCGTGAAGGCCCCAGACGTCGTTGATGATATGGGCCCCAGCTTCCAGAGCGCGTCTGGCCACCTGAGCTTTTGAGGTATCCACCGAAATAGGGACCTCGACACTACTGGCCAGCCGCTCGACAACGGGCAGAACCCGCCTGAGTTCTTCATCCAGGCTTACGGGAATATGACCGGGACGAGTCGATTCGCCACCGACATCGATGATATCAGCGCCATCTTCAATCATCCGTTGGGCATGATCGAGAGCTGCATCGATATCGGTCCAGCGTCCCCCGTCAGAAAAGGAATCTGGGGTAACATTCAATATGCCCATAATTAAAGTCCGGCGGCCAACGGTTAAGCTTCGTCCCCGGCAGTTTATAGCATAACTTTTCTTGCCCTCGTAGTTTTGCAAGACCTCTTTTAGTTCGACTCCCAGAGTTCTAATTTCGGGATTACCAAGGTCCTCTGCCGATTCTTGCAAACGCCGGACCAGTTCCGTCCATTTGGCAAGATTTCCATCCAGGAAAAGGTCACTGGTTCCTGCAGGCAGGCCGAATTCCCCGGATAACACTTTACCTCCCTGACTGGTCCAGGCCGTATTTACAGCGTCGGCCACCGCTTTGGGAATTACGTCAAGTTTAAGGGAGGCCGGATAAACCGCACGGGCCAGCCTGGCGGCCTCCGGGCGGTCACCGGTCATCAAAAAGATTTCGGCTTCCGCCTCTTCAAAACTATTGAAATGTAAGACCCTTATGGTAAACATAGCTTCCGTCCATCTCCTAACCAGAGATATTAAAATCGCTTACGTCCCTGGATTAAAGCAAAAGCCTCGGCACGGGAGGAAGGATTGCGTAAAAATATCCCCCGGACCGCCGATGTGACGGCGACCGAGCCTGGTTTCTTAACGCCGCGCATGGTCATACACATATGCTCTGCTTCAAGAACCACGACTACACCATGGGGATGAAGTTTCTCCATAATTATATCAGCTACTGTGCTGGTAATGCGCTCCTGTAATTGCGGCCGCCGGGCGGCCAGGTCAACCAGCTGAGCCAGTTTGCTCAATCCCGTCAGTCTACCCTTGCGCGGAATATAGACGACGTGAGCCTTACCAAAGAAAGGCAAGAAATGGTGCTCGCACATTGAGTAAAGCGGGATATCCTTTACCAGAACCATCTCTTCGTGGTCCTCTTCAGTAAAATAAACCTCAAGCGCTTCTCCAGGATCTTTGGCCAGGCCCGCAAAGATTTCCTCGTACATTTCCGCTACGCGCCGGGGCGTCTCCCGCAAACCTTCACGTTCGGGATTTTCACCTATTCCCTCAATAATCAAACGCATCCCCTGCTCGATTTTGGCTTTATCCACCAAAAACCCCTCCTGCTAGAAGCTCCAATGATTTAAAGGACCTTTTATTTATACTACATCATTTAAGCGAAAACTCCTCTTCCTGTAAATGGCAATCGAAAAGTTAACCACCCCTGTGTCTTCCTCCCCAAGACAGATTTTTGAATTGGCTTCAGGTGGCCATCGAAGAAGAAGTGACGGAGTTCCTTGGCCGGGAACACCTCCAGCGCGGGGAACGTAGCTGGCAAGGCTACCGGAACGGTGCATAAGATGCGCAACATGCTGGCCAAGGCGCTCAAGTCGGCCCCAAAAATCCTCAAGGGCGAGATCAGTAAGATATTCGCGGCCCAGGACAAGAAGGAAGCCCGGCGTCTGGCCCAGATCTTGGTGGACCGCTACCAGGACCACTACCCGAGCGCCATCGCCTGCCTGAAAGAGGACCTGGAAGAGTGTTTAGCCCATCTTGCCCTCCCAGCAGCCCACCATAAGGTACCGGGGATCCTTGCTCAAAATTCCCGCCCACCTGTTGACAGGTTTTCCCCTTTCGTAATATAATCGGACCAGGAAAAGGGGTCAAGTAGATCCCTGGTCTGATCAATCTTCAACAGCATCTGGTCCTGACCATTTGTGAGATGGTTCAGGGGCAAAATCTATGCAGGAATTAAGCCAGGAAGGCAGGCTCGCGGAGAGCCGCTTCCTGGTTTTTCTTTTTCGAAAAGAGGGGAGCACCCTTGGAACGATTGAAAGTGGCCGGCCTTTTTTGGGGGACCCAATTGCACGCCCTCCGCGCTGCCGTCCAAGCACTGGACTTTGTTGAGCCCTTCTTCGTGACGCGCCAGGAGCTGCTAGAAAAACGCGCTGCATTCACTTCTTTCCTCGAGGAAGCCCAGATCCTTCTGGTTTATTCCCGGGGGGAGGAAGCCTGGGAAACCCTCTTCCCTAACTGGCAAAAAATCCGGCAGCAACTCAAAGTGGGTATCCTGACCAATAATCCGGCGGAGTGGGCTTATTCGACTTTTCCCGTCGCTCAGCAAGAAACCCTCCACCGCTACTTCCTTTATGGCGGCAAAAAGAACCTGATAAATATGTTCCGCTTTCTGGCCCATCTCGGCGGCCGGGAGGAGATTACATACGAACCACCCGACCCTCTCCCCTGGCAGGGGATTTATCACCCCGAAGCCCCATCCGTCTTTCCCGACCTCGCTTCTTATTTCAGCTGGTACAGGCACCAAAGCAAGTACGTCATCGGCCTTCTCTTTTACCGGGCTAACTGGGTCCAGGAAAATCTGGGGGTGGTCGAGGCCCTGATCCGAGAGCTGGAAAAAAGCGGAGCGGCAGCCGTACCCGTCTTTTCGGCCGGGATGACGGCCGTGGAGGCTGGGGGCTGGGACAACGCCAGGGTCATCAGACACTTCTTCCTCACTCCGGACGGTCATCCGCTCATCCACGTTTTGGTGGACCTACAGTCGCCCCACCTTTTTGCAGGCGCCCAAAGGAACGTTCTAGCCGGCCTCAAGGCTGAAAACGTGGCCCTTTTGCGGCAGCTTAACGTCCCCATCTTAAAAGCCATCGTCGTCAGCGGCCGAACGCCGGCCCAGTGGCTCAAAGATGACCATGGTCTGGGGTCCAGTGTGGCCTGGGCCGTAGGGATGCCCGAATTTGACGGTATCATTGAACCCCTGGTGGTAGGAGCCACCGAGCGCAATTATGATCCGGACACCGGAATCACCGCCGAACGTTATGTGCCCATCCCCGACCGTGTTCACCACGCGGCGAGGCGAATCCTGGCCTGGGCCCGGCTAAAACGGACCCCGCCCCAGGAGCGGAAGGTAACATTCGTCCTCCACAATAACCCCTGTGCCGGCGTCGAGGCAGCGGTGGGCGGCGGTGCCCGGCTCGATACCCTGGAAAGCGTCGCCCGTCTCCTGCAGGAAATGGCCCGACGTGGCTATGACGTGGGCCAGCCCCCGCGGAACGGGCGCGAACTCATCGACCTCATCATGACGCGGAAAGCGGTGTCCGAATTCCGTTGGACCTCAGTCCAGGAGATCGTGGAAAAAGGTGGGGCCTATGCCCTGCTGGAGGCGGAAACTTATTCCCGCTGGTTTGCCGAGCTGCCCGCTCCCGTCCAGGAGAGGATTAAAAGCGCTTGGGGCGAGCCGCCAGGGCAAGCCATGGTCTACCAAAACAAAATCGTCCTCACCGGAATCGCTTTTGGAAAGACCATGATTATGGTCCAACCGAAGCGCGGTTGTGCCGGAGCCCGTTGCGATGGAACGGTCTGCAAAATCCTCCACGATCCCGCCGTGCCGCCGACCCACCAGTATTTGGCCAGCTATTGGTTCCAGGAGCGGGTCCGCGGCACTCACGTCATCATCCACGTCGGCACCCACGGCAATCTGGAATTTCTGCCGGGAAAGTCGGTGGGTTTGTCGGGAGAAGATTATCCCGATCTGGCCCTGGGCGCTTTACCTCATCTTTACCTCTATGTGGTCGATAACCCAGCCGAAGGAACCATCGCTAAGAGGCGTTCCTACGCCACTTTGATCGACCACAATGTCCCGGCTCTGGCTCAAGCCGGGAATTACGGTCACCTGGACACCCTGAGCCGTTACCTGGACGAATACTCCCAGCTGGACGAAGGGGATACAGCCCGCCGAGAAGCCCTCGCCCACCTCATCCAGGAGGAAATCAGGGAAGCCAACCTGACGGGGGAGGTCCCCCTGGAGCAGGAGACCATGGAAGAGGTGGTCAAGCGGGCGCACGAGGTCATCACCAGGACCAGAGATAGCCTGACCAACCTTGGGCTCCACATTTTCGGGGAAACTCCAACCGGGACGGAGCTGGTGGAGACAGTGACGTCCTTTTTGCGGCTGGACCGCGGTCAAAAAAAGGGCTTGCCCCACCTCTTCTTCTCGGCTTGGGGGCTTAACTATGCCGAAGCCCTAGCCCACCCCGGTGAAAAACCACCGGGTCGAAAAACAAGTTATTCCACCCTGTTGGACGAAGCCCACACCGCCGCCAGGCACCTCGTCGCCCAGGTCCTGGCCCACCCGGAAGCAGCGGAAGACGAAAATGCGCTGGCCGAACTGGCCACCACGGCCTCCCTTCCGCCCGCCAGCCTGGCCCAGATCGTCCCCGCGATCCTGGACGTCGCGCAACGGATCCTCCTTTCCCGGCAGGAAATCGACAGCTTTTTTACCGGGCTGGATGGTGGCTATATCGAGGCCGGCCCCTCCGGTCTCCCTTCCCGGGGAGCCCTGGAGGTCTTACCCACTGGCCGTAACTTCTATTCTTTGGATCCGCGGCAGATCCCTTCTCCGGCCGCTTGGGAGGTGGGCAAAAAGCTGGCCGACGCCCTCCTGGAGCGTTACTTGGCGGAGAGCGGGCACTGGCCGGAAAACGTCGGTCTAATCTGGTTTGCCTCCGATGTCATGTGGACGCAGGGTGAACAATTGGCCCAGATGTTTTACCTGTTGGGAGTACGGCCCCTCTGGGATGAAGATGGCCGGGTAACGGGAGTATCCCCGCTCTCCCTTGCCGAACTGGGTCGTCCCCGCATCGATGTCACTGTACGTTTTTCGGGTATCATCAGGGATACCTTCCCCAACCTGGTCCAACTTTTTGATCAGGCCGTGCAGCTGGTGGCCCGTCTGGAGGAGCGGGAGGACGACAACTTCATTCGCCGCCATGCCTTACAGCAAGAACCCCAGGGGCCAGCCTCCCCCCGCTGGCGGCTGGCCACCGCCCGCCTCTTTTCCGCCCGCCCGGGTACTTATGGTAACGGAGTCAACCTGGCCGTTTATGCCAGTGCCTGGCGGCGCGAGCAGGATTTAGCCGAAGTCTTCCTCCAACATGACAGCTTCGCTTATGGCGACGGTCTGGACGGGCGCCCCCTGGTGCGCGCCTTGCTGGAGCAATTGAAGACCGTTACCCTTACCTATAAGAATAACGGCAGTGACGAGCATGATCTTTTGGGTTGCTGCGCCCATTTTGGTCAATATGGTGGCCTTACCGCCGCCGCCCGGGTCCTCTCGGGACAAGAGGTGCGGACTTACCACGGCGACAGCCGCAACCCCGCCCACCCCCGCGTGGTCAGCTTGAGCGCCGAGATCAACCGGGTGGTGCGCACACGCTTGCTTAATCCCAAGTGGATCGAAGGAATGAAAGCCCACGGTTATAAGGGAGCCGGAGACATCGCCAAAAGAGTGGGCCGGGTATTCGGTTGGGGAGCCACCACGGGAGCCGTAGAACAGTGGGTTTTTACCGACATTACCCAGACTTTTGTCCTGAACGAAGAGAATCGGCGCTTCTTTGAAGAAAGCAATCCCTGGGCGCTGGAGGAAATCGCCCGCCGGATGCTGGAAGCAGCCGAAAGGGGGATCTGGAAACCTGATCCCGAGACTCTGGCGGCACTGAAGGAAGCCTACCTTGATCTGGAGGGCATGATGGAGGAAAGCCAGCCGGTGGAAAACGTTCAGGGGGGAAGTATCGACATTTACGCAGCGGACGACGTAGCCGACTGGGATAGGGCTTTGCGCGAGATCAGGGAAGAGCTGGTTCAACTGGCGTCAAAAAATGTACAGAAGGAGGAGGTAAAGTGATCAATTTCAACGAGCGCTTAAACGATTCCGGTCCTTGGGGGCGTCTTCTGGCCCGCGGACTCTTATACCTCATCGTTTTTCTTCTGCTCTCCCTCCTGGTGGCGGGTTGCCGCCCCGGACAATCCGCCACCACTTCTTCCACCCCGGCGAAAAAACTCATCACCATCGTCGACTCCGCCGGGCGCCAGGTGGAAGTCCCTTGCCGCCCGACCCGCATCGTCGTCTCCAATAGCGACGTGGCCGAACTGATCATCGCCCTGGGCTCGAAGGACAAAATCATCGGGGTTTCCGACACCACCCTGGCCGATCCCCTTTTGGCCGAACTTTTACCGGGCGTCGCCAGCGTAGGCCAGTGGTCGCAACCTAACGTCGAGAAAATCCTCGAGCTTAAACCCGATATCGTCTTCGGCTACGCCAGCTTTTTGAAAAATGCCGAGAAGATCACTCAGGCGGGAATCCCCCTGGTGCTTTTAGACTGCTATAAGCCCGAGACCCTGGCCAGGGACATTACTACCCTCGGCCAGATCCTGGGTCAGGAGGAACGGGCCAGGGCTTATATCCAAACCATGGACAAATATATTGCCGAAATCAAGGCGGCTGTGGCCGGACAGAAGCCCACCCCCATTTACCTGGAACTTTACAGCGATTTTAAGACCGTCACCGATAAAACGGGAGGCGGACAGATGATCCAGGTCGCCAACGGTCTCAACGTCGCCGGAAAGGAGACAACGGAGTATCCCAAGGTCAATCCGGAATGGGTTCTGGCCAAAAAACCGGAAGTTATCGTGCGCGTATTGAGCAGCTCCATACCTAACGGCTATAAAATCCACGAAGTGGCTCCCTGGCAAAAGCTCCGGGAAGGGCTGCTTAAGCGCCCGGGCTGGTCGGATATCCCGGCGGTTAAAAAGAACAAGGTTTACCTCATGTCCAGTGACATCTACACCGGCCCGCGAGCGGTGGTGGGAATGGCCTATTTGGCCCGGTGGCTCCACCCAGAGGCGGCGAAAAGGCTCGACCCGGAAGCGATTCACCGCGAATTTTTGGAGAAATTTCTGGGGGTTAAGCTGGATGGCCGCTGGGTGTATCCATAAACCCGCGGCGGGGGGATTACCCGGAAGAAGGTAGTTTTGGCGGCATAGAGGTAGGTGACTGGTCCTTGTCGGCCAGCAGATCAGCTGAGAGATCGATTGCTGAAGGCGTCTTTTATCCCTTTGCAGCTCTGGTGGGGCAAGAGCGGATGAAAAGGGCCTTGCTCCTGAATGCCATTTGCCCAAAAATCGGCGGCGTCTTAATTCGGGGGGAAAAGGGGACGGCCAAGTCCACCGCCGTTCGTTCCTTGGCCGCTCTCCTCCCCGCCCTTGACGGCAGCCAACGCACCATGCCCCTGGTGACCCTACCCCTCTCCGCTACCGAGGATCAGGTCATCGGCAGCCTTGACTTTGAATCGGCGATTAAGACCGGGAAACCGCGCTTTCGGCCCGGGCTCATATTCCGGGCCCACCGCGGTATCCTTTACTTGGATGAAGTCAACCTCCTGGACGATCATCTGGTGGACGTAATTCTTGACGCCGTGGCCTCTGGGGTCAATATCGTCGAGCGGGAAGGATTTTCCTTCCAGCATCCGGCTCAGATAATCCTGGTCGGAACAATGAATCCGGAAGAGGGCGAGCTTCGTCCGCAGCTTTTGGATCGTTTCGGCCTGGTGGTGGAGGTGCAGAGCCTCCCGACACTGGAAGAAAGGATGGAACTCCTGCGCCGGCGGGAGGCTTTTGAGGCCGACCCACTGGGCTTTCAGGCCCGCTGGCAACGAGAAACGGAAATACTACGGCAGAAAATCCGGCGGGCGCGGGAGATTTTCCCCACGGTCGAATTAGTACCCGAAAGATTGGAAGAGATTGTCAACCTGAGTCTCCAGGCCCAAGTGGCCGGACACCGGGGTGATCTGGTTACGGCCCTGACGGCCCGCGCCCTCGCCGCTTGGGAGGGACGGCGGTGGGTGACGGCTGAAGACGTGGTAGAAGCGGCCGAATTGGCCCTCCGGCATCGCCAGCGCGCAGTGACGGAGAATCAGCCAGAAAAAAACCCCTCCCAGGAGGACCAAAACCGCCATCGACCGCCTCTTTCCGAAAAACCCCCTGCTTCCAGGGATACCTCCAGCAGCTCACCCAAGGGAAGCCACCGGGAAAACCAGCCGCCAGCACCCGAACGAGGGGAAAGGATGGAGGGTGGGGAGGTAAACGAGAATCCATCCTGCACAAAAGGCGCGGCGGAAACCTCTCCGAAAAACTATCAGGATGGCCTGGGAACGGAAAACCCTGTCACCGCTTCGCCAGGACGCCAAACGGGGAAGGAGCGGATTTTCCCCATCGGCCAGCCCTACCCCCTTCGTCTTTTCGAACGGGAACGGGACCGGTTATGGCGGCGGAGACCTGGTCGCCGTTTTCACACTTTGAGCCAAACTCGCCGGGGACGCTACATCCGCAGCACCATTCTAAAAGAGGGCGATGACCTGGCCCTGGATGCCACCATCCGGGCCGCGGCACCCCACCAGCTCTACCGCCGCCGGGATGGCCTGGCGCTGGTCATCGAAAACAGCGACCTGCGTCAAAAGGTGCGGGAAAGAAAGACCGGTCATCTCCTGGTCTTCCTTGTTGACGCCAGCGGCTCCATGGGAGCGCAGGAGAGGATGATCGAGGTCAAGGGAGCGGTCTTTTCCCTACTCCTTGACGCCTACCAAAAGCGCGACCAGGTCAGCCTCGTCGTCTTTCGCGGCCAGGAAGCCCAGGTTCTTTTGCCGCCCACCAGCAGCGCGGAAAGAGCCCACCGCCTCCTTCAAGAGTTACCGACCGGGGGGAAAACGCCCCTGGCCGCGGGCCTCTGGCAGAGTTACCAGCTCATCCAGGGTCATTTCTACCGAGCCCCGGAGCGCTCACCCTGGCTCATCCTGGTCACCGACGGACGAGCCAATGTCTCTTTAGGCAGCGGTCGCCCGTTGGAAGAGGCCCTCGCCGCGGCCAGCATCATCCGGGCCGATCCCCGGATCAAGAGCCTGGTGGTGGACGTCGAGAAAAACGGCCTTTTGTCTTTTGGCCAGTCTCAGCGTCTGGCCCACGCCCTCGGAGCCGATTATTTTCTTTTGGGAGAACTCCGCGCCCAGGAGCTGGTTTTAACCCTGCGGGCGGCCATAAGACCGGGCCAGCGTTGAGCTCGGCCAGGCGATGCGGCTGCGGCCCACTGGCCATAACGGTGGAAGGTGCTTTCCTCAACCGAAGGATCCCCAGATGGAATATTGGTGGGTACGCCAGAAGGAGCTATAAAATAGTCGCCGTTGCCGCAACCCCCAACACAAAGATATAATTAATAGTTTTTATCCCTCAAATTGCTAAAGGGAGGGCTCCCTCACTCATGCTACCCATCTATCCCTTTTCGGCCATCGTCGGGCAAGAAGAGATGAAAAAAGGTCTCATCCTCAACGCCATCAATCCGCGTCTTTCCGGGATCTTGATCCGGGGAGAGAAGGGGACGGCTAAATCCACCGCCGTCCGCGCCTTGGCCGCCCTTTTGCCGGAGATCGAAGTGGTGGCGGACTGTCCTTTCTCCTGCGATCCCGACGATATCGGCAGCATGTGCCCCCATTGTCGCCAGCGTCGGGAAACGGGTGAAGAACTCCCCCGGGCTCGCCGGCAGATGCGCGTCGTGGAATTGCCCGTTTCGGCTACTGAAGACCGGGTAGTCGGAACGCTGGATCTGGAAACGGCCATTAAGAAGGGCGAGAGGCATTTTGAACCCGGCCTTCTGGCTCAGGCCAATCGTGGCATCCTCTATGTCGACGAGGTTAACCTCCTGGATGACCACGTCGTGGACGTCCTTTTGGATGCCGCCGCCATGGGCGTGAACTACGTGGAACGCGAGGGCGTTTCCTTCTCTCACCCGGCCAGCTTTATCCTCATTGGGACCATGAATCCCGAAGAGGGCGAACTGAGGCCCCAGCTGTTGGACCGTTTTGGCTTGGCCGTCAATGTCGAGGGGATCAGTGATCCCAGCCTCCGGATGGAGGTGATCCGGCGCAGACTGGCCTTTGAGGAAGATCCCCTTGGCTTTAACCAAAAATGGCAGGACCAGGAGCAAGAGTGGCGCCAGCAGATCCTTTCCGCCCGCCAACTTCTGCCCGAGGTCACTGCCAGCGACGAAATCCTCTACCTCATCGCCGAGATAGCCACCACCCTGGAGGTCGACGGCCACCGGGCCGATATCACCCTCCTCAAGGCCGCCCGGACCATGGCCGCCTGGCGCGGACGGCGGGAAGTAACCAGGGAAGACATCGCGGCCACGGCGGGTCTGACCTTAGCTCATCGCCTGCGCCGGCGGCCCTTCCAAGAAGCTCAACCCGATCTGAAAAAGGTGGAAGACCTCTTGGGGAACGACGGAACGACGGAGCAGGGGCAGGAGAAAGCAAACCTGAGCCGGCAGGGGAGTTAATCATGACGATTAGTAAAGCTCAGCCAGAACGGCTAAAGACTTCCTTCGAAGCGGCCCAGGAGGTCACCATTTCCTGGCGCGGTTTGATCCGCCAACGCGTTGTCCTCCTGCTAGCTTTCGTCATCTTGCTGTTGCTTACGGCCGGATGGGCCCTCACCATCGGTACCGTCTCCCTGTCCTGGCGAGACCTGCTCCTCGCCCTCTTCCGGTCAGCCCCCAGTGGAGGAGCGGCCGGGCTGGCCGAGCGGGTGATCTGGGAAATCCGCTTGCCGCGAATCCTCATGGGCGTCATCACCGGTTCAGCCCTGGCTGGCGCCGGTACTGTGATGCAGGCCACCCTGCGTAATCCTCTCGTTTCTCCTTATACTTTGGGGCTTTCAGCCGGGGCCTCCTTTGGCGCCGCCCTGGCCTTAGTTTTTGGGGCCAAAATTTTCGGTCCGGATTTCTGGCGGCTTGGCAAGATTTTCATCGCCGCCGCCGCTTTCCTCTGCGCTCTCTTCACGGTCCTGGTCGCTTTAGCCTTGGTCAAATGGCGACGTGCCTCCAGCGGGGCCATTCTTCTGGCGGGGGTGGCCTTGGGCTATCTTTTTTCTGCCCTGGTTTCGGTTTTAAAGTATCTGGCCAAAGCCGACCAACTTCAGGACGTGGTCTTTTGGTTAATGGGTGGACTCTGGTGGGCGGATTGGACCATGGTCATCATCTCCGCCCCCGTGGTACTGGTGGGACTCCTCATCCTCTTTTTTCGTTCCTGGGATCTCAATACCCTGGCCCTGGGCGAAGACGTGGCCCGCAGTCTAGGAGTTGACACCCAACGTTTAATCCGCCTGACTCTGCTCCTGGCCACCCTCGTGGCCAGCGTGGTCATTTCCTTTACCGGAGCTATCGGGTTTATTGGGCTCATTGCCCCGCACGTGGGCCGTTATCTTTTTGGGCACGATCATCGCTTCCTCCTGCCGGGAGCGACCCTCCTCGGCGCCTGGCTGCTCCTTATAGCTGACACCCTGGCCCGGACTGTCTTGAGCCCAGCCGAAATTCCCGTTGGGGTGGTCACTTCCTTTTTGGGGGTACCCTACTTTCTGTACCTATTATTGAAGAATCCGCACCGTTCCTGGTCGATATGAAGGGCTGAAGTTCTCCCCAGGGACGCTTGAGCCCGGGTCGGTCCAGTCGATAGTTGACGGAAGCCAAGTCTGGCCCAGGTTTACATCCCTGCTGCACAGGCGCTAATGGCTTCTAGTGGTTTATATAGTGAAAAGTGACCTCGCTGGGGCAAACCTTCACCTCTTTGGCGGAGAGTTAGAAATGACCAGTCTTCTTTTGGAAAACCTCTTTTTTACTTATGGTTCTCATTTTTCGCTGGAGGGCGTTTCCAGTCACTGGCACGGAGGCCAGGTGGTGGCCATCCTCGGTCCCAACGGGACGGGAAAGAGTACCCTCTTAAGAGCCCTGACCGGCCTCGTCACCCCAAAAAGCGGATTCATAAAATTGAACGGGCGGGACCTGAAAAGCTATCCGTGGCCAGAACGGGCTAAAAGAATCAGTTATCTCCCCCAAAACGATGGAACCTTGCCCTCCTTACCGGTCTTCGAAGCCATATTGTTAGGTCGCCGCCCCCAGTTCTCGTGGTTCCTTGCGCAGCGCGATCTGGAAGCAACTGAAAAAGCCATCAGAACGTTAGAGCTGGAACCATACCAGTTTCGCCCGGTGGGTGAGTTGAGCGGCGGTGAAAGGCAAAAGGTTTTCCTGGCGCGGGCTTTGGCCCAGGAGACGGAGGTCATCCTCCTGGATGAGCCCACCAACAGCCTGGATCCGGCTTACCAACTTCTAGTTTTTGAGGTCTTGCGTCAAATGGCAGACGGCGGGCGATTGGTAGTTATGGTGTTACACGATCTGAATCTGGCTAATCAGCACGCCGACATGGTCCTTCTTCTGGCCAAAGGCCGTCTTTTGGCAGCCGGGCCACCCGGTGAGGTTTTGACCCCGGCTAACCTGGAAAAAGCCTATGGGGTTGAGGTTCTCTTGCCCTCAATCGAAGGGAAAAGCTACATCGTCCCCCACCGGCGCATCGGGCCAGGAAAAGGAGTTTTGCACAATTACTGAAAAGAAAAGGGTTCCTGGCCTGACTCCCGCCCCGTCTTGCCCGAGGTCGGTGGACTGGACTTCCCCCGGTTAATAGGACACCAACTTAGGCAACTTTTCTCTGGTTCTCGTAATTTCTCTCGTATTCTTCTGGATTCCTTATAATCAAGGGCAGAATGCAGCCTCAAACGATTAAGAACAGGCTCTGCGGATTCAGTAGGTGGGTTAGCCTTTTTTAAGTAGGCCGTGGTCAGCTCATCATTCTTCATAAGTCTATGCCTCCTAGAAAATATCCCGTTTGCCACTCCCAGGTATTATTTCGCCTCCGCCGGCGAGCGCCTTTTTCTTTCAATAACCTGCTTGTTGACGTAATAATTCGATCTATTATACCTCGGGGATCGTACAAGATGTTATGGTGTTCCACCAGGTCGAAGTAGATGGGCTGCAACTTAAGGGCCTCGCTCTCATTGAGGATGTAAGGAGAAAGCTCAATTAAGATTCCTTCATTCTTGTACAGATGCTGGGCCATCTTTTCATGCTTCATCTCAATTTCGTTAACGAATTCGATAATGCGCTCGCGCCTTGAGGAGGCCCCTCTTAGAATGATGAGCAGGTCGAGATCTGAATTATTAGTGTTCTCGCGGCGGGCATAAGAACCAAAGATGGCCAAACCGACGAGCCTCTCTCCATAGTAGTCTAAGATCTCTTTTAGTATGGTCTGGAGAAAGCTTGCATGGCCAGGAGAAAACGTCCTTAGTTCCACGACGTGCCGCTGAGTATCTGTAAGTGACATGGTACCCACCGCCCGGTCTACCTTCAGTTTATAGCATAATCCCCCCAGAGGATGGGATCGTCCTGGGGAGAGGCCCATCGGCAGAGAGGGTTTCCCACCTGGGTTTTCCTCAAGAGGTCGAGCTGTTAAGCCAGCTCATCTTTCTTCAAAGCGTCAAGGAGGGGCTCGGCCCAGCCGGGCTTCATACTTAGTATTGACAATGAGCGGTAGTCGCTATATGTTTTTGTCAGACAGCCGGTGCCCGCAGTGTCGGTGGACGGACTCGTTGTAGTTTTAACGGTGGCTCGGCAACTACCTTCGAGGCCGAGGAATCGAGTTGGAGAGCATGAATGGGGAGAAAGGAGTCAGAAGGGAGGTTTCTCAGAAATCGAGAAACACATCCTACATTTTGGCGCTGATAGAAAAATTTAATATTTAAGTGCCTTTGGAGGGGACGGAAGGACCTTGCCGGCCAGAATTCTAAACCAGAGTGAAAGCGTCAAGGAGCTCTTTCGGCAAAAGATCCAAGAGAAAATTTCGCGAGAAAAGGAAGCCCTCCAAGAGAGGTTAGATGAGGAGCTGCCGTCATGGCTGGCTTGGGCGCTTAAGCCCGTTGCTGGCTTGAATTTTGAGTTACTCCAGGGCCGTGACCGTATGGTTGGCCGTGGCGGAGAGATTCGGGCCTCTTTGAGTTTTTGGCTGATGCTTCCCGGCGACTGGATTCTTATCAACGATGTCGTCCTTGAGCCCGAGCCGCAGGAATTTATCCAGATCGATCACGTATTGATCGGGTCACCTGGCGTGTATCTGATCGAGACTAAGGCCTGGGAAGGTGCCTTCCTTGGGTATAAAGATGTCTGGAAGCGAAAGGACGGTTCGAGCTGGGTTGGCTGTGAGTCGCCGACGCGCCAAAACCAAAGACACGAGCTGCTTTTTGCCAAATGGGCTGCGGGAATAGCAAAAGTCCCGTTCGATTCCAAGGAATGGCTTTTTCCTATTGTCCTTTTTACTCACCCACTGGAAGAACAGGCGCCTCCAAGGGGGGACGTTTTATGTCTCTACGTCGCGGACCGCTTTTGCAAGAGCTGCTCGAAACCCGCTTTACCCCCCTCCGTTACGGCGATACGCTAGGCCAGGCGGTCAGCATTTTCAGGCATAATAAGGTCGACTTTATCCCCGTCGTTGATGAAGAAGAAAAACTCCTCAGCGCTTTGACCAGGTCTTGCCTCTATGATGCTCTTTTGAGGGGTGCCCATCTCCAAGATCCGATTGACCCATATCTTCTCAAGGACGTCTTTACCCTACCGGCCAATCTCCCATTTGAGACCCTGATTGAAATGGTGAAGAAAAGCCCAGTAGGGACGGCCCCCGTTCTCGATGCCAAGGGACGGGTGGTTGGGCTCTTGACCAAGAGCAACATGGTTATGGCTCTCATCAGAAGGCTGGATGCCCTGGCCACGCAACTGCAGGCTTTTCTTTATTCCGTGCAGGACGGGATGGCGAATGTTGAAGAACCCGAAAGGGTGGCCAGAATCAATAGCGTAAATAATGGTGGGATAGACGATATCATAACGGTCAATCCGCTGATGAAACGGATAAAAGAGGAAATCGTCCAGGTGGCCAGGGGAGGGTCCACGGTCCTGATCACCGGCGAGAGCGGAACAGGAAAGGGGCTCGTCGCTTCGGCCATCCATGAGAGCAGCCCCAGAAGGGGTCACAAATTCATTAAGATCAACTGTTCGGCTATCCCCGAGCAGCTCCTGGAAGCAGAGCTTTTTGGCTATGCCCCCGGGGCCTTTACCGATGCCCTACGCACCGGAAAACCGGGTCGCTTGGAGAAGGCCCATCAGGGTACCGTCTTTTTGGATGAGATCGGGGACATGTCTCCCTTGCTTCAGGCGAAACTCCTCCGTGTCCTGGAAGAAAAGGAATTCGAGCGCGTTGGCAGTTTGGAGACGATCAAGGTCGATATCAGGATAATCGCTGCCACCAACCAGGATTTGGGGAAAGCGGTGGAGGAAGGTCTCTTCCGGAAGGATCTCTACTACCGGCTGAACGTCATCAACCTCCACCTGCCCCCGCTGCGGGAACGCCTGGAAGACATCGAACCCCTGGTGCTGAATTTTATTGAAAAATATAATCAGGTCCTTGATACTCACGTCAGAGGTATTTCCCAGGAAGCATTAATGGCCCTTAAGGGGCATCACTGGCCGGGGAACGTCCGGGAGCTGGAGAATGTCATCGAAAGGGCCTTGAACTATGTTCGTCGGGGCTTGATCAGGGTGGAACACCTCCCGCCCTATCTTCTGAAGGCAGCCACTTACTCCGGAACGACGGCGCCAGAGAACACATTCCGCTTCGAAATGGGTTTACGGGAAAGGGAACTAATCTTGTCAGCCCTGGCCAGGACCAACGGGAACAAGAGCGAAGCGGCCCGCTTGCTTAACCTCAGCCGTTCCCACTTATATGAGAAGATGAAAAGATTGGGGATACCAGGGGGGAGAGGGGAGACGTAGAGAGATTTAGTTGAGACGCAGTAGGGGGACACTTTATCGCCCTTCTCGATCAGGGTGCTCGACGCCTCGGAGTGAGACGAGCGGTCGATAGATTTCTTGGCCGCCTCCTGCGGCGGCGGAACCTTAGCCAGAAGTGTTCCCCCAGTCCAGCCGGTCCCCTCAGGCCAGCTAAAGCCTAAAAAGAAGGAGTGTCCGTGAAGACGGTGATTCTGGTTCACCCCTGAGCTTCTGGCTAGTGCATGGCCAGTGGCCCCATGGCTCGTCAAATACTTATATGCTTTATCCTCCTGATTCTCCCAGCTGCGGCCAGTACTTCGGCTCCCCGTTACGAGACGATAAGCACTCTCGTAACCGAAGGCGCTAAGCGAGGAATGTCCGCCTTTAAAGACACCGGTGTCCTCTTTTCGGGACACTTTTTTATTTTGGGTAATTGCCGTCCGGCGGCACGCCAGTCCCTTTAAGGGGTTCAGAGAGGGAGCAAGGCCAGAAAGGCTGGCATAATTGTTGCACTAGTCTAAACACGTAAAGACTGGATCCTCTAAGGGGCCCTCTAGTGGGTCTATCTTAATAAGACTATCCTAATAAACCGAAAAATTAGGCCGGGTGTGACAGTTTGACGCCCATATCTGTACTTCTGCCGGGTTCTTTTGAATAGAATTAACTGACCCAGGACAAGTATTCTTGCGGCCGGAGGACTGATCTCAAAATGGTCGGTATAACGTCGTACGGTGTCTATATCCCGTGGAACCGCTTGAACCGCCGGGCGGTGTTCTCGGCCATAGGCTGGCTGAATATGTCCACGGGGGCCTGGACGCGCGGGGAAAAGGCGGTGGCTTCCTACGATGAAGATAGCCTCTCTTTGGCGGTCAATGCGGCCAGAAATTGTTTAGAAGGCCAGGAGCGGGATGCAGTGGACGCCCTTTACCTGGCTTCCACCACTTTTCCCTACGCGGAAAGGCAGAATTCTTCGGTTGCGGCGACGGCTCTTTGTCTCCGGGAAAATCTCCGCACCGCCGATTTCACCGGATCGCTAAAAGCCGGTACCAGCGCCCTCCTGGCCGCCGCGGAAAAAGTAGGGCAAGAGGGGGGGCGCGTGCTGGTGGCCGCCGCCGACTGTCGTCTGGGGAAGGCCGGCAGCGTGCAGGAACAGATCTTTGGCGATGCGGGAGCTTCCTTATTAATAGGGGATAAAGGTGTGCTGGCCACCCTGGAAGGCTCTTATTCCGTGTCCATCGATTTCGCCGATCACCGGCGGCTGGCGGGGGAGGTCTTTGACCGGGCCTGGGAAGAAAGATGGATCCGGGATCAAGGCTACGCCAAACATATCCCGGTGGCCATTAAGGCCCTCCTGGAAAAGTACCACCTTAAAATCGAGGATTTTGCTAAGATCATCTTTCCCTGCCCTTACGAAAACGTCCGGTCTTCCATTGCCCGGAAAATCGGGGCGGTGCCGGAGCAGATTCAGGATAGCCTGGTCTTCTCTATCGGGGAAACCGGCACGCCTCACCCCCTCCTGATGTTGGCTACCGCCCTGGAAGAGGCCCAGCCCAAAGACCGGATCCTGCTGGTGGGCTACGGCAACGGCTATGATGCCCTCATCCTGCAGGTCACCGACGAGATTAAGGGGTTTCGGGCGAGGAGACGTCTCCACGGCGTCGCCTATTATCTGAACCGTAAGCGGGAGCTGGCGAGTTATGAGAAATACGCCTCTTTTCAACGGATTCTTCCCATCGAAACGGGGATCCGTGGCGAAGAGATCGCCGCCACTTCCCTTTCTGCCCTCTGGCGCGATCGGAAGGTGGTTCTAGGTCTGGAGGGATCGCGTTGCCGCCGCTGTGGCACTCCGCAATACCCGGCGCAGCGGGTTTGTGTGAATCCCGATTGCGGGGCGGTTGACGAAATGGAACCCTATAGTTTTGCCGAAAGGACGGGACGGGTGTTCACTTATACGGCTGACTACCTGGCCTTCAGCCCCGATCCGCCCGCCATCTACGCCCTAGTCGATTTTGATGGAGGGGGGCGCTTCTGGTTCGACGTGGCTGATTGTTCTTTGCCGGATATTCGGGTTGGTCTTCCGGTAACGATGACCTTTCGGCGAAAGTATCTGGACCAGGCTAGAGGAGTCTCGGGATACTTTTGGAAGGCCACCCCGCTCTTGGCTGAAGGAGGCGGTGGTAATGCCTGAGGGAATCAAAAATAAGGTGGCCATTGTCGGTATGGGTTGTACCCAGTTCGGGGAGATGTGGGAGAAGGGTGCGGAAGACTTGATGGTCGAGGCCTTTGGTGAAGCCTTGGCCGACGCCGGTTTGGAGAAAAAGGACATCCAGGCCGCCTGGCTGGGAACCTGCTTTGACGAGGTGAACGTTGGGAAGAGCGGGATTCCCCTGGCCAGCACCCTTAAACTCCCCTATATTCCCGTTACCCGCACGGAGAACTTCTGCGCTACCGGTACGGAGGCCTTCCGGGGGGCCTGCTATGCCGTGGCCTCGGGCGCCTATGACATCGTCCTGGCTCTGGGGGTGGAGAAACTTAAGGACACCGGTTATGGTGGATTGCCGGAGTTCGGTACGGTCATGGGAACCCGCAACAGGCTCATTTTCCCCAGCATTACGGCCCCCGGCGCTTTTGCCATGATGGCCACCAGTTATTTTGCCAAGTACGGGATCGACCCGGAAGCCGGTCGCCGGACTCTGGCCAGGATCTCCGTCAAAAGCCATCACAACGCCACCCTCAACCCAAAGGCTCACCTGCGACAGGAGATCACCGTTGAGCAAGCCTTGAAAGCCCCCATGATCGCCTGGCCGCTGGGGTTATATGACTGTTCCGGCGTGAGTGACGGCGCTGCCGCGGCCATTATCACCCGTCCGGAGATCGCGAAAAAGCTGAGAAGAGACCCCGTTTACGTCAAAGCCCTGCAAGTAGCCGCCAGCCCTGGCGAGGAGCTCATCTATACCCGCTGGGACGGAACCCATGTTGAAACGACCTTCCGGGCCGCGGCCAAAGCCTACGCCGAAGCCGGAATTAAGAACCCTCGCTCTGAGATCAGCCTGATGGAGGTGCATGATTGTTTTTCTATAACCGAACTCGTGACTTATGAAGACCTGCAGATATCACCACGGGGTCAAGCCAGCCGCGATGTAGAAGAAGGGTTCTTTGATCTGGATGGAGGCATTCCCTGTCAAACCGATGGCGGGTTGAAATGTTTTGGCCACCCCATTGGTGCCTCGGGCTTAAGGATGCTCTACGAGGTGTATAAGCAATTACAGGGCCAGGCCGGTCCACGCCAGGTCAAAAATCCCAAATTGGGTTTGACGCACAACTTGGGTGGCTTCCCGGCCTTCAGCGTGGCGGCGGTAGCCATCCTGGGCAATGAAGAGTGAGGGTGTTCCTTCGTTACTGCTACCATGTCGCAATGGCGCGCCGTAGTAAACGACTTCAGCCCCCTCTAAAAGAAAAGGGGCGGCGGCTTTAGGGCGTGCCAACGAGTGACGTTGTCGGTGACGCCCCGGCGTGGGCCGGCCTCAGGAGGGATTGTTGACTTCTGAAGCAGGTCTGTGTCGCTCGGCGTCAAACCTCTCCAGGCCCAAGCAGGTCTTTCTGGCCGGTGAAATCGTTGGCGCTCCGTCCTCTGCCATATCCAAGCATCTTTAGTCTAGTTCCGTCGACACCCGCCGAAAGGAGGTCTGGCCTTGGGCAGCGTTCTTGATAAGGAAGGTCTGGAATTGCCCGAGTACACTTTCACTGTAGAAAAAGGCAAAATAAGGGAGTTCGCCGCGGCGATAGGGGACGATAACCCCCTTTATCGCGACGGGGAGTACGCCAAGAGAGAAGGTTACAAAGATATAATCGCCCCGCCCACCTTTGGTATAGCCATTGACATGTGGGGCGGGCCCGGGTTTCTCGGGCTATGCCGTTGGCTTGAGCTCGATCCTTTACGCCTCCTTCATGGAGAACAGGAGTTTGAATACCTGGGGGAGATCAACCCCGGCGACCAGATCAGGGCCCGGGTCAGAGTGGCGAAGGTTACGCAAAAGGAAGGGAAAAGCGGGACCTTCACTTTGGTGCGGTTGGAAACAGAATACACTAACCAGCGCCAGGAAAAGGTCCTGAAGAGCATAAATGTCCTGGTGGCCCGGGACTACCCCTGAGGGCAAAAACCTACAGGGAAGGGGGGCCCACGGGGAAGGGGGACTACTCCTGATTGCACCGGCCTGCGGGGAAGGGGGCTCGTCGTCGTTGAGCCAGGTACCTTGCTCGGGGGCGGGGGGGACTGCTCCTGATTACCCCGGCCCACGGGGAAGGGTGGGTTACTCCTGACTAAACAGGACTACAGGAAAAGGGGGGACTCAGCTGATGGGTTACGTTAACTTGATGGGTCTTGAACCTGGCGATGAACTACCCCCGCTTGAGAAAGAGCCGGTGACCGAAGTCCAATTGGTCAGGTACGCTGGCGCTTCCGGAGATTTCAACCCAATCCATACTGTCGATGCCGTAGCCAAAAAAGCCGGTCTGGGGGGAGTAATAGCCCACGGTATGCTGGTCATGGGCTTCGCCGCTCAGGCGGTAACCAGGTGGGTGCCCAACAAGAACTTGAAGAAACTCAGTGCCCGTTTCCTTTCCATGACGAGGCCCGGGGATGTGATCACTATCGCCGGGAAGGTGCTGACCAAGGGTTTTCAAGATGGAAAAGGGTTCATTACCGCCGGCTTTTGGGCCCGGGATCAAAAGGGCGAAATCAAACTGGAGGGGAGGTTTGAAGCAATCATCGATTAGGGAGGATGGATCGGTCAGTCGGGAAGCTTGTCCCGTCAGGGGCAGGCAAATCCAATGGGAAGGGAGCGCAAGCCTGGTTACAGGGGAGGCCGGCTGCACAAAACCGACGCTTGTCAGGTATTGTGAGCTTTTTGGAACCAGAGCAACCCCTGCTCGCCTCCTTGCCACGGGGTAGTGGCCTGAGCGGATTTTGGGGAAGAGGAGGGTGAACCATGGGACTTCTTGAAGGCAAAAGGGCCATCATCACTGGTTCCGGTAGGGGTATTGGCCGGGCAGCCGCCATGCTTATGGCCAGGGAAGGAGCCTTCATCGTCATCAACGACCTCGATTCGGAGATTGCCCAAGAAGCTGCCAAAGCCGTCGCCGCCGCAGGAGGTCGGGCTGTTGCTTGTGCCGGAGACGTTACTGCTCCCGGCTTCCCGGAAAAATTGGTTCAAACCGCGGTCGACAATTTTGGGGGTCTGGAGATACTGGTGAACAATGCCGGATACACCTGGGACGGAATGATCCACAAGATGACCGACGAGCAGTGGTTGGCCATGCTTGCTGTTCATCTCACGGCGTCTTTCCGCCTTATCCGGGCCGCCAGCCCTTATCTGCGCGAGGCGGCCAAGGCGGAAATCGCCGAGGGCAGGCGGGTGATCCGAAAAATCGTCAACGTGGTCTCCGTGGCTGGGACGATGGGGAACGCCGGGCAGGCCAACTATTCCTCAGCCAAGGCCGGCCTGATCGGACTCACCAAAACCATTGCCCGGGAGTGGGGAAGGTTTAACGTCAACTGCAATGCCGTAGCCTTTGGCTTCGTGAACACACGGTTAACCCGCGAAAAGGAGGAAGGGGAGGTCTTTGAATCCAGGGGACTACCCTTAGGGATACCCCGCGATGTGCGCCAGGCTTTCTTGGCTTCCATCCCCTTGGGGAGGGCGGCTGAACCCGAGGAGGCGGCCGGTGGTATCCTTTTCCTGGTGTCGCCCCTTTCCGACTATGTTAACGGACACGTCCTCCACGTCGATGGTGGTCTAGATATGTAACCTCCATTCTGCACATGGAGGTCGATGCTGAAGTGGCCCAGGTCGTTCCCGTCGCTGGCGGTCTGGATATGTAACCCGGGCTCTGTTTCCAAGCTCAATGCCCTGGGGTGAAGCCAATGCAAATTTATAGGGAGGAACACCGCGTTTTCCGACAGGCCGTCCGCAAGTTCATCGAGAAAGAGATGATCCCTTACCTCGATCAGTGGGAGGAAAAAGGGGAATTCCCCCGCGAGATGTGGTCGAGGCTTGGTCGCCAGGGGTATCTTTGCCCCTGGTTACCTGAGGATCTTGGGGGCATCGGAGCCGACTTTGAGTATTCAGTGATAATTGCGGAAGAGCTCTCCCGGATTGACAGCGGCATAGGCATAAGTCTCCATAGCGACATCGTTGCCCCCTATATCTTTAGTTATGGCCAGCTGGAGCAAAAAGTCCGCTGGCTTCCCCAGTGCGCCACGGGCGAACTGATCCTGGCCATTGCCATGACCGAACCCAACGCTGGGTCGGATTTACAGGGGATCCAGACCACCGCCCTCAAGCGGGGGGACGAATACGTCATCAATGGTCAAAAGACCTTCATCAGCAACGGGATGGTTGCCGATCTGATCATCGTTGTTGCCAAGACTGATCCCAAGGCACAACCGGCCTACAAAGGGCTCAGCCTGCTGGCAGTTCCCGCCGACACCCCTGGCCTCAGCCGCAGGAAGCTCCAGAAGATGGGATTGCATCTGGTGGATACGGCGGAACTCTTCTTTGAGGACTGCCGGGTACCCAAGACGCATCTCTTGGGAGAAGAGGGAAAGGGCTTCTTCTACCTGATGGAAAAGTTGCCACAGGAACGCCTTCTCTCCGCCCTATTCTCTCAGAGCCTGGCCGAAAGCATGTTGGAGGATGCCCTGAACTACGCCCGGGAAAGGAAGGCCTTTGGCCGGGCCATCGGTGATTTCCAGCATAACGCCTTTAAGCTGGCGGAGATGGCCACCGAGGTGCAGCTGGGACGGACGTTCCTCGACGATCTCATTGCCCAGCACATCGCCGGAAAGGACATCGCAGTCCGCGTCGCCATGGCCAAGTGGTGGATTAGCGAGATGGCCAACCGGGTGGCCTATCACGCTCTGCAGCTCCATGGCGGCTACGGTTATATGGAGGAATATTCGATCAGCCGCCGCTTCCGGTCCATCCGCGCCCATAGTATCTTCGCCGGAACTACGGAGGTCATGAAGATGATCATTGCCCGGCAGATGGGCCTCAGCGGTTTTTGATCAAACCTCTTTTTTTGCGCTTTTGGTTCAGAAAATTTCCAATCACAAAATAAAATCGGAGAATCTGGAGGTGCAAATGAAGATGGCTTATCCGCTCCTGCTCAGTAATTTTCTTGAAAGGGTCAACCGATTGTACGCCAAAAAAGAGATCGTTTCCCGTGACTTTTCCGGCGAAATGAGGTACACGTATGGGGACTTCTACCGGCGGGTGACCAAGCTGGCCAATGCTTTGGAAAAGCTCGGGGTGGAGCGCCAGGACCGGGTGGCCACTTTTGCCTGGAACAACCACCGGCACCTTGAACTCTATTTTGCCGTTCCCGCGATGGGCGCCGTGATCCATACCGTCAATATCCGGCTATTTCCGGACCAGCTGGTTTATATCCTCAATCATGCCGCGGATAAGGTCATATTTGTGGACGAAGATTTGGTCCCGATCTTGGAAAAGGTGGCTGATAAACTGACCACAGTTCGTCATTTTGTCATCATGACCGATAGAGCTACTCCCCTTGAAACCAAACTCTCGCCGGTCTCCTATTATGAAGAATTGCTGGCCCAGTCGCCGGCCGGGTATGACTTCCCGAAAGACCTCGATGAGAATTCTGCCGCCGGATTATGCTACACGACGGCCACTACTGGTAATCCCAAGGGGGTGGTGTATACCCACCGCGGTATTTTCCTCCATAGCCTGGCCATATCCCTCCCTGACGCCGCCGGTATTTCGGAGACAGACGTGATCATGCCTATCGTCCCCATGTTTCACGCCAATGCCTGGGGCATTCCCTTCGCCGCCACCATGGCTGGGGCCAAACAAGTCTTGCCTGGGGCCAGGCCCGATCCGCGGACCTTCCTGCAGTTGATGGAAAAAGAGAAGGTAACCCTTTCTCTAGGGGTACCAACGGTCTGGATGGGGGTGATGCAGCTCCTGGAAAAGGAGAATTATGACCTCAGTAGCTTAAGGGCTGTCCTCTGCGGGGGATCGGCACCGCCGCGGTCATTAATCGAAGCCTTCGAAAGGAAGACTGGCGCCTTGTTCATCCATGCCTATGGCATGACCGAAACCTACCCGTTGGTCACCGTGGCCAGGCCCAAGAGCTATATGAAAGACTGGCCAGCGGAGAAGATTTACGAGAAGCGGGCGAAGCAGGGGACGCTGGTGCCTGGTTTGGAGATGAAGCTGGTCAACGAAAAGGGCGTCGAGGTGGAACACAACGGGAAAGAGCTGGGAAAACTTCTCCTGAAAGGTGCCTGGATTATCGAAGAGTATTATAACGATCCGCGTACCGCCGGCAGTTTCAGCGACGGTTGGCTCAGGACTGGGGATATGGCCACCATCGATGAGGAGGGTTATGTTCAGATTATGGACCGCGCCAAAGACCTCATCAAGAGTGGCGGGGAATGGATTTCTTCAGTCGACCTGGAAAATACCATAATGGCTCATCCAGCCGTTCTGGAAGCCGCCGTCATCGCCATGCCCCACGAGAAATGGCAGGAAAGACCACTGGCTTGTGTGGTCTTACGCCCTGAATACCGGGGCAAGGTCACCCAGGAAGACATCCTGGATTTCCTTAGGGACAAGGTCAGCAAATGGTGGCTGCCCGACCGGGTCGATTTTCTGGAAAGCATCCCCAAAACCAGTGTCGGTAAATTCAGCAAACGCCAGTTAAGAGAATGGTATGCGGCAAACAATTTTGAACGCCCGGCCATGGCCGCAGGACAGGGTTCGTGAAAAGGGGGGGAATCAGAATGAACCTGGCATCAGTTTTGTCCCGGAATGCCCGCCGGCACCCGGAAAAGGAAGCCCTGGTCTTTGAAGGAAAGCGTTATACCTACGCCCAGCTGGACGGAGCCACCAATTCCATGGCCCAGGCCCTGATCGGCATGGGGCTGAAAAAGGGCGAAAAGGTCGCCTTGCTCCTTCAGAACTCGGACAGGTTTGTCGTCAGTTACTATGGTATTCTCAAGGCTGGCGGAGTAGTGGTTCCATTGAACTTTCGCCTGGCTGCCCCGGAGATCAGCTACATCCTCGAGAACTCCGACAGCAAGATCTTCATCTACGATCCAGAGTTTTCTCCTCTGGTGGGCGGAATCCGGGACCAGCTGAGGGGGATAGAGAAGTTTATTGTAGCCGGTGAGCCCAGCGACCCAGCCTGGGAAATAAGCTGGCAGGATCTTTTGGATCAAAACCCGCCGCTCCAGCCTGACGTCGAGGTCGGTTTGGAGGATGATTGCGAAATTCTCTATACCTCCGGGACGACCGGCCGTCCCAAGGGGGCCCTGTTTGATGATTACCGGATCTTCACCGTAGGCTTAAACATGATTGTCGGGATGGGGATTAATCCAAAAGACCGCATCATCCATGTGGCCCCCTTGTTTCATTCTGCCCAGCTCAATCTTTTCCTGGTTTCCGGGACCTATGTGGGAGCGACCCACATCGTCCTGAAAGCATTTGAGCCGCGAAAGGTCCTGCAGACGATTCAGGAAGAGAAGGTTACCCACCTCTTCGCTGTTCCCGCGATGTATAACCTGATGATCCAGCTGCCCGACTTTGACCAGTATGATCTTAGTTCCCTGCAACGATGTGCTTACGGAGCAGCCCCGATGCCGGCGAATCAGGTGCAACGGGTTATGGCCAGGTTTAAGAATGACCAGTTCTACAACCTTTGCGGGCTAACGGAAGGCGGGCCGGGGGGAATATACCTGCTGCCGGAAGACCAGGTTCGTAAGGCCGGGGCAGGGGGAAAGCCCATCATCAACACCGAAGCCCGGGTGGTGAATGACCGGGGTGAGGACGTAAAACCCGGGGAAGTGGGAGAGTGGCTGATCCGCGGTGAAACCATAATGAAGGGATACTACAAAAACCCTGCCGCCACGGCGGAAACCTTCCTGGGGGACTGGCTGAAGACAGGCGACCTAGCCACTATCGACGAAGAGGGCTACATCACTCTGGTCGATCGAAAGAAGGATATGATCATCACCGGTGGGGAAAACGTGTATTCGACGGAAGTGGAGGCGGTAGTTGCCGGTCATCCCAAGGTGATGGACGTAGCGGTGATTGGCATACCTCATGAGGTCTGGGGGGAAACGGTGGCCTGTTTAGTAGTCCCGCGACCTGGGCAAGAGCTGGGGTTAGAGGAGCTCCGTAGCTTTTGCCAGGGGAAACTGGCGGATTTCAAGATCCCCAGGATTGTGATCAATACTACCACCCTCCCGCGCAATGCTTCTGGGAAGGTCTTAAAGACTGTCCTTCGGTCTCAATACAAGAATACGGGGAAAAGTACATGATCTGGTGAAAGGTATAAGGACAAGACGGCCGCGCCTAGCCAAGGCATGGTGCCGAAGTAGCTATTATTTAACGGCGCAACTTTGAGACGCCGGGGAATCAGACCGCTGCAATAGCCGCCGTGCTATTGGCCATTGAGTAAGGAAGGACGAAAAACTGAGTCGGGAGTTTCGACTCAGCGCCACTGGGCCGCGTCATGTAAGGTAGGAGGGTGAGGTACGTCGCCGGGCGGAATTCAGGGCTATTAGCATCTGGCCCCATCGCTTTGGAACTAAAGAGGAAAGGAAAATGTTTACGCAGTTACTGCATCCCGGCTTTAAAGGGTACCGGCTCCTTGATTTGACCCGGCTACTCCCTGGCCCATATGCCTCTTTTCTTCTGTCCAATCTGGGGATAGAGGTCATTAAGATTGAGGAACCGGGAAGGGGGGATTACCTGCGGTCTTATCCTCCCTTCCTTAACGGGGTGAGTGTCTTTTTTCAGACCATAAATTACGGGAAGAAGAGTCTGGCCCTTAACCTGAAGCACCCCGAGGGCCGGGAGATCTTTAAGCGTCTGGTCCAGGAGAGCGACGTTCTTCTCGAGGGTTTTCGACCGGGGACCATGGAGAAACTGGGCTTGTCTTATCCCGAACTCTCTAAGATCAACCCAAACCTGATCTTTTGTTCTCTGACCGGCTATGGCCAGGAGGGGCCCTGGAGCAACAAAGCGGGGCACGATCTTAATTACATTGCCTTATCTGGGCTACTGGGCCTGATGGCCCGGCGAAATGACCGGCCGGTGATACCGGCCATCCCCATCGCCGACTTAGTCGGGGGGACCTTCGCGGCCCTGGCCATCGTTAGCGCCCTCCTGGCCAGGCAGGCTGGCGGTTCTGGTCAATATCTCGACCTGGCCATGCTCGATGGTTTGCTTTCCTGGCTCTCCTGGCCCCTGGCCGAGTTTAGGACTACCGGTTCTGTGGCGCGGGGAGGGCAGGGGCTTCTCTCGGGAGGCGTCGTTTGTTACAACGTTTACCGGACCAAGGATAACCGCTATCTAACCCTGGCAGCGCTGGAAGAGAAGTTTTGGGCCCAGTTCTGCCGGGTGACCGAAAAACCCGAGCTCTTGCCGGAGCAGTTCGCTCCAGCCACAGATGGTGAACCAGTCTATGAAAGGATGAAAGCCTTATTTGCCGGACGGACTTTGGACGAATGGCTGGAACTGGACAGTCAGGGTGACTTGTGCCTGGCCCCGGTTCTTGACATGCCGGAGGTCCTGGATCACCCCCAGGTGAAGGCGAGAGGGGTGACCGAGACTTTCGGCCGGGTCTTGTTTAACAGCCACCTCCTGGATCAGCCCCAGGTGCAGGGAAGAGGAATGACCGAGAATTTCGGCCGGGTCTTCTATGACAGCCACCTTATGGATCCCCCGCAGGCAAAGGCGAGAGGGGTGACCGATACCACCTTGTCCTCCCCGCGATTGGGCCAGCACACGGCTGAACTTTTGGCCAACCTCGGGTATACCGTAGAGCAGATTCGGGAGTTGCAGGAAAAAGAAGTGATTGCCTGATTATGGTAGCCGGCCTGAGGGAGAATCCCTCAGGTCATTCTTTGCGATCTCTATCCCAAGGTTGAAGCGGTGCTTAATGATTTGGGCATGATCAAAAAATGGGTTTTCAGCCCAAAAATGGTTGTATTTCTGAGGATAGCTACCCCGATACCATCCCTATGGTGTCGGGGTTTTTATATAGCGTTTTTTAAAGCATAAACGCCGCCGCTTATCGATTTGATCAGGGAGACGTTTCTTTGAAAAAGTTCGGATTTTGGTGATCCTATTGCCGGTAACGGTACCTACTTGACTGGAAACAGTCGGCAGAGGTACCATGGAACCAAAGATCATCGACGCTTTCCACATGTATTTGAAAGTGATCGAAAAACTTTAATGAGCCCCGGCTGGCCAAGTCACCTACTTCCTGCGGTAGGGACCAAGAGATCGACCTGCTCTTAGGCGACCACGTGATCTGGGGCTGGCAAGTCAAAACATCCAGCTCATAAAAGTTAGATTAGCGTTCTTCCATTGCCATCGGGACCGCCCGTCGAACGAACTCAGGCCGTCGCCCAAGCCTACTCGGAATTGAGACGGCGGGGCATTTGCTCAGGCCACCCGTGCTACCCAACCCTTTACCGACGTCGTACAAACTAAATTGAGACAGCGGGGCATTCCATGGCCAAGTTCGCCATCTTAGCCGATGACCTCACCGGTGCCAATTTGACCGGGGGTTTCCTGTTCCAACAAGGTTGGAAGATGCTAGTAGTGGTCGACTTCCAGCAGCTCGGGCTCATCGATCTTGAGCCCTATGATGCCGTCATCGTCAACACCTACAGCCGGGGTCTGGATCCGGAAGTGGCCCGCGAGCGGGCCGCTACGGCTTGCCGCGGTCTGCTCCGACGTGGCTTACAGCAGATCGGGAAAAGGATTGACAGTAGCCTGCGCGGCAACATCGGGGCCGAGGTCGAAGGGGTGCTGGATGCTCTCGGGCCTGGCAGCGTGGCCCTGGTGGTACCCGCTTACCCCAGTGCCAGGAGGATCACCCGGGGTGGGCATCATTACCTAAATGGCCTTCCTCTCCATCAAACCGACGCCGGCCGCGATCCGCAAAATCCGGTCTTGACCTCCTTTGTCCCAGAGATCATCGCCAGGCAGACTCGCCTGCCCTGGAGCCTGATCTTGCACCAGGATCTTGCCTCGAATCTCCACCTACGGCTAAAGCGAGAGCTCCAGGCCGGGGTCCGCCTTCTCCTTTTTGATGCCACCAGCGATGAGGAAATTGGTGTTATCGCAGAGGCTGTCTACCGGGCGGGCCTTTTCCCCAGAAGCAGGCAAGGTTGGGGGCAAGCGGATGGTCAGGGGAGACCCGACGGTGGCCAGGACCATATCTTTGAGCATACTACCGATGACGAGGGCCGTTTGTCTTTGCCGCAGGTCCCCGAGCAAATGGCTTTGCACCGGCCACCTGAGCAATCGTCTTTGCCCCAGGTCCCCGAGCAAATGGCTTTGCACCGGCCACCCGAGCAATCGTCTTTGCCCCAGGTGCCTGAGCAATCGCCTTTTCACCAGCCCCCTGAGCAGTCGTTTCTGCCGGAAGCGCCTAAGCAGGCCAGACACGGGCCTTTTCCTAAGCCAGGGGCCAATGACGACAGGGCCGTCCAGGAGAAACGCGCTCTTGCCGCTGGGCCTGGTGCGGTTATGTGCGTACCTGTTGATCCTGGCCCTTTTACCCGGGCGCTATTGGGGAAAGTCGGCCCAGGCCACTCCAGCTTTCCCGGAGCCAGAGGGGAGTCCATAGCTCAGCGGGCTAGTTTATCTTATCATCGCCTGGCCCCTCTGCCGATGGCTGCGCGCTCCGAAGAGAACATCACGATGGGAACTATTTTCAAGCTCGAACCGCCTTCCAGTAACACCCTGGGCAATGACCCTCCCCGGGTGTTGGTGGTGGCGGGGAGCGCAACCCCTTTGACGCGCCGACAGCTTGACTACCTGGTAGAGAAGACCGGCGCGAAATTCCTTCCGCTTGACCCGGACGATCTCTTTATTGCCGACAAACAAAAGGAGGAAGCCTGGGCGGAAAAGCTTTGGCGGCTGGGTCAGGAGACCTCAGTGTTTGGGCTTCGCTTAATCTTATCGGAAGGGCAGGCCACACACCTTCAAACAGATCCCGAAAAGTGCAAAGTAACTGCTGACGGGCGGGTTCTGGGTAATGGCCCGGGTGCAGACCTTCGGACAGATCTCCAAAGACGGCGTGTCACCCCCCAAACCAAGGCGGCAGCCATCGTCAGCACCCTGGGCCGGATCGCCTCTTCAGCCCTGGCCAGAGGGATAACCGGATTAAGGGGGGTTTATCTGACCGGGGGCGACACGGCCTTTGTCTTTTGCCAGGCCGCCGGGGTCTTGGCCATCGAGCTGCTGGGTGGTGTCACGCCTCCTTTGGGGCACGGGCGATTGGCCGGGGGCCTTTTAAGCGGCCTACCCATTTTGACCAAAGGGGGATTACAGGGCGACGAGACAACCGCCTACCGTTGTATTGAGTTTCTGTTAAAACAATAAAGGAATATTGAGTTTTTCCTGAAACCATGAGCGTGCGTGGAGTCTTTCGAGGGCGCGGACCTCCGTGAGGTCGGCCTTCGGCATTTCTCAGGATGCACCCGACAGCGGGGCCTTGGTACGGGCCTCGATGATATGCTCAAAGCGATGGAAGGAGAGTGTTCAGTGAACCAAAAGCCGTTGATCGGAATAACCATGGGGGATCCAGCCGGGATTGGACCGGAAATCGTGGTGAAAGCGTTGGCCAAACCAGAACTTTACGAACAGGTGCGGCCATTGGTCATCGGGGACGGAGGAGCCCTGGAGAGGGCGTTGCGGGTGGTATTCCCGTCACCCGTGGCGCCTGGGTCAGGCGGAGGCCCATCTTTGCATAGCGTAAGTCGACCGGTAGAGGGGTATTTTCGACCTGGGGTGATCGATTTCATTGATTTGGATAATGTCCCGGCGAAGCTGGCCCTGGGCCAGATTAGTGCCGCTGCTGGGAGAGCCGCCTTTGATTACATCAAGAAAGCCATTGACCTGGCCATGTCCGGCGAGATCGACGGGGTGGCCACAGCTCCCATTAATAAGCAAGCTATTCGCGCCGCCGGTATTGATTTCATCGGCCATACGGAGATGTTTGCGGACTTGACCAAAAGCCAACCCGTCCTGACCATGTTCCAGGTGCAGAATCTACGCATCTTTCATTTGACCCGCCACCTCTCCCTGGTTGAGGCTTGTCGGCAGATAAAACGGGATTACGTCCTGGAAACCCTCTTCGCCTGCCAGGACGCCTTGCAAAGGCTGGGCTTTTGGCGACCGCGCCTGGCGGTGGCTGCTTTAAATCCCCACGGCGGCGAAGGGGGCCTTTTTGGGGACGAAGAATTGAAAGAGATCGCCCCGGCGGTTGAAGCCGCCAAGACTAACGGGCTCTCCGTCTCTGGTCCCATTGCCGCCGATTCGGTCTTTTATCTCGCCAATCAGGGTCACTATGATGCTGTCCTGGCCCTCTACCACGACCAGGGCCACATTGCCGCGAAGATGCTGGATTTTGAGCGAACGGTGAGCGTCACCACTGGCCTCCCCTTCATCCGGACCTCTGTCGATCACGGGACGGCCTTTGATATTGCCGGCCGGGGGGTGGCCAGCTCCACCAGCCTTGAGGAGGCTATCAGGGTAGCCGGACATTATGCGGCGATGGGCAAGAAGTGAGGCGGCTTTCCTCTAGACTACTGAACGACAAATGAATGTTAAATCTGGCCTGAAACTCGTTTTGATTTTCAGAGTTATGAAGCTAGTTAGGGGGTTATGTTATCGAAAGGATTTTTCAACTTTTAGTCGAAAAATAGACAAGAGTTCCGTAAATAAGTAACTGGGATGACAGCGTCCACAGCTGTACTTGGTCAGGCTCCCGCCAAAAAATTGGTCTGACCTGATGGGATGCAAAAGCAGATCTGCTCCGGAGGTTGAATTATGTCTATGCCGGATTTTGGTGACTTATATTTCGGACCATGGGTCATGAGGAATGCCTGGCAGAAGGTGCAGACCTGGTACGCGAGCGGGGAATGGTATGATCCAGCAGAGATGTTGGCTTGGAAGTCAGATATCTGGCGTAGATTAGAGGATTTAAGCTGCGAACTCACCGAACAGCGGTTTAAGCCTGATCCCTTTCCTATGATCCCATACCCGAAAAAAAATGACCAGACCCGGCATTATCTTTATCCATCCATTCGGGATCAGGTGGCCTTTGCGACGTTCCTGGTACTTCTCGGACCTTTTCTCGAAGCACGCATGCCCAATGTTTCTTTTGGAAATAGGCTCTTTCGTCCCCGTGTTCTACTACCACCTAAATTTCCATTGGACAATACAGATAGTAAAACAGATAGTAAGACCGTGCGATGGTTTCGTTTGCCGTTTTCCCTTGGACATCACCGTCTTTATGACAGTTTTTCCTCAAGCTATGGTCTGTTCCGCCGGCTGTTACAGTGGATTGTAAATAAACATCTCTTGGATGATAAGGAGAGTGATGCTTTATACGATGAAATTAAGATCCATGACCCCGATCTTCTTCCATATTTGAATAATCTTCAATGGGAAAAGAGTAAAAACCTTTATTACACACGTTTTGACCTGTCCTTGGCTTACCCTTCAGTAAACCGCGATCAGCTAGCATGTGATCTTAGAAAGCTGTTATCTGCAGAGATATCTTCCGTCTTAGGGGACCAATATCTAAAGTTTCATTGGGAATCATGGGGGTTGCCGCGTTTCCCGGCACTTGAATCACCTACGTCCAAATCCCCTTTCACTTGCTGGTTGGAACAGCCACGCAGGTTGGCTGGACGACATCCCTGGGAAGAGCTCAGCAAAAATGAAGAGGCACGAATAAAACTGGCAGACTACTTAGGCAAACTCATTCAGGAAATTATCTATCAACCTTGGGGTGAACCGTGGTCTCAGGAAGACCTAATAAATGGCGCAGCCTATTATAATACAGATAAAGATTGCCAACGACAGGAGACCGATGACATCACAAATCGTTTACCTAGTGAATTAGACGGACGAAAAACCCTTAGCTGTTATGATTCTAGAGGACTGTGGCGTCCAGATTCACATTTAAAGCCAGAAGTGTTATCTAGTTATAAATATGGACTTCCTACTGGCTTGGCCATAAGCGGTTTATTACTTAATGTTGCCCTTACATCGACCGACTTAAAAATGTGTCTGTCTTATGAAGAGGCCAAGAGAAATGAGAAATCACCTGTAGTCTATATGCGCTTCGTCGATGATGTCATCCTGCTAAGTCCGGACAGAGGGCAGATCGAACGATCGATTGAATTATTTTTACAATCATTGCAAAAATCTAACCATAATTTCCAAATAAATCTTGAAAAAATTAAACCAGAACTCATAGGCCATTCTATTAAGAAATATTGGCAAGGCTTAATAAAAAAAGAAGAACAACAACTAAAGTTGCCTCTACATTCCCGTTGGGCTTTAACCCGAGCAAATTTGGAGGTGTTTACGACAACTACTGTCAAAGAAATGAGCGATTTGGGCGAGGAGGCCTTGGATGAACGTTACGGTGGCCCTAGCTTTGATCGCCTAGCTCAATTGTTGAACATGGTTGGACGCAAGGAAGAGGATGAAGAAGTTGCGACTGATGCAAGGCTTTCATTTGCGATAAACAAGTTGGCTAGAGCCAACTGGCCCGATTCACCTATTCGGGTAGATGGCATATTGTTGTCGCAATACGCAATAGTAACTGAAATTCTATTGGCTGCCGAAAAAACGATACGCAATTACCCCTGGCGGTTTAAACTTTGGAAGTCTTTATTAATTATCGCTCTTAGGGCCAACCTGACCTCGAAAAACAATAAGCTTGGCGAGGAGTGGCTCGAGAAGCAAATTTTCCCTCTCTTGTCCTGGCAAAGTCAGAAGATAGATGGGCCTTCGTGGGAGTCTAATTTACCAGCGGAACCGCAACTTTCTCCCGACACAATTGATCCCGAAGTTGCTTTGCGCAGGTACCAACATCGGCGGTTAAGAACAAGCTTTCACCGAACACACTTTTGGCGGCAATGGACCAGCATTGTGCGTGCATTGCAGGCTATCGCGAACGGGGATACGAACGTTATAAATGACCTTGGAACATGGGTTTCACATTTTACGTCAGAAGCGGCTAAGCAGTCGCTAAAATGGTTTGCTGATATTAGGAAATGGTTAACTATACTTTATAAAAATCAGCAAAATTATTGGCCACCAGACGAAACAGGAAAAGAGCAAAAACCATTTCTATGGTGGTGGGAGGCGGAAGCGCTTAACTCTGCTATATTAACGGTCTGCGAGCCACAGGAAAACTTACTAAAAAAATTAGGCAAGCCAAAAGCAGGCCGGTTACGACAAACGGAAGTTCTCCAAGAAGCTCTTAGACAGGTTCTCGGGTCTGAATACAGCATAGAAGAATTAAGGAAAGCGTCACAAAATATTCTTGTGGCAACAAGAGAGCCTGAACTTAAACTTGATGCTGAGCATATTGAACAAAATGGGAAAGAATGGTGGGTTTTATGGTTGGCAATGTTTAGGAAAGGGCCAATCGCAAAGGTTAAACTAAAAGGTTTGGTTCCTGATGTCGGCAGGAAGCCGTTAGTATGGGCTGCGCTCTCCAGGATCGGGTTTTGGGAAGAGGTGGTTGATAGAAGATGGCTGGATGAAATAATTTGGGAGAAACCATCTCTAGGAAAGAAAATGAAACCAACCTGGGAAAATATTATTCTTTTAGACACGTATGCGCAAATACGTCGGCTTGTCATGGCTAATGGTTTCAAAGTCTTATGAAAGAATTTTCCTAATTGGTTTCCGAAATTTGAGTATAGCGGTATATCTGAGTATTCTAATCAGAATATCTTATATGCTATGTATAAGATAAACAGCACTTGTGGGGATGACGGTTTCATAGAGGCGTGCGTGCCTTCAATCGGACTTCCGGCATCAGTCGCGATTAAAATAGTATCTGATGCCATGGAGCAGGCTAACAAGGTTAAAGAAAAACCCTTATTTCAGGAATCGATTATTTTAGAAGATCAAGCATTTCAGAGGATATTAGAAGCTCGTAGCTCTCTTCTGTCAACGCCTCCTCATGCTCAAGGAATACGGCAAGAACAGGTGGCAAGAGAATTTGCAAAGCTCCTTAAATCACGCGATTCGGAAAAAAACGATAATGGAAGTCAATCTCTTGTTAAAGCTGTGTTATATCTTCATCCAAATCATCGTGCTCCGCACCCGGCCTATTTGCTTCCAATTCTCTTCACAAGTGAAGACCAAGATAAAGGGCAAACTGATCTTCATGTAATGTGGCAAGCGGGTCTTCTCCTCTTGTGGCTCCTCACCGGTGGAGAACACCGACTAGATGAACTATACACCATTGCTCCTTGGCATCCACCTTTCTCGCAACGGCAGCAATTGCGTAGCGAATTCCTCCTACCTGAAAGTGTCTGGAAGTGGCTTGAGTTTTGCTTGGGTAGTTACGTAAGCCTTCCTGATTCGGAACCACTGTCAGCAGAGACATCTATTCAGTTGTTGAAGGCTGCTGACAAGCCCTCGGAAGATGTGCATGATGAAATACGGATAAAGGACATCAGATTTAACGTTGATGGGAGTTGGGAATTAGGTGGAAGTAAGCCTCAGGAAGATATGGACTATCTTCATGAGCTTAAAGTGAGATTAGTCCAACTAACAGAGACGCCTGACTTCAAGAGGCTTTACCAAAACGGATTAACCTTAATCGAAGATGGGCCAACCTTTGACAAGGTTTCACGCGAACTGGCAGAACGCCTTAGGGAGATTCGGCTTGCCGCCCAAAAGGGTGAAAGTAATCTTTCGGGTGGTGGAGCCGATGATATAGCGTTATTTCCGGAGTTCACTATTCCTTATTGGTCTAAACGGGGGCTCCAAAATTTTGTACGTGAGACGGGAGTTGCCATTCTGGCTGGCTTAACACCTCGTGAGCTGCCACGGGTCGTGCCGGCAGTTCGTTCTATACATCGTAAAGGCCTTAGGCTACTCGTAAACGAGGCAACTCTTATACTACCCGACCCCCGGTCGCCTTCGAAACGTCCATGGCCTACAACAGCATTTTCCTTTTGCATCCGTAAACCTTATTCGAGTATCATTGAATTAGGTCTAGCCGAAGAATTAACAAGGAGAATGAAAAGGAGTGGGGGAGTTGGTGAATGGCGGTTTTTGACGAGTCTTTCATGGTATCGATTTACATATCCATCTTGGGGAAGTTTCTCGGTGGCCATCTGTTCCGATATCGTAGACACATTCATCTGGGACTGGCTGCGTGGTAGGATTCAGCATCTTTTTATTGTCGCTTTCAACCGTGATATTGAGCTGTTTGATCAAATGACCTGGACACGGGCCTATGAGCTTTTTGCTAACGTGGCCATGGTTAACCATGGCACTACCGGGGGGACCCTGGCGTGGACCCCAAAAAGCGAACACTCAAAAGAGTTATTTCGAGTGCACGGAAGTAATAAGGGTATATCAGTAACTGTAGCTCTTCCTATCAGTAGTTTAGCAGATCAGCAAAAAGCCGGATTAAAGAATTCAGTGGCCAATGCGCAGGGCGAATGGCAAAAGGTTATCGACAATGTACTGCAGAAACCGCCGGAAAAGTTCAAAACTCCACCCCCGGGGTACGAGAGGAAAGGGTAGAAAATCTAAGGATAAATGACCGCCTATTTCATTCGCCAGCTCCCATGGAGTTTCAATAAAAAGAGCTTCTCCTCATGTTATGCTTACTACTGGGTGAACGCAAAAGATAAAGGGGATTGATAAAATGGTGCTGACGGTGGGTAGGCTCCTAACGCATCCACGAATTGGCGGTTTACTCCGTCTTGCAGGTGGAGGTTCTGGAACCGGAAATATAATCAATGAAGTAACCGTATTGGAAGCGCCTGATCTACCCGATTGGCTTAACGGCGGAGAACTGATACTTACCACCCTTTATTCCTTGAGAAACGATGAGAAAGCTCAGTTGGTACTCTTAAACGACCTTTTTCAAAAAGGGATAGCAGCTTTAGGAGTGAAAACGAACCGTTTTATCCTGGAATTATCCGAAGACTTGCTTAAGAAGGCTAATGACTACGGGATACCTCTGTTGGCAATCGACCGTCAGGCAAAGTTCCGCGAAATTATTTATTATGTTATGCGTGAGATCATAAACGCTCAAAATGTCGAAAACCTCGTTGTTTCCCTTTTTGATGACCTATTGTATGGCAGACTTATCGATGAAAAGGATATTAGTGACAGGGCGAGCTCACTGGGTTGGACTGCCGGTAAGTATCATTCTATTGTATTGAGTAGGTTCAATGACGGCGATCCCAGAATATGGCTGTCCTGTTGCCAGAGGTACATTGAGCTTATCAAGAGCCATTTTCCCGGCTCCCTATCGGGGATTAAGAAAGAAAACATCATTACGTTATTGAGCTATTCCTCCGAGCGGGAGGACTGGTTAGAGAAGAGCAAACGGCTCTGGCAGGACATCTATGACGAGACCCTTAATTTTAGGGAAAATTGCCGGTTACTTGGGGTAGGTTTTGGGGAACCGGTGGGTTCTCTTAGCAAACTCAAAGAGAGCTATGATCAAGCCCGATTGGTACTGGATACAGGTCTGACCTTCTTTACGGGTGGGCCTCCTCTTTTCAACACAAGGGACCTTATGGCGGAGATCTTGTTAACAAGGTCCCTCCGGACTGCGGAATCGAATCAGCTGCGGTCAACATTCCTGGTTCCCTTGAGAAATTATGATTCCAGGCAGAGTACTGAACTAGTCAAGACCCTGACCGTTTATCTCTCTTCTGATGACTTGGCCCAGGCCGCCCAAAAGCTCCATGTTCACCCAAATACCTTGCGATACAGGTTACAGAGGGTTCAGGAGATCACCGGTCTCAACCCTACCACAGGAAAGGGGAGATTACTTTTTAACCTGGCCTTAATTCTGGAAAAACTAGCTTCAGCGCTACCAGTTGAGTAAGCCACTACCACGGCCTTACCGCGGGCACATGGTTTTACGGAGACAGTGACTTCATTTAAACCCCCTGATGAAACCACATCTGTTCACCATTTGTAATACAGACCAAATATTCTTTTTAGAAAGCACAATATATTTGGGAAAATTCCAAAGGAATTGTCCTGGCCCAGGAAGTATATTTACGACAATAGAGGTGATCGCGATGAATTATCCAGGCCAGGACAATGTTTTTTACCGGAATATGCGGCGGAGGTATCCCACCATCGTTCGGGCCGAGGGGGTTTTCCTTTACGATGACGAAGGCAAAAACTACCTCGATGGCTCCTCCGGAGCACTCGTGTCCAGCCTTGGACATGGAAACAGCAAGATAGCACAGGCCATATACGAGCAGTCTTTAACATTAGAATTTGCCCATGCCATCCAGTTCAACAACCTGCCGCTTTTTGAGTTATCCCGGCTCCTCGTAGAGGAAGCACCTGGCTTCGGCAGGGTATTTTTTGCTAATAGTGGCTCCGAGATTACCGAAAGTGCCATGAAGCTTGCCCGGCAATATTTCTTGGAAAGAGGGAAACCGGAAAAGTTCAAGATCGTTGCCCGCTGGCAAAGCTACCATGGGAACACCACCGGTGCGTTATCCATGAGCGGGCATACAGCGAGACGCAAAAATTACGCTCCTTACCTCATTCACGCCTTTCCCCACATTCATCCTCCATATTGCTACCGCTGCCCTTTTGGTAAGCAATATCCACAATGCGGCCTGGAATGCGCCTGGGAACTAGAAAGAGTTATCCGGCAAGAAGGGAAGGATACGGTGGCTGCTTTTATTGCCGAGCCGGTTATAGGGTCGTCCAACCCTGGGGTGGTTCCGCCCGCAGATTACTATCGCGTTATCCGGGAGATTTGCAACCACGAAGACGTACTATTTATCGCCGATGAAGTGATGACCGGGGTGGGCCGAACCGGAGAGTTCCTGGCGATAAGCCATTGGGGTGTCACCCCGGACATGGTCTGCCTGGCGAAAGGCCTCAGCGGCGGTTTCGGGCCTCTAGCCGCCCTTTTGGTGAAAGAAGAAATATACCAGACTATTGCGGAAGGGTCAGGAGCTTTCGGCCATGGCCACACCTTTGGTGGTAACCCTCTTTCCTGTGCTGCCGGAGTGGCAACCGTCAAGTACCTAAAGGAAGAAAGATTACTGGATCAAATCAAGGAAAAGGGTGTGCACCTCAGGCGGGAATTAGAGACCCTGGCGCAAGAAAGCGAAATTGTAGGAGACGTAAGGGGTTTAGGGTTAATGCTAGGAATAGAGCTTGTAGCGGACCGTCAGGAGAAGACCCCTTTCCCTACCGGACTCAATTTAACAGAGAAGGTTAGGTCAGCGGCTATTGAGGAGGGGTTGGTCATTTATCCCGGCAACGGCTTTGTAGATGGAGTGGCTGGGGATGGCTTTTTGGTGGCACCACCCTTCATAATTACTGAAGAGGAGATGGATGAACTCGTAAAAAGGCTTAAGCGTGCTCTCATTAGGGTTTTTCAAGGATTAAACGGTCGTTAGGTTCTTACCGGCAGGAGGCCGAGGTAGTAAGACAACAAAATGACATAATCACAAAAGCGTGGCCGTCACGCCTGACAGTGATAAGGATAACTTGCGGAGGCACATTTCATGGAAAAACTGATAATCACTGTAGCACCCACAGGTTCTGTGCCTACTAAAAAAGAAAACCCAAATTTACCCGTAACACCGGAGGAGGTTATCGAGGACGCCGTCAGATGCTTTGGAAGCGGAGCATCAGTTATTCACCTCCATGCCCGAGATAGTGAGCAACGACCTGTACATGACCAGGCCTTTTTCCGCCAGACGATGGAGGGGATTAGGGAAAAAACCAACCTGATCCTTCAGGTATCGACTGGCGGTCGTGCCAACCCCTCATGGGAATCACGTTCTGCAGCATTGGAGTTGAGACCTGAAATGGCCAGTCTCACCACTGGGTCGGTTAACTTTCCAGACCGCTCCTATGTCAATGAACCGGCTTTCATCGAATATCTTGCCCGTAAGATGCAGGACTGTGGTATTAAACCAGAGATGGAGATCTTTGACTTAAGCATGGTGAGCAACGCGGTTGACCTGGTTAGAAAAGGACTGGCCGAAGAACCCCTCCATTTCAACTTTGTTTTGGGTCTTCCAGGTGCGTTACCCTTTAACCCGGCCAACTTGGTTTACCTGGTCCAGAACCTGCCTCCAGGTGCCACCTGGACTGTCTCGGGAATAGGCCGCGCGCAGCTCCCGGCGGCTATATTGGCAATTATCATGGGAGGTCATGTGCGAGTAGGCTTAGAAGACAATATCTATTACCAGAAGGGGCTGTTGGCGACCAATGTAGCTCTGGTGGACAGGGTGGTACGTCTTGCTCGAGAGCTCGGACGCGAGATTGCGTCCCCAGACGAGGCTAGGCGGATTCTCCATCTAAAGTGATCCGGTAACGTTTGTGACAAAGATGACTTCGAAAAATAGAAAAAAATAGGGGAAACGAAAGGGGGGAAATTTTCATGAAAAGTCAGGGCTTTTTCCCGATGCCCAAACGTGAAGCCGGAAAGCTGTTGATTCTATTGATGCTGGCTGCTATCCTCTTTCTGCCATGGTTTAGAAACACGAATTTCAACGGCATATCCCTTTTTGGCTGGGGGATGGGGCTCTATATGCTGGTGGCGCCGGCAATTGGGTTGTGGAATCTGGAAAAGGGTGATAAAAAGATGAGCTAGGGCCTATTTCTTGGTCTCCCGTCGAAGTTGGACTCGTGCCACTCTCTAAGCCGGCTCTCACGTGGAATCATCAATTGTTGGTGTCCGACAATGTATAGGAGGAGGGGAAACATGAAAGGGATCGAGCTAACAATAGTAATCATGTATATATTGGCTTGTATAGCGATCGGCCTTTGGGTTCAACGCAAGGCCACTTCCTCCAAGGACGATTACTGGGTGGCCGGGCGCAATATCGGGGTGTTTGCCAACACCTGGGCACTGATGGCAGCCCTCGCCAGCGGTGGGTCGATTCTGGGGGTTACGGCCCTAGGCTATAGAATGGGGATTCCCTACGTTTTTAGTATGTATGCGGGGGCTGTGGTGGGTTTCCCTCTTGCTGCCATTCTCGTAGCACGGCAGTTGCGTAACCTGGGGCGTTATACCATAACTGACTTTCTTAGCTTTAGATATGATTCGATTTGGGTCAAGGTTCTAGTACCGATTATTATCGTATTGGCCATGGGGACATATATCGTGGCTCAAATGAAGGCGGCGGGACTGGCGGCAACTTTCCTGCTGGGTATCCCTTATCAACAAGCTGTAACCATCACGGGGTTGGTCTTTATCATCTATGTTTCACTCGGCGGTATGTGGGCCGTCACGGCGACTGACATTATGCAGGGAATACTGGTCTTCGGCATGCTCATCCTGGTCGCCCTAGTCGCCATGTTCAGTTTTGGAGGTCCGATGGCCCTTTTGACCAAAGCTACCACGGCTCAACCAAAACTGGGAACGCTGGCGGCCATGCCTCTCAGCTCATATATTGGCGCCTTTGTCGTTTGGGCGGGTGCCATTCCCATTATTCCTCATATCGTTATGCGGATCTACACCGCCAAAAATGCCAAATCTGCCCAATACGCCCTGAACTACGCCATGATCTTGTATAGTATTATGATCTTAATTGGTGTGTTCGGCGTTTCCGCTGCGGGACATCTGGTGGCACCTAATCTAAAGGATCCCGATACCCTTTTTCTGGTCTTGACTAACCAGTACCTGCCGCCCCTCTTCGCTGGCTTGGCCTTGGCCGCTGTTATGGCTGCAGTTATGTCTACAACGGATGCACTTCTCCTGTCAACGGCCAGCGCCGTGGCTCATGATATCTATTACAAGTTGATAAACCCGAAAGCGTCTGATAAGACAATAGTGAAGGTAGGAATGGTAAGCACCTGGGTCCTCGGTCTTTCGGCAACCTACTTTGCGTTCAACCCTCCGAAACTTTTGACCATGCTCTATACGGCAGCGGTTGGACTGCTGGTTTCCGGTCTCCTCGTGCCGACAATTCTAGGTATCTGGTGGAAGAGGGCCAGCACCGCTGGGGCGGTCGCTGGGATAGCCCTGGGTGCCCTCAGCTACCTTTACTTGCTTTGGTTTACGAAGATGCCCAGCCTAACTCAGATCCTGGTTTCTCTACCCCTGTCCCTGGTGGCCACTGTTGTGGTTAGTTACCTGACACCGCCGCCTGACGAGGAGCTCTTGATCCAATTAGAAAAGCTGCACTCGGCTTAAAAAACAGATTAGTAGGTAAAAGGAATAATAAATTGGCGCCCCCAATCTTTCTTGGGGGCTTTACTTTTAAACAAAGTTGCGGAGCGGGTTGGAATCGTGTGCTGAAAGAATTGGTATAGGTTCGTCGAGCGGACCTGGCTTCAATACCTGGATTTCGAACCGCACCGGAAGGAACTATTGAGGGAGTTATTTGGGGCAGGCGGTGGGGCATAGCTGCTGCTTGCTCCGCGCCGCTCGCGACTGTGGAAAGAAATGGCAGCGAGGAATATGCTATCTTTAGCTCACATTGCCCCCAGCCTTGGGCATTGTAAAAAATCTTCTTCCTCCTCCGCTTCGACAAAATCTGCGAAAAGATTTTGCTACAATAAAGGTGCTACCGGTTAACGCCTATGACCTCTCCGGGATATGCCTCCGCAGGCTGGAGGTGGGGCCATGATCAGCGTATATCTCTTGGGGCCCTTTACCATTTATACCCCAAGGGGAGAGGTCGTCTTTCCCACGTCAAAAGTGCGCCTCCTGGCCGCCTACCTTTTTTGGAAAAACGGCGAATGGGTGCGACGCGATCTTTTGCGCAGCCTCCTCTGGGACGATCTGGATGAAGAGCGGGCGGCAGCAAATCTGCGCCAGGCGCTCTACCTTTTGCGGCATGCTTTCGACAAGGCCGGCGTGCCGGAAGGAATCTTGCAAATACGACGGGACGGCGTGCGGGTGGTGAATAGTCCGGGGTGCCAGATTGACGCACGACTATTTGAAGAGAAAGCCTGGACCGGGCTGAAAAAGGAGACGGAGGATGTAGGGCTTCTGGCAGGGGCGGCCTCCCTTTATCGGGGAGATTTCGTCGAGGACCTGGAAGCGGATTGGTGCCTCTCCGAGCGCCGCCGCCTTGCTGACCTGCACCTGGCCGTACTGCGCACGCTGGTCGACCGGCTGGTCGCGCTTAGATTATACGAAGCTGCCGTCTCCTATGCCTCCCAGTGGCTTTCCCTCGATCCCCTTGACGAAGCAGCTCACCGGGCCCTGATGCGTCTTTATGCTGCTCTTGGGCAACCAGCCCGGGTTGTGGAGCAGTACGAACAATGCCGGCAGGTGCTCCAGGCCGAACTGGGTGTTTCTCCTAGCGACAGCACTCTGCGCCTGCTACAGGAGCTGACTTCGGGGGCCGATGAGGGTGGGACAGGGCTCCGCCGGGAAACCATGCGCGGACGTGGGCGACGGAGCCTTCGTTTTCAGTCGGCCCGGCGTTCTCGGAATTTTCTCTTTCCTGGGCGGTTGCGGACATTCCCCAAAAAGTTTTCTACTGATCCTCTCCGTAACGCCCGCTTGCTCCTGGTTTCCGGAGAAGCCCGGAGTCTTCTCAGGGAAACGGCCGAAGGCATCAAACTCATGGAGAAGGCCCTCGCTCTGTACGACCGGTTTGACAACTTAGCGGCCAGGGCGCGCCTAATGCTGGGGGAAGCGCTGATCTGGTTGTCTATCCCTCTGAGCCCGAAGATTGATAAAACGCTCCGCCAGAAAGGGTTGCGCTACATCGAGCAGGCCCTGGAATATTACCGGGTCAACGGCCCCCCTGCTGACCTGGGGAGAGCCCTACAACTAGGGGCGCAGGCTTACTGGGTAATGGGTCAGAACGGCAGGGCGATTGGTCTGGCCCAGGAAGGCTTGACTCTGGTCGGCGGCTGGGGTGACCGAGAGGCGGAAGCCCGCCTGGCGGCTTTACTGGCCATGTCTCTGCGGGAGAGTTATCGCCTGGCTGAGGCGGTGGCCGCTTTTAACCGGGCCGTTGAATGTATTCCGTACATCACTGCGCCCTGGGAAATACTCTGGATCATTTTCCAACGGGGGATCTTTTCCTACATCATCGGTGATTTACTCGAAGCGGAGCGTTTCCTGCGGGAAGCGCTGGCGCTCTGTCAGGCCACTGCTTTCCCCTCCCTGATGGTCAAGATCGGGGAATGCATGACCCGTTCCATGATGATCGTCGTGCTTCACTACCAGGACCGGTACAGGGAAATGGGCGGCTTTTTGAAGCCGGAAATGGGCAAATATAACCCGGAACCTTTTGTCTATTTGAATCGGATGTTTACCGTGGGAAAGGATAAGAGGTCGCTTCTCCTCGCCATTGAGGGTTGGTTACGGGCGCGCCTGTCCAGTCTCCCCGGTCCCATGATCGCCTGCACCATTCGTTCAGTGGTGGAAGAAATGTTGGCGGCGGGGCTTTTCCGGGAGGGGGCGTCCTGGGCCGGAGTGGGGGTCCGCCTGGCCCGCACCCGCGAATGGGGTGGCTTCGCGTCCTTGTTTTACTGCCACCGGGCAGTGGCCCGGCTTAAACTGGGGCGCCTCGGCGCCGCGCTGGTCTGCCGACGACGGGCGGCACAATTGGCTGACCCGGTTGACCGGTGGGTCCCGGCCTGGCTTGCTCGGATCGATGGCTTAATCGCTCAGGCACACGGCGACACCGAGGCGGCCAACCGGCACCTGGAGGAAAGCAGGCGCTTATTCGTCCAGATCGGCAGCCGCTACGACGCCCGCCAGGTGGAGGATGACCTGGCCATAAACCTTGACCTTACCAACCAGGCAGAATAAAGTCTCGAGCCATTTGAGCGCAGGTATCCGGCGCTCGTGCAGCAGCTTTCTCTTCAAACTTCACCCAAGTCTTAGCACCTCGCCACACCTTTCCCCACATACTGCCCGCGCCATATCAGATAGAGCGGTGAAGGTAGCTCAACTTATGGCTGGGCCACCGGACCCTGCCGCGCTCTGGCCTCCAAGTCCCGCAAGCTCATTTTCCCTCAGCCGCCGCGGTGAGAGCTGTCCGTCAGCTTTTGCCGTGCTTCGTCGGGGCTCAAATATTTTTCATCATCTTACGGCCATACCTACTTTTTTGACGTTTTTTTGACGATCGCTTGGTAACTTCAAAGTGGGCAGGTACGGATATACCTAAAAGGAGCGTGAAGAGATGAAAGGCCGACCCCAAAAAATGAAAGAGACGGGAATTCGGGTGAGTGCCCCGGTCAGCCGTATCCTTTTCCAATGGCCTTGGTTGGTGCGTCTCTTCGTTCCGGTGGTCATTTGTTTGCTGGTGGCCGTCTTCTCGGTGGTCACGGCCCGGGCCGGCGGTCCTGCTTTCCCCGAAACGCCGCTTGTCGTCCAGCCCGGTGATCAGGAAGTACCGGCAATTGACCAGGGCAAGATCGTCTGGGCAGATTCAAGGAATGGCAACTATGATATTTATATGTACGACCTGGCTACGGGAAAGGAAAAGCAAATAACCAGCGACCCCGCGGACCAGGTCGCTCCGGCGATTTATGGTAACCTCATTGTCTGGGAAGACTACCGCAGTTTCGTCGAACCGATGGGCTTCAAGCCCATGCAGCACAGCGACTTTGGAAACATTGATATTTACTTGTACGATCTAGCCACCGGGCAGGAGCGCGCCCTCATTACCAACCCTGCTACCCAGCGCAACCCGGCCATTTACGGCAGCAAGATCGTCTGGGAAGATAACCGCAACGGCAACTGGGATATTTACCTATACGATCTCGCTACGGCTAAAGAGACTCAGGTTACTTCCGATTCAAGCGACCAGCTCAACCCGGCCATATACGGGGACAGGATCGTTTGGGAGGATTGGCGGAACGGGAACGCCGACATTTATATGTTCGATATCCAGACGGGGACCGAAACCCGCCTGACCGATGACCCCGCTGACCAACGTCTGCCGGCGATATACGGCAACCGCGTGGTTTGGACGGACTACCGGAACGGGGCGGGCGACATCTACTTATACGATCTTTCAACCCGAAAAGAGAGCCGCATTACCACCGACCCGCAGGATCAATTACTGCCCTCCATCTTCCTGAACAAGATTGTCTGGCAGGACTTTCGGCACGGCAACGCCGACATTTACCTTTACGATCTCGTTACCGGGCGGGAGAGCCGGGTGACCACCGACCCCTCCGACCAGGGGGAGCCTGTAATCTACGGGGACACGCTGGTTTGGTGTGACTGGCGGAACGGAAACGCGGATCTCTACATTGCTGACCTGGCCGACAGGTCTCCCCCCCTTCTCACCAGGGCGACGATCACCGGAAATATCCTCCTTTTAACTTACGACGAGGACCTCGACCCAGGTTCTGTCCCTGCTCCCGGCGACTTTTCGGTGAAAGTGGCCAGCGGGGAAGGGACCGTGCTCAGCGTCGGTGTGAGCGGTCCGACCGTCACCCTCACTTTACGGGACGCCGTGAAGGACGAGGAACAGGTGACTCTCGATTACACTCCGGGCGCAAACCCGTTGAAGGACCTGGCGGGGAACCAGGCTGCCGGGTTCATGGGCCGCGAAGTCACCAACTTGACGGATACGACGCCGCCAACCGCTCCCGCGGACTTGACTGCGGTAGCAAAAAGTTTAGAATCGGTCCAACTCACCTGGACCGCGGCCTCCGACAGCCGGGGCGTGGTCGCTTACGCCGTGTATAGGGGCACGGCCGTCGGAGGACCCTTCACCCGAGTGGCAACAGTGGATGGCTCTACCTGCTCGTATCTGGACACCGGCCTGACGCGTGATACGACCTACTACTATTACGTTACCGCTGGCGACGCGGCGGGAAACTCCTCCGAGCCGAGCAACACCGCTTCGGTAACCACGACGGACGCCGAACCGCCGTCCGCCCCCCGTAATTTGCGGGCTGCTCTTTCACTTAGTGGTCGGAAAGTCGTGCTGAGATGGGACCCGGCGACCGATAACTTCGGTGTCGTCGCCTACGCTGTCTACCGAAGCCAGTCACCGAACGGCCCCTTCGAAAAACTGGTCTCTCTCAACGGCTCCGTCTCTACCTATGAAGACGGTGCGCTGACCACGGGCACCACCTATCATTATTATGTCATGGCTGCCGACGCGGCGGGCAACTCCTCCAAGCCGAGCAACATGGCGGCGGTGACGACTGACCGGCCCCCGGCTACGACCATCTGCCTCTCGGTAACGCCTCAGGGCGGCGTGGGCAGCGGCGACTCCTACCTCCCTGCGGTGAGCGCCGGGGGCCGTTACGTGTCCTTTATGAGTTACGCCGAAAACCTGGTGGCGGGGGACGCTAACCGCGATCTCGACATCTTCGTTAGGGATAGGGTCACCGGGCAAACCAGGCTCGCTTCTACGGCTGCGGACGGCGCCCAGGGGAACGGCTCGTCCGGCTGGGTTTCCTCTATCAGCCTCGACGGCCAGTACGTGGCCTTTGAAAGCTGGGCGAGCAACCTGGTACCAGGTGACACGAACAGGAAATGCGATGTTTTCGTTAAGGATATGGAGACGGGAGCGATCAGCCGCGTTTCGGTGGCCTCCGACGGTACGGAAGGGAACGGTGATTCCGGGAACCCTGTGATCAGCGCCGACGGAAGGTACGTGGTTTTTGAAAGCAGCGCCAGCAACCTGGTGCCGGGTGATACCAACGGGGCTAAAGACATCTTTGTCCACGACCGGCTCACCGGCATGACCAGGCGGGTTTCGGTAAGTTCCAGCGGCGAGCAGGCTACCAGGGATATCAACTTTCAATATTCCGGTTCCCGCTCCCCGTCTATTAGCGCCGACGGCCGGTTCGTAGCCTTTCAAAGCCTGGCGAGCAACCTGGTACCGGGCGACACCAACGGGCTTCAAGACATATTCTTGCACGATTTAGAGACTGGCACCACCATCATAGTGTCCAGGCGTGGTGGAATCCCGGCCAACGGCCATTCCTTCAACCCCTCCCTCAGCGCCGACGGGCGGTACGTCGCTTTTGAAAGCAACGCCTCCAACCTGGTGGAGGGCGACACCAACAACCGTGCCGACATTTTCGTCTTCGACCGGGCCACCGGCCAGCTGAGCCTGGTCTCGGTGAGTGCGGACGGTGCGCCGGGGGATTATGATTCTTGGGATGCCCGCATCAGCGCCGACGGGCGGCTGGTGGTATTCACCAGCGGAGCCACCAACCTGGTTCCCGGCGATACCAACGACTGGGAGGACACCTTTTTACACGATCGCCTGACGGGAGAGACGCTGCGGGTTTCGGTTGCCTCAGACGGAACCCAGGGCAACCAGGCTAGCTATGAGGCGCCCTCCATCAGCCCCGAGGGCGGTTACGTGGCCTTCACTAGTTATTCATGGAACCTGGTACCGGGCGACGATAATCGGGAGTACGATGTGTTCCTATACGGGCCGGTACTTCCGGCTGATACCCAGCCGCCGTTGGTTCCGGGAAATGTCACCGCAGCAGCGGCCGGCTTTTCCCAGGCCCGGATAGTCTGGGATGCTTCCACCGACAACGTCTGGGTGATGGGTTACTTCGTTTACCGGGCTACCTCCCCCGAAGGCCCCTTCACCTTCATTGGCAGCACCTCATCCGGGACTGGTTTCACCGATACGGGTCTCGCCCCGAACAGTACCTATTACTACCGGGTAAAGGCCTACGATGCCTCCGGCAACTTTTCCGAGCCGAGCGCGGTGGCCAGCGCCAGCACCGCCCTCGCGCCGCCGGTGGTGCTGGAGGTCCAGCCGAATGACAAGATGGTCCAGGGCGCCATCGACCTCACCGTAAAAGCAAGATGCCAGGCCGGGGCGAGCTTTCGTTTGGAGTATCAGGGCCCAGAGGACGAAGACTGGGGGTTATTGGGTGAGGCCACCGAGACTGCCCGGGAAGAAGGCGTATCTATAGCCTCTTACCGGTGGGACACCACCGTCTTTATGGACGGCAGGTATGCGCTGCGCGCGGTGGTG
>JAMCWA010000066.1 GCA_023475165.1 Bacillota bacterium | reverse complement strand
AACCAGCTCCTGCTTTACTTGTTCCAGTACAGCCAGTCTTTGCTGGGCTTGGAGAAGCTCAGCCAGCTTCTTTTCCAGCTCCTTACTTCTCTGGACCAGACCTTCAAGTTCTTCTTGATCCCCACTGCCAGCCAGGTCCCATTCCGGATAAAGACGAGCGGCTTCCTCCTCCTTTTCGTTGATGGTTTCCTCCAGCTTGCGGACCCGGTCGCGCTGATTGTTGGCGTCCCGTTGTTTCCTGAGGGCTTCGTTATAACGGGAGCGAAGGTTATCCCAGTCTTTCCAGGCCGCCAAAAGGTCGGATTTCTCCTTCAGCTTACCGCGGACTTCCTTCTCCTCACCAGCGGTCTTTTGGATCTCTTCCTGGAAGGCGGCCAGGGAGTCGATCACTCCCTTGGCCTGGTCAATCTCCTTTCTCAACCGGTCAATTTCGGCCTGGAGCTTCTCCAACTGGGCCGGGTTGGTGGCGTCCTTTCCGCCCACCCTCTCCCTGGTCAAGCGGGTAATTCTCCTCAAGTCCTCAAACAGGGACTTGAGCGCCTCCTGGTAATGGCCACCGCTACCAGACAACAGCTTCTGCACCTCGTCGTTTAACTGGGTCATCTCAGGTAAGGGCTGTCTGACGCAAAAGGTGGCCTCAAATAGGGAGCGCGAGTAAACCCCGATAAGACCTAGCACCTTTTGATTATAGACGTCATTCTTCTTGTGGGCACCGGGATTGTGGACGCCTCGCCACTCTTCCTCCCAGTGTCCTTTCTGGTGACAATAGAGGTTCACCAGGTGGTCTTCAAAGCGCCGCCGCAGCCGCCAGCGTTGACCGGTGCCATCCAGGAACTCCACCTCTCCGGAAAATTCCGCCGGGTTCTCCCGGTTACGGAAACGGCCGCTGCCAAAGCTCGTCTGATCAGAAGAACTGGGTAAACCAAAGAGCACGGCCTCCAAACCGGCCAGCACGGTGGACTTCCCGGCCTCATTGGGGGCGACCAGCACGTTGAAACCGTCCTGCAGGTCAACTGTCACCTTCTCACGATAGCCCCCGAAGCCTGCCAGACTCAAGCTCAGCCAGGTTACGCCGGACATGCGGTAAAACCTCCGCTGTTTACTTAATGGGAACCTGACGTCCCGAACTTCCTGTTTAGAGCCATCACTCCGCGAAACAAGGCCCGCCGCAGGATTTGGACCTCCTGGTCGTCCACCGCGCCGGCCAGCTTTTCCTGCAGCCGGCGGATAAAGAGGCCACGAATGGTGGGCTCCTGGGACCATTGCTGCCAAAGGCTCTGGTCCAGACCCGTGGTCTCATCCAGCAGTTCCAGATAGTGAAAGCGGTTGGCCAGTCTGGCCTGCAAGACCCCGCTGTCCAAAGGAAAAGAGGTGGTCCCCGTTAGATGGACCTGAACCAGGGCCTGTCCATCGGCCAGACCGGCTAAAGCTGCCTCGCCCTCCTCCAGACTATCCCAGCCTGAAACATCGACCTTTTCCAGACGCCAAGGCCTAACCGGTGCCGCAATGTGCTCAAGGCGAACGGAGCCAGCAGCAATGTTGGCCACCGTCCAGCTCCCTTCTCCTGGGTCAAAGAAACCCTTCCCAGCCACCGCCCCGGCATAGGCCGCCAGGGACTTCCCCAGGCGACGCTCGCCCGCCCGGTGGATATGCCCCAGGGCGACGTAGTCGTAGCCTGCTCTGGCCAGACCAGGGCCAGAAAGGGGGAGACTCCTGTCCCCGGCCTCCCAGTCCAGGGAACCGTGGAAGATGGCCAGGTTTATCCCGTTATCCTGCGCCGCCGGGAAATCGGCCAGAGGTGGGTTGGTTCTAGTGATGCCTCCGGTATAGGACAGGGCGAAGACGTTAACCTTGGTTCCGTTGATGGCCAGAGTCGATACCAGGGCCGGCATCGGTGGCGTAACGAGCAGCCCTGGCCACCGGACCGCTTCCCGGCGGTAAACGGAATCATGATAGGTGATCTCATCATGGTTGCCCGGGACAGTGACCACCTGGACCCCGCCGGAAGTAAGCCGCTGGAGTTGCCGGATGACTTCCTCTACCAGATCCGGTTCGGGACGGTGAGTTTCAAAAAGATCCCCGGCAATGACGACGAGGGAGATTCCCTGCCGCTGGTCCAGGGCCAGGTCCACGGCCGCCTTGAGCAGCGAATCCCTCTCGCGGCGTATCTCGCCTCGCAGGGGATCGGGTAGATCGGGCTCCCAGCCCAGATGAAGATCGGCCAGGTGAAGTAGCTTAACCAGTCACACCACCCCCAAAGTCGGTAGACGATCATAGGCTGGGTCTATCCATAAGTATATTCCTGTTTTTCCCATCAGTCAATGGTTCTTGGCGAGAACAACACCCGCCGCAAAAATTGCCCGGTATATGATTCGTCCACCGCCGCCACCTCTTCCGGAGTACCGGTAGCCACCACCCGGCCACCCTTCTCCCCTCCTTCCGGCCCCAGATCGATGATGTAGTCGGCGGTTTTGATGACGTCAAGATTATGCTCAATGACCACCACCGTGCTCCCGGCTTCCACCAACCTCTGCAGGACCTCCAACAGACGATGGACATCGGCCACGTGCAGCCCCGTCGTCGGCTCGTCCAGGATGTAAAGGGTCCGGCCGTTACCGCGGCGGCTGAGTTCCGTGGCCAGCTTCACCCGCTGGGCCTCCCCGCCGGAAAGGGTCGTCGCCGGTTGCCCCAGGCGTATGTAGCCCAGTCCAACGTCGTAAATGGTCTGAAGTTTACGGTGGATCCGAGGAATGTTCTGGAAAAACCCCGCAGCCTCTTCCACTGTCATATCCAGGACCTGGGCAATATTCTTGCCCTTGTAGCGCACCTCCAGGGTCTCCCGGTTGTAGCGCTGCCCTTTGCACACCTCACAGGGGACGTAGACATCCGGCAAGAAATGCATCTCGATCTTGATGATTCCGTCACCCCGGCAGGCCTCACAGCGGCCCCCACGGACGTTAAAGCTGAAACGGCCGGGCCGGTAGCCGCGCACCTTGGCCTCCTGGGTCTGGGCGAACACCTCCCGGATCAGGTCGAAGGTACCAGTGTAGGTGGCCGGATTGGAGCGCGGTGTCCGACCAATGGGCGATTGGTCGATGTCGATGACCTTCTCCAGGTACTCGACCCCCAGGAGGGCCTCATGTTCCCCGGGACGCGTTCGGGAGCCATAGAGTTCCTGGGCCAAACGCCGGTGCAGGATCTCATTGATCAGGGTGCTTTTCCCAGAACCGGAGACCCCGGTCACGACGGTAAAGAGGCCGAGGGGAATCCGGACCTCGATGTTCTTCAGGTTGTGCTCCCGCGCTCCTTTTACCACCAGCCACCGCTCGTTGGGCAGCCGCCGGCTGACCGGAACCGGGATGGCCTTTCTCCCACCCAAGTATTGGCCGGTGATGGACTCCTCGACGGCCATTATATCGGCCAGGGAGCCAGTGGCGACAACCTCACCGCCGTGGGCCCCTGCCCCCGGTCCAATGTCAATGATGTGATCGGCCGCCCGCATGGTCTCTTCGTCGTGCTCGACCACGATCAGGGTGTTCCCCAGGTCCCGCAGGCGAAGCAGGGTCTTGATCAAGCGTTGGTTGTCCCGCTGGTGCAAGCCGATGCTGGGTTCGTCCAGAATATAGAGGACCCCCATCAGGCCGGAGCCAATCTGGGTGGCCAGCCGGATGCGCTGTGCCTCGCCTCCGGCCAGGGTCCCGGCCGCCCGGTCCAGGGTTAAGTAATCCAAACCCACATTGATGAGAAACCCCAGGCGTTCGTTGATCTCCTTCAAGACCTGATGGGCAATGAGGCGCTCCTTCTCCGTCAGTTCGAGTTGGATCAAAAAACCCCGGGCCTCCGCCACCGAAAGGGCCGTCAGCTGAGCGATTGATTTCCCACCTACCGTCACGGCCAGGCTCTCCGGCTTCAGGCGGGCCCCCTGGCAGACTGGGCATGGCCTGGTACTCATATACTCCTCTATCTCCTGGCGGGCGGCGTCCGACTGCGATTCCCGATAGCGGCGTTCCAGATTCTTGATGACGCCTTCGAAGCTGACCTGGTAAGTCTTGACCCGGCCAAAGGGGTTTTCGTAGCGGAAGTTGATCTGGGTTGTTCCGGCCCCGAAAAGCAGGATATTGACGAACTCCTCCGGTAGTTCATCCAGGGGCGTTTCTGTGGAATAACCAAAGTGCTGGGCCACCGCCTCCAGGAGCTGTGGGTAGTAGGTGCTGGAGCCCCGGCTCCACGGAACCACGGCCCCATCGGCCAGGGACTTCCGCCGGTCGGGAATAACCAGCTCCGGATCGATCTCCGTGGTGGTCCCCAAGCCAGTACAGGCTGGGCAGGCCCCAAAGGGGCTGTTGAAGGAAAACATCCGGGGAGCCAGCTCTTCCACGCTGATGCCGCAATGGGGGCAAGCCAGCTTGGCACTGAAGACGATCTCCCGGATAGGGGAAAGGCCGTCGCCCTCCGGGGTTTGCGCCAAGACCAAAACCGTCCCCTCCGCCAGTTCCTGGGCCGTCTCCAGGGAATCAGCCAGCCGTCGCTCTCCCCCGGGGCGCAGGCTGATGCGGTCCACCACCGCCTCAATGGTGTGTTTCTTATTCTTCTCGAGCTTGATTTCCTCGCTGGCCTCCCGCAGGTTCCCATCCACGCGCACTCGGACATAACCGGCTTTTCGGATATCCTCCAGGACTTTATCGTGCTCGCCCTTCCTGCCCCTAACCATGGGAGCCAAAACCTGGACCCTGGCTCCCTCCCCCAAGGCCATCAATTGATCCACCATCTGGTCCACCGTTTGCGAAGATACGGGCCGCCCGCACTTGGGGCAATGAGGATGACCAATCCGGGCATAAAGGAGGCGCAGGTAATCGTAGATCTCCGTCACTGTGCCCACCGTGGACCGGGGGTTACGGCTGGTGGTTTTCTGGTCAATGGAAATGGCCGGCGAAAGCCCCTCGATGTAGTCCACGTCGGGTTTATCCATCTGGCCCAGGAATTGTCGGGCGTAAGCGGAAAGGGATTCCACGTAGCGCCGCTGCCCCTCCGCGTAGATAGTATCAAAAGCCAGCGATGACTTCCCAGAGCCACTCAAACCGGTGATCACCACCAGCTTGTCCCTGGGAATGACGACGTCGATGTTTTTCAGGTTATGTTGCCGGGCACCCCGGACAACTATGTTTTCGGCGGGCAAGCGAGTTCCTCCCAGCAAGAGCTTCTCCTGAGATTATATCTTCTCGAACGGTTGTTTGCAAGGGGAACAGACCCTCTCTAGCCTCTTTGAGGAAAAGGTGCCTGCCTTACGGCCTATTACCATGGATTCTGTGGTAAGATTGGACTGACAAGAGAATCTTCAGGAGGTCTTGGAGGAGGTATAGCTTGAATGATGAACCCTGTATTGGTTGAACAGCGGACCGGCTGGTGCATTGATACAGTAAAGTACGCTTCGGAGCCTTGTCGCTCCTAGCCTCCGGGCTGATTTGAGGTCTTGGCCTAACGGTATCCTAGGCGCGTTAACCACTCCAAACGCAGTTCGTTAGCACTCTCCCAGGAGTTGGCGCCTTAGGCTCGTCTGCTGACGGCTGGGGCGGGGTTAGCGATTTTGCCCCACCTGCGCTGCCCGCCCGGCGCGAGCCTTTTCTTCTAGCTCAAAGATCATGTCCCGCAACTCTGCCGCATGCTCAAATTCCAGGTTCTTGGCCGCTTCGCGCATTTCCTTGCGCAGCTTCTCGATGAGGCGGGGAAGCTCGCGGCGAGGGATGTCGGCCAGGCCCTTTTCCGTCAGGTAGACGGCACCCTTCTCCGCCACCCGGGTGGCCTGAATAGCGTCCCGCACCGCCTTATGCACCGTCTGGGGAACAATCCCGTGGCGGCGATTGTACTCAGCCTGAATCCGGCGACGGCGATTGGTCTCCTCAATGGCCCAATCCATGGAGTCGGTGATGTTGTCGGCGTACATGATCACCTTGCCCTCCAGATTCCGGGCCGCCCGCCCGATGGTCTGGATGAGCGAGGTTTCGGAGCGTAAAAAACCCTCCTTATCCGCGTCCAGGATGGCCACCAGGGCCACCTCCGGTAGGTCCAGGCCTTCCCGGAGCAGGTTGATCCCTACCAGAACGTCAAAAACCCCCAGGCGCAATTCCCGCAGGATCTGGACCCTTTCCAGGGTCTCCACCTCGGAATGGAGGTAACGGACCTTGACCCCCATCTCCCGGAAATAGTCAGAAAGGTCCTCCGCCATCCGCTTAGTCAGTGTAGTGACCAGGACCCGTTGCTGCTTGGCCACCCGCTTCCTGATCTCAGCCAGGAGGTCATCCACCTGACCCTGAACCGGCCTGATCTCCACCTCGGGGTCCACCAGTCCCGTGGGGCGGACGATTTGTTCTACCACCTGCCGCTGGTGAGCCAGTTCATAGGGCCCTGGGGTGGCCGAGACGTAGATGATCTGGTTGATCTTTTGCTCGAACTCGGCAAACTTGAGGGGCCGGTTGTCATAAGCCGAAGGGAGGCGAAAGCCATACTCTACCAGGGCGTCCTTGCGCGACTTGTCCCCGGCATACATCCCATGGAGTTGGGGAACGGTGACGTGGGACTCATCGATGATGATCAGAAAATCCTCCGGGAAAAAATCAAGCAAAGTGTAGGGTGGCTCGCCGGGTTTTCGCCCTGTGAGATGGCGCGAGTAGTTCTCGATGCCGCTGCAAAAGCCCACTTCCTGAAGCATCTCCATGTCGTAGCGGGTACGTTGTTCCAGGCGCTGGGCCTCCAGGAGCTTGTCATGCGCCCGCAGCTCGGCCAGGCGGATCTCGAGCTCCGCCTCTATGGATTTAAGGGCCCGCTGCATCTTTTCGTCGGTCGTAACGTAGTGGCTGGCCGGGTAGATGGCCACATGCCGCCGCTCCCCCAGGATCTCCCCAGTCATGACGTCGATTTCGGTAATGCGCTCGATCTCATCGCCAAAGAGCTCCACCCGGATGGCCCGCTCGGTGTAAGAGGCCGGGAAAATCTCCAGGACGTCGCCCCGGACGCGGAACTTCCCCCGAACGAAATTGATATCGTTTCGCTCGTACTGGATCTCCACCAGCTTGTGCAAGATCTCGTCCCGATCTTTGGTCATGCCCACCCTTAGGGAAAGGACCAGGTCGCGATAATCCTCCGGTGAACCCAGGCCATAGATGCAGGAGACGCTGGCCACGATGACCACGTCGCGCCGTTCAAAGAGGGCGCTGGTGGCCGAATGCCGGAGTTTGTCAATCTCATCATTGATCAGGGCATCCTTCTCAATATAGGTGTCTGATTGGGGGATGTAAGCTTCCGGCTGATAATAATCATAATAGCTGACGAAATAATCGACAGCGTTATTCGGGAAAAACTCCCGGAACTCACTGGCCAACTGAGCGGCCAGGGTCTTGTTGGGGGCGATGACCAGGGTCGGTTTCTGAACTCGTTCGATCACTCCAGCCATGGTGAAGGTCTTCCCACTTCCGGTAACACCGAGCAGCACCTGCTGCTTTAATCCCTTTTTCAGCCCTTCACTAAGGGAGGCAATGGCCCGGGGCTGATCCCCCTTGGGGGTATATTCAGAGACCAGTTTAAAGTCGGGCATAAGAGCACCTGCCTGAAAGATGTAGCGTGACATTACTGCCAAAGCACGACTATCTGATAGGAGACCGCTGAAAAACCCCCATCTGCGTTGGCGCAATCCACCGAAGAACTTCTCTTAAAATGGTGCGTAACTGTAGCGGATTGTGGCGCAATCGCCAGGAGAAGTTCTCCGAAAATGTTGCGTAACTATAGGCGATTGTGTCGCTCCGGCGGCTCCCCGCTCAACGTACCACCAAGTACGCCTCGCTTCGGAGCCTTGCCGCTCCTTGCATCTGGGCTGATTTGAGGTCTCGCCCCTGCTATTTCTCGGGCGGGTTAACCCCTCAAAATGCAGTTCGTCAGCAGTCTCCTAGACCGTCAACCGTGCTGCCTTTGGCCTTCATTTCGTCAGTTGCCTGGCCGGCACAAAGGTTACCCCCATCTGCTGGATCTCCCCGATCGTCTCCGCCAGAGCCTCGAGGGTAGCGGGGTGGAGGTGGCCGATGGCGATCAGGCCAGGTAAACTGGCTGGAGAGGTCCTTTTCAGGGCCAAGCGGGCGGCCAGGCGCAATTGTCCCTTAATCTTCTCAACGATCTTCTCGTTATCGAGGAAGACCTGATTCTCCCCCGCCGGCACACCCATCTCTCGGGCCACTTTGTAGGCTACGGAATGAGCCGAGGTGCGGCTATCGACGAAAGGCAGGCCCTTCTCCTTGAGGACGCTCAGGACAACCTTCATTACCGCCTGGTCGGCCGTGGCTTTGGAGCCCTCATGATTATTGACTCCCGCCGCTCCCGGAACCCGCTCCAGGTGCCTGCGGACCAATTCCTCAATCTGTGCCGGAGTCATACCGGTCATGATCATACCGGGATAATTGCGCGCCATCTCCGGATTCTCCGGTTCCATGGGCAGGTGGAGAAAAGCCTCTTTCCCCTCTGCCACGGTCAGGCGTGCCTGCTCCGCTGTCCCCCGGTACTCAGGCAGAAAAGAGATGGTTAGCGGGATTCCCAGGCCCAGAAACTTTTTCAAGAGGTCCTCATTTCCCCCGGCATCATCGATAATGATACCCAGGGCGGCCTTGTAGTTGGGAGGCGGCTTGGGGCCGGATGGTGGGAGTAAAGGCGCTGGCCCTGGGGACGGCTTCGTCTCCGGCGGCCCGGACAGGGATGACCCCGGGGTGCGAGGCAAAAGATAACGGGCGGTCACAAACCCGGTACCCAAAGCCAGGAGAAAGAGCAGGACTAAGAGCCAGTGTAGCTTGAAATCTTCTCGCCAGTTGCGCATCAGATCTTCTCTTTCGGGGGGCCGCTCCAAACCCTTCGCCACCACGGCGCTATCTTCTCCCGCCAAAACTTCAGCAAGAAGCCCTCCTGGCGCAACTCCAGCCGATTGGCTTCGTTGCCTTCGGGCACAAAGATGGCCCCCAGATCGGCCAAGTGGCGGCGATAGTAAAGTACCTTTTCGGCCTCGCTCCCTGCTTCCAGCACGGTGACCTCCAGGAGATAAGGGAATTCGTTGATGGCTTCCCGGATTTCCCCTTCATTATTGGTAGCCTTACCGTTAATATCGAGGATTATGTCCCGGGATTTTAGGCCCATTGTCTCGGCCGGCGAATGGGGTAAGACGTCCAGGACCATTACCCCTCGCTCCGGCTTGCGGTAAAGGGCTTTTCCGGAGAGTTCCCGGCGTCCTGAGGTAATGACCACCAGTTCGTGACCCAGGGGCGAAAAGAGGGCGGCCAACCATTGAAAGAGGCGATGATGGGAGGAGAGTATGCTCAAAAGGAGGAGGACCCCGCTGAAAAGGAAGAGGTTGCCGGCACTTTGCCGGCTCCGCTGCTGGGGGGTCTGGGTCAGGGCCAGGTCGGCATAGCCCAAACCAGCCATGACCGGTAGCATGGCCAGGATCACATTGGGGGCATCCAGGTTAACCCCCTCCGGACGGATCAGGGGCCACCAGTCAGGCATGGCAATCAGTCCGGTCAGAACAGAGGGGTCGGCGACCATTACCGCCATGACCATGATCACCGGAACCGGCCAGAAGCGCTGCAACATAAACCCTCCCACCACCTGATCCTGCCTGTTCTTCAGATAGATGGGGGTCGGCCGAAGAGCCCCGCTCGCCCAGATCAGGATCCCTTCCGTCAGGTGCAGGACGGCTACCAGCCCCATCAGGCCGGAAATGCTGATCTTTGGTACCCCGAACAGGAGGTAGGAAAGAGAAATGATCCCGCCGGAATAGGAAAAACACATGTAGCGAGGGTGGAGGCCCATCAAGAGCAAGGCCAGGATCCAAAGGTAGGCGATCCCGGCTGGCAAAACGGTCACCCCAATAAAAACCATCAGAAAACTGGCGATGAGGCCCCCTAGAAGGCCAAAGGCCATGGAAAGCAGGGTCTGCTCCAGGACCGGATTCTTGGTGATGCCATACAGCCTGGTTTCCATTTGAGCCACTCGCTGATACTGCAGGGAGATGAGGAAGACAAAGAGCCAGTAAATCAGGGCGTTGTCGGTAAGCAGGATCTGGGGAAAGGCCCGCAGGATGGCCAGTGCCAGTTCATAAAAAGGTTGCAAAGATCAATCGCCTCCCCGGTCTAGGAGACCGCTGAAAAACCCCCGTCTGCGTTGTGGCGCAATCTGCAAGAAAGAACCTTTTTATTAGAGGGGCGTTACTATTGCAGATTGTCGCTCCCGCGGCTCCTCGACGTACCACCTAGTACGCCTCGCCTCGGAGCCTTGTCACCTTGGCATCAGGGCTGATTTGAGGTCTTAGCCTTACGCTTGGGCTAAAGCCGCCAGAAGCACGATCGCCATCAAGCGCAGTACAGACTATGGCGGCTTTTCCCAAGCGGGTTAACCACTTAAACCGCAGTTCGTCAGCAGTTTCCTAGGGCTCTTGGGCAATGCCGGTTTGTCAGCAGTCTCCTATTGTCCGGCCATCTTCTCCTTCAGCGCCTGAATGGCCTTCGTCACCTGGGTGTCCAATCTTTGCTTGGGGTCCGAGGACATCTCCTCCCCCTTGCTCAATTCCACCACCAGATTAGGCTCGATGCCCTTACCGTGAATGAAGGCCCCGCTCGGTGTCAGATATTTCTGGGTGGTGATTTTCAGCCCTGAACCATCGTTAAGGGTGATGATGTTCTGCACCGTTCCTTTGCCAAAAGTCTTGGTACCTACCAGGATTCCCGCTCCCCGGTCCTTGATGGCGCCAGCCACGATCTCCGAAGCGCTGGCACTGGCCCCATCGACCAGCACCACCAGCGGCAGGTCAAAGCCCTTGGAATTGGAATTGGTCACCTTCTTGTTCCCTTGGCGATCCACAGTAGAGACAATGGGCCCTTGCGGTACAAAGAGCTGGGCCACATACTCGGCCTGATCCAAATACCCACCGGGGTCATGGCGGAGATCCAGGAGCAATCCCTTCATCCCCTGGCCTCGCAGTTCCTTAAGGGCTTGCTCCAGCCCCTTGGAGGTATTTTCGTTGAAGTTGCTGATATAAATATACCCAATCCCGTCGGAGAGCATGGCCCAATCCACGGACGGTACCTGAATGGGCGCCCGGACGATGGTAATCTCCTGGGGCATCTGCTCACCCTTGCGGACGATGGTCAGAACTACCGGTGTCCCGGCCGGGCCACGAATGAGCTTGGCGGCTTGATCTGGGGTCGCCCCCACAATGTCCCGGCCGTCCACCTTGGTGATCCGGTCCCCCGCCTTGAGTCCGGCCTTGTAAGCCGGCGTCCCCTTGATGGGGGCAATGACGGTAATGAGATTGCCTTCCACGGCGATGGTGACCCCGATCCCCTCGAAGTTCCCCGAGAGGTGAATCTTCATCTCCTTGAATTCATCGGCCGTCATGTAATCAGAATAGGGGTCCCCTAAAGCCCGGACCACCCCGTCCATGGCCCCTTCCAGGAGACTGTCCAGATTCACCTTATCCGGATCGACATAGTTCTTTTGCACCAGATCGATGACCGTCAAGAGCTTGCTGAACTGGGGATTCTTCAAGACGGCCAGGGACCTCTGGACATAATTCGCCCCGGTATAGATCGCCCAGCTGAGGATGAGAACCAGAAGAATGGCGATGATGGCGACGTTCTTTCGACTCCAGAAGGTGGTCGGGCGTTTTTCTTCAAAGCTCATTTAGACAAGCACCTCCGCTGAAAAGCAAAGCGCCGGGTACCTGGAGGCGTGAACCGGCATCGGTCTTAGCGATGCCAAGAGCCCGGTCCCTGCTGGGCCCCGAGGCGTACCTGTCCGGCGCAGAGTGAACTTCAATATTAAGGATAACATATGGAAGCAAATACTTCAATCAGGTTACGGCAAGTAGCTCAATGGGTTGACAGGTGTACCGTTGACCCGGACCTCAAAATGAAGGTGCGGGCCGGTGCTCAAGCCGGTACTGCCGACATTGGAGATTTGCTGGCCTCGGGATACCTCTTGCCCTTCCTGCACCCTGAGGACCGAGTTATGGCCATAGAGGGTAGAAAAACCTCCTCCGTGGTCGATGATCACGGCGTAACCATATCCCCCCAGGTAACCGCTGAAAATGACCTGCCCGGCCTCCGCCGCCACCACTCGTTGCCCCATGGGGGCGCCGATGTCGAGGCCGCTGTGGAAGCGGTAGCTCTTCAAGATGGGGTGCAAGCGCGTCCCAAAATAGGAGGTAATGGGCCCCGCGGTCGGCCAAATGAAGTTGAGCTTGCCGGCAACCCTGCGGCCATCCCGGGCCTGGATCTCCCTGATGGTCTTGATTAACTCGTTGGAGAGGGCCTCCAGTTCGTCCAGACCGCGGGCGTATTCCTCCTTCTTCATCTTGACCTGGTTGAGATAGCGTTCTCGGTCGGCCGCCCGGGCCGCAAAATTCTCCCGGCGCGCCGCGGTGGCATTCTTAAGCTCCGTCAGGCTGGCCACCTGGACCTCCAGCTCAGCCTTCTTGGAGAGGTACTGCTCGTGTTCGGACCTGACCTGGTAGAACAACTGGGTATCTTGGGCGATGATCTGGCGGAGAAACTCAAATCGAGTCAAAAAGTCGTCAAAGCTCCGCGAGGAAAGGAGAACCTCCAGGTAGCTGACCGGTCCGCTCTCGTACAGGGCACGGACGCGATCCTTCAGATAAGCAGTTCTTTTCTCCAGACTCTTGCTGAGGCGTTCCACCTCCGCCCGGGTCTGCTCCAGGGTTGCGGCAGTGGCATTCAGGCGACCTTCGTAGTCAGCCAGCTCCTTCTTGGCTTTATTCAACTCTAATTCGAGCCGTCTGATTTCACCGGTGACAGTCTTCTCCTGACTCTTGGCCTGGTTCAAGAGCTGTTGCTGCTTTTCGATCCGCTCTTGAATCGCCCGGAGTTCCTGTTGCTTTCTCTCTAGCTCCGTCTGACTCCAGGCCACGGAGGAAAAGACCATGAGGAAAACCAGGAGGGTCATGACCACTCGAAGAAAACCTCCGGTTGTCTTCAACCATGTCACCGCCTTAACCCAATCAAAATTTCTTTCCGCAGAAAAAAAGACCTTCCGTCGTCCCACCGCCGCCCGGTGTTGCCAGTTTCGCCTCTTCTCACACCTTTAGATATCGTTTCAGCGAAAAAAGGGTTCCCCCTGCTCCGATGATCGCCCCGAGGACCACCAGAACCAGGCTCAAGTTGGCCAAAAAGGGCTGACGGGAAACCAGGGGGATGAAGGGCAAAGATAGGGAGATGCCCGTTACCAGCCAGCTGTAGCTCAACCAGATGGCCAGGGCGGCTACCACCGCCCCCACTACACCTAACGCCAGCCCCTCCAGGAAAAAAGGGCGACGAATGAAGGCGTCGGTGGCCCCCACCAGTTTCATTATGGCCACCTCCCGCCGGCGGGCAAAAACCGTCAGACGAATGGTGTTGGAGATTATAAAAAGGGTGGCGGCAGCCAGTGCTGCGGCCAGGGCGATCCCCAGGGTCCGCACGGCCTGGGTCAAGCGGAAGAGTCGTTGCACCAGTCCCTGTTGGTATTTGACCTTCTCGATGCCGGGTAGCTTTTCCACCGCGGCGGCCACCTTCTCCACGCTCTCCGGCTGGTCCACCTTGATTTCGAATCCGTCCGGCAGCGGGTTCATCTCCTCCACGGCGTCTAAAACCCCTTGCTGTTCGCCAAATTGCTGGCGCAGCCTCTTTAGGGCCTCCTCCCGGCTGACAAAGGTGACCTTGGTCACCCCGGGCAGGGCAGAGATAGCCTGCTGAGTTTCATCCCGGACCTTGACGGCGGCGTCGGCCCGCAAAAAGGCCCTGATCTCAACCTGCGCCTCCAAGTATCCGGCCATGTGTTGCAGGTTGGCCGCCAGGGTCAAAAACGTGGCCAGGATTAAAAGGGCCAGACCAATGGTACTCACGGCCGCCAGGCTCATCAGGCCATTTCTTCTGATGCTGACCGCTGATTCCCTGATGGCGTATTCCCAGGCGCGCAGACCCATTTCCTACCTCCTCCCCCCGGCGGTCATGGCGGTACGGGTAATCTCATAAGAAGCTTCCTCGTCATCCCGGACCAGACGTCCTTTTTCCAGCGCGATGACGCGCTTCTTGGCGGCGTTGACCAGGTTACGGGCGTGGGTGGCCATAATCACCGTCGTCCCCATCCGGTTAATCTCCAGCAGGAGGTTCAGAATACCCATGGAGGTCTCATGGTCAAGATTCCCGGTGGGCTCATCGGCGATGACCAGGGCCGGATTGTTGACGATGGCCCGGGCCAGGGCGACCCGCTGTTGCTCCCCTCCGGACAGCTCCGCTGGAAAGGCCCTGGCCTTCTGCCGCAGACCGACCAGGTCCAGCACTGCGGGCACCCTCTTCCGGATATCGCGGCGGGGGGATTCGACTACCTCCATGGCAAAAGCGACATTGTCGTAGACGGTTTTGTTCGGTAAGAGGCGAAAGTCCTGGAAGACCACTCCGATGGTCCGGCGGAGGAGGGGGATTTGCCTCGGGCGCAAGGTGGCCAGGTCCTGTCCGTTAACCACAACCCGCCCCTGGGTGGGCAGGTCCTCGCGAATGAGTAGCTTGATGAAGGTTGACTTGCCCGCTCCGCTGGGGCCAACCACAAAGACAAACTCACCTTTCTTTATCTCCAAGCCGACATTGAGGAGGGCCACGGTCTTATTACTGTAGACTTTAGAAACGTGCTCCATCAGGACCATCGCCGTTCCCCTTTCCCGGGAGGGTGTCGTTTTCTGCTGGAAATGCTCGCAAGAACGCCTGACCCACCTGTACCTAGTTGTCTATTCGACATAACAAGGCAATTTTCCTGTAACCCAAGTCGAATTTTGTGAGAAAAATAATGGATTGAGGGCTGCGTGTCCTGGCCGGACCAAGGTCTCGTCAAAGTCCGTCAAATACAGCAGCTTCCCGTGAGCCGCTCGGACGGTAACGGATGGGTGACTTTGACCTCCTCCGGCGAGGCGCGAACCCATCTCGGGCGGCAACAGGGAGAGACGACTTGGACGTGGTCCGGCTTGCGGGACACTCTGACCTTGACCAAGCCTATGCAAGTGATAGAATGAAAAGTAAGTCTCCGCGAAAGGCCTCGTCTGCCGCGGCTGCGGTGGGATCTGCGTTTGCGCCTGGCATAGTAAAAAAAGTTTCGGCAGGAGGCGAATGGCTTGTGGCTGGTCAGTGCTTGCCTACTGGGGATTTATTGCCGCTATGATGGCGGTCACAGCCTGGTGCCTGAACTGGTGAGTAAACTGAGGCAGGGAGAAAAGGATCATTCCGGAAGGATTTCGTCAGGGTGGATCCCTGTTTGTCCGGAGCAATTGGGTGGTCTGCCAACACCCCGGCCGGCTGCTGAAATAGTCGGCGGAACCGGGCTGGATGTGCTGACCGGTCAAGCCAGGGTGGTGGCCAGGCCCTTTGGCGGAACTCCTGCGGGTCAGTACAAATCGCCACCGGGGCTGAGGAGCGGGTGTCGGCGGGGCACCAGCGGCGCTGCCGGCGGTCTCGCCGCGTTGTCAATCCCGGGGAAGTCTGCTCGGAGGGCCGACCGGGATGTGACGCCTGGCGTCACGCCACCAAGGCCGACGGAAAGAGGGGAGGAACCTTCACAGGCCACCGGTCAGGATGTTACGGGGGCTTTTTTGCAAGGGGCCAGGCAAACCCTTTACCTGGCCCGGCTGACTGGGGCAAGCGGAGCCATTCTGAAAGAGAAAAGCCCCTCCTGCGGAGTTCACCGGATCTATGATGGAAGCTTCCGGGGACATCTGGTAACAGGGTTGGGGGTTGCCGCCGCTCTCTTGCAGCAAGAGGGGTTTGAGGTCCTCTCCGAAGAAGAGTTTCTAAGAACTTCCCAACAATAAGGAGGCAGCCGTTTGACTAAAGCCGTCGCCCTTCTCTCCGGCGGTCTGGACAGCCGCCTGGCCGTCCGGGTGATCCAGGAGCAGAATATTGAGGTCCTGGGGGTGAATTTCCTCACCCCCTTTTTCGGGGCCTCTCCAGCCGTTCATGCCGCCGCCAACCAGTTAGGGGTACCACTCCGGCTTTTGGACATCACTGCCGCGCATTGGGATGTGGTGAGACATCCCAAATATGGCTACGGTAAGAACATGAATCCCTGTATCGATTGTCACGCCCTGATGGTCCGGGAAGCCGGGCGCCTGATGGAAGAGAGCGGGGCCGACTTCATCATCACCGGGGAGGTTCTGGGGCAGCGTCCCAAGTCCCAAAATCCCCAGGCGCTGAGGACTGTCGAGAAGGAATCCGGTTACCCGGGGCTGGTACTGCGGCCCCTCTCGGCCCGCCTCCTCCCCCCCACCCTACCGGAAGAGCGCGGTCAGGTGAACCGGGAAAGACTCCTGGACATAGCTGGCCGTTCCCGCCTCCGCCAGATGGAACTGGCCGAAAAATATGGTATCACCGACTATCCGCCACCCGCCGGGGGCTGCCTCCTGACTGATCCAGGGTATTCCCAACGTCTCCGGGGACTTTTGGAAAACAAGCCGCAGGCCGAACCCCACGAGGCCCGTCTGCTGAGGTTTGGCCGCTGTTTCCTCTTGTCTGGCGGGGCCTACCTGGCCGTCGGACGCCGGGAGGAAGAAAATCGGGTCATCGCCGCTGAGGCTCGCCCCGCGGATATCCTATTGACGGTGGAGGATTTTCCTGGTCCTATTTCCCTGCTGCGCCTCCCCAGGGAGGTTCCGGCGGACATTATGGCAGGCATTCCCGCATTGGCAATCCGCCCGCCGGAGGATTCACCTCGCCAGGGCCATCTGATCCAGCAGGCCGCCGCCATAACCGCCCGTTATAGCGATGCCAAGAACCTGCCCCGCGTCAAGGTGGCCTTTTGGCATCCCGGCGACAACCCCGCCCACCTGGAGGTGGAACCCGACTTCCAAAGCAGGCCGGTATAGGAGACCGCTGGCAAGCCCCGAAGGATTTCAGGCTACGTTCTGCCCTTGACCGCGAGAGTCCCAAACAGTATGAGAAAAACTACGAGAACCGGAGAAGTTGCTTAAGTTGGTGTTCCTCGGCTCACTTCCAGGAGCAGGAAGAGGGTGCGCTTCCGAAGTGCGAAAGAACCTTTGGCTCAGCGCCAGTACGATTTTGTTATTCTTTGTCTTGGCAATCATTGTCGCCAGGGCCTGGTCCGAAAAACCAGTTCCCGTTCGTTTGAGCCAGAGGGTGGAAAACCCATCTCTTCCTCTTCCGTCACCGGACAAAGACGTCTTTTATTTCGGCTTCGACCGGCGGTTAGAGCCCCGCGAAGACGTCAAGATGTATCTCTCCTTTCTCCGCTACCTGGAGCGAAGTACTGGTTACCACTTTGCCCTCCACATCACCCCCAAAAACGCTAGCATTGTCGAGGAATTGGGACAGGGGAAGGTTCAATTTGCGGCCATTGGCACCCTTAGTTACCTGGAAGCCCATGACCGTTACGGCGTGCGCGTTTTGGTGAAGGGGTTGACTGAAGAAAAGAAAGGGACTTACCGGGGGATGATCATCACTCAGCCCAATAGCCCCTTGCGTTCCCTGCCGGACTTAAAAGGAAAGACCTTTGCCTTTGGGGCCCGGAATTCCACCCAGGGGCCCTTGACCGCGAGAGTCCCAAACAGTATGAGAAAAACTACGAGAACCGGAGAAGTTGCTTAAGTTGGTGTTCCTCGGCTCACTTCCAGGAGCAGGAAGAGGGTGCGCTTCCGAAGTGCGAAAGAACCTTTGGCTCAGCGCCAGTACGATTTTGTTATTCTTTGTCTTGGCAATCATTGTCGCCAGGGCCTGGTCCGAAAAACCAGTTCCCGTTCGTTTGAGCCAGAGGGTGGAAAACCCATCTCTTCCTCTTCCGTCACCGGACAAAGACGTCTTTTATTTCGGCTTCGACCGGCGGTTAGAGCCCCGCGAAGACGTCAAGATGTATCTCTCCTTTCTCCGCTACCTGGAGCGAAGTACTGGTTACCACTTTGCCCTCCACATCACCCCCAAAAACGCTAGCATTGTCGAGGAATTGGGACAGGGGAAGGTTCAATTTGCGGCCATTGGCACCCTTAGTTACCTGGAAGCCCATGACCGTTACGGCGTGCGCGTTTTGGTGAAGGGGTTGACTGAAGAAAAGAAAGGGACTTACCGGGGGATGATCATCACTCAGCCCAATAGCCCCTTGCGTTCCCTGCCGGACTTAAAAGGAAAGACCTTTGCCTTTGGGGCCCGGAATTCCACCCAGGGGCACTTAATTCCCCGTATCCTCCTCTTTGAGGCGGGTATCCGGCTGTCCGATCTGGCCGCCTTTGAATATACCGGATCCCACTTCGAAGCCGCCAATGCCGTCATCAGCGGCCGTTATGACGCCGGTGGTATCCAGGACACCTTGGCCCGCGAACTGGCCAAAAAAGGTCTGGTCCGTATCCTGGCCACTTCCCCCTGTTTTCCCAGTAGCACCATCTCCGCCAATGCTCAGGTCGATCCACAGGTGATCGAAAAGGTCAGGCAAGCCCTTTTGGCCTTTGACCCCTTGGGTAAAGACCAAGAAGGATTGTACCACTGGGAACAATCCGAGATGCCGGCCGGTTTTACCACCGCGACTGATGAAGATTACGCCGAAGCCCGCCACTGGGCTCTGCGCTTGGGTCTGCTAGAACCGGGGCCGTTTTCACCGGAAGGGAAGTCCAATCGATGAAACTCAGTCGGAGAATCATCCTGACCACCTCGGCCATCATCGTGGTCATGGGGCTTTTGACCATTTTCGCCCTCCAGGCTCTGGTGAAGAGTGCTTTAAAAAGCTACTTGGTGAGCCGAGGCGTCTCTTTAACCGAAACCATAGCAGAAAATATCATCAATCCCTACCTTGACGGCAATCTGCTGGTTATTGATCGCGCCCTGGCCGCCGTCAAAAACAGAACCGCCGACCTAGAATACGCCTTCCTGTTTGATCCTGATCAACGTATCCTTTTATCCACTTTTGAGGATGGTTTCCCGCCGGATCTTCTTCAAAAAACGATAGTCCCGGCCGGAGAAACGACACAAGTTCTTTTACTGCGAACGGAAACGAGCCAGGTCCGCGATATCGGACTCTACCTGATTCCAGGTTTGCCCGCCCAACTTCACCTGGGTTTTAGCGAGGAAACCATCCAGCACTCTTTAGGTCAAGTCGGTATGGTCATCGCCTTTCTCACCTTGGTGGGCGTTACTGTGGGCAGCGTGGCTTCCCTTACTATCAGCAGTTTCATCACCAGGCCTTTGGAGGTCCTTTCCAGTATGGCCACCAGGATCGGACAAGGCGACCTCAACCAGGAAATTTTGGTCAAATCAAAAGACGAAGTTGGCCAGTTGGCCGAAAGCTTTAATCAGATGACGCGCCGCCTGCGCGAGACCATCAAGCGCTTGCAAGATTCGGAAGCAGAACTCAAGCGACGGGAAGAGTTAATGGGACAACTCCTGGCCAAAGCCATGCGCGCTCAAGAAGATGAGCGTAAGAGAATCGCCCGCGAGCTCCACGACGAAACCAGCCAATCTTTGGCCGCCCTGGTTTTGGGGCTGAAAGTGGCCGCAACGGTGGTCAAGAGCGACCCCGAACGGGCCGAAAAGACCTTGGAGCAAATGAAGAATTCTGCCGTCAATATCGTCAAGGAACTCCACAATGTCGTTTACGACCTCCGGCCAACCTTACTGGATGACCGGGGACTCATTCCCGCTTTGACCTGGTATGCCGAAAGCCGCCTCAAGCCGCAAGGCGTCATACTCCACATTGAGGCTGCTGGTGACCCGACCCAATTGTCGCCGGAAGCGGAAACCATCCTCTACCGCATTGGTCAAGAGGCAATCAGCAACGTTTACCGTCACGCGCGGGCCAAAAATCTCTGGCTGTCGTTAAAGGTTAAGTCCGAAGAGGCAGTACTGAGCATTAGAGATGATGGCCGTGGTTTTAATCCCAAGACCGTCTTTAGTAGCGAAAAAAGTCCCCTGGGCCTCCTCGGCATCCAGGAAAGAGCCTCTCTTTTGCAGGGACAAGTTAGCTTTTGGTCGCAACCTGGACATGGCACGCTGGTCAGTACGACTTTACCCCTGGCCCCCAGCATTAAGCCAGCTCCTCCTAAGGCGTAAATCCGTGAACAGGAAAAGGGTCATCTCTCGGCAGGGGCCGAAACCAGGCCTTGTGGCCTGTTAAGGTTGCCGTACTATACTAAGATAGGGAGTACCCACCGCCGAAAAAGAACAACTGGTTAGAAAGGAGGTCTCGCTGCCATTTACCCGGGGTCAGGCCCTAGGTCACCTGGCAGCTATCGAATACAATGGAGGTCACGCGCGTTTTTCTCGTCGATGATCATGCCATTTTTCGGGCCGGTCTCCGCGCCCTGCTCGAACTCTACCCTGATCTGGAAGTAGTTGGAGAAGCCAGTGACGGCGAAGAGGCCATCCGCAAGGTACAGGAAATAAGGCCGGACATCATTTTAATGGACATCGCCTTACCCGGAATGGACGGGCTCACGGCAGCCCGGGAGATTCTGAACCTCCTCCCCACCTGCCGGATCTTGTTATTATCGCAATATGAGAACCGGGAATACGTCTTGCCCGGTTTGCGCCTTGGGGCGGCTGGCTACATCTTGAAACGTTCCGCCGCTGACCAATTGCTCCAAGCCATCCGCACCGTAAAGGCCGGCCGCTCCTATATCGATTCGGCGGTCACCGATCTGGTCGTCGAAGGATTTCGGCAGAAAGGGAATTTAGCGGCCACCGATGGTTTTGAAACCCTCACTGAGCGAGAACGCGAGGTACTGGTCCTCCTGGCAAAGGGTTACAAGATCAGGAAGATCGCTTCCATCCTTAACTTGAGCCCCAAAACCGTTGACTTCCACCGGGCCAACATCATGAACAAATTGGATTTGAAAAACCGGGCCGAGCTAACTCAGTATGCCCTGCGCCGAGGTCTGCTTGATTGACCCGCCGGGCGGATCCAGCTCTGAGCAATCCACCGGCCTTAGTACCGTCTGCGCCGGGGACGCCTGCATCGATCAAACCGGTCCAACATCTATTCATTTCTTCATTTGGCCCCACCTGGGCAAATCCTTAGTGCTTAATTCCGGAAAAAGACCAGAGAAGAACAAGTTAATCTCCCAATTTTGCGCCTCCATCGGGAGGCTTATTCTATAATTGGCCATTTAGGCCAGACCTTCTTGTGAATAGCGGGCTTTGCCCCTTTTGACCGGGCTCCTGGAGGCGGTTTTATCATTAACCGCCTTTCTCTGCAGCGAGAGATTCCGGCCAAAATCGGTCCGGCAAAGCCTTTTTGAGGGGGTGATACGTGAGCGTTTTCTCAATCCCGCGTCAGCAAAGTAATCCGTGTAATCAGTAAAAGAAAATGATTGGCTTAAGAAAGGAGGCTGAAGCCTTGGCCGAAGGAAAACCTAAGGGAAAGCGTTACGCGATGGTCATCGACCTCCGCCGCTGTGTCGGGTGTATGAGCTGTCAGGTGACCTGCAAAATGGAAAATAACGTCCCCTTTGATTTCTTCCGTTCCAAAGTCCTCATCACTGAACGGGGCACTTATCCCGACGTTAAGCGACGTTTCCTGCCTGTCCTTTGCAACCACTGTGAAGAATCCCCTTGTGTCCAGGTGTGCCCGGTGGGAGCCAGCTATCGCCGCGAGGACGGAGTGGTCCTGGTTGATCAGGACAAATGTATCGGTTGCGGCTATTGTGTGGAAGCATGCCCTTATGATGCCCGCTACGTCAATCCCTTCACCGGGCTAGCGGATAAGTGTACTTTCTGCCAACCCCGCATCGACTCTGGCCTGGAACCGGCTTGCGTCCACAATTGCATGGGTCAGGCACGTATTTTCGGTGATCTCAATGACCCGAACAGTGCCGTGGCCAAACTGGTCAGCAGTAATAGCGTTCAGACTTTAAAGGGTAATCTGGGGACTGAACCGCATGTATTCTACATCTCCGCTGACCTGGTCACCCTGGACCGGAAGGAGGGGAAGTAAAATGGAAATCATCACCCTATTCGCCCCTGGCAATCCCCCCCACTGGGGAACGCTGGCCTCCATCTACCTCTTTCTGGCCAGTGCCAGCGCGGGTTCCCTCTTCATTTCCATCCTGTCCCCCGTCTTTGGCTGGAAAACGTCGAGTTCCCTCACCCGACCTGGAGCTTGCGCGGCTCTGCTTTTACTCCTACTCGCCCCCGTTCCCCTCTTGCTGGAGCTGGGACAGCCAGGGCGTTTTCTGAATCTGCTCAATCCGGCCAACTTCAATCCTCGTTCGCCGATGAGTTGGGGAAGCTGGTTTCTCGTCCTGTATGGCCTGGCCCTGCTGATTTATATCTGGATCTTGCAAGGAGGCCGGCCGGTATCCATCAAGCCGGATCAAGCGGCGGCGGCCGCGGAATTTCCCGCCGTCAAGACCGGATTACGGCCTTGGGGAATCGTCACCCTCCTTTTGGCTCTCGGCATTCCCCTTTATACCGGGACCGAACTGGCTGTGGTCAAGGCCAAGGCCGCCTGGAATTCCCCCCTGGTTCCGTTTTACATGTTGACCTCCGCCGTCGCCCTGGGGGCGGCTCTGGTTGGTCTAGGTTACGTTGTCTCCGCGGCCAGGTCGAAAACGGCCTTCGATTCCCGTCCTTTGCGTGATCTTGGCCTGATCTTAATGGCCGCCCTGATCATCACCCTGGTTTCCCTCTTCCTGCAGCAGGTGGTCCTGAGCACGGGTACTGCCGCCGCTCAGGAAGCGGCGTCTCTTCTCTTCTCCAATGCTCTCTACCTTTTCGGGGTTCTTCTGGTAGGCACTCTGTTGCCTCTGATCCTCTTGTTCTTGCCGGGAAGCGATCGACCGGGCCTTTTTGTCATCACTTCCTTGCTCGTTGTCTTGGGAACCCTTCTCTTCCGCTATGACCTGGTCGTTAAAGGGAACCTGGCCAGTCACTTGTGGCGCTGAGTTTCTTATGAAAGGAGGTTTTCTAATTGCGACTCTCAAGACGCAGTTTTCTAAAATGGTCTGGTGCCCTTACCGCCACTGCTTCCCTGGCCACTCTTGGCGGGCAGGAATTCCTTTCCCTGCAGCGGGCCAAAGCCGCCGCGGCCCAAAAAGCGGTGACCGAAGGTTACGAGATCAAGTATACGGCTGACGTCATGTGCCCGGCGGAATGCGGCCTGGAGATGTGGGTCAAGGACGGTCGCCTGGCGAAGATCTATGGAAATAAGGCCGCCCCCCTCAACTACGGCGGTGCCTGTGCCAAAGGTGTGGCCGGAACGCAGCTGGTCTATTCCCCAGAGCGCCTGAAGTATCCCCTGATCCGGGAAGGAGCGCGGGGAGAAGGAAAATTCCGCAAGGCCTCTTGGGATGAAGCCATCGACTACATTGCCAAGAAGCTCCTGGACATCAAGAAAAAATATGGTCCCGAAGCGGTGATCATGGATTCCGGCGACGTCACCGACCGTGACCAATACTGGCGGCTCTTCTTCGCCTATGGCACCCCCCACTGTACTGAACACGGATCCATCTGTGATACCCCTCGCCGTCACGGCCCAAAGCTGATGCTGGGCGGCAAACGCATCGAACCGGATGTTATGCGTCCAGTCCTGGTCCGGCAACCGGATGGAAGCTTAAAGCAGGACTTCAGCTACAAAACGCGCCTGATCATCTATGTCGGCTGGAACCCCTTTGTGGCCACCCGGATCATTTATGAAAACCGGGGAACCCTGGGGGCAAAGGTGGAGAATGGCTGCAAGGTTGTGGTCGTCGACCCGGCCCAATCGAACACGGCGGCGCAAGCTGATCTCTGGCTGCCCATCCGCCCGGGAACTGATAACGATCTTTTTGCCGCGATGTTGCGGTATATTCTGGAAAATGACAACCCGCGCGACCCCAATCGCCGTTACATCGATTGGGATTTTGTCAAAAAGCATAGCGAGGGCTGGGACGAGTTCCGGAACGCCTTCGTCAGCTGGTGGAGTAAAGTCGACCCCATCAATGGGCTCAACTACTTTACCCTGGATTGGGCGGCCAACCGGACCGGTCTGCCCAAGGAACAGATCGCCGAACTGGCCCACCTGTTTGGCTCGACTAAACCGGCGGCCCTCGTCTGGGGTATGCAAAGCCCGGGGCACCACTATAACGGTTACGTGGGATCGATTCTCGGCACGGCCCTCAACGCCATCACCGGTAACCTGGACATTCCCGGTGGAGCCATCGACACGGAAATCGTTAAGTCGAACAAGGGTGGCAGCGCGACCGGCAAACAGTTCAACAAGCGCAAGGTCAAACGGGTCATCGACGGTAAAGAAGTGGAAGGCGAACAGGAAAACCTCCACCTGGACCTCTTCGGGGATTGGCCGGCCGCCTGGGACGATGCCGTCGCCGATTATCCGCGGCGCTTTCTGGAAGGTGTGACCCTCAGGTACGGACCGTTCCGCGGCCATCGTTATCCCATCAAAGGATACATCCTGCGTACCGGCAATACCCTGATTACCGGCAGTAATCCCGAAGTCTGGAAGAAGGCCCTGACGGCCAAGGAGGCTGATGGCAGCTACAAGGTGGATCTTTTCGTTGTCGTCGACACCCTTTACCTGGAGAGCGCCCTTTACGCCGACGTCATCTTGCCGGAGGCCAGTTATGCCGAACGAATGAGCCTGAGCGACATCTATCCGTCGCACCCGATGCTCTTCCTAAGGGACCAGGTCATTAAACCCTTGCATGAGTCCAAGACGCCGACGGAGATCATGAACCTCCTGGCCAAACGGCTCTACGATTTGGGCGATCCCGATATCAAGCCGGGCGATTTTTGGGAGAAATACCGTACCCAGGAAGACTTCGTCGATGAAATGCTCAAAGCCGCTCCTGGTCGGCCCAACGTCGGCCAGCCCCTCCCCTATCCCAACCTTCCGGAAGCCTACGTCCTTTACGGAACGCCCGATTCCTTAGAGGCGGGCCGCGTGACCATCGACGACAAAAAGAAAGAGGTCCGGGGGGAACCAGTTACCGTGGCCTGGTTGCGTAAGCACCAGGGGGTTGTCGTCTGGCCCATGAGCTGGTATCGCTACCGGAAGTTTGACGAAAAAACCGGCGAGTTCGTCCCCAACGGCGTCTGGCCGCCGACGAAGACCAAGAAAGTGGAATTCCATTTCTACGGGTACGACGGTTACAATAAGAAGATTGACGAGGCGAAAGAGGTCCCACCTGGCTTGCAGAAGGTTGGTTTTGACCGCTACCCGTCCACTTTCTACTGGTTTGAAACCAACTGGAATCCTTACACGAATCCGAAATTCAAGGAATACGCCAAAGAATATCCGTTCCAGCTCATCGTCGGCCGGGTCCATCACGCCATGACGGCCACCCAAATGGTGCCCTGGTTGGGGCAGGTGGCTTCAGAGGGTCTCTGGATGCCCCTGAACCGCGAGTTCGAACACGAAATCGTTGACCCCGACCCCAAAGCCGGGGGAGAATTGAAAGCGGTCAGAAAGCGTTTCCGGCCGGGCACCTGGAGCGTGGGCACCATCCTCATGAATATCCAGGACGGACAAAAGCTGGGCCTGAAAACCGGTGATCTGGTTGAGGTCAGCAACCCCCCGGGTCACAAGACCAGAGGCCAGGTCTTTTTAAGCCAGGCCATCCGCCCCGGCGTAATCAAGATGGGGTTTGCCACCGGCGGACGCTTTAGTCCGGGTCTCGGTGCCACCTACAAGCAAAAAGATTATACGCCAAACCATAGCGAGTTAGTTGATCCCACTTCGCTGAGCCCAGTGATGGGATTCCCAAGCTATGCCGATATGGTCGTCAAGGTGACCAAGGTCTGAAGAATCCGGAAAGGATGACGGGAAGGCGGGGCCGGGTCGCGTAGTTCACTGGTGCTCTGCACAGACTGGCAGACATCGATGAGGGTGCCCGGCCCCCGCTTGGGTCCCCGCTTGGGGGTATACGGTGGTATACACCTTGAGGGCTTTGAGGACCCAGCCGCCATAGCCAGGGTCCAGTTATGTCGTCTGAGGAACTTGCCCATCAGGGTATTTTTAAAGATCAGAGGTAGCCTGACGTGGCTGGACGCAAAGTGGGCCGCTTAGTCATCTCCCACCGAAGTTCGTCTTCCAGCTAAGCCTTAAAGGAGAGAATAAAAATGCCCTTCTCCCAAGAAATGCAACTGTTGCGCTACCAGGTTTACCGGATACTGGGGCGGTTTTTCTTCAATGGCCCAACGGCCGAGACGATTTCCTTACTGAAAGAACTCGTCGAAAGCGTCGACCTTGAAGAGAATGAAGGCGAGTTACGTGCAGGTCTGCATCTCCTGCAAAAGGTTTTACAAACTGCCGATCCCCAAACCATGAAGAGTTGGCAGCTGGCTTTTACCTCTCTTTTCCTTGGTCCAGGACCTGCCCCGCTCCACCTTTACGAGTCAGTTTACCGCTCCCCGACGCACTTAGTGATGGGTGACACCACTTACCAGGTCCGGGAGTTTTACCTGGAACATGGAGTGGAGATAAAACAGCTCAACTCGCTGCCCGATGATCACCTGGGGGCAGAACTGGAATTCATGGCTTATCTAATTGGGGAAGTCCTGAGCACCGGTGGGACTAAGGATGCGGAAAAAATAAAAGCCCTCGAAAAGGCTCAGGCTCGTTTCCTCTCCGAGCACCTCCTGGCCTGGGTTCCTAATCTGGCGAAAGAGATCACCAAAACAGCGGCCGATGAGCTGATGAGGGGAGTTGCGCTGTTTCTCGACGGTTTTTTGCGCAGCGCAGAAAAGGCCATGTCCGTTATTCCCAAGACTTCCTGACCGGGTAAAGCAACAGACCATTAAAGTAAAAGAGACGTTGTTCAGGCCCGGCAAGGACCATCTCCGGCTGAATTTGGTAAACCGCCCTCCAAAGAGTTATCCCCAGAGCAAAGGTCTGAGGAAATGGCGAGGATGCTAACGTCACGCTGCGACCTGGGAACGTCTGGTAAAGAGACCCATCGGCAGAGAACGAATAATAAACGAAAAACCCGGATGTCCAGAAATATCCAGGTTTTTCAGAGTGCAGAAAATTACAGGTGCTATGCTCCTGTCGGCCCCGAGCAAAGAGGCAAGACCGCCGCCATGCCCAAGTTCCGAGCCTCTCAATTCTTCCGGGCCAGGGTCCCTTCGAAAAAGATCACCTTGACCGTCCGGAGGATATCGGCGTAAGGAAAGGCATCTTTGAAAAGGGTCCAGTGCAACGTTTCGTGAGTAATAAGCCCAAAGAGGGCGGGGGCTAAATTCTCAGGGGCCACGTCTTTCCTGATAATCCCCCTTTCTTGGGCTTCCCCGATGACCGTGATCAAGGGTTTTAACATCTCCTGGCGCAGGTTTTGCACCTGTTCTTTCCAGCGATCGTCTACCCACCAGATCTCGGTCAATAACACCTTAAAGAATTCCTTATATTTCCCCAGAAAGCGGATATACCTTTCTATGACCACCTGTAACCTTTCCGCAGCTTCAGAGTGGTATAGGAGCTCCTCTTGAGCTTCGCTAACGAGATATTCGGTACCGGTCTGTAACAAAACCAGAAAGAGTTCTTCTTTGCTTTCGAAATGGTGATACACCGTTCCTTTGGCCACCCCGGCCCGCTGCACGATCTCATCAACAGTGGCATTGGCAAAGCCTTTCTCGGCAAAAACCTCTAGTGCAGCTTTAAACAGCAGGGATTTTTTTTCATCAGGATATTATATAACGCACCCCCTCTGGCCTCTACTCTTTCACAGCTAGGCAGCTAACCGCGAGCATTGCCTTCAGTAATCTGGATTTTATATGTTGTCTCAATGGAGGTCAAGCGCTTCCGGTACGTCATCGGCGGGAATTCTTATTCTGCCGCCTTCCACTCGCCGTCCAAGCTCGCTGTCGGCTGGCGCGAACCTCCCGTCCGCCCCCCGGTTTCGTCTCCTCGTTTCGCCTGGTACCGTTGCCGGCGCTCCGCAAGTTGTTCGTGTCGAGTGCCTTTTGGCGGCCAGCTTGCTTTGGTCGCCGGCTCACCGCGTGCCCCTACGCTGACCGCCCTTAGCCGCTCGGCGGCGGCCTTTCGTTCAGTGCCGCGCGGATTTTCCATCCCTGGAGAGCCGCGCTCGGCGGCATCCGTGCCGCCGAGCGAACTTCAGGTTGCGCCTTGCGGAGGGCGGTACCGGCTCGGGCTAATGCGGCTACGCCGGCTCCCTCCACAGGCTGCCAGCACCTCCGCTCCGCGGCCATCTTCATCATCTGCTGATGGCGCTGGCGGCATGGGGGTTACCCCAAAGATTCAACTGCAGGCCAGCTTGATCTGCGCGATGACGGCGCCATATACTCCCGGGGAGTCTCTCTTTATTCCCATCCAAGCCGCGGGTGACCCCGCCCTCGCGGTGATGATCCGATTTGGTCCCTCATGCCCGGCTCTCGCGGGCTAATGGGCCAGCGTTGCTTTCTCCTCAACCCCGACCCGGCAAAAGAGCTGGCCAGCCAGCGGACATTCCCGTTCCAGCTGCAAAGTAACATGGTTTATCCCAAACTTCCTCAAAAGCACGCCGTTGAGATTCTGAAGAAAGGCCGTTGGTTCGACTCCCTCGCCGATAATCAAATGGGCGGTAAGGGAAATAATGTCGTCCGAGATATTCCAGACGTGTAAATCGTGGACATCCCTGACTCCGGACTGCTCCCTTAAAGTCGTCACCACCTCGGTCAAATCCAAATCGGGAGGTGCCCCCTCTAAAAGGATGTTCAGGGTCCGCCTGGTTATATCATAAGCCCCATGCCAAATCATTAATGCAATGACGACACTGAGCAAGGGATCAACCCAAAACCAGCCCCAGACGAGCATGAGGATGCCGCCGAGAATTACAGCCACAGAAGACAGGGCATCGCCCAAAACATGAAGAAAGGCACTTCTGACGTTGAGGTTATTTTCGACGGAACGGTTCAGGAGCAAAGCAATTCCTAAATTGGCCAAAAGGCCAACGCTGGCAATGATGAACATCTCTTCGCTTTTCACCTCGACCGGGTGGAGAAAACGTCCCACCGCCTCATAAAGGATGAGGGCCGAGATGACCAAGAGCGAAACGCCGTTGATCAGGGCGGCCACCACGCCCACCCGATGACCGCCGTAGGTCCTCAGCCAATCGGAGGGTTTTTGGGCCTGCCGCAGGGCATAATAACTCAAAACTAAAGCCGCCGCATCAGCCAAGACATGCCAGGCATCGCTGAGGAGGGCAAGGCTTCCCGTCCAAAAGCCGCCGACTAGTTCTGCCCCGAACACCAAAAGAGTGATGGCAATGGACACTAACATTCGGGAACTCAAACTGGTAACCTGGTGATGATGGTGGTGGCCGTGGTCATGACCGTGGTCAGCGTGGTCATGGGCCAGCCGGCGTTCCTGGTCATGTCCATGGCTCTGGCCAGGTCCTCCTTCATGTTGATGCCCCTCTTCAGGCTCGCCATCATGGTTATGCCCATGGGTCTGATTATGGACGTGGCTCTGGTCTTGTCCCAGTTCGTCATCAATCGGTGTAGATTCCCCTTCCGCCCACCGGCCCCGAGCCGCCGCTTCCGAGCAGGCCTTAGCTTCTTCTTTAACTTCCCCCGTCTCCACCATTACGGTCACCCCTTTAAAAAAATAGGACTGGTAGCATGGAGGGATGGACACCAGTCCACTTAGCCGACCGGGGCCTTTCCCCTGGTTCCTCTAGCTTGGGGGAAAGGCCTCGTCGTTATAAACTGTCGAGACCTTCAAGCCGAGAAACTCCTGTTGCGTACCGTCGTCCCCCAATAGGCAACTATCGCCACCACAATTCCCACCAGGACATCATTCCAGGCCCCCGCGCTCTTACCGTAACCCAGAACAAAGGGCGCAATGATGAGCCAGATACCCAGGATCAGATTAACCCAGTGTTGCCACATAAATGACCCTCCTTATAAACTGGCGGTAGAACGCCGTCGGTGAGAGGAACCACTCCATGCTACCAGTCCAACCTGCCAGTCGTTCCCGAATTCCTTACCTTGCGGTCCAGTTCTGAAACCGACTGGTCAGTTCATCTGCTGTAATAATAAACCCTGTATGGTATAATGTCAAGACCTATTTTCGCGGATATAATTTATTTAGAAATAGGTACTCAGTAACCTGATCCCCGCCAAAAGGAGCAACGGGGAAATTATATAACTCACCCACATTTGCAGGCGGGAAGTCCAAAAACGTTCAACAATCATGGCCACCACCGTAATGGCCAGGAAAAAGTAGATGGCCCAGGCCAGATTTGCTCCGGCGAAAAACCCCGGGGCCATAATTACCTGGACCAGAAGAGCCGCCCCCGTAGCCGACATGGTCGCAACAGAAGCTAAAAGGTAAGCCTGGTTTGGGTGGACTTTTAAAGCCTTTACCAGCAGGGGAACCTTGAAGGCCTTTCCGCCGGTGCTGATAAGACCGGTAAGCAAACCAAAGGATCCGGTGATTAAATTTAGCTCGCCGCCCGGCTGAGCCGGCTCCCGGGGTGATTCTACCTTCACCAAGAGGAGCCTCAGCCCGACACCGGCCGCATAGAGCCCTAAAATGGCCGCCAAAACGCCAGGATAACGTAGAGCCAGCCAGCGACCGAACGACGCCCCGACGATGCTGCCGGGCACCAGACTCCACAAAGTGGCAGCGCTGAGGCCGCCAATCTTGGCCTCATGTCGAGCATAAAAAAACGACGCGCTCAAGAGCATCACCACCAGGTTGATGGCGATAGCCTGTGGTAGCGGCATTTTTAAAAAGAAGACGCTCAAGATGACCAGGAAAATACGATCGATGTAAGATTTAATTGAGGCCGTGACAAAACCAACAATGACCGGCACCAAGAGGATTAAGATCCAGTGCGTCATGAACACCATCTCCTTCGTGGGCAAAATTCTGTTAACGCCATAGATCGACGACGATCTTGATAGCCATGCCAAACAGGACAACTCCGATGATCCGCTTCAGTTGCGCACTGCTCAGTTTGTTCTTCATCAACCAGGCCCCCGCTAAGGAACCAACGGCAGCCGCCAGGGAGACCACCCCTAAAAAACCGTAGTTTAAGCCGCCGACAGAGACTCGGCCGAGAAAACCAGCCAGCGACGAGAAAACCACCACCAGGGCCGTCGTACCCGCGCTGACCTTGGCGTCGTAGCCCGCCCAGGTTAAGGCGGGCACGATGATATTCCCACCTCCTACTCCTAATAGTCCCCCCAAATAACCAGCCAGCATGCCCACCAGGGCCCCCACACCGATTTCGGCCTTCCCCCCTTTCCTCGTTTCGGATCTAGGGCTGCGGTAAAAGAGCATCATATAGGCGGCAAATATCAAGAAGGCGGCGAAAAGCCAAAGGAGGATCCGCCGTTCGACGAATTGAGAACTAAAGGCGCCAAGGGGAGAAAAGATAATGGCGGTGATGGCAATGGGGAGTCCGGCGCGCAGGTTAACCAGTCCGTTGCGCCAATAGACAACCGAAGCAAAACTCAGGCTGAGAAAATTTAAAAAGAGACCCATGGACATACTTTGATGCAAAGGCACCCCCAGCCAATAAAAAAACGGCACAAACAAGAAGGCCGCCCCCAAACCGGCCATGGAAAGGAGGGCGCTGAAGACCAGAACCAAAAGAGCTGCCCAGAGATATACCGACCAAGCCATAAAATCATCTCCCGCTGTGGATTACAAACCAGCAATAATAGTGTCGTTTTTGCCCCTTTCAGTTATGTTATTGAACCGAAACTACCCCGGATTATACTCTTTGGTGCAGACGTGTCAAGAGGGGAAAGCGGCACTACCCTTTTCCCCTCTTGACCGCGCGTTTGGTAATCCAGCCTCTAGACTCTACCCCCGCTGATCCTTTGGCCCCTTACAACTCGACCTTTTTGGCCAGGTTTTTCTCGTAATTTGAGCAGGGAATGCACAAGACCTGGCCGTCTTTCAGTCGGGCATAACGTTCAAACACGTATTCTCCGCAACTGGAACACTTGACCCGATTGAAGGAACCGGGCGTCGGCTTGTACTGGAAATTGGGCATCTCTTTTATCGTAAATAGTTCTTCATCCTCCTTAGAAAGGATGAAGTTGATGACCTCATTGCTCACCGCTTCCGGAATTTCTGAGGGTTCGATCCCCTTTTTTCGGTAGACAAAGAATTCAAACTTGCCCATTTCGTCCTGGATCTCCGGTTTTAGGGCTAAGCGCAGAGCGCCCCTGCCCGGGTGATAAACGACCGCCGCCACCTTGCCGTAATAGAGTCTGGTTAAGAGGTTCTTCCCGTAGGTGCAACCCGTGGCCGCCTGTAATCCATCCATCATACAAGTTTGCGGATGTCCCTCTCCCATTTCCGAAAAGACGAACAAACCGTGATCCTTTTCCCTTTCGATCCCGAGTCGTTCCAAAGCCGCCAGGCCCATGCGCCAGCCGATGGGCATAAAAGGGCAATGGTGTCCATGAAACTCCCAGACCCACTCCGGCAAGGTGTGCTTAAATTGGGAATGGGTTTTCCTGGTTTCTGCAGTTTCCATACCTTTTCCTCCTCGTTGGTCCAATTTTATTCCTGGGACAAACCCAACTAGATCACGCTCGATCCGTTTCTTCTGGATAGCGGAGTCGAGCTGTCTAGGTCACGGGTGTCAGATAGTCTCCCGGTTTTACTACACTGGTACTGGGGTGCTGGCCGTGCCTGAAGGAGCAGCTGCTTCCCCACTTAGTCTCCCAATTTCACGACTACGGGTACTGGCTGCCGGAGGCTATCCGATACCGGACAGGCCCGTTCCACGGCCCGTAATAGCGCCTCCAACCTTTCGCGCGGTTCTGGAGAATCCAAGTGGACCTGAACCCGAACCTCGGTCAATCCCGAACGTCCGCCATTGGCTCCTTTAAAACCCTCCAGATCCAAATCTCCTTCAACTTCGATCCTCATCCCCTCGATGCGGAACCCGCCCCGATTGGCCACCATGGCCGTCACCACCCCCAGGCAACCGGCCAAAGCCTGGAGGAGCACTTCGACCGGACTCGGGCCCTGGTCTTGTCCCCCCATTTCCGGGGGTTCGTCCTGCTGCAGCCGGAACTGCCGGGCCTGGGTCTCGACGGTTAGCCCATTCAACCAGCGGGCCCCGGCTTGAAAGGTAACCTTGTGCGACAACCGAATCACCCTTTCGTCAGATGCTCATGTGGAAATAAATGAGGATGCATTTCAGAGAAACATGGGCCGCTTCGCCAGCCGTTTTAGGCTTGGAGGCACTGTTTAAGTATATGCTAATATACTGCAACGATGCTGTCAAGGGTTTCATGTAAAAAAGCCGAAGGGTGGTTGATAGGAACTATCAGAGGCTCGACGCCTGCCAGCCAAATAAGAGAGCTCGTGGAGTAGTTCGTCATCTATCCACGAGCTCATCTTTTCTGTTCGAGGACGATAACCTGGCCGGGGATAAGCGTTATTGGCCGGCCTTGACTGAATAGTAACGTCGAGATAAGGCCCAAGAGACGTTGACCAGGCTGATCATCACCGGAACTTCAATGAGGGGACCGATGACGGCGGCGAAGGCCTGGCCTGACGCAATACCGAAAACGGCGACGGCCACGGCGATGGCCAGTTCGAAATTATTGCTGGCGGCGGTAAAGGAAAGGCTCGCCGTCTGCGGATAACTGACGCCCAGGCGCCAACTCAAGAAGAAGGAAACCAGGAACATGAGGACAAAATACAGGGTCAAGGGAATGGCCACCCGGACCACGTCCAGGGGTAACTTGATGATGTACTCACCCTTCAACGAAAACATGATGATAATTGTGTAGAGTAAGGCAATGAGGGCGAGCGGGCTGATTTTCGGAATGAAAACCTTCTCGTACCATGCCCGGCCTTTCGCCGGGATGAGGGTAAAACGGGTTAATAACCCGGCCAAAAAGGGAACCCCGAGATATAAGGCGACACTTTTGGCCACTTCTGCTACGGAGATGTTGACCACGGCCCCCTGAAAACCCAGCCGGGCTGGCAACACGGTGATAAAGAAGTAAGCGTAGACGGAATAAAAGAATACCTGAAAAAGAGAGTTAAAGGCCACCAGCGCCGCCGCGTATTCGCTATCACCGCCAGCCAGACTGTTCCAAACGATGACCATGGCGATGCAACGGGCCAGGCCGATGAGGATCAAACCCACCATGTATTCCGGGTAACTGTGCAAGAAGATGAGAGCCAAAAGGAACATGAGAATTGGTCCCACCAGCCAATTTTGAAGGAGAGACAAAGCCAGAACTTTACCGTTACGGAAGACCTTCCCCATCTCCTCGTATTTCACCTTGGCTAAAGGTGGATACATCATGACGATGAGACCAATGGCGATGGGAATGGAGGTTGTACCTACGGAAAGCCGGTCCAGGACCACGGCAATACCGGGAAAGGCAAACCCGAGTAACACCCCACCGGCCATAGCCAGGAAAATCCATAAAGTTAAAAACCGGTCCAAAAGCGGCAGCCGGGCCGCCACAGGACGTTCAGACACGCTCCTTCCCTCCCTTAGACGGAACCCGGCAGGTAATCTCCGGGTGCTCTTTTAATTCCTCTAACTTCAGTCCGATCCAATCCAGCTCCGGCAATCCCGGCGACTGTCCTTCCAAGGCGGCCAGAAACGCGGAGAGCAGATCCCGCAACACCTCCTTTTTCAGAGAATAAAAAATCCATTGGCGGTCGCGCGACTCTTCGACCAAATCGGCATCTTTAAAGGCACGCAGGTGCTGCGAGACCGCCGATTGGGTAATCCCGAGGATAGCTTCCAGTTCGCAGACACAGAGCTCCCGCCGGCTGAGCAGCAAAGCAATCTTCAGCCGCGTCGGCTGTCCCAGAACCCGAAAGATCTTTTCCCATTTCTTTTGCATAGTTCCGCTCCAGTAGGGTTAAATTAGTACCTTCTAATATACTAAAAGACTTGTGCCATCCTGTCAAGGGCTCACACTCACTCATTTAAAAGCTAACCGAAGGTGTGCCGCCCTACTCACGAACGGGCCGCGGGCGTCGCCAAACTTTGCTTTTGGCTCGCCCTCTCCGGCAAAGCCAACCCCACGCCCTGGTCCCGGGCCAAGCCAACGGTGAAGATCACCTCCTTTCCCACACCGACGCGACAACTTGCGTAGTGCTTCGGACCTGACTTTCCAGGGCGGTTGGGGACCATGGTCTTACATATCGTCTTTGGGTATACGATCCACGGGTATACGATCTACCGCTCGCCCATCCCCCGGTATATGTGTCGACTGCAAAGGCCACCCCGCCCCTTTCACAGGTTGATGAAGCCCATATTGGAACTCTGACCGGTCGCGCTGCTTGGACTAGCGCGGCCAGGCCGCTTCAGGTAGCCGCCGGCATTAAAAATTCTTTGCAACCCGCTTGACAAAATACTGTTTAGCATATTAGCATTTACTTAAGTTTCGCCGTATAATTCAGGAGGTGCTTTACAGCGTGGTCATCAAGATTTTGGGTACGGGGTGTCCAAATTGTCAGCATCTGGAGGCCAGGACGAGGGAGGTCCTGCGCGAGTTGGGGGTGACGGCCGAGGTGATACTAGTGAAAGATGTTCCCGCGATTCTCGCTTACGGGGTAATGGCTACTCCCGCCCTGGTCATCAACGAAAAGGTCCGGGCCATCGGGATCCCGTCCAAGGGTAAGATTGCCGCCTTCGTCCGCGGCGAGCTCTTTTCCGAGGCGCAAACCGTCAACAAAAATTGATCTTAACGGTGTGGCCTGATATTGAGGAGAATGGGCTGAAGCTGAAAGGGGTTGGAGAGAATGACCGGACACAGTCGCGAGATAGGTCTGGAAAAGATTCTGGAGGCGATGCGTCAGGAGACGGGTTTGGAGCCAACCACCCTCCAGGTATTGGGTGAGGTGATGCCCGCAGCCGCTTTCGAACAGGCTGAGAACAAAAAATTCGTTTTCAGTTTAAAAGCCATTCCCCCCAAGTATAAGATGTTGATAAGCATCGCCGTTTCCGCCGCTCTTGGTTCCGAGCGCTGTACCGAAAATTATATTCTCGCCGCAAAAAACAACGGTTTCAGCAAAAAGGAGATTATCGAAGCCATCCTCTTAGCCCGCTTCGTCAAAGCGACCACGGTCATCGGGACGTCCCTCCCTGGTTTGCGGGGACTGTTGAAAGAGGAGCCCAAATAACGATGACGGGCTGCAAAGCCCTCCCGCGTGGCTGCCGACGCGCCGGCAGTGGTGGCAATTCGGAAGTGTACAACGTGCGGGGCTGCAAAGTCCCCCCACGTAGCTACCGACGCGCCGGGGGCGCAAGGTTGGAAGAGGAGGTCCAATGACGTGCTGCAAAGCCTCGCCGACTTGGCTACTTACCGCTGGTTACATTTGACGCCCGGCACCCGCCCCGGCGAAGCCGTCAATTTTTTTCTTTACGATATAACCAAGGTCTTTTTGCTCCTGGCCACGGTCATCTACGTCGTCACCCTGCTCCGCACCTTCTTTCCGGTTGAGCGAACCCGGCGGTTGCTCAGCGGTAAGCGCGAACTTTGGGGAAACATGGCCGCCGCCCTTTTGGGCATCGTGACGCCTTTTTGCTCCTGCTCCGCCGTGCCCATGTTCATCGGTTTTATCGAATCGGGCATACCGCTGGGGGTAACCTTCTCCTTCTTGATCTCTTCTCCCATGGTGAATGAGGTGGCGCTGGTGCTCTTGCTGGGGCTGTTCGGCTGGTCTATTGCCGGCATGTATATCCTCTCTGGAGTAATCATCGCCGTCTTAGCCGGATATGTCATCGGGAAGCTGCACCTGGAGAAAGAAGTCGAAGAATACGTTTACAATCTGAAAGTACGGGCCGGGATTGTACCCGAATATTCTTGGGCCGATCGCCACGCCTATGCCTGGAGTTACGTCAAGGATATCCTGAGGCGGGTCTGGCCCTACGTGACGGCCGGCATTGGTCTGGGGGCCTTCATCCACGGTTATGCCCCCGCCGAGTTCCTGGCCGGTTATGCCGGGCGAGGCAACTTTTTAGCCGTTCCCCTGGCCGTGGCCATTGGCGTACCCCTCTATTCCAACGCCGCTGGCATCATTCCCGTGGTCAGCGTCTTACTGGAAAAAGGCGTCAGCCTGGGAACGGCGCTGGCCTTCATGATGGCGGTTACCGCTTTAAGCCTGCCAGAGATGATCATTCTGCGCAAGGTACTTAAGCCGCGGCTAATCATGCTCTTCATCGGGATCCTGACGGTTTCCATCATCACGGTCGGGTACCTTTTCAATCTCCTGGTCGCTTAGAGCTGCGGGCACCGCCCGTCCCAACTTAGCGGGGCAAAAAAGGGCTTGGTTCTTGACTTTTCCTCTCGGTTGGAGGATAATGCAACTGGCATGAAAATCATCCCTGTAGGTACAGGGACGGGTGAAACTACCGACAAGGGGGGGTGAGCTAATGCCGCGGTGCGGTGGGGGTGGCCGGCGGTGCGGTTGGCGCTGTTTTCTGTCGACCAAAGAAGCGGCCGATCTTCTAGGGGTATCCGAAAACACGGTGCGCAACTGGGTTGATGCCGGGAAAATCCCCTCCTGCTACATCGGAATGGGAAATTTGCTACACCGGCGCATTCCCTACCGGGCCATTTACACTCTTTTGGGAGAAAACCGGGGCGACCTGGCCCCGCCCCAGGAGTTAGAACCCGACGGCATCTACACGATGGGGTTTGCCTGTAATTACCTGGGCGTCTCCGGCCGCTATCTCCGGGAACTGCAAGCCCAGGGAATCATTCAGATCCGGCGGGACTCGGCCGGGCGCCGGATTTTCACAGGGAAAGAGTTGGAAGAGTTGGGCAACCTGATCCACCGGTCGACTCGCCCCTGATTGGAGCGAAAGAGCGGCGGGAACGCGGCTGACCTGGGTCGGGGGATATCTCATTCCCATCCCCTGGCTGGGAAGGTGGACTGAAAAAGGTGAAAGGCAAAAAGGCGAAGAACATGGTCCCGACTGCGGAACTTGCAGGGCAAACAGGAGAAAAACGAGCCAGACCGCCGGCAACCCTGGGCCAACTCCTCTGGTTTTCCATCGTTTTTGGGACGCGCGCCTTTGGCGGTATGGCCATGGTCGCCTATCTGCGGGAGGAGCTCGTTGACCGGCGGGGCTGGCTCAGCGCGGCCGAATTTAATGAGCACCTGGCCCTCTGCCAAGTCATCCCCGGGGCTACCGTTGTGGAACTGCTGGCGCTCAGTGGCTATCAGCTGGCAGGGGCGGCCGGAGCGGTTTTCGCCACCGCCGGAGTCCTGCTTTCCCCCTTCACCTTGATGGTCATCTTCAGTTGGCTGTATTTCACCTACGGGCGTCTGCCCGTTATGGTCAGCCTTTTTCAAGGGCTGGGGGCAGTAGTCTTGGCCATCATGGTCAACGGCATTTACCAGCTCTGGCGGAACTTGCCCCAAGGCCTCTATGCCCGGCTGGTCGCCCTGACGGTGTTGGCCGCCAATCTTTACCGGCCCTGGCCCTTGTCCATCCTCGTCGCCTCCCTAGCCCTGGTCGGAGCCTTGAGCTGGAAACTGACCCCAAAGACCGCTCCCGCCGCCCTGAAGGCTCCGCCTGTTTCCAGCCTCCAGCTGGAAAAAACGCCCGAGTCATCTTCTGCCCAAAGGCCAGCGAAACTGGCCCGCGAAGAGGTCGGTAAGCGGAGCCTAGTCTGGTCGTCAGTTGTTCTCTGGACCCTTCTCCTGCTCCTCAGCCTGGGCCCCATCTTCTCCCCCAGGCTCCGCGCGCTCTTTTTCGCCTTTCTCCCCATCGGTACCATTGCCTTCGGTGGGGGTATGACCATGTACGGTCTCCTCCAGCAGGTGGCCGTTGAAGCCAGGCAATGGGTCTCGCTGCTGCAGTTTCGTGATGGGGTGGCCTTGGGCCAGCTCACCCCTGGACCCATCATGATCACCGCCTCCTTCATCGGTTATCATGTCCAGGGTTTTCTGGGGGCCCTCTACGCCACCGTCGGTATCTTTGGCCCGGCCCCTTTGGTGGCCATTGGCGCCAAACTCTTTCAGGATCGCTTTCTCCGCCACCCCGTCTTCCGGCGGATCACCCTGACCATCGTCGCCGGTTTCCTGGGCTTTTTGGGCCTGGTCGTCTGGCGACTGGCCCCCGTTTCGCTAGGGAGCTGGCCGGCTATCGCCTTGGCCCTCACAAGCTTCTGGTTGCTCCGTTTCCGGCACTGGGATGTGCTCCCCGTGGTCGGGGTGGGAGCTGTGCTTTCTCTATTTCTGTTTCGATTTTGAGGAAAGGAGAGCCTAGATTATGATCACCATCGCCATTCCTGCTAACGAGAATCTTGGCCTGGCCAGCACGGTGTGCCCACATTTCGGCCGGGCCCCCTACTTCACCTTGGTTGAGGTGGAGGATGGCAAAGCCGTGGGCGTCAAAGTCGTCGATAACCAGGCCCGCGAGGGCTTCCACCATGAGGATCTGGGGGAACTGTTCCGCCGTCATCAGGTAAAACTCCTCCTGGCGGGCGGAATTGGTGGTGGTGCCGTTGAGGCCATGCGGGCTATCGGCATTGAGGTCATTGCCGGCGTCCAGGGAACCATCGCCGACGTCGTCCGTTCTTACCTCCAAGGCAAACTGGCGGCCAATGAAGAAGCCATCGAATGGAATAAGGGTCACCACAGCCGCTAAACCCGGAGATGGCCCGAGGAGTTAAACCGCCGCTCAACCGCGGCTGGCTGGCGCTCGGCCTCCCGCCTGGCGCTGACGTTCCGGACGGCCTGTTGGCCTTCCCGCCCCAGGCCGTCCGCAGCGTCATGGCCAAACCGCCTGCGAAGCACTTGGTGAGATCCGCCACTCTCGACTTCAACTTGGCCAGATCGCCGGGGAGCAACTGGATGACGAAATACGCCGGACTCCAGCTCCCTCGTGCGTCAGTCCCAGGACGCTACCCTTTTGGGGCGGATCGCCGACGCGTTCTCCCCCAGGAGTTCCTTGTTGAGGAGGTTGGCTAAAATGATAAACGCAGGGACCGAGCCGTCTTGCCCTTCCTGCGGTGGCCGGGGTAAACCAGTACCGCTGGCCACCCTGAAGTCCTTACTCCAGCCAGATTTTTTGCCGGATCTGACCGAGGGGCCCTATCGTTTCTGCCGGAATCCGGAATGCGACGTCGTTTACTTCGCCACCGACGGCACCCACACCTTTGAGCGGGCCACCCTGAAGGTCCGGGTGGGCTTGAAGGAAAAGGATCCGCCGCGGCCCCTCTGTTATTGCTTCGGTCACACGGCGGAAGAGATAATCGACGAGATTCGCCGGACCGGCCAAACGATGGTTCCTGAAAAGATTCAAAGCCGGCTGGAAGAAGAAGGCTGCGACTGCCTCCATAAGAATCCCCAAGGCACCTGTTGCCTGGGATCGGTCAACGTATTTGTCGCCGAGACGCTCCGCTGCTTTTCTTAACCCGATCTTGGCTTGATTCCCCCGATCAGGTAGAGGTGCGGGAGATCGAGAGCGACCGCATCATCATCTGTTCAATGAAGTGAAAGTGGCTCCAGAAGACGTCGGGAAGGTAATCGTGAAGCAGGGCCGGGCGATTCGAACAGTGCTCGGGCCTTGTTTTTCTCTGCCCAGAAGCTCACCAAATGCTCAAGTTCGATGTTCTTTCCGACTGAGCTAAGCGTTGGTACCGAGCCGCGGGGTTCGTATCCGTGAATAGGCGTAAGAGAGCCTCTGGGCTGTAGTTGGGCTTTGGCCCGGTCTGCCGCCCAACGCAGACCGGCAAGGAACCTTTCCGCCACCCCGGCCTCGGTATGGCGCTCCCTTTTTGGAAAGAGGGAAGGTCATCCTTTCCTTCGCACTACCGCGCGGGCCGCCCCGGCAATGCTGTCAGCCGTTAGGCCGTAGGCTTGTAGAAGTTCCTCCGGCGTACCCGAGCGGCCGAAGACGTCCCGTACCCCCACTCGAACCATGGGGACAGGGCAATTCTCCGCCAGGGCCTCCGCCACCGCCCCCCCCAATCCGCCCAGGATGTTGTGCTCCTCCGCCGTCACCACGGCCCCGCAGCGCCGGGCAAAGGTCACCACCGTTTCCACGTCCAGGGGCTTGATGGTAGAGACATTGATCACACTGGCTTCAATCCCTTCTCCGGCTAAGAGGTCAGCCGCCTTGAGCGCCTCGGAGACCATAATCCCCGTGGCCAAGAGAGCGACCTTGTCTCCCTCCCGCAGCACCGCCGCCCGGCCAAGGGCGAAGTCATAGTCTTCCCCAAAGATCACGGGGACGGCGGGCCTACCCAGACGCAGATATACCGGACCCTGATGTCGCACCGCTGCCCAGACGGCCTTCTTAGTCTCCACACCATCAGCCGGCACCAGGACCGTCAGGTTGGGAATGGCCCGCATGATGGCGATGTCCTCCGTCGCCTGATGCGAGCCCCCGTCCTCCCCAACCGTCAAACCGGCGTGGGTGGCGGCGATCTTGACGTTTAAATGAGGATAGGCAATGGAGTTGCGAATCTGCTCAAAGGCGCGCCCGGTGGCAAAGATGGCAAAGGTGCTGGCAAAGGGGATTTTCCCCGCGGCCGCCAGCCCCGCCGCCGTACCCATCAGATTCTGTTCGGCGATGCCCATGTTGAAGAAGCGCTCCGGGTATCTCTCGGCAAACTTGGCCGTCTTGGTCGACTTGGAAAGGTCGGCATCCAGGACTACCACCTCCGGGTAAGCCGCCCCGACCTCGAGCAGGGCCTCCCCGTACGCATCGCGGGTGGCAACATTTTTACCCATCAATAATCACCTCACGGGTTCTTGGGGATCTCTCTCACGGGGATCCAGCATTGTTACCTAGCGGTCCAGTTCGCCAGAGGCCTCCTGGCAAAACTGCGCTCGATAGTGAGCCATATTCTCTCAGAGAACAGTCTCCGCTCAGGCCAAGACCGATTCTCCCCAGCTCGGCTCCGCGCCGCCAGGGTGGAACAAAAGGAAGGGCTGGCTCATTCAGAAACCGGTTCTCCCCCCAGCTCCGCCAGGGCCTTTTGGGCCTGCTCCCGGGTGGGGGCATTACCATGCCAGCCTACGGCATTCTCCATGAAGGAGACCCCTTTCCCCTTGATGGTCCTGGCGACGATCATGGTGGGCTGACCCAGGTGCTCGCGCGCCTGTTCTATGGCGGTGAGGATCTGGCCAAAATCATGCCCGTCAATGGGGATGACATTCCAGCGGAAAGACCGCCACTTCTCCTCCACCGGTTCGGTCGACATGACCTGGCTGGTGGGACCATCGATCTGCAGACCATTGTAATCCAGAAAAACCGTCAAGTTGTCCAGCCGGTAATGGGAGGCGGCCATGGCCGCCTCCCAGATTTCCCCTTCCTCCATCTCGCCATCCCCGATGAGGGCATAAACCCGGTAGTCCTTTCTATCCAGTTTTCCGGCCAGGGCCATCCCGTTGGCCATGGCCAAGCCCTGGCCCAAAGAACCGGTGGAGGCCTCCACCCCCGGGGTCTTACGCATGTCCGGATGCCCCTGCAGATGGCTGGAGAGCTTACGCAAGCCCCAGAGATCTTCTACCGGGAAAAAACCCCGTTCGGCCAGAGCGGCGTAGAGGGCGGGAGCAGCGTGCCCCTTGCTCAAGACAAAGCGATCCCGCTCCGGCCAGGCCGGATTCCGGGGATCAAGGCGCAGGACCCGGAAGTAGAGGGCAGTGACGATATCGGCGGCTGAAAGGGAACCACCGGGGTGACCGGAGCCGGCCTCCGCCAGCATCCGGATGATGTGGCGGCGCAGGGTTCGTGCCTTTTCCTCCAGGTATTTTCTGGTTTCCTCGTCCATGGTTACGTCAGTCCTTTCCGGTCAAATAATGTGCCCCAGCGGCCTAACTTCGCCCGGCCCACCGTTCTCTCAATACCAGCCAGGCGAAACGGGGCAAAGCCAGCATCCGTCCGGCCCGCCGGGGCTCCCGCCAAAGCCGGTAGAGCCATTCCAGGCTGGCCTTCTGCATCCAGAGGGGGGCTCGCCGGGCCACCCCGGCCAGGACATCAAGGGACCCTCCCACGCCGATGCCCAAACAGGCACCGGTGGCGGCCAGGTGTGCCGTAAGCCATAACTCCTGCCGTGGTTGCCCCAGGGCCACCAGAAGGATATCCGGACGACTTTTTTGGATGGCCGCGATGATCCCCTCTTCCTCCTGGGGCAGAAAGTAGCCGTGCTGCGTCCCGACGATTTTGACCCCCGCAAAACGACCCTGAACCTGCCGTGCCGCCGCATCGGCCACCCCGGGGCCGGATCCCAGAAAGTAGAAGCGCCACCTCTCGCGCGCTCCCAATTCGAAAAGTCGCAGCAAAAGATCAAACCCGGCCACTCGCTCGGGCAATGGATTTCCCAGTACTCGGGAAGCCCAAACGACACCGGTTCCGTCGGCCAGGACCAGGTCACTTTCCTCCAATAACTGTAATAGTTCTGGCCGGTCCTGAGTCATCATGACCAGCTCCGGGTTGGCGGTGACGATACGATGTGGCCGCCCTATCTCCCGGTAGCAGCCGGTACTAAGGAAGCCCGCCGCCCGCTCCAGGACCCGGTCCATGGTCAATTTATCAAAGGCCACCCCCAAAACCTTTACCCTGCTCAAAGGCCCCCAACCTCCAGGTTGCTCTTCGCTCCTGGGTGACTATCCCAGGAGGCGGTAAGCGGCAGCTGCGCGAAGGCGCCGCCAAACCCCAGGTTCCTTTTCACGGCATCGCTTCAAGAGCAGACACAGTTAACACGCGCCCGTGCCCCTTCTGGTCACAAGTATTCTTTGGGTCACGCTGGTCATGGTTAGAAACCTGCTACGAAACCCTCGCGCGTCCCCATTCGTTACTTCCGGAATGCCCATATTCCGAGATTGCCGCCGAGTTACTTTTTCCCCAACAGCCCCAAGGCCAGCTCCGTGTTCCGCAGGGCCTGGTGGCTCAGTTCCTCGCTTCGCCGCAACAAGTCGCCGCTGATAGCCTCTCGATTATGTAGGGCCTCCTCGGCCCGGATGAGGATGTCCTCCGCCTTGAGCTCCACCACTGAACCGGCGGGAGTCAGCCCCATTTGGGCCAGGAAGCCATCGATCTTGGGATCGTAGGACACTCCCACCATTGGTACACCGACCAAAGCAGCAAAAACCAGGGCATGCAGCCTCATCCCCACCAGTAGATCAAAACCCCCAATGAGCCTGATGGCCGTCCGAAAATCCAGTCGTCGCGTCACAATCTCGGCCTGATTTCGCATCGCCCCTGCCACCTGGCGAGCCGCGTCAATGTCATCCGGATATTGCATGGGCAAAAAGACAACGGAATAACCCATTTCTTCAATGAGATGATCGGCGGCGCGGGCAACAGCCCCAAGGAAACCCTGCCCGGACCATTTTCGAACGGAGATCCCTATCCTCCTCCGGGTCAGGCCCCGCTCCGCCCCCTCGGCTTCCCCGGTATCGCGTCGCTTTCCGCCGTTCGCCTCACCGGTCCTGGTTGAATCCCCTTCTCCTACCCAAACCCTTCCGATCCCAGTTGCCCCGGAGGAGTCCTCCGCCTGATCAAGATCCGGGCTCGGTTCTTTCCCCCGGCTCCCGGACAGAAAGGGGAAAAGGGCAAAGACGGGGTCAGCCGTTACTACCGTCGGCGGTCCAGTCACTCCTAATTCCTCCAGCTCCCGCTGCGAAGCCTCGTCCCGGACAGTTATCAGGTCAACGCGGCTCAAGGTGGCCTCCATCAGAAAACGGCCGAGCCTGGTTCGTACCGGACCGATTCCCTGACCATAGAGCATAACCGGCTTTCTCATGGCCACGGCCAGGGAAATGATCCAAAGGTAATAAGGGATGTTAAAGACACCGGTAACATCCTGAAGCAAACTGCCTCCGCCGCTGATCAAAAGACGGGCCCGGGCCATCTCCTGCCTGATGGCCCAAACGTTAAGACGGCTGATAGCCCGCACCCCATGTTCGCGGCTGGTTCGCGCCGGGTTGGCCGAAAGAACCGTAATTTTTATCCCGGGGCTGAGTTGGCGGAAGGATTGAACCATCCCCTCGAGCATGGCCTCGTCCCCGGCGTTGCCAAAGCCGTAGTAGCCGGAAACTATAATCTCAGACAAAAACTGACCCCCTGATCATCGACTAAAGGGTTGCCCCCTGCTTTCACGGTTGGGGCGATTCGGCTGGCCCGGCGGCCCCTCCAACTCCCGACCTCCCCTCCGACCTCCGCTCATTGCGGCTTAATGGTAAAGGGCCCTCGGACAATGAGGATAACATCCGTTACCGCCAGAACGCCCCGTCCATCGGTCCGGGAGACGATGAGGAGGTGATTTGCGGTTAGGCTTTGTCCCGTTCCCAAGTCCTTGCCGGCCGTCACGTCCGCCAGTCCCCCTTGCGAGCTGGCGATGGCCGTAGCGCTGCCGACCCTTAGGACAATCTCTGTCCCGCCCTCAGCCACCAACGTCTGTCCCTTAGACAGCTTCACCACCTGCA
>JAMCWA010000037.1 GCA_023475165.1 Bacillota bacterium | reverse complement strand
ATTCGGGGGAAAAAGCCTGAGATGAGCTCCCCAACGGGGGCGCGTCCCAGGAGGACCAAGACCCCGGCCAGGAGAAGGATGGTCGCCTCAACGTTCCTGGCCCGAAAGGCCCGGAAGCTGGCCGAGGCGATGAAGAAGATGAGCAGCGAGAACATGGCGTTCCCCAGGGGAGCCATGAGGTTGCCGAAAAGGACATCCCAAATATATGACTTCTGCCCGGCAAATACCCCAGCGTAGACCATCAGGACCATGGTCAAAAGCAGGGCGGCGCTGTTATACCAGTTGGGGTTTTTCAGAGTCAGCCTCTTGCTGTGGATGACGATCAGGTTGGCGGCGGCTAGGCCCATAGCGAAAGCCGAAACGATGGTTCCCCAAGCCGTCAGCTCTTTGGACCAGCTGAAGACGAAGGGCAGGAGCTTTTCAAAGAAAAAACCCAATAAGACGATGAGACCGGATAGTCCGGCAACGAGCATAGGCAGTTCTCGGCGCACAGGATCACCTCCCTACTTTTTTAGAAAGTCGGCCAGGACCTTAATATTGGCTGTGGCCAGGAGTGAGCCTAGCAAGATCAAGAGCGAGGCCACCACCTTGCCAATGTCCTGTCCGGCCACGGTTCCCAACTTGTCGGGGTTCTTCGACAGGTAGGCCCCGCCGGCGAAGAGTTCCTCTCCGATCAGGGTGTAGTCGCAGGCAGCGATAAAGAAGGGGATCTGGAAGGTCCGGCTGGTGCCGGCAATGGAAATAGCCCCTACTTGGGCTGCCCCTTCGGCCAAGAGCATGGATTCCGCCTGAAACTCGCCCATCATAACCGCCGTGGCCACCTTCTCATTATTCATCATGTTGAGGCTGGCGGCGGCGTAGGCAAACTGGTCGGTGGAAAGAAACTGTACGAATTCAGGCTTGTAGTTCTCCGGGCGCCCCACCTTGAGATAGGACTGCTTGACAATTTCCTCCGCCAGAGGCAAGACGTTGGCCGCGGAGATGGCCGTGCGCAATTCCACGTTGTATTTGGCCGTCAGCTCGCCGACGTAAGAGAGTATCTCCAGGGCGGCAAAGGTCTGCGCGGCCCCGGCGGTATTGATCTCCGCCCGCCCGGGAGTGTAATACACGGGCCGACCCAATTCCGTGGCGCGGCCGATGCCCTCTTCTAAAGCATCCAGGCCAGCGATCCGGCGGAGTTTGGGCAGTTTTCCACCCCTAGCACGGTTCATCTGATAGAGCAAGGCAATTACGACGATGAGGAAGAGGATCAAACTGGAAAGTTTACTAGGTGCCAAAAGTATCCACCTCCTGTTTGGATTCTGCTTGTACCCCTCGGCTGTGCTCCTTGGTGACCACGGAAGGATCGCCCCAGGTTGGGCCAGGATCTTGACGACGGTCTACTCTCAGAGTTCCATTGGTACTTTTCGCGACACCTTCCTTATTTGGAACTGAGGACATTGACTAAACCGCCGGCGCCGCTCCCAGTGGGGTCGGCTTCAGAGTTTGATCCCAGCCAGGGCCTGACTGAGTTAGAAGAACCTCACCTCCTTACACGGAAGATGGAAAAGGAGCCTACGAAAGACAACCGTTGCGCTGTGCAATCAACTGGCCACGGTCTACCAAAAGATTTTATAAAAGGAAATATCGCGACGAATAGTTTTGACAATGGGCCTGATTTGTTTATAATTCGACAACCAGAGCTAACTTCCTTCTGTATTTGACGTTTTTTAAAAAATTCTTCTTGGATGAACTTGTGAATACTGGGAGGCAGAGCAAAATGGGGCCCAGTACAAAGTAGTGTCCAGTACAATGGCGCAAGAAGGCCCTGAAGAGCAGCAAGGGCCACCTTCCCTCTGGCAATTGGGTATTGAGCAACCAAACAACCCAACCGGAAGAATGAAGATGGCCCAAAACTGATTACCATTGATGACGAGGTCAACGGGCTGAATATTAAGTGGAGCACTATGGACAAAAAAGTGGGTCGGGGCTACAATTAAAGGCAGACCGACCTGGAGCGGCCTGATAAACCGTGATGTGTACCATATTGAACCAGCTCATTGGCCAGCAAAGAAGTTATATACATTCAATACGCTCATAAAGCGAGTTCATTGGCAATTCAAGAATCGAATACACTCATTAGACTAGTCATCTGCCATCGGAGAAAGCCCTTGGTTCAGCCAGATGAGACCCTTCAGTAAGACCAGACCTAAATTAAGACCACGTTTACCTGAAGGGAGGTCAGCTGTCTATGTTTTTGCGCCGGTTCTTGCCTTTGTGCTTAGGGCTGAAAGAACGGTTTTGGTCGGCAATCCTCGCCGCCTCCCTTCTGACGGCTACCTTCTTCCCCACTATAGCCGTCGGCCAAACCCCCCTTAGCGAAGACTGGCAAAAATCCCATCGTCAGCTGGCCGAACTCAATGCCAGGCAAAAAGCCGTCCTGGCGGAGCTCTTTCAATATTCCCTGCAAATACAAACCACGCGGGAACACCTGCAGGCTCTGGAGGTAGACCGGAAGCGTCTGGATCTGGAAAAGACCCGGCTGGAACGGGAGCTGCGCCTGGCGGAAGAGGAATACCAGTCCTGGCGGACAAAAGCTGGCCGCGGCCTTCGTCTCCTGCAAGAGCTGGGGCCAGCTTCCTATCTTCAGGTTCTCCTGGCCGCTCAATCGTTGGGTGATTTTCTCGAGCGTTGGCGTCTGGTAGAAAGGGTCCTGCAGGGCTCGGCGCGGCTTTTGGCCGAACTCAAAGGCCGAGGACAGGTCCTGGCGGAAAAGGAGCGCCGCCTGGCTTCCAAACAACAGGAGCTCGCTCTCGTCAGGGCCAGAAAAGAACAGGAATTGAGCCGCCTGACCCAAGTACAGAAGGAGAAAGAGGATTTTTTACGCGAGCTGGGGGCCGAGAAGGGCTTTTATCAGGAACGCCTGGCTGGTCTGGAGAAAGAGTGGGCCACCAAAATCCGGCCATTCATCGAGAAACTGGATCAGCGTTTGGCTTCGCTTTCCCAACAGGTATCGGATTTACCCGGGGCGGAAATGGCTCTGACGGGGGACGGGATGAACCTAAAATTATCCCAGGACGCCTTGAACAGCCTTTGGTTGAAGGCGGCTGGCCTGCCGGAGGCCGCCTTCGTTCTGGAAGATAACCAGGTCAAGATTCTCGTGCCGGGTTTGGAACTGACCCTGCTCGGAACCTTTGTCCTGGATGGTAATCAGGCTCTCCGCTATCAAGTCAACCAGGTCGAGGTGGCCGGCCTGGCCGTCAGTACGGCCACTCAGACCGATCTTTTTGCTGGCCACCCCCTGCGCCTGGATCTTAGCGCCATCCTGGGACCGTTCCAGTTGAAAACGGTAGCCGTTACGAGGGAAGGGGTCAACCTGGTCATAACCCCAAGGGTCATCCCCTAAAAGAAGGGCGGGCAGGAGGGATGGCAGCCTGCCCGTGGACATATCCTTGTGGACATCTTCTGGACTTTTTTTTGAAGATGAAGCCGTTGGCTTGAAAACAGCTGGGACTGCCGGCTTTGAGTTGAAAATGTTTTGGAGGAAGGGCTAATGATTTGGGCTGATAATCTTGGGGTGACCTATCCCGACGGGACGCCGGCCCTCCACGGGGTGACTCTACGCATTACTCCCGGGGAATTCGTTTTTTTGGTCGGTCCCAGTGGGGCGGGCAAGACCACTCTGTTGAAGCTCTTGCTGGGCATTCTTCGGCCAACCGAGGGGAGTTTGACGGTGGGTGGATTGGATATGAAACACCCAGCTGGGGCCGGCCTCCGGAATTTGCGGCGCAGAGTTGGGGCCGTCTTTCAGGATTTCCGGTTGATCAAGGGCCGGACGGCGCTGGAAAACGTCGCTCTTGGGCTTTGGGTCCTGGATTTGCCGGGTGCCGTCATCCGGGAACGCAGTGCGGCGGCTTTAGAGGCCGTGGGGCTGGGGGCCAAAAGTCAGGTCCGCCTCGAAACCCTCTCCTGGGGTGAGCAGCAGCGGGTGGCCTTAGCCCGTGCCCTGGCCCGCCAACCGGCCCTGATCCTGGCCGACGAACCCACCGGGAACCTGGATCAGGGGGCGGCCGCCCTGGTCATGGAACTCTTGTTGGCGCTCCAACAAAAAGGGACGACGGTCCTGGTGGCCACGCATGCCCTCGCCTTGGTCCGCGACCTGGGCCGGCGGGTCCTCACCCTGCAAGAAGGGCGCCTGGTCCAAGACACCGCCCGTTAGCTCGGACACGGTACACTTTGTTGATACCATGTATATCGAATGTGCTGCCAGGCGGGATGGCTAACCTTTCGCAACGTAATGTTAATGTGGTTGTGACGGCAGGTTGAAGTTGGCGAGAGGAGGGAACCGGTGCGGCGGGGCCGGCCTGGAACAGGCGCTCCCGGCACCGGGAGAAAGCTTGCGATCGGGAAGATTACTCTTTTATCTCCGGGAAGCCCTTTGGGCCATTCGGCTTCACTTCGGTAATAACCTCTTATCTATCTTCAGCATGGCCCTTTCTCTTCTATTTTTGATCTTTGTCTTTTTGGGACTTTGGAACCTGCAGGCTTTGGTGGATCAGGTCCGTGCCGAAGCTCAAATCATGGTTTACCTAAAAGATGAGGTGACCCCGGCCGAACAGGAGGCCTTCCGCGCCAGGCTGAAGAGCCTCCCGGGAGTGGAAGGAGTGAAATTTCTCTCCCAAGCGGGGGCTTTAGCCCGGGTGCAGGCCCTTTTGGGGCCGCAGGCGACGGCCCTGGACGCTTTTTCTGGTTATAACCCTTTTGCCGCCTATTTTCAAGTGCGGGTGCGGCCGGAGGACGCCGACCGGGTGGCGGAAGCGGCCGCTTCCTACCCCGGGGTAGAAGCGGTGGCCAACAACCAGGAGGTTTTGGCGCGGTTGGTTTCCTTAACTGCCGCTGTCCGGCTCCTGGGTAGCCTGGTCACCGTAGCCGCCGGCGTCATGACCATGCTCATCATCTCCCACATCGTCCGCCTGGGGCTGTACGGCCGGCGGGAAGAGATCGAAACCTACCGCCTCCTCGGGGCCTCGGAGGGATTCATCGGTATTCCCTTTTTTCTGGAAGGGTCGCTGCTGGGAGGGTTAGCCGGACTGGTGGCGGCGTTTATCGCTCTGGCCCTGGTCCCTCAATTGGCGGCTCTTTTGCAACGTTCTCTCCCCTTCCTACCTTTGCCCCCCTGGACCAGGTTCTTTTTCTCCATCTCCTGGCTCATTCCCGGCCTCGGCCTGGTCTTTGGGGCCGTGGGCAGCCTCCTCACCTTACGTTCAATCCCTTGAGCGGACTTTCAAGCGAAGCTTCCGCCGCGGCTTGCTACTCGGCTATCCCGGTCTCCCCTGGTTTTTTGTCGTTCGACCTTGGTCATGCCCCCCCTGAGTGGTTTTCTGTGGGGATTATCGTATCAACCGAGAAACTAGCCGGGTGGGAACAGCTTGACGCGTACTTCTCTGTGCTTTTTTCTCTGGGTGGAAGTTTTGTTATCCAGAGCCTATCCCAGAGGACCTAGACGAAGGGGCCGCCCCTTTTAGCTGACCCCGGTCTAGCCGGGGACCGATTTAAGGGATGGCCCCCAATTGTTTTATTCCTCCTGCTTTGACCTCTTACCAGGGCCTCTTACCAGGGCCCCAGCCCACTGCCTTTCAGGGGCACCCCCAACGGTGTATTCATTCCACCCCACACGGGGTTATGGTCAAACCAGCTGTTACTTGAAGAGTATCTTGCTTAAAAGTATCTCACTTTCATATGAAAAACAGGGGCGGCACCAGAACTCGCTGGCTGGTCTAAAGCTCCACGAAATCCAACCCAAGCTCCTGTAACTTCTCCCGGGTCGGGATGCCGTTTTTGTCCCATCCCCGTTGGCGGTAGTAGTCGTCCAACAAAGCTTCCACCTGTTCCCGGGTGAGGTGCTTTCCGGCCACCGGGCCGGTGGGCAGCGGCTCTTTTACCAGGCGGGCCGGAGGCTGGTCAAAGGACCGGCCGAAGCCCGGAATGTGCTTGACGCTAAAGGCCCGGGTCAGGTTCCAGATGCGTTCTGAGACCTTCAGCAGGTCCTCCCAGGTATACCGCCACCCTGTTATCAGTGGGAAGATGTCCTCATAGTGTTTTAGCTCAAAACCGATCTCCACCCAGGGCAGACGGCAGATCCCCAGGGTGTCGAAAAGTGGTCGGATGTGCTGCAGTTCGATGACCTTGAAGGCCTTGTTATCCAGCCTCTCCCGGTCCGAGGCGATGTCGTAGGTGATGGCCCGGAGCGATTATGGTGGGCCCCCCACATCGGCAGTCAAGTAAGAAAGAAGCATGGCCGGGGCGTTCCTCGGTTCATAACCAGAGAGCTCCAGGCCCTTGACGTGGATGGCAAAGTGGTCCGCCCCCCCGCCCAGCTGTTCGGCCGCCCTCTTCACCCCTTCGGCCAGGAGGTCCCCGATCCCCTGTCGGTGGGCGATCTTTTCCAGGAGGTAAACCACGGAATCCAGTTCCCCGAAGGCAACGTCGCGGCCCATCTCTTCCCGAGAGATGAGTCCTTTTTCGAAGGCTTCCAGGGCAAAGGACACCACGGCTCCTCCGGAAATGGTATCAAGGCCCAGCTCATCGCAGACGGCGTTGGCGTAGGCAATCTCTTCGATGCTTTTCAAAAGGAGATTGCCGCCCAGAAGCGCGATGGCCTCGTATTCCGGTCCCTCGACGTAAAACTCCTTTCCTCCCACGGTGGCCTTGGAGTACTTGCCGCAGGGGATGGGGCAAGAAAAGCAGCCTTTGTCGTTGATCCAGATCTTCTCCCGGAGGGTCTGACCGTCGATGTCCTTGTATTTTTGAAAGAAACCTGTTTGGAAGTTCCGGGTCGGGAAAGAACCCACCTCGTTGACCCAGTCCGTTACCCCGGCCGTTCCGTAAGGGGTCCATTCCTTGAAGCCCGGCTTGCTGAAGACGGCCTGGTACATCTCCTTGCCCTTTTTGAAGGCTCCCGCCGGATCGGCCAGCGGGATGGATTTCGTCCCCCGAATGGCAATGGCTTTGACCTGTTTGGAACCCAGGACGGCCCCCACCCCCGTCCGTCCGGCCTGACGGCCGAAATCGTGGGAGATGCAGGCGAATCGAACCAGTTTTTCGCCGGCTGGGCCAATGGTGGCGATTTGGAAGTCCTCCCCCAGTTCTTTCTTCAGGGACTTTTCGGTGGCGAAGGAACCCTGACCCCAGTAACGCGTGGCGTCGCGGATCTCCACCCGGTCGTCATCGATGACGATGAGCGAGGGTCGAGCCGCGCGCCCTTCGATGATGACGGCGTCGTAGCCGGCGTATTTCAGTTCTGGCGCCATATGTCCGCCCATATTGCTGTCGGAATAACCGCCGGTGGCCGGGGACTTGGTCCCGAATTCGATCTTGCCAGCTGAGGGCAAAAAGACCCCCGAAAGAGGTCCCGAGGCCATGACCACCTTGTTCCCGGGGGAAAAGGCGTCAATTCCCAGCGGTAGTTCATCGTAAAGGATCTTCGCCACAAAGCCGCGGCCGCCCAGAAACTTCTTGGCCAAGTCTTCCGGCGTCGGCATTTTGGTGATCTGACCGGTGGCCAGGTTTAGGCGCAGAATGGTTCCACCATAACCATAAAGCATTTTTCGTCACCTCCCCGTAACGATTTCCCCCGTGGCGTCAAAGAGGGTTCCCGTCGGACAATACCGGATGCACTCGCCGCAGGCCGTGCATTTAAAAGGAGCGCTGCGGCTGGTGTGGGTAAACATGACCCCTTCCGGGCAGGCGGCTACGCAGGCCATACAGGCAATGCATTCGTCCTCGTGCACTTTATAAACGCCATCTTCCAGATGGATAGCGTCCACCGGGCAGACCCGGGCGCATTCGCCGCATTGCGTACAGACCCTAACCGCATAGTGCCCCGGGGCCGGGAAATGGCCTATCACCCTTAGGGTGGCCAGCTTCGGGTTATTCTCGCCGAAGTTGGCCAGGGCACAGACCAGCTCACAGGTCCGGCAGCCGGAACAGAGTTCATTCTTTGCAGATAACTTCAAACCTCTCCCCTCCCCCTTTCAAGAATAGGTACATCCGGCATCGCCAGGAGAGTGCTGACGAACCGCGGTTTCAGCGGTCAGCCCGCCCGAGAGAACGCCTCATGTTACACCACTTACACCACCGATGGCTCCCGGATCAACTCACCCCGGGCGAAGCGTTCCAGGCCCAACATGTCAATGGGCAGCGTCGTCGGAAGGCCCAGGATTTTCTCTGCCAAAAGCTGGCCAGTCATGGGGGCCAGCATGAAGCCGTGCCCGGAAAAACCTACCGCCAGGAAGAATCCCTTCACCTCTGCAGCCTCTCCAATGATGGGCTGGGCGTCTGGGGTCATATTGTAAGAACCGGACCATTGGCGGACCAGGCGCAGGCCTTTCAATGGCGGCAAGAGCCAGGTTACTTTTCGCGCCACCTCGGTCAGGAACTGCCAACTGTGACCCAGGTCATGTCCCTTGGGTTCGTTGGGATCCCCCTGGCCCATGATGAAACTCCCGTGGGGGGTTTGCTGGCAGTAGATCCCGTGGTAAAAAGAAATCACCATGGGACCCTGCAGAGGTTCGACAGGTTCGGTGACCAGGATCTGGTGCCGCTCAGAATAGGTGGGAATCTCGACGCCAGCCATCCGGCTGACTTCCGCCGAGTAGCCCCCGGCGGTGTTGACCACTATCGGGGTGGCCACCGTCCCTGCCGCGGTAAGGACTCCCCTGACTCTCCCATCTTCCACCAGGATTGCCTGTACCTCGGTGAACGGATGGATCTCAACGCCCAGCCGCTTGGCTGCCAGGGCATAAGCCTCGGCGGCATGAAAAGGGTTGACGTGTCCATCTTCCGGACAAAAGGTCGCGCCTAGAAGGCCTTCGGTGTTCAAATGGGGAACAATTCCCCCGGCTTCCGCAGGGGTGATCAGGCTGACGGGGACTCCCAAGGAACGTTGCAGAACGACGTTTTTCTGGAACTGTTCCAGTTGTTTTCCGGTGTAGGCCAACATGAGGTAGCCTTTCTGCTTGAACTCGATATCCCGATAATACCCCAGTTCGTCATTCATCACCTCAAACTTCTTGATACTGGCCCGGGCCAAGCTGATGTTCATCTCGGTGCCCCATTGCTGGCGTACTCCGGCGCCGCATCGACCGGTGGCACCGCTGGCCAGGTAGTTTTTCTCAAGAACCCTGACCTTACGAAGGCCCAGGCGAGCCAGGTTGTAAGCGACAGACAGTCCATTAATTCCACCGCCGATGATGACGGCGTCGGCCAAATCTAGCATGGTATCACCACCATTAAGTCCATCTGCGTACCGGGCGGGCTTCGCTTGGCGTAAGGTCGGCCGCCCCAAGAACTAAAGGCCATACCCCGGCGATACGGGTCACTCCTCGGCCTCCGCCAAGACCCCCAGCTTCACTGGACGGATGGGTGGCCGGAAGGTGGGAATCCTGACTTCCGCCAAGGGCTGACCAGTCATCTGGGCAATCTCCTGGGCGATCAGGCTGCGGCAGGTGCGCCCCTGGCACTGGCCCATTCCAGCCCTTGAGGCTCGCTTGATCTCGTCCATGGTCTGGTAACCGCGCCGGATCAGGTCGCGGATCTCCCGCAGGGTGATATCTTCACAACGGCAGATGATGATCTGATCTTCCTGCTCCTCGGTCATCGGGCATTCCTCCCCAATCTTTCCCGCCGGTGCCAGACTTGTTGGGACAACCCGGCCCGGCATTTGGTGACAACACATCATAAAGAAGAGCGACGCAGTTCTCAGGAGCTACGCCGGACGGGAGTATTCCTTCCCTATCTCCAGAGGACGATGAGCCGTCACTGGTATCGGGCCAGGTGTCTGACCTCTTGCGCCAGTCCTTTTGGCACGGTCAGCCAGACCAGGGGCGTGGCCAGCTTGTTCCTGCCCTTTTGAATCCGTACCACTTTCCCCTGGCCTACTTCCCTTCCGGCCCGGTTCAGAACCTGGATAGTCTCCCCGCGCTCAGGCAGGGGCGAGAACTCATAGGGTATTTTCAGCAAGGCTTCCCCGGTGGAAAAAGTCTCATCCACCACAAAGATGGCCAGACCGGGGCAGGCGGCGATGCAGTTACCACAACCTGTACAGAGATCAAAATCAACCTTTGGGATGTCATTGATATCGGCGAAGGGCAAAACTGCTCCGGTCGGACAGGCATCAAAACAGGGGTTACAAGGGATCCGTTCAAAACATTCAAAGATGGCCACCGGACCACGCGCCAGTCGTTGGGGAGACGGCCGGCTGGCCGTCAGTTGATCCTGGTCTGGGAGGCCGTTTGTTCGTAAGGACAAGGTTCTCACCTTCTTTGGGAACCTGAATAGGTAGTCATAGTATTCACATGGCACCGGGCCGGCTTCTGGCTCTTAGCTTGCCCAAACCCTTCCTGATCTTCTCCCCGGTGGGGCCGGCCCTTAACTGGGTCAGTTCCTGTCGCACCTTCTCTCCAAGCACGGGAAAATCAGGACACAACCCCAAGGAATGGGCACTGGCCAGTCCGGCCAGTTTACCGGTGACCATGGCGCTGGAGGCCTCTTCCACCGCCGCCGCATCGCCAGCCACATAGATTCCGGGCACCGAGGTCTGCTGATTCTCATCATACCAGGGGACATGCCCCCCCAGTTCAGGGATGTATTCCATCTGACAGCCGGCCTGCCACAAAAGCTCGGTCAAAGGGGTTAAGCCAACCGCCAAGCAGAGGATGTCGGCGGCCAGGACCTGTTCTGTCCCAGGTATGCCCTGCCATTTTTCATTGAGCTGCCAGACAGTTACCCCTTCCAGGGTCTCCCCCCCGTGGGCGGCCTTGATGCTGTAAGAGGTCAAAATGGGTATACCCAGACGCCTGATCTTGGAGGCGTGCACGGCATAGCCGCCAATGCTGGGGGCGGCCTCAACCACGGCCGCCACCTCGACCCCAGCCTGGCAGAGCTGGTAGCTGACGATGAGGCCGATGTTCCCAGCTCCCACCATTACGGCCCGTTGACCAGGCCTGACCCCGTGCACGTTCATCAAGGTTTGGACGGCACCGGCTCCATAGATTCCCGGGAGGTCGTTATTGGCAAAGGCCAGGGTTTTCTCCGAAGCCCCGGTAGCCACCACCAGGCGCTCCGGCTTAAGCTTGATTAATCTTTCATTTTTCTCCAAGGTGACGACGCCATCGGAGTAAAGCCCCAGGGCGGCGGTCTCCGGCAGGATCTCGACCCGGGCCGCCTCGGCTTCTTCCTGCAGGAGACGGGCGATCTCGATCCCTCTTGTTCCCGCCCGCTGCTCCCGGGAGCCGAAAAACTTGTGGGTCTGCTTGATGAGCTGGCCACCGAGACGGCTAGAGGAGTCGACCAGGATCACCCTGGCCCCGCACTGGGCGGCGGCTGTGGCAGCCGATAGACCGGCCGGTCCCCCGCCAATGACCAGGACATTAGTTTGACGCAAACAAATCACCCTTCCCCTTTTGCCGTCGCACCGTCATCCCGGCGCGGAGCTTCTCCACGCAAACCCGGACGTTGGGGACGCCGTCGACCACCATCAGGCAAGAGGAGCAATTCCCGATGGCACAAAAGAAGCCACGTGGCCGGTGGAGCACCTGGCTCTCCCGCAGAACCCTGATACCGGCATCATGCAGGGCGGCGGCTATGGGCTCTCCTTCATACCCCTCCAAGACCTGGTCCTCGAAATAGAAGGTAACCTTCTTCCCTTGTGGAAAATCCAGGATAGGATGATCCTTAATCCGCAAGATAACCGACCCCCTTAAAGCCATAGCCAATAGATCATTTACCTAATATCAAGATATCAAGAAGTCGCGCCGGTTGCGCTCGGAACATCCGTATTGCCTTCCGGCCTCGCCCGCCCGATTTCGCCGGGAGCGGTGCCGGGCTCGGGCAAAATCGCTGGAAGACATCGACCCAGCCCCCGCTGAAGCAACCTTTTCATTGTCTAAGGTGCCGCCGTAGGATGGGATCTAACCCATGTCTCTTTTCATTGGATGGCTGCTATCGCTTCCCGCAAATGCTCAAGGTGTTTTTCCATTACCTGAACGGCTATTTCGGGGTCTCTGGCCTTGATGGACTCCAGGATCTGGCGGTGCTCCAGGCATAGCTTTGCCCAGTGCGCCGGATTTAGCAGGGTTTGTTGCCGATGTTCCTTCAAGAGGTTCATTTGGAACTTGACCAGCTCCTGGAGAATGGAATTGTGCGCGGCGCGAGCAATGGCCAGGTGAAAGTCCAGATCCCGGTCC
>JAMCWA010000021.1 GCA_023475165.1 Bacillota bacterium | reverse complement strand
GATTCCTGTCGTCTATTGTGGCACTTGCGGATCTCCCGGTCAAACTCCGACTCCTTCTCCCAATTCTCGGACTTGATCCGATCCGCCAGGCTGCCCGCCAACCGCCAGACCCGGTTCAGAAAGCGGAAGACACCCTCCACCCCGCGGTCGCTCCACTCCAACTCTTTTTCCGGCGGGGACACAAAGAGGATGAAAACCCGACCCGTATCCGCTCCGTATTGGGAAGTCAGCCCTATCGGTGAGACCCCATTCCCTCTAGACTTGGACATAACCTCTCCGTCCTTGAGGACCATACCCTGGGTTAGCAGATTAGTAAATGGTTCCACCGCCTCCAAATACCCAGCATCATGAAGCACTTTGGTAAAAAAGCGCGAGTAGAGGAGATGGAGCACGGCATGCTCAATACCCCCGGTGTATTGATCCACGGGCATCCAGTAGTTGACCGCTTCCTTATCAAAGGGCCCCCGGTCATCATGCGGCGAGGTGTATCGCAGGTAGTACCAGGAAGAACAGACGAAGGTATCCATGGTATCGGTCTCACGCCGGGCTGGTCCGCCACACTGAGGACAGGTGGCGTGCACGAAAGACTCCGATCCGGCCAGGGGTGAGAGACCCTCGCCCTTGAGATCGACGTCTTTCGGCAAAAGAACCGGCAGATCTTCCTCCGGTACCGGGACGATCCCGCAAGTGCCACAATAGACGACAGGAATCGGTGCCCCCCAGTAGCGCTGGCGCGAAACCAGCCAGTCCCGCAGGCGATAGTTAACCATGCGCCGACCAAGGCTGTTATCTTCGATAAACTGAGCGACCCTCTTCTTCCCTTCTTCGTTCGGAAGCCCGCTGAAGGGGCCCGAATTAATCATGACCCCTTCCTCAGGATAGGCCTCCTTCATCTCCTCTAGGCGGAGGGGATCGTCGGGACGCTGAATGACAATCCGTATGGGCAGATCATACTTCTTGGCAAACTCAAAGTCCCTTTGGTCATGAGCCGGTACCCCCATCACCGCCCCGGTTCCGTACTCCATCAAGACGTAATTGGCGATCCAGATGGGCACCTTTTCCCCATTTAAAGGGTTAATGGCATGGGCCCCGATGAAGATCCCTTCTTTTTCCGTCTCCGTGGAAAGGCGGTCGATCTCAGTGAGCTTCCTCATCTTCTCCCGGAATTCGGCCACCGGTCCAGCATAAGGGGTGCCGGCCGTCACCCTCTCCACCAGGGGATGCTCCGGCGCCAAGACCATGAAGGTCACTCCAAAAAGGGTATCATGACGGGTGGTAAAAACGGTAATGGGCTCCCCCGTCCCTTCCGTCTTGAAATTAACCTCCACACCCTCGCTCTTCCCGATCCAATTCTCCTGCATAACCCGGACCCGTTCCGGCCAGCCTCTCAAGAGCCTCAAGTCGTCCAGGAGGCGTTCGGCATAGTCGGTTATCTTGAAGAACCACTGCTCCAGTTCTTTCTTGACGACTTTGCTGTGGCAGCGCCAGCACTCCCCGTCGATAACCTGCTCGTTGGCCAGCACCGTCTGGCAGGAGGGGCACCAGTTCACGGCTGACTTTTTCTTGTAGGCCAGGCCGCGCTTGTACATCAAAAGGAACATCCACTCGGTCCATCTGTAATAGTCAGGCTTGGCCGTAGTAACCTCACGATCCCAATCGTAGCTAATTCCCAAGAGATTGAAGGTCTTCTTGGCGTTCTCGATGTTGGAAAAGGTCCACTGAGCCGGGTGGATCTTTTTCTTAATGGCGGCGTTTTCCGCTGGCAGACCGAAGGCGTCCCAGCCCATGGGGTAGAGAACATTGTAGCCATTCATCCGCTTGAAGCGGGCGATGACATCCCCGATGATGTAGTTCCGCATATGCCCCATGTGCAGATCGCCGGAGGGGTAAGGGAACATCTCCAGGTTGTAGAACTTGGGCTTGCCGGTGTCGATGTTGGTCCGGTACAGCCCTGTCTCCTCCCACTTTCGGCGCCAGTAAGGCTCCCGGGTTTGAAAATCGTATTTCTCCTCCATCTCTTGGTACCTCCCAAAAAGATATCAAAAAACCCCGTCCTGAAGATCAGGGACGGGGTTACTCCCGTGGTACCACCCTACTTGATAAGGCATTTTCAAGATCGCTGAAAAAATCCGTCTGCTGCGTCGCTCCTGCGGGCGGGCCCGCCACTGAGGACACCGTTAATCAGCAGTCTGAATATGGTGGAGCTGATGGGGGTCGAACCCACGACCTCATGAATGCCATTCATGCGCTCTCCCAACTGAGCTACAGCCCCACGTATCGCCTTATCCACTTTACGCCTTCTAACGCTGGCTAGCGTCGCCGGTTACCATCGTCTTCTTTCGCCGGCGAAGCTCCGAGGCGAGTTCGATCGTCAGGACCTGCCGCTTTCCACTGGCTACGGCTCTCTAGAAGGCCTGCTCAATCTACTGCTCCTCATCAACGCCCTTGGTAACATCGCTTATTATAGATTATCAGCCTTCCGATGTCAAGCGCAATTCCTTCAAGCCTGGGCAATCTCTTCCGCCATAGTTACCGGAGCATCACCCCAAAGCCGCTCCAAATCATAATAACTCCTCTCTAATTCGTGAAAAACATGGATGACAACCCCGCCATAATCTAGAAGTATCCAGCGGGCCCGGTCGTAACCTTCCCTGTGGCGAACCATTACACCCTGGGTGGCCAGCTGTTCCTCGACGTGATCGGCGATGGCCCTGGCCTGCAAGGCATTGGCGGCGCTGCAGATCAGGAAGTAGTCGGCCATAGGAGATAGACCGCCGATGTAAAGGACGATCAGGTCTTTGGCCTTCTTCTCCAGAGCCAAGAGAGCGGCACGCCGGGATAATTCCGCAGAATCCATCAAGACCCCCCTATTTTGCTTTTTGCTACATCGCGGCCTATGACGACGGTAACATCAGCCCCAGGTACAGCTCCCGATCCATCTTCCTTGTAGTCCTTGTAAACCCTCGGTGAGTCAACCAGGTACATCAAGGAACGAGTAATGTTGTTCAGATTAGGGTTGGTGTTGGAATGATAATATATTCTAGTAGCATCATAGTCGCTCCGGTCGGCATCGGCCACCCGAACCACTTTGAACCCCTGACCTTCTAACAACACGGACAGCTTCCGACCCAATCCGGCCACTCCACTCCCGTTCAGGAGCTCTACCCTGACGTTACCATTAGCTTCGTAATCCAATCCGCGGACCAGTTCCGCTACTACCTTCTGAGTTCCCCTGGTATCCGCTATCCAGTAGCTCAGGCCACCCTGCATGGCATCGTGTCCCGGAATCATCCCCCAGTGGATATCATCTGGCTTGACATGCATACCGTTGGTGGCCAAGGAAAGGATCTGAGCCGGTTTCAGGTCGGTAGTTACATAGCGGCTGATCTCTTTGGCCAGGCTGGGAAGTTTAAGGATGGTACCGGTATTGAAGACTTTATCCAGCAAAGCCTTGAGGAATTTTTGCTGCACTTCCACCCGACCGATGTCGCCGTTGGGATATCTACGAAACCGGACCAGTTGAATGGCCTTCTCGCCATTAATGACCTGCCGGCCTGGTCTTAAATCGATGTGGAGGTTCTGTTCCGGATCGTCGTATTGCATCCGCCGCTCTACCGTGAACTCTACGCCGCCCAGGGCATCAATGATCCTGGCGAATCCCTGAAAATTGGTCCGGATGTAATGATGCACCGGTACCCCCAAAAAACCCTCCACCGTCTCCATCACCAGCCCGGGACCACCATAAGCGTGGGCATGGGCGATCTTCTGCACACCGTGACCGGGTATTTCTACCTGGGTATCCCTAGGAATGGATATTACCCCCACCTGGTGTTGCTCCGGGTCAAAGCTGAGCAACAAGATGGTGTCGGTTCGCCGGTAACCGTCCTCAATCTGACCCACTGATTTTCCGGCGTCGTCCTCGGCCAGCCCCCCGTCGACACCCAGAAGCAGGATATTGATCCTTTCACCGGGGCGGACCATGGGGGACTCGCCACCCTGGGAACGAGGAGCCGAAGCATAGAGGCCCCCCAAAAATCCATAAAGCCCCGCGCCGACGACTATGAGCAAAAGGAGAAGTCCCCCGGCCAGTACCACCGGCAGCCAGAAGCGTTTTCCCTTCTTACGTCTGGTCCTTGAGGGAACCCCGGTCATTACTTCCAGATTGAACCCTCCCAACAAAACAAACTTTGGCCATCGGAGGCTAGGAGACCGCTGAAAAACCCCCATTTGCGTGTCAAGCGGGCTTCCGCCCGCCTCCGCTAGGGGGGCACGCCCCCCTTCGGCGGCACCTACGGTGCCTGAGCACCCTCAGGGGATCCACGGGGAATTGCCCCTGGGGTCAGGAAAAGCCGCACCCCGCCTCCTCAGATCATTCCACGCTTCGATACCGGACGGATGAATCGCCAGCCCCCGCCTGAGGAGATAGATGAAGGTGTGCTCCAAGCCGGCCAAAACAGCCTGCTCCAGGCTCTCCTCCGCCAGACGGCGGAGTTTGTCCACCCCGGGGAAGTTCCGGGTCGGTTCAATGAAATCCGCCAGAAAGATGATTTTCTCCAGATCAGTCATTCCGGCGGCCCCGGTTGTGTGGTGGGCAATGGCGGCTATCACTTCTTGGTCCCCAACATCAAAGGTCTCCTGAACCATAGCCGCGGCCACCGGACCGTGCAGGATGTTGGGGTGGTCCCGTTCAACCATATTATTAATTATATTAAATTCGGCCGCCAGTTTCAACATAAGTCCGTCGTCAATCTCCTTGGCAAAATCGTGTAAAATTCCCGCCAAAGAGGCCTTTTCCTCGTCGAGATGATACCTTTTCGCCAGGGCCACAGCCACCTCGGCCACCTTTTGGCTATGACGCCAGCGTTTGTCAGAAAGGGCCTGCCTGACCCTCCTGGTGATAACTTCCCGGGTCATTCTTCCCTCCGAGAAATCGCTGATTTTGTGGAATCCCTATTTACAATTGCTGTTGTAAAAATAGGATTCGCCAAACGCTAGGTTAAATCCTCTCCCGACGAATTGGGACTTTCCCCTGATCAAACAACAATTAACCAGAAAAGGACACAAGCCCGCAAAAATAAAACCTCCCTCACGGGAGGCTACCTTTCCGAAGGTCTCGCGCCTCGTCAGCACTATCCTAATACTTGCTTTGCTTCGGTCTGGCCTCATTCACGACGATCTCCCGGCCATTCATGACAAAACCGCTCAAGGCCTGCAGGGCTTTAGGCGCATCGCCGTCTTCTACCTCGACAAAACCAAAACCGCGGGAGCGGCCGGTTTCCCGTTCCGAAATGATGCGCGCGTTCTTCACCTCAACATGGGCGGAGAAAATCCTTCTAAGATCTTCTTCCGTGGTCGCCCAGGGCAGGTTTCCTACAAAAAGGGTCTTCGTCACCGTTTTCACCTCTCTTTCTGGAAGCTCTATGAAGTTACATGAGAAAGGCACCCGAGTTCTCTTGGAACCAGATGCCTTCTTACCAATCTCTATCTTCGGATCAAAGGTCAGGCTGGCCAAAAGATCTCCCGGCGCAGGACTACGAGTATTCTATGTATGTTAATCGGGTTTTGGCCCTGGGAGACCGCTGAAAAACCCCCCTCTGCGGGCTAACCACTCAAAACGCAGTTCGTCAGCAGTCTCTTAGGTGCCCTCCTCCCGCCCCTGGTCGAGATAAAGACGATTTCGATAGATGTAGTCCCGGACTGGATCCGGTATGAGATAGCGCAGGGAAAGTCCCAGCCTCACCCGCCGGCGAAGATCATGGGAAGAAATGGCCACGGACGGCACCTCAAGAGTGAGGATGGGCTTTTGACCTCCGGCGGAATGATCCGCTCCTGGGGCACGATCGAGAAACCCCTCCCCTACGGGTAATGGATAACCGGGTCGCGTTACGGCGATGATCTGCGCTAGGGCCCGGATCTGTTCGTAATCCCTCCACTTCGGCAGTTCCGCAACAGCATCGGCGCCCGTGACAAAGAACAACTGCGCGCTTTCCCCAAACTGATCCCGCAGCTGCCGCAAAGTGTCGATGGTAAAACTGGGTCCAGGTCGGTCAATCTCCAAACGGGATACTTCAAAACTGGGGTTATCCAGGGTAGCCAGTAAGGTCATCAGGTAGCGATGCTCCGGAGCAACTACCTGCCGGGAATCCTTGTGCGGCGGTCGTCCACTGGGAACAAAAATCACCCGTTCCAGCCCAAAAGCCTCCCTGGCAGCCTCGGCCGCCGCCAGATGGCCAAAATGAATCGGGTTAAAAGTGCCACCCATAATCCCCAGGGATTTGTCAGGCAAAACAGTACACCTCAAGGAGAACAAGAGTCAACCAGCAACTATTGATAGCGAGGGAAGATATTCTACGAGCAGGGACAGTTTCCCTGCTACTTTGGAAAATTTTTTCCTCTACTTCTACCTGAAACAAACCAGCTACTTCCAGAGCGCCGCGCGGGCGTCGCCACCCTGCTGCTGTTTCATCACTTTGTGACGCCGCCGTAGGTGGCAAGGGGATCTAGCCGGAATGCCCCATAGGCAAATGGTGTTTAGTCGTTATAATACGTGAAGCGAAATCTCCCGATGCGGACCGTATCGCCTTCCTGCGCCCCCGCTTCCGTGAGCGCTCGGTTTACCCCCAGTTTTCTTAAATGACTTTGCAGCCGCTCCAAAGCTTCTTCGTTCTCCAGGGGGGTCATGGCTACGGCTCGTTCCAGGTCTTTTCCCTGGACCAGGAAGCCTTCTTCGGTCTTTTGGATGACGAGTTCGGGCTCGAAGGAGGCCCGGAAGATCGCCTCCTTTTTGTGGGCCTTTTCCTGGAGTGGCTCAGCCGGAAGGCTGTTCAGGAGTTGTGTTACCCGCTCCAGGAGGGCAGATATGCCTTCCCCGCTAACGGCGGAAAGGGGAAAGTATTCTTGCCCCAAGTGTTGAAAATAGCGAACAAGTCCGGGGAGGTTTTCCCGGGCCGACGGCAGGTCCATCTTGTTTAGAGCAATAACCTGTTTCTTCCTGGCCAGGGCTTGGCTGTAAAGAGAGAGTTCCCGGTTAATAGCCTCATAGGCCTGGATGGGTGTTTCTTCCCCGGGCCCGGCCGCATCCAACACATGGATGAGGATCCTGGTGCGTTCCACATGCCGCAAAAAGTCGTGCCCCAAGCCGACTCCCTCATGGGCGCCCTCGATAAGCCCTGGAATATCGGCTAAAACAAAACTGCGGCCGCCGGCCGAAACCACCCCCAGGTTGGGGGTGAGGGTGGTGAAGGGGTAGTCGGCAATCTTGGGCCGGGCGGCGCTCACCGCAGCCAGGAGGGTTGATTTCCCGGCGTTCGGCAGACCCACCAGACCGACGTCGGCTATGACCTTCAGCTCAAGAACTACCCAGCGTTCCTGGCCGGGCTCGCCATTTTCCGCCAGTCGCGGCGCCTTATGGGTTGGGGTGGCAAAATGGGCATTACCGCGGCCGCCACGCCCTCCCTTGACAATTACCGTCCTTTGCCCAGGGTCCGTCAGATCGGCCAGGACGTCTCCGGTATCCGCATCGCGCACGACGGTGCCCGGCGGGACCTTCACCAGGAGATCCTCCCCGTCCGCCCCCTTCATATTGCTTCCCTGTCCGTGACCACCCCGCTGAGCCCTAAAATGTCGCTGATAACGGAAATCCAGGAGAGTGGAAAGCCCGGCGTCAACGACAAAAACGATATCACCGCCGTGACCGCCGTCGCCTCCGCTGGGTCCCCCTTTGGGGACGAATTTCTCCCGTCGAAAGGCAGAAGCCCCGTTACCACCGTCACCGGCTTTCACAAATATCTTGGCCTGATCAATGAACAGTTTAATGACCCTCCTCAGAAAACAGAAGTTGAACTTTTGTCGCTATCCTCCGCAAAGATCAGCCGGGTGCCTCTCCCGAGAACTGCCGCCTTCCGCTGCCAGTTCCGCCTGGCCTCACCCGTCAGGTCCAGGCCGGCTGTTCGTACTTCCACTTCCGGAAGACCATCCTTTTGCTGGAGACGAATGTCAATTGCCTTTTCTTCGCCGGCCGGCCCCGCCATCGCCAGAAGGCCATCCAAAAGGACCCTCAGCATCCGTGCCAGGGCCTTTGTCCTCAGAAAGCCATCCAGATGATCCGGATTCGTGGTGATGCTTATCCTGACTCCGCAGGCCGCCCCCTTATGCCGCGCTTCCAGAATCGTCAGAGATAGATCGTCATCCTGGCTGAGGAAGAACTGCCTTTCCTTATCATAGGTCTGTCTCGTCTCCTTTATGTAATCCAGAGCCCGCTCCGGGCGGCCGAGCTGGAGCCAGCCGGAGATGACCTGAATGTGGTTTAGAAAGTCGTGGCGCTGATGTCGGCAGAGTTCCAACAACCTGGCCTTTTTCGCGGGATCCGCCTCTCCCTTCTCCACCAGGAAAAAGAGTGGGAACCAGAGTACCAGGGCCAATAGGGAAAGGACAGGCGGCGGGTTTCCTCTCCAGAAAAGGGACAATAGGAGAAGGATTTCCGCCAGAAAGATGGCCCGCCGCAGTACTTTCATGTTTCCTTCACCTTCAAGCAAAAGGCTCTTGCCTGTTTTCTTCTATAGAGGACAATCATTTTCCTTTTTTCTCTTGTCAAGAATCCACCAACAATAATAGAATAGCCCCTCTTGACGAGGGGCGTGCTACTACGTGATCGTTATTGCAACGCAAGTCCGGGAGACCGCTGAAAAACCTCCACATCTATGTGGCGCAATCCGCCGAAGAACTTTCCCCAAAATGGGGCGTGGCTGTAGCGGATTGTGGCGCAATCGGCAGGAGAAATTCTCCGAGAATGTTGCGCAACTATAGACGATTGTGTTGCAATCAACCCGCAACAGGTTGCCATGTTAAAAGGGGTGTAGACCCTGGCCGATGGTGTTGCTCCGCCGGCTCCTCATTCAGCGTGCCACTTAGTATGCCTCGCTTCGGAGCCTTTTCTCCTGAGCTTCTGGGCATTCTTGAGCGGTCTTGCTCTGACGGTATCTCGGGCCGGATTACCACGCAAATCGCAGTTTCCGAGCAATCTCCTAAACTAAGAAGCAACCGTTGAAGTGGCCACTACCTTGACCACCTTTTGGTTCTGCCCCTTGGTCTCAAAGCTCACCGTGCCGTCTGCCTTGGCATAAAGGGTATGGTCACGTCCCATACCGACATTGACTCCAGGATGAATTCGCGTTCCCCTTTGGCGGACGATGATGGTTCCGGCGGAAACCATCTGCCCGTCGTGGCTCTTTACACCCAGGTACTTGGGTTTGCTGTCCCGACCATTACGCGAGCTTCCCATACCTTTTTTATGAGCAAAGAGTTGAAGGTTCATCATCTTCTTTAACCCCCTTCCCAGAGACTTTAACCTCGACAAAACCAGGGTATCCGGTTTGAATATCCCTGATTCCCACCAGCATTGTTTCCAGCAACACTTGCGCCTCCCGAACCACATCTGGCGAGAGGCGGCCAGGAAGCTGGCAGGAAAGGTACCCCTCGCGAGTCCGCAACTGGATTGAAAGGTGGAGGACCTCCCGCAGCCCCAGGACAGCCGTCTGGGCCACCGCAGAGACGGCAGCGCAAACAATGTCTCGTCCGTGAGCGTCATAGCCGGCATGGCCCTGGACGATGAAGCCGCGGATCTGTCCCGTCTGGTCTCTCTTGATCAAGACCTGGATCATGGTCCGACGATCTCTTCCACGCTCAGCCGGGTATAAGGCTGCCGGTGTCCTTGACGACGCCGATAGTTGACCTTGTTCTTGTACTTGAACACCATGATCTTGGGGCCCTTGCCTTGTTCCAATACCTTGGCGACTACCTTTGCGCCGGTGACCTGCGGTGTACCTAATAAAACCTGACCGTCCTCTTTCACCAGGGTTAGTACACGGTCCAGTTCGACGCGGTCCCCGGGATTGGCGGGCAATCTCTCCACGTAAAAGGTATCACCAGGGCCGACCTTATACTGTTTTCCGCCCGATTCAATGATAACATACATCAAGAACACCCCCAAAATACTCGCCGGAAAAAGGTAAGGCTACAAAAGCAGTTGCATCAGCAGCAGTAAGAGCAGATGGGTTTACCATTGAGACGACAGTGTCTCGAGCGATTCAACCGCTCCCAACGCAGTTCGTCGGCCATCTCCCAGCTGCTCCCTGGCCGCCCCATCGGTATCAGACCTTGAGCCCTTTTGGAACCCTTTCCGTGCGGTTTTCGGCCCGAAAGCCTACTTAATGGATTTTACCATTAAGGCTTTTTGGAGTCAACAGCGTCCTTCATTTATCGTGATTTCTAGTTAATTTCCAGGTCTTTGAGAAAAGAAAAGGGCTTCCCCTTCATCTGCCCTCGCCCCTTTTCCCTTCCGGAGTTTCCTCCGATTCCACATCCAGGGAAGTAATATTCGAGTCTCCGGCCGCCTCCTTCTCACCCGTCTCCCGGGAGGCAGCCTCAACCAGGCGGGCTCGCGCATAGGTCTTAAACACTCTGGTGATCTCCACTTTCACCTTCTCCCCAACGAACCGTCCGCCGCCATCCACGTCGATGACATATCCCTCCAGCCGGGCAATCCCATTCCAGGGATTGATGGCGTGTCCCTCCTCGATCTTGAGCTCCAAGACCTCCCCCTGGCGCACCGGCAGGGCCTGGGCTTCCACGTCGGCCCGGGGACCAATGGCCTTCAGGTTCATGGACTCGACATGAACCTGGGTAGAGCCCTTGATGAAGATGGCCTTGCCCGTTTCCCTTTCCAGTTCGCGCAGGTTAGTCCCGCTCGACCCAATTAGCTGGGCCGCCACCAGGGGATGGACCTCGATCAGAACGGCCTCTTCCCGGGAATGGCGCAAGATGTCCTTGATCTGCCGGCGAACCCTGGCACTAATGGTCTCCTCGGTCAGAACTCGGCCCGTACCTTGACAATAGGGGCATGGTTTCTGCAGGACGGCGGCCAGACCCTGGCGGACTTTCTTCCTGGTCATCTCCACCAAACCCAACTGGGTAAGGCCCAAGACCGTCGCCCGGTTTTTGTCTCCCTTGAGGGCCTCCTCCAGGGTCCTCAGCACCTCACGCCGGTGCGCAGGAACCTCCATGTCAATGAAATCGGCGATGATGATGCCTCCGATGTCCCGCAGGCGCAGCTGTCTGGCAATCTCCCGGGCGGCTTCCAGGTTAGTCTTAAAGACGGTGTCGGCCAGGTTGGTGGTACCAACGAACTTCCCGGTATTGACATCGATGACCGTCAAGGCCTCCGTCTGATCGACGACGATGTATCCTCCCGACTTTAGCCAGATCTTGTTCTTTAAGGCCTGCTCAATTTCCGGTTCGACGCCGTACAAATCGAAAACGCCCCTATCCCGGCTTTGAAAGAACTGTACCCTATCCTTCAGTTCCGGAGAGATTACGTCCAATAGGTCCATTATCCGCTCATACTCATGCCGGGAATCCACGTAGAGGTTATTGACTTCGTTGGTGAAGGAGTCGCGAATGACCCGGTAAACCAGGCCCAGATCTCGATGAATGAGGGCGGGAGCGCTGCCCACCCGGGCCCGGCTCTTCACTCTTCCCCAGAGCCGATAAAGAAAGGCTACATCCTGGGAAAGTTCCTGCTCCGTTTTCCCCTCGGCCACTGTTCGCACAATGAGACCGTTTCCCGCTGGTCGGATCTTTTCGGCGACCCGCCGCAGGCGATCCCTCTCTTTTTCATCACCGATCCGCCGGGAAATGCCAATAAAGTCGGTGGTCGGCATGAGGACGGTATAACGACCAGGAAGGGTAATGTGGGTGGTGACCCGTGGCCCTTTGGTGCCGAAGGCGTCTTTGACCACCTGTACCATTATCTCCTGGCCCAGGCGCAGGAGATCCTTAATGTTACGGCGAGGCAAATCGGGTACCTCATCCTCCTCATCTTTCTGCGGCAAGGCATCGTCCACATAAAGAAAGGCGTTCTTTTCCATGCCGATGTCCACAAAGGCCGCCTGCATCCCTGGAAGAACGTTCTGTACCAGCCCTTTATAGATATTGCCCACAATCCGGGCGTTGGCCGCCCGCTCGACATAGATCTCTACCAGAACCCCTTCTTCCAGGAAGGCGACTCTGGTTTCTTCCGTCTCTACATTGATCAGTATCTCTTTTGACATAAGAAGCTCCTTTAAAGGGTTTATTCCCAAAGTGAAGTGAGCCGGCCGTTTTTCTCGGCCCAAAGTTCCGTTCTCTTAATCCACAAAAGGTCTATCGGGCGCTCAAGAAAGCTGCTCAGCGCGCTAAAGAAATCTTCGGGTCTAAGATTGCCCTGTCCCCCCGCACGAAGCCGAAGAAAGGCCTCCCGGCCACTTCTGGAAGGCTTACCATCTCCCCCGCTTTCATCAGATACCTCACCTGTCACGACCTCAGCCAGCAGGATCAGCGGCCTTATATTCACCTTTTTCTCTCCTCGGGCCAAAACGATTGACGCTCTTCCGATCTAAGCGTCCCTTTCCTCCCCGCTTATTTCGCCCAAGAGGAGCACCCGATAGTCAGCGACCCGAACCTCAGCCGTCAGGGCTGGGGCGGCCAGATCTACCCATCTGACCTCGCTGACGGCTACACCTTCCGGCAAGGCCTCGTTAAGTCGTTTCTGGAACTCACCCGGGGATATATCCCGGCGCAAGAAGAAATCGGCGTACTCAGCCTCGCTTTCCGTCCCCACTGCCAGAGCCGCCCCAAAAACCATCCTCGGGTGAGGATTGAAGCCCTGAGAGTAGGCGATGGGTAGTTCGGCTCGACGCAGGGCTCGCTCCATGAGCCGGGAAAGGTCTAGATGAGAAAGAAAAATGGCATCGCCTGTCTTATGAAAACGAGTCCTCAGGCGACATAGGGCAGTGCTTGTATTTTCCCTCTGGGCGAAATAAGCGGGGAGGAAAGG
>JAMCWA010000093.1 GCA_023475165.1 Bacillota bacterium | reverse complement strand
CGGGTCTTCCTAGACCGGCCGGTGAGGAATGAAGATCTTTCGTTATGAGGATGTCAAGGCTCTGGAGGTAGATGGGGCACCGGGGGTAACTATTCGTTGGGTTATCAATGAAAAGACGGGGGCTCCGAATTTTGCCATGCGCGTTTTTGAGGTGCGACCGGGTGCCGCTACACCCTATCATCGTCATTGGTATGAACAGGAGATGTTCATCCTGGAAGGGACAGGACTGGCCGTAGGGGCAGATGGAGAAGAACCCCTTGAACCGGGTAAGGTTCTCTTTGTTCTCCCTTATGACTGGCACCAGATCAAGAACACTGGCTCCACCACCATGCGGTTCATCTGCGTCATACCCTTGCGCCCGCCGCAGGAAGAAAAGGGCGGGGAGACCCGCTGTTGAATGGTCGTATCTGAAGAAAGCTTGCCGGTGAGGAGCCGCCAGAGCAACACCGCAGATGGGTTTTTTTCAGCGGTCTCCTGGCTGACCGAGGTGATCCCCCATGACCTTTACCGACCAACTGGCCGACCTGGAGAAGGGCCGCTTCGAGAGATTCTATCTCTTGTATGGGGAAGAACCTTATCTCGGCGATCTCTTCTTGAAAAAGTTGCGGTCGTTGGCCCTGTCGCCGGGGGAGGCGGGTCTTAATCTTTCTTTCTTCGACGATGAAAACGGCGGCCTGGGCGCAGCGGTGCGGGCCGCCCAAACCCCGCCTTTCTTGGCCGCGCGCCGCGTGGTGATCTACCAGGGGCAGGCCATGACCCCTCTCAAGCGGGAGCGCGAAAAGGACACCGTGCTGGAAGAAGAGGGAGACACTGGCGAGGGAGGGGTGGCGGGGGATGAACCGGGTCCGGCGACCCGCCCGGGGCTCCGGGAAAGCCCCAGCCGTGGCGATGGAGAGGGGTTCGTTAGGACAGGGGAGGTACCTCAAGATCAGGTCGTGATCGGCGCAGGGAAAGGAGCCCGGCCTAGAACTAAAGCCGTGGGGCCAAAAGGGAAGCGGCGTCAGGAGGCTGGTGCCGGCGGTCGCCGGGAACCGGCCGGAGGGGAGGGGCTCCTGGAAGAATACCTCTCCTCACCTGCGGACAGCACTATCCTGGCCCTGTGGGCACGGGGCGGGGTGGACAAGCGTAAGAGGGTCTTCCGGCTGGCGGGGCAGGTGGGGCGGGTCATAGAATGTCAGCCCTTGCGGGGCCGCGAACTCCTTTTCTGGACGCAACGGCGTGCCCGGGAACTGGGGAAAAGCCTCTCGGACGAGACGGCGGTTTTACTGACCACTTATGCCGGTGGTGAGCTCTCGCTTCTGGCCAAGGAACTGGATAAACTGGCCGACTACGTCGGTTCCGCCCGGGAAATCAAGGTTGCCGATGTCCAGGCCGCCGTCCGTAAGGGCAGCGAGGCCAGGATCTTTGATTTGGTGGATCACCTCAGTCGGCGGGAAACACCCCGGGCCCTGGGTGATCTCAGGGAACTGTTGCGTCTGGGGGAACCGCCGGCCCGCCTCCTCTTTATGTTGGCCCGCCAGGTCCGGTTGCTCCTTATGACCAAACTTCTTCTGGGTACGGGTCTGCCGGCGGAGTTAATTTCCGAGAGACTGGCCGTGCACCCCTTTGTGGGACAGAAGCTCCTGGCCCAGGCCGCCTCTTTCACGGAGGAGGAATTGGAGGCGGGTTTGAAACACCTGCTTGTCGCCGACGTTGCTCTGAAAGAGAGCCGTCAGCCCGCCGACTTACTGCTGGAGATCTTGATCCTGCGGTTAACGGGGGCGGCCGCCGTTTCAAGGTAGTGCTCCAACAAGGTCCTGCCACCTGGGCGGCGCTGCTCCAAGTTAACGGGGGCGGCCGCCGTTTCAGGGCAGTGCTCCCCCCACGGATACCGTGCCCCTTGACAGTCTACTTCAATCCCTGGGAAATCCTTTGAAACTTTTCGAGAAGTGGGAGCCCTTCCTGGCCTTCCAGGACGCGCGGGCGGCATTCCTCGATCATGGTCGGGACCAGGTTAACGGTCTTGATGCCCGAATTATCCACCCAGCACTCCAGGATCATGCTTTCACGGGTGATCTCGCTCTTTTGATCCATGACGAAATTCCCCAGGCTATAGGCGATGAGACGACCCTTGTAAAGCTCAAGACCTTGAACGGCATGGGGATGAAACCCCAGCACCAGATCGGCCCCGGCATCGATGGCCAGATGGGCCACCGCCCGTTGATCGCTTTGGTATTTGACGGGGACGTTGGTGTACTCCTGCCCCCAGTGAAAGGCCACTACCACCAGGTCGGCTTCTCGGCGGGCGCGGGCGATGTCTTCCCGCAGGTAGTTTTCCTTAATGGGTGCGACCCCCGGGAGATTAGGCCCGGCGCTGAAGGTCCGCGGGTACTGGTAGCTCCAAAAGATCTCGGCGAAATCGCTGTAGCCCAGAAAGGCCACCTGCAGGTAACCATTGGAAGGGGTGCCCGTCTGAGAGTCAATTATCGATGCCCGCTGGCCCTGGTTGTCGGGCCCAACGGTTGAAGTATCAGGAACCTTCACCTTCAAGATCAGCGGCCGGCGGGCCTCTTCCAGGTTCTTTCCGGCTCCGGTGAAGGAGATATGATAAGCAGACAGAAGGTCCATGGTTTCCAGCAGGTTATCGGTATCGTAGTCCAGGATGTGGTTATTCGCCAGGGTCACGGCATCGATCCCGCCCTGATTGAGGATGGCCACGGTTTCCGGCTTGGCCCGGAACCAGATCCCCTTTTTGGGCAGTGGTTTACCCTTAACTCCCAGGGGTGACTCCAGATTGGCCAGGGTGAGATCGGCGGCAGCCAGACGTTGGGCGGTAAGAGAGAGGGGGTAAGTGAGACCCTGGCTGGCGATCTTGGCCGCCACGCCCCGGTCCAGCATGAGGTCGCCGACCGCCGTCAGGGAAAAGCCCTCCCGACCGGGGTAAAAGATCCCCCTGGCCTTTGGACCCCGCAGGAACTCCTGGAAGGCCGCGGCTGCCCCAGGAGGGGACAAGGGAGTCAAAAGCCGGTCCAGGAGGGAGGCCAGCCAGTTACCTCGGTTCGTGAAGGCGGTGGACGTCACCGGGAAAGACAGGGGATAAGTTCCCTGCTCGATGGTGTGGGGCCAGGGATAACGACCATCAATTGGTAGAACCTTGAGGCCGAGATTGACGTTGGGCCAGGTGAGAAGGGCCACCTCATCAGAGGCGAGCCTGCCCTGGCGCAAGTACTCCTCTTCGGTCAGGACCTTTCTGGCCGACCAGGCGGGGGTCCGAGAAAGCTCGTCCGGGCGCAAGAAGGGACGGCTTCTAACTGCCCCTCCTTGGGCCAGCAGGGCTACGGCTTCCGCTCGGGACAGACCGGGGATGGGCTCAAGAAAAGGTACCACCAGGAGCTGGTAATCGTAAAAGATGATCTTCTCTTTTTCAGGATCTTGACCGGGCTGAAGGTAATCCACAACCAGAGCGGTCGCCCCTTCTGATTGGGTCGCCGGCTGACCACCTGGCCGGGAAAGGTTCAGGCTGCCGCCACTTTGGGAACCGGCGGCCCGGTTGGACTCTGACCCCGAATGGCCCGAGGCCCAAGCGGCCTGGCCATCCGGCACCGGCAGTTCGACCAATGTCACAGTGAACTGGGGATGGGTGTGCTGAAAGAGGTTGACCGCCTTTTCCACCCGGGCTCGCAAGGGCGGCGTAACATAGACGGTAAGTTGCTTTTGGCTGATCCAGAAGGAGCGAAGGGTGAGAGCCGAAAACAAAACGAGGAGAAAAAGGGTCGAGAATAACAGTGAAACTTTCGCGACAACCTTCTTTCGCCCGGTCTTTATGGCGTGGCGGCCCCTCTCCTGGCGCAAGTCATGTCCCCCATCCTGCCGAAAATAATAAGAGACTGCCTCACTCGCAGCCTCCTACCTGTTTTCATGCCTGGTCCGATTTATTCTTGAACTCCTCCACCCGCCGACTTAAGCGAGCCTTACTCCGGTTGGCTTCATTCTTATGGATGACGCCCTTGGAGACGGCCTTATCCAAATGCGAGAAAGCCCGGCTTAACGCGCCTGTGGCCTTTTCCGGATCATTTCCCTTGAGGGTTTCCTCTAAACGACGGACAGAGGTCTTAATCATCGATCGAACGGCATTATTCCGCCGGGTGCGGATTTCGGCCACTTCAGCCCTCTTGATGGCTGACTTGATATTTGCCAACTAATTCACCTCCCTTGGGGTTTTTGGTATCATCGTATCGCAACCGCCCGCTAACTGGGTCAACTCAGTCCAATATGTTATAATAACGAAAGAATCAGATCAGGTCAAGCCCCGATGAAGCTGATGTCAGGGTTCGATGAAAGTTGCTTTCAGCCTGACGGTATCTGGCCCGGGATAACCGCTTAAACCGTAGTTTCTAAGCAGTCTCCGGAGGGAGGGAGAGGACTGTCTTTATCGGGAAAAGGGGGAAGAGATCCTATGCGCCCCTTGCCCCTCTGGGCGCGGATCCTCATGGTGGCGGTCTCGGTGGCTGCCCTGGCGGAGGTCAAGGTCAATCCCTTTGGCACGCAATTTCGCTTTGCTCTGGGGGCGGCGGCCTTCAACTTCGCTTCTATCTTGGACCGTTCTCTTCCCGTAGTTGGCGTAGGAGTGATCTCGGGCCTGGTGGTTTTGACCCTCCGGCTCTTACTGAGTTTGGTAGCCTGGCCCGCCACCGAGCTCGGCCAGGCCTTTTTGGTCCATTTCCCGGGCGGTCTTTACTATCTCCTTTTGGCCCTGGCGCTGACCGGGCTGGATTTCCGCCGCAGGTTGGATCAGCCTCTGCCTCTGGGCCTGAAGCTCATCCTGGCCGACGCCCTGGCCAATCTAGGGGAGATTTTGATCCGGGGGGAAGTAAAATCACTGCCCGGGGCCTTCTATTTTGCCGGCATTTTCCTGATGATCGGTTTCATCCGCACGACCATGGTTCTGGGACTTTACTTTGTGGTTCAGCAAAGACATCTGGAAGAACTACAGCAACAGGAAAGAAGGAAGTATCGCGAAATGCTCCTCTTGGCGACGGCTTTGCGTAATGAGGCCTTTTTCCTCAAAAAGTCGTCGGCGGATATCGAAAAAACCATGGCCAAGAGCTATCAGCTCTATAGTCAGGCCCGCCTCCTGAGTAGCGAGGAAAAAGGCGAGGGGCCGGAATACACCCCATTGGGGCATCTCAGTGCTACGGCGTTGGCGGTGGCTAAGGAGATCCATGAGATCAAGAAGGACTACCAGCGGATCATTGCCGGTTTGGAGAGACTTGTTGACCCTCAGGAGATCGGCGGCCCGCGAGACATGGCGGAAGTGGTGGAGTTGGCCTTGGCCGTAAATCAAAACTACGCCCGCCGGCTACGAAAAGAGATCAGCTTTGTGGGGAGGGTTGAAGGCGACGGCCCACTAACTGCCCCCCTTCCCCTGCTTACCATCCTGAACAATCTCCTCAATAACGCCATCGAGGCCATACCCGAGGAGGGTAACATCGAAGTGGAAATAACCCGGGAGGGGACGGAGGTTCTGCTCCTGGTGAAGGATACCGGCGTCGGCATCCCCGCCGGGGACCGGGAGATCATCTTTGAGCCGGGGTACAGTACTAAGTTCCGGCCCGAGACGGGGGAGTTTTACGCGGGGATCGGATTGACCCATGTCCGTGGTTTGGTGGAGGACCTCGGGGGAAGGATCCTGGTCAGCCGGGAGGGAGGGAAAACCGTCTTTCGGGTGAGTCTGCCCAGCCGGCGCCTCTTTTGTCCTCCTGATGAGGGGGGGGAAAGGACCGGCGTTGCCCCTTGTTGAGACGGCTTGGAAGCTCCGGTTACGGTGCCGTGGCGAGCAGGAACTACCTTCCAACCTACTCCCCCCGCAGCTCTCCCTCAACTTCCAGGAAAAGCGCTTCCAGGAACCGCCGGATGCTGGTCTTGCCGTGATAGGGGCTTTCGCCCTTCAAGAAACGCATCTCATTACGTACTTCCGCGAATTCGAAATAGCGGGTAGCATAGCGCTTAAAGACTTCACTCTCCGGATGTTCCAGTCCCAAGGCCGCCAGGTTGTGCAGGGCGACCCCGATGGTTCGCCTGATCCGTTGCTCAATGGCTCTTTCCTCCAGGGAGGGGCGGGTGGCGTCCGCTTTTGTCCCCACCTGGCCAGGGTCCGATAGCTGATTTCTTTCAGGGGGCTTTCCTCCCGGAGCGGCGAAGGGGACCCGGGTTCTTGCCGAAGACTGGAGGGCTGACTCTTCCCGGCGCAGTTCATTGTAGAGACCTTGCAGGTGCCTTAGCCGCTCGCGGCCCTGACGAGTCCCGGCCTGATGCAGGAGCACAAGGATGGCGGCCATGTCCCGTGTCCCGGATTCTCCGACGATCCCCAAACGGGAAAAGGCCTGACTCATGGCCTGCTCCAGAGACGGGCCTGTCCGGGGTGGAGCAGGTTCAACAGGAGGCTGATCAATGAGGCGGCGGACCCGATCCAGGGTTTGCCGCAAGGACAGGGTCTCCAGAACGGACCGTAATACCGAGAGGATTTCCACCCGGTTGACGGGCTTGTGAATGAAGAACCGGATTCCGGCCTGGTAGGCCTGTCCGACCATCTCCTTGTCCGTAACCTGGGAGAGCATGACCAGGGTGGCGGTAGATCCCAAATCCTTGAGACCATCGGCCAGACCGATACCGTCCAATCCAGGCAGAAGAAGATCAATCAGAATTACATCCGGTTTGAGGAGCGGTATCCGGCTCGCCGCTTCCCGGCCGTCACCTGCTTCCCCCACCACTTGGCCCAATCCTTCCTCCTCAACGATGTTCCGTAAGATTTTCCTGACAGGCGGATCATCATCGACGATGTAAAAAGTAGGCATGAATAAAGCCCCCCTCGCTTCCCGATCGAAGTAAACATTCATCGTCGACGCTGGTCGGATTAACCGGTGCAAAACGCAGTTTGCGCTGAACCTTCTGCGGCCTTCGTCGTTTAAGACTCTCCTAGATTAGATGGTATTTTCCTTTACGGGACTTGTCAAGGTTGTCGGATTAAGAAGAGAAACTGAAGGATTGTGTAGGAAGGAAGGAACCAGGTCCATTTGAGCGAATACGTATTTAAAATATTTCTTAAAAGGGGGTCTTTTTTGATGAATGGGAAGCTGACCAAGGCGATCGCCCTTTTGACCTTGGTGGCCGTACTGGTTTTGGCGGGTTGCGGCAGCCAGCCGGCTAAAGAAGAGGCCAAGGGCCAGCCTCAACCTCAACCGGCCCAGAAGTTCGTCAACATCGCCACCGGTGGAACGGCAGGGACCTACTATCCCCTGGGTGGGGCCATGGCCGAGATCTTGAATAAGAACGTTAAGGGGATTAACGCAACGGCCCAGTCCACGGGGGCTTCTGTGGCCAACCTCAACCTGCTCAATGAGGGTAAGGTGGAAATGGCCCTGGTCCAAAACGACATCGCCTTCTATGCTGCGCAAGGGGCGGAGATGTTTAAGGACAAGAAGATTGATGGGTTGGCCGGTATAGCTACCCTTTATCCTGAAACCATCCAGATTGTTACCCTGGCCAGTAAGAACATCAAGTCAGTGGCGGACTTAAAGGGTAAGAAGGTGGCCGTGGGGGCCGCCGGCAGTGGTACCGAGGCCAACGCCCGCCAGATCCTGGAGGCTTATGGTCTCAGCTACAAAGACCTGACGGCCCAATACTTGAATTTTGCTGATGCGGCCAGTAACCTCAAAGATGGTAATGTGGACGCTGCCTTTGTCACTGCGGGCTTCCCCACGGCCGCGATCCAGGACGTGGCGGCCCAACACAAGATCGCCCTGATCCCCATCGCGGACGACAAAATCGCGGCCCTGGCCAAAAAGTACCCCTTCTACACCAAAGTTGTGGTGCCTGGGAAGACCTATACCAGTCTGGACCAGGACACCGTCACCGTTGCCGTCATGGCCATGCTCATCACCAAAAAGAGCCTGGACCAGAACTTGGTCTACGATATGACCAAGGCTATTTTCACCCATCTGGATCGGCTGGCGGCCGCTCACGCGGCTGGCAAGCTGATCCAGGTCAAGACAGCCACCAACGGCATGCCGGTGGAGCTGCATCCGGGTGCCAAGAAGTTCTTTGACGAAACCAAATAGATTTTGAATTCGGAGGGCAGGAGCGGCGGCAGGTCATCGTTCCCCTGGGAGATCCTGTACCGTGACCAGCACCACGCGTCGCCAAACCCAACGGTGTGATGAGGATGAGACGCACCAGCGGTTACGGCTAAGTCAATACGCCGGGGCAACTGCCGCCTCAAAGCCAGCGAGGAGGGACGGCGGGCATTGGCCTCATGGCCGATGCCCGTTCCTTTAATGTCGGGGAAGAGGGCATTTCTGCTGTTAGTGGTGGCACTCTTGCTGCTGCCTGTGGTCGGGTGGTTTGAGTGGCCCTACCTCTTGCAGGTGGTAGACATCAAGAATGATCGAGTGGTGTTGGAATTTCCCTTCCGGCAAGGTGAAGATCTCACTCTGGAGTACACTCACTCGGTTCAACTCACTCCCGTCCGGGAGATCTTTCGCGTCCAAGACGGGCAATTGGTGTTGGTCGAGACGGTTTACGAGTCCCTGGGGGTAGGGCTGCCCTACGGGGCGGAGGGGAATTTCGAAAACCGGGAGGGGAAGTTCTTCCTGCGTGGGCTATCCCGCCATTTTAGCCGGGTTTCCCTCTGGGTCAGCCCCATTCCGGCTCAGAGGTTAAAGGTCAAAGGGCGGGAGTTTCCTCTCCTGGACCTGGTGGGACCTGACACCCTGGTGGAAATACGGGTCAGCCACCGGCTCTTTCAACTGGAGTAACCTTTCCCGGGAGAGCTCCCCTGTGACCCTCCCCGGAGTTGCTCTCAGGAAGGTATCTCACAATGCATTTCTCGAAAAGTGAAGCGGCAAAGGAGGCCTGGGAAGCTGTGACAGAGAGTTTCCGGGATGAAAAGCGAGAGCAGGCAAAAGAGAAGCCACGCGGGCCGGTATCCCCAACCGATTCAAGAAGAGGGGTAAGGGAGCCGGGGACGGTGGCACCTGAGGCGGAGGAGATCGACATTGAGGAATTCCTGGCCAAGGTCGACCGGGAATCGGACTACCGGCGCTTGCGGGGAGGGGCGGCCCTGGTTATCAGTGTCATCGCCATTGCTTTTTCTCTGTTTCAGCTTTACACAGCCTTTTTCGGTCTGTTCGACGCCATGATTCAGAGAGCCATTCACCTTTCCTTTGGTCTGGTCCTGATCTTTTTACTTTATCCTCTGAATCGGCGTTCTGACCGTCGTAAAATCCAGTGGTGGGATGTCATCTTTGCCCTCCTGGGTGCCATCACCCCTCTCTATTTGGTGGTCTTCTATCAACAGTTGGTGAACCGGGCCGGCTTGATGACCGGAACCGACTTGGTCATCGGGGTGCTGGGTACTTTACTGGTTCTGGAGGCCGCCCGCCGGGTGGTAGGCTGGCCCATGCTAACGGTGGTTCTACTTTTCTTGGGTTATGTCTTCGCCGGGCCCTACCTGCCGGGCATGTTTGCCCACCGGGGGGCTTCGGTAGAGACCCTGGTGCAGCACCTTTTCTTCACCACCGAGGGGATTTTCGGCATCCCCTTGGGGGTTTCGGCGACCTTCATCTTTCTCTTCATCCTATTTGGGGCTTTTCTGGAGAAGACCGGGATCGGAAAGTTCTTCATCGATCTGGCCAATGCTGCGGCTGGTTGGGCGGCGGGCGGCCCGGCCAAGGTGGCGGTCATTTCCAGCGCTCTGGAAGGGACGGTTTCCGGGAGTTCGGTGGCCAATACCGTGGGGTCGGGGAGCTTCACCATCCCCTTGATGAAGAGCCTGGGCTATCGTCCCGAGTTTGCCGCAGCGGTGGAAGCAGCAGCTTCCACCGGTGGGCAATTGATGCCTCCCATCATGGGCGCAGCAGCCTTCCTGATGGCCGAATTCCTGAAGATCCCCTACGTAGAGGTGGCCAAGGCCGCGGCTATTCCGGCGATCCTCTATTTTTTGGGGATATGGATCGAGGTCCACTTTGAGGCCAAGAAACTGGGTCTGCGGGGTCTCAAACGAGAAGAGCTGCCTAACCTGCGCAAGGTCTTTACCGAAAAAGGACACCTCTTTTTACCCCTGGCGGCCATCATCTATCTCTTGGTGGAGGGATTTACGCCCATGAAGGCGGCCCTCTATGCCATTCTTCTCTCCATAGTGGCCTCTCTGTTGCGCCAGTCAACCCGGATTGGTTTCAAGGATATCATTGCCGCTCTGGAGCAAGGTGCCCGGGCAACTCTGGGGGTCGTGGCAGCCACCGCCACAGCCGGTATCATCGTTGGGGTCGTCACCCTAACCGGACTGGGCTTGAAGTTGGCCTCCAACCTGGTGGATTTGGCCGGCGGCAACCTGCTGTTGACCCTCTTCTTCACCATGATTACCTCCTTGATTTTAGGGATGGGGGTTCCCACCACGGCCAATTATGTCATCACCTCCACCATCGCGGCCCCGGCCCTGATCATGCTGGGTATCCCGCGCTTGGGGGCGCATCTATTTGCCTTCTATTTCGGGATCATTGCTGACGTGACGCCCCCGGTGGCTCTGGCGGCCTACGCCGGTTCTGGAATCGCTAAGTCCAATCCGATGCAAACCGGTATCCAGGCTTCCAAGCTGGCCATCGCCGCCTTCCTGATACCTTATATCTTTGTCCTTTCCCCCTCTTTGTTGCTGATCAACGCCACCTGGGGCGGCGTCATACACATTGCTGCGACGGCCACCCTGGGCATGATCGGGGTGGGCACCGGGGTGGTCGGGTACTTGACGGCGCGGCTGACTTGGTATGAACGGGTCATGCTCTTTGCCGGCGGCTTGCTCTTGATTGATCCCGGCCTGGCCACAGATTTGATCGGGGCGGTACTACTATCGGCCGCTTATCTCCTGCAACGGACCCGGACAGGTCGGGGGCAGTAAATCACGCCATCGTCAGCACCAGAAAAGCATGAATATGTTGGGACTGCTTTGGAGATGATACTCCTTGAGCAGTTCCAATTTTTTGTTAGGGGGTGAAAGACTGGATGATCGGGATGATCGTCCGATTCATTGTCTCGGCTCTGGTTCTACTTTTTGTCGGCTTTCTGGTGCCCGGATTCGCTATCGCTGGCTTCTGGAACGCCCTCCTGGCGGCGGTAGTAATTGCCGTCATCGGTTTTCTCGTCGAGAGTATCATCGGCAAGAAAGTATCCCCGCAGAGCCGAGGAGTAGTCGGTTTCATCACGGCCGCCGTGGTCATCTACGCGGCGCAGTTCTTTGTTCCCACCATGCGGGTCTCCATCTTCGGGGCCCTTCTGGCTTCCCTGGTCATTGGGATTATTGATGCCTTTGTACCTACCGAAATACGCTGAGGCCCCTTACCACAATAATAAGAAGATGGCTTCAGATCGAACGATCTCCCGGGAAGACAGCAGAGCCCCAGCCTGAGAAAGCAGGCTGGGGCTCTTTGATTCAGTGCCTTCGCTCTGATCCAATAAAGTGGCAGAACGTTCCAAGAGGATTCCTGGTGAAGGACGACGAATTACACTTAGTCCAACCAACCTTCGGGGGGATCCACCATCTTTAGCTCGGGCGGGAAGAAAGCAAGTCTAACCTTTGCCCTCACCCTTCTGTCCTTGATAGCCTTGGGCATCTTGATTTGCCGAGACGCCAGTCTGAGTGGTTGCAGTCCCAAGAAAGGGGCAGTGGCTGTTCTGCTCTTTCACGCCATCGATCCTGACCCAACCAAGTCTTATGCCCTTACCCCTGCTGAACTGGAGGAAACCTTCTGGAGGTTAAAGACTGAAGGATATTCCCCGATTAGTCTAAAGCATTTTCACGAGTTTCTCCAAGGGAGAAGGAAAGTCCCGCAAAAGGCGGTTCTGATCACCTTTGACGACGGTTACGAGGATCTCGCTGATTTTGCCCTTCCTCTGACTCAAAAATTCCGTTTTCCGGCGGTGGTTTTCGCCGTGGCGAAATGGTTTGAACCGCATCCCCGGCCCGAGCCCCATCGCCCCCATCTTTCTACCGAGCAAGCGCGGCGCCTGCTGGAGACTGGGTACTGGTCTTTGGCGGGTCACAGCTATGATGGTCACGGCGTGGTTCCGGTGGAGGGTGGTGGGGTGGCCCCCTTCTATCTGGCTCGGAGGTGGCTATGTCAGGAAGGACGCCGCGAAACTGAGGAGGAACGGCGAGGCAGGGTTTGGCAGGATATATTGTTGACTGCTCAGACCCTGAAAAAGGTGGGAGTGAGGGAGGTCATGGATTTTGCTTACCCCTTTGGGGCCGGGGATGAAACGACGCGTTCCTTATTGCAGGAAGCTGGTTTTGCTTATCATTACACCACTGAGCCTGGCCTGAACCATGCTGGTCAGGATCTGACCCGAATAAAGCGGATCACGGCAAGGGAAAAGGCCGCAGAGACTATGCGCGTCCTGGAGAGGCTTTTTGCGGAAGATCGCTCTAACTGAAATAAGCCAGCTGTTTACAGGGCGCTACTCGGGCGTTGCCGTCCTCGTTTTCGGTCACCGGCGCCGACCGCATCGCGGTAGAGCTTCAGCCCTCCGGCCGGTACCGCGGCGAACTCTCCATCCATGGGGCCGGGCGCCCATTTTTACTAAATAGCTCTCCTGGAAACCCGTACTTTGGTTCTTCGCCCGCTGCTCCGGGCATATGGATTATGTTAGCCGGTGATCTTGCCGCCAGCCATCTCCGGCGGGAAGGGCGGGTGTGGACCTTTTGCGGTGGTCTGAGTTGAGGAAAACCATCCTCATTTTTCGTCGTCGCTTCCTCTTTGAACGGGAGGGCCAGGGCCTCCCGGCGGTCTACTTCCTGACGTTCCTTTTGGGTCTTTTTGTCCTGATGAACCGGTGGGGAGGGTTTCCAGGAGAGCTATT
>JAMCWA010000089.1 GCA_023475165.1 Bacillota bacterium | reverse complement strand
CCCTGGTGGCCGGATTGGCCGGGGGGGATGGTCTACCGCTTGAACCGGGGCCGGCGAGCGACACCCTGGCAGGGTGCGCTGGCGGCTTTTATCACCGAATTGATTCAGCGCTTTTTGGTCCTCTGGCTGGCCAAACCCTTTGAAGCCGCTTGGCAATTGGAGCTCCTCATCGGCGGCCCCATGCTCTTAGTTAACAGCCTGGGAGCCGCCGTGTTTCTGCTCATCGTCAACGATATCCAACGGCAACTGGAAAGAAACGCCGCCATCCATGTTAGTTTGGCTCTGGACCTGGCCAATCGGGCTTTACCTTATTTGCGGCGTGGGCTTACTCCCGAAAGCGCCAGTTTCGTGGTTAAGGAGATCCTTCGCTTGACGGAAGCCGCCGCCGTAGCCTTGTTGAATTCGCGGGGGGAGCTGCTGGCGGTGGCGCCCCCGGAACTCTCGGAAAAATCAAGGCAGGCGTTACAGAAGACCGGCCGCCTGGTTTTAGAACCGGCCCGGGAAGCCACCGCGGGGACCACTTCGGCGGTCTTGGATTTGACCGTGAGCAAGATCAAGACGCTGCTGTCGCCTGGCGAAACTGACCGCGGCGGGGCGGGAGGGGGTGAAACGGCCTGGCGGGATCTGTTACAGAGGGAGATGTTTTATGGCCGGGTAGCTCTGGTGGGGGAAAAGGACCCCTTGGCCAAAGAAGCGGAGGGCGAGGTCATTGCTGCCCCCATCGCCTTCCAAGAAAGGCATTACGGAGCGCTGGTTTTCCTGGAGTCCAGCGGTCAGCAGGTCGATAACGTCCACCGAGAGGTGGTCCTGGGGGTGAGTGGCCTGTTGGCCCGGCAGATTCGCATTTCCGAACTTGAGGCCATAGCGGCTCTTCATGCCCAGGCTCAGCTCCAAATGCTTCAGGCTCAGATCAACCCGCACTTTCTTTTTAACGCCCTGAGCACGATCATTTCCCTCTGCCGGCTTGACGCCTTGCGGGCCAGAGATTTACTCATTCATCTCGCCCATTTTTTGAGAAAAACCCTCTCTTCGACGGGGCAGTTCGTATCTTTAGAGGAGGAGATGAAAACCGTCGAGGCCTATCTCTTGCTGGAACAAGCCCGTTTTGGTCAGAGATTGCAAGTTCATCTTTCCGTCGACCCCCGGGCCAAACCGGTCGCTGTTCCCAATTTCTTGCTGCAGCCGCTGGTTGAAAATGCCGTCCGGCACGGTCTTTTACCGCGCGAAGGGCCGGGCCACCTCACCATCACGGTGGACCGCACTGAGGGGGCGATCAAAGTTCGCATTGCCGACGATGGGGTGGGAATACCTCCGGAACGGTTGCGGGAAATCATGGGAGAGCCGCCGGCTGGTCGGCGTTTTGGCCTGGGACTTTATAACGTGAATGAGCGCTTGAAGAGGGTCTATGGTCCAGAATATGGGCTTCATCTGGAGAGCGAGCCGGATCGCGGGACGACGGTCACCTTAGAAATTCCGGATCGGTTTCGCCCCGGACAAAGTTTGGAGGAGTTATTTTGAACAGTACAGGCCATCGGTTGCGGGCCGTAGTAGTTGACGACGAAGAATACGTTCGCCAGGAGCTCGCCTTTCTCCTGGAAAATTCCGGGGCCGTGGAGGTGGTTGGTCAAGCCGGCTCGGTGGCCGAGACCTTGGCTCTGCTGCGCCAAACGGAACCAGATGTTCTTTTTTTGGATATACATCTTCCGGGGAGCAGTGGTCTGGAGCTGGCCGCTTGGTTGCGCGAACTCCCGCGGCCACCCCTGGTGGTTTTTACCACCGCCTACAGCCAGCATGCCGTGGATGCCTTCGGTTTAAATGCCGTCGATTACGTCCTCAAACCCTATACGGCCGAACGCCTGGAGAAAACCATTAAACGGTTGCAGGCCCTGACCCGGATGTACGCTCAAACCGAACCGGCAGGTGAGGGGGAAACGGCCCGGGAAAAGGTGGTTTACTCCGGTGGAACACTTTCACCTACTCCGCGGTCAAAGGACGAGCGCGTGGGATGGTCGAAACTGGCCATCCCGCGGGGGGAAGGTTACCTTATTGTGGATTATGAGGAGGTTTATTGGTTTGAGTCAAGGTGGGGAGGTGTCTATCTTCATACTGAGAATGAAACGTTTTTGGTTCCAGGGACGCTGCGCGATTATGAGGAACGTTTGAAGGAGCGCTTATCTTTCTTTCGTTGCCACCGTCACCTTTTGGTAAATCTGGAACATGCGTGAGGTCATCGCCGAAGGCGATGGCACCTATAGTTTGGTCATGGCCGACCGAGCTAAAACCGTCCTGCCTGTCAGCCGCCCTCAATCAAAGAAACTCCGCCTTCTCCTGAATCTATAAACCTCCGAAGCTGTTAAGCCGCGGCGCCAAACCCAGAGCAATTCAGCGACATTTTTCGACAACTGACGAGCCTTTTTCGCCCTGGTGCACATCCTGGAGGGCCTGGGCTTGAAAAACATGCCTTTCCTCCTGGTTTATGCCATTATCGTCCTGCTGATGTATTACGGGCATGTGTTGTTTTTCACCTATACGGCCATGGCGGCAGCCCTGCTGCCCGTGATCATTTCTTTGGCCAAAGCCCTGGGATTGCCGGTGCTATCTCTCTATGTTCCGGCGATGACCCTGGTTCCTTATTCCCTCATCTTTCCCTTCAACACGGTGCCCCTTCTTATGTTCAGCGGGGCTGGTCTATTTGATACCAAAGATTCCGCTCGTTTCGGTTTGCTCTTCGGAGTCATCACCCTGCTGCAGTGGTTTGTCATCGGCCTACCTTACTGGAAACTATTGGGGATTATGCCCTAGGAGAGTGCTGACGAACTGCGTTTTAAGCGGTTGACGCGCCCGAGATAGCGTTGGGGCGAGACTGTTCAAAAATGCCCAGATGCTAGGAGCGACAAGGCTTGGCGCGGAGGCGTATAGAGAAATACGTCGAGCACCAAGCCGCAGGCGCGACAATCTGCAATAGTAACGCTCCTTCAATAAAAAGGTTCCTTCTTGCAGATTGCGCCACACCGCAGATAGGTGTTTTTCAGCGGTCTCCTAGAGGATGGGTAGTTTTACGGTGAAGGTGGTTCCCGCCCCGACCTGACTCCGGACCTCAATGGTACCGTCGTGGCTTTCGACGATCCAGCGGGCGATGGCCAGGCCAAGCCCGCTCCCTCCTTTTTGGCGGGAGCGGGCTTTATCCACCCGGTAGAAGCGGTCGAAAATCCGGGGAATCTCCTCCGCCGGGATCCCTTCGCCCGTATCGCTTACGGCAATCACGGCCTGGCCTCGCTGTCTGCTCAGGGATAGGGCGACCTGCCCGCCCGGGGCGGTATATTTGAAGGCGTTGTCCAGAAGGATCATGAATAGCTGCCTGAGGTAGAACCCATCCCCCAGGACACTCATTTTGTCAAAGGGGCCCACCTGAAAATCGATCTCCGGAGCCAGGACCCTAATCTCACCGGCTACCTCGGCCAACAGTTCATCTAGAGGAACCATCTCCTTACTCACCTTTGACCCACTGTCACCGCGGGCCAATAGCAAGAGTCTCTCCACCATTCTTGAAAGGAATTCAGCTTCCCGCTTTATGGCCGCGACAGCTTCCCTTAATATCGCTGGATCTTCCTGTCCCCAGCGCTGCAGGAGTCCGGCGTAACCACGGACCACGGCGAGAGGGGTTCTCAGCTCATGGGACGCATCCCCAACAAAGCGCTTCTGCTCCTCAAAGGCCTTTTGGAGCCGGTCCAGCATCTCGTTAAAGGCTTGGGCCAACCGGCGTAATTCATCGTTTGATCCCGACAGGTCAAGACGCTGTGATAGGTCCTCCTGACTGATAGCCGTAGCGGCCCGGGTTATGGCGGCCACGGGGCGCAGGGAAAATCGGGCCACCAGAAAACCACCCACCAGGGCGAGGAACAACCCGGCCGACCCAGATAAGGTCAGAAAACGCCGCAAGGCTCGTAGGAACTCCTCGTTGGTCTCCCAGGGGAGGGCTATCTCGAGAGTATAGACCTGCCGACCAGTTTCTAACAGGGGTTGAGAGAGATAGAGAAAGGGCCGACCAGCGAATTCTCGGAAAACCGGGCCGGCTGGGGTGGGTTCTGCCGGCAGTGGGAAGCCAGGTGTGTTCGGGGAGTGATTCAGCACATGACCATCACGATCGGTGATCTGCAAGTAGAAAGCATCTCCCGTTGCCAGCAGGTCACGATCAGTAAGATCAAGGTGTTGGCCCTCTTCCTGGTGGGACGAGTAAACCAACTGTTGCCGCAAGGCTTCATTCTTGGTCAGGACGCGTTCTATTCCCTGCCGGGTTAAGGTTGACTCTACGGCCCAATAAGTCAGCCCCCCTACTGCCAGCAAGATAAGGGCCAGGATGAGCGTATACCAAACGGTCAGGCGCCAGGTGATACTGCGAAAAAACATGAGATTTCCCCCGCTCAGCGGAATTAATCTCCGTAAAGACCGGATACATCATCTGGTACAGATAGACCGGTCCGAGCCTGAAGCCCAGCACTTACCCATGGCAGGGTGGCGGCCAGGCGCGGCATCGCCGGTTGGCGCTTCATCCCTTGAGGATGTAACCCACCCCACGAACGGTATGAATAAGTTTCTGATTGAAGGGATCATCCACTTTGGCCCGCAGGTAACGAACATAAACATCGACAATGTTAGTGTCGCCAGTAAAATCGTACCCCCAAACCCGCTCGAGGATGACCTCGCGAGTCAAGACCCGATTGGGATTAAGAGCCATGAACTCCAGAAGGTCAAACTCCTTTTTGGTGAGCTCAATTAGCTCCCGCCGGCGGTGGACTTCTCTGGTCTCCTGGTTGATGATCAGGTCTTGAAACTGGAGCGTTCCCTGGGACTTTGCTCCCATCTCGTGCCGGCGGAGCTGGACCCGAATCCTGGCCAGCAACTCCTCAATGGCAAAGGGCTTGGTCAGGTAGTCATCGGCCCCGCCGTCCAATCCGGCCACCCGATCACTGACGGCATCCCGGGCCGTAACCATGATGATGGGTACAGCCAACCGGCTCTTTATTCGCCGGCAAACCTCGATTCCGCTGAGATATGGGAGCATCACATCCAGGAGGATGAGATCCCAGGAATCCCCTTCGGCCAGCTCCAGGGCTTTACGACCGTCACCGGCCAGGCTGACGGTGTAGCCCTCGTGTTCCAGTTCCAGGCTCAGAAAACGGGCAATGGCCTCATCGTCTTCCACCAGGAGGATCTTGTGGGGCACGTCCTTCACCTCGCACCTTGGACTTTAAGTGCCGGGTGTCTCCGGAACTGTCTCGATTCCGGACAGAAGTCTTTGCTTGTATTATTCACCGATGGCGGAAAAAACCCTTTCGGAAGCCTTAAGCGGATCTCAACAACCAGCAGCTGAGACCAGCGCTCAGGTGTTAAAGGGACGAAAATGGAGGCGGGTCGGCCATGGTTCCCTCTTGCCTCTGGCTTGACCCGCCTCATCTCATTGGAACGGCGCAAGCTATGTCAAACGATCGCCAATCAGTCTTTCCCGGTGTCTAGGCCGAGGCTTCGGCCTGTCATGGATACAGGGCTCAACGTCCCTCGGAGGCAGCTGCTGAATTTCAGGAGAAGATCCCTTTGTTGGCTCCCAATCAGGCGTTTTATCTCGCCCCGCTCGACGGCCTCCGAGGCAGCTGCTGAATTTCAGGAGAAAATCCCTCTGTTGGCTCCCGACCATGGCCCTGGGCCTGCGGCCTCACCAGGATTTAGTGGCCGCCCTCTTCCTGCACCTCAGTAGTATCGTTGTCACTGTCGGCATGGGGAGCGGCTTTGGTCTCCTTCTCCACCCCATTAACCTCAGTTCCTTCGGGGCCTTCCTGATCTTTACCCAGCTCCATGGTCAGGACCTGGCCGTTGCCGGCATCAACCTTGACGTCAATACTCTTTCCTTGGGTATCTTTGACTTCGACGGAGTAGACCAAGTTGCCGTTTTCGTTGTCCAGTTCCACTTTGGCCACCTGGCCGGGGACGGCTTTAAGAGCCGCGGCCTTGGCCTGCTCGGCCGTAATCTTGGCCTGGCTAGCCAGTTGAGCGGCCTCGCTGGCTTCGCCGGAGGCGCTGGACTTCTCCTTCTGGTCCTGCGCGTTGGCGACCCTGATGGTGGCGGTGTAGGACGGAGAATTCGCCTCTACCGTTCCGCCGGCGCTGACCTTTTCAGCGATCGCGGGAGCGGCGGTGGTGGCTCCGGCTGCCAAGGCTGCCGGCCCGCGGGTCAAAAGACCCAGCCCCAGGATCCCTCCCAACAGAAAGGTGCCGATGGCGAGCCATGTGGTCATCTTCTTCATTTCGTTCTCCTCCTTTTGGCGGGGGTGAATTTTTGTTACCCGCCGGACAAGGAGAAATATACCTCGTGGCGCTTAAAGATCCCTTAAAGGAAGTTTAGAAAAAGATTAGAAAAATGGTATCCCGGGCAGGTTGACCAGTCAAAGCGCTGTTTCCCAGCACCCTCCCCGGGCCGGGTTCGGTCGGACCAAAGAGGATTGAAAACACGTTACCTGCCGGGAGGGCGGATTCACATGGTGAAACTGGCGGCTACCTTCTGATTTCTCCGGCCTTCCTCTTTCTCACCCACGATTACTTCAGAAACATAAGGCGAGGTTACCGCTGCCAGCAGCGCGGCATAGTTCGGCAGAAAGGATAGTTCATCCCCAACTGCCAGAGAACGGTTGAGATCGGTGACGTCGATCACCATGTGGTCACTGGAGGCCCCCAGTATGCGCACGCCTCGGTCGAGCGGCAAAAGCCCTTCCGGAACCACATCTTGCCGGCCTATGGCCAGGATGGCCCGCTTTCTTAACCCTCGATCCTCAAACTGGGGGGTGCGACCGAAGGCATCCAAACCGATTTCTCCGACGGGGATCGAAGGTTTCCTTTTCAATTCGATGACCTCGGCCACTACGACGAAGGCATCTTGAAAGGTGCTGGGAATAGGCTCGCGGCGAGTACTTTCGCGCCCCAGAAGGATCCCCTCACCCACGCGCAGCTGGGTTAGGCCGAAAGGAATCTGGCGTCTCAAGAGAAAAGACAAGCTGCTGGAGTTTCCGGCGGAAAGGATCGGGATAGGTCGATCCAGGATCTTTTCTGCCTCCTTTTTGAGAGACAAGAGCCGTTCCATTTTGTCAGGCGTGGGCAGGACCCCGCCATAGCAGGCGAAATTGGCCCCCAGGCCGACGACTTGTGCCCAGCGCAGCTGTTTGATTTCCTTCAGGACGGAACCCAGGTCATCAGGCCAGACCCCTTCCCTCAGATCTCCGAGATCGACCATGAGGATTACGCCGTGTTTCCTCTTTCGACTCTGGCTGACTTGATCCAGGGCTTTGATGACCGCGACTTCCGAATTCAGGCTGAGGTCGGCCAGTTCCACAACCTCAGTTACCCGACTAAGGCGGGGCACTCTCAGCAAAAGCCTGGTTGTCCTCAGGCCCCCCTCCTTCAGCCGGCGGAGATTCTCCAGTCGAGAATCGGCCAGTCCTTTTGCGCCTCCCTGGAGCATAGCTAGGGCGACCTCAGGAAGGGCCATGAGGCCCTTGGTGACCCCCACTACCTCGATTCCGACGACGGAAGCCAGATCGACTATCTGCCGGGTATTATGTCTGATCTTGGAGAGATCGATCTCGAGGCGAGGATTCGGTGTCAGCAGGATCTACCTCCTAAGTGAGAACATTTCTGGGTCAGCTCCCGGGGCGTGCCGGGTCTGTTGAGACGGCCGCAGAATCCATCTTTTTCGCCTGAATGCGGTTCCTGACCCGCCCCGGCCCAGTCATGCCGGGACGCGAGGCCTTCCTCTTGGAGAACGCTCCCAGGCGAGTTGGACGATCCTCCCAATCAGATCCGCATAGCTTAATCCCGCGGCCGCGGCCATGCGGGGGAACTCGCTGTATCCGGGCATGAGACCGGGCAAGGTGTTGATCTCCAGGATTTTAGGACGGCCATTCGCATCCAGGCGGATATCCAGCCGGGCAAAGTCGCGCGCCCCGATGACCTCGTAAGCCTTCAGGGCGACCGTCTCGATCTCACGGGCCAACTCGGTATCGATCTCAGCTGGGCAGCGGGGGATTACGGTATCGCGTGATTTTACTTCGTAGGAGTAGAAACGTTCTTGACTCGGGTCAAAGATGATCTCTTCGATGGGCAGGAGGGAAGGAGGGTTGTTGCCCAGGACACCGACGGTAAACTCTCGCCCGGGGAGGAACTCTTCAACCAGAGCAGGCTGTCGGTATGTGGTCAAGATGCTGGCGACGGCGTCACGCAATTGGTTTTCGCACCATACAACACTGTCCTTCCCGATCCCCAGGCTGGAACCCTCCTGAGACGGCTTGACGATGAGCGGGAATGACAGGGAAGGCACGAGATCCTCTTTGGGATCATGAAATTCCTGGAAGGCAGCCGTGGGGAGCCCGTGAAAGGCGAAGATCTTCTTAGCCAAAGGCTTGGAAAGGCCCAGGAGGTGCGCCAGCGCCCCCGGGCCCGTGAAGGGCAGCCCGGAGACCTCCAGGAGTGAGGCCACATGGGCCTGTTCCTTCTTGGAAGTAATGCCGGTGGCCAGGTTAAAGACCAGTTGCGCCTTCAGGTACCAAAGATCGGCTGGAAGTATGGGGGTGGCGGGGACGGTGCTCACCCGGTAGTTTTTCTCCAAAAGGACCTGCTGTACCGCTGCCAGGGTACTGTTGGTCTGCAGGGTGCCATGGGGATTGGATGGTGGAGCATGACCATTTACCCTTTCTTGATCCTGGGAAGGGCCCCCGGTGCGAGAGTGGACGACGGCAATGTGTCGAAGCAAAGGCCAAAACCTCCTTAGAACAGAATAGCGGCGGACTGTTAACTGAAGTGCCCGTTTACGGCGAAATGACTCCGGCCTTTAGGCCCGGGGAGGTTAAAGTGCTGAGAGGCAAAGACAAAAAAAACAACCCCGGGTTTGCTGACCAGGGGTTGCAGAAAGGTCGGTAAGGTCCATGCCGCTGAGAGGAAAAGACCAAAGGCTCAGGTCGAAGAACCTGAGAAACCTTTCCACGCTTACGAGGTTAGCTGACGGGTTCGGGCTGAAGGTTTAGCCCTACGTCTGGCAGTTTAGAAAACCAGACGACTCACCCCAGAGAATGGTTCCCCCGTTTCCCGCTGGGAATTCAGCGATCCTTTTCTCAGTATAACAGCTTGGCTGGAAACCGTCAACTATTGGCCGCGCCGATGTCGCCGGACAGTTTGGCTCCCGGAGACCGACGGCTCGGCTCTGGGCATCGCCATTGGAAAGAGGGACCGAAGCGTGGTTTATGAAATTGCCCGGAGTTGCGGGATGACCGTGCTTGAGCTGAATTGCCAATTGAGGCTCAGCAAAAGCTATCCGTTTATGCGCGGTCTGGCTGATCCGGCCCGTAGGATCCGGACGGCTAACCCGGGTAGGCCGGCAAGGAGGTGTAGCCAAAGCCCCAGTTTTCTGCGGGGACCAGGGTGCTTTTGACCGGGCGGGACGGAACTGGAAACATTGCCGGCCGTATAAGTGCCGGTGCTCGGCGAGACGGGTTGGCCCGCCAGCAAACGCGTTAACAGGGCGAGAAGGAAGGTGGCGGCGACCTCTTCTTGGCGAGCCGGAGAAGGCTGACCATAAAAGGCGGCTTCGTAACTGGAGGCCAAGGCGAGAAGCTGGCCGGGGAGCACTTCCGGTCCCGGTCTTGAGTGGTGCCCCTCTTGCCGGTCGTGGCGCCGGGAGGGGTGCCATCCTTTTTCCGGGCGTATCGCCAGCCCTTCTCTGCCCTCGCCCGCAGCGGTAATCTCGGCGTTCTCCGCCAATGCTTCCACCGGGCGCATCGCCGAGCCTGGCCCACTGAGATCGGCCGCTTCTCCTTCCCGCCGGTGGCTCGGCACGATGCCCAGCTCTTTCATAACTCGGCCCAGGTGCTCTCTTACAGTTTCATCCTTCTGACGAGGCCCGCCCGCTGCGGCCAGAAGGTGGGAGACCAAGGTGTAGACCAGCCAGATATGGCCCGCCGGACTTTTCCAAAGCCGCCTGACTCGAACATAAACCAGGCCCGCGGGGAGAAGCAAGAGGGAGAGCCATATTACCCCGTTCTTCAGGGCCTGCCCAGGCGTAAAGCGGCGTAACCAGTCCCCGATGGTCGGGAGCAGCCCCCCTGGGTTAGCCTCGGTTCCTTCCGGCGAGGTCACCTTTTCCTTGGACAGCGGCGGGGGCTCAGGGCGCCCTGGAAGCGAATAGGCCGGAGTTGGCTCCATGGTCACCCAGCCGACCCCCGGGAAGAAGGCCTCCACCCAGGTGTGGGCGGCGGAAAGGGGCACGTCCAGGACCGCCCGCTGGCTCTTGAAACCGGTCAGGTTGTCGGGCGTGTACTGGAGTTCGTCCTCGGCCGGCTGTTCGAGGCGGAAGCCCTCCACCAGGCGGGCCGGGATGCCGACGGCGCGTAACAGCACCGTCATGGCCGAGGCAAAGTGGACGCAATAGCCTGCCTTGGTCTCAAAGAGAAAGGTATCCACCAGGTCCTGGCCCGGTCGGAGGGGGGGTGGGTCAAGGGAGTACTTGAAGCCGCGGAGGTAGTCCTCCAGGGCCCGGGCCTTATCCCAGGGAGTAGGCGCCCCGGCCGTTAGGGCCTCGGCCAGACGGGGAACCCGATCGGGTATATAGCTAAAGAGCACTGTTGCCTGATTGGGGCTTCCGGTGCCCGCACCAGAAACTTGGGGATACGGCTGGTGTTGAGGACGATACTTCGCCAGGTCCAGCCACAAGTAGGTTTTGAGGAAGGGATTTAGGTCTGGGTCGGCGGGGGGGGCCTTTTGCAGGACCGCCAGCGACGGTTCTTCCGGTAACCAGGAGGTCACAGTGTAGCCTTTGGGTAAGGGCTCATCGGCCGCATAGAGGTTACCGTAGTTATCCAACATGATCTTCTTGATGCCGTTGATGGCGAGAGGTTCCCCCACGGTAAAGAGGACGCGGGAAGAGACGCTGACCGGGGCCACCTTATAGATTATAGTTTCCCCCGCGCCTGGGCCGGTTTGGTCATGATCTGGAGCTGTGCTTGCTGTCTTCCCGCTTTGGTTCTGGTCTGTTCGCCATTCCTGAGTCAGGGGGCGGGGCAGGTTGGTGCCGACTTCCAGGGCCCCCTGGTTCGTCGGGAAAAGGGGTAGCGCCGTGGATGACTGTCCCCTGGACTGGCTGGAAGTTGAGTTTCCTTCTGGCGGCGACGAGTATCTCATCTGCTCGGCGAAATTGGGGCTTGGTTGAAGGGTGCCAGACCAGGAACTGTTACCATAAAAAGAATAGGTCAGCCCTTTCAGATACATCACCCTATCGGGGACGCCAGCGGGAAAATACAAACGCAAGGCCATTTGAGATCCGCTGGTCAAAGGCAAGGAGCTGGCGGTCAAGTCCCCTTCCGACCAGCCAATCTCAAAGCCACCCGTTCCTTCCCCCGTCCCCCGGAACCTCTCGGTAATAGGAAAGGTTTTCTGAAAAAACTCCGTCGCCTTCTCCCAGGATAGGGGAGCGGCGGGAGGAAGGGAGCGAGCCAGTAACAGCATTCCCAGGAGGCCGAGGATGGAGGTGGTGAGCCACCAAAAGGTTAAGGGGACAGCTGGTTCCGCCGCCGGAACCGATGGGGCGGAACGCGCGACCGGTCTGGACGGCCAGGGAGGGTGCTCCGGCTTTGGGAAGAGGGCAGACCAGGGCCGGCCTGCGGGATTTCCCCGGGCTCCACGGGCAGCGGAACTGACTGCATAGCCTTTCCACTGTAGAACCAGCAGGCTTTGTAGAAAGACAAGGAGGAAGAGATAGGTAACGAGGTAGCCGGTGGCGCCGTCCCAGCCCATGAGCCATTGAAAAATGAAAAAGGCTACCCCCACGAGGCCTCCCCAGAGGACATCGCGCCGGCGGTCAATCCAGAGGGCCAGGGCCCAGCCACCCAGGGCCATGCCGGAGAACCAGAGGAGAAAGGCCAGAGGCGGGTCCGGCTGGACCGGGATCCCATGAACCCAGTAAGGGTAGAGGATGATGAAGTCCTTTTTGATCAGACTGGCCAGGTGCAAGAACAGTGAAACAGGCCCCACGGGGGGGAGCGCCCCCAGGAGGAGGCCGGGGACGAGCAGGAACAGAAAGCCTCTTGGCCCCAGGCCTGCCGCGGCAACGGCGGCGGATAGCCCCGGGAGATGTCGGAGAGCCGGACCGAGAAGGCTCTTGGCCGGTTTCCCTGTTTGGGTAAAGCCCGCGGGCGGTCTTGTCCTGGTCAGGGGCCGGGAAGCTGCTGCCGGGGTCGCCGTGGGAGGTTCGAGCGGTCGGCCCTTGCCCTTGGAGAAGAGCAGCGGATAAAGACTGAAAAGGATCAAAACCAGGGCCAACCCGGTTGCCACCCAGGGACTCAATGACCGGATCTGGATAAGCAGGCCCAGGGTTATCCCTAAGAAGAGAGGACGGAAGGAAGGCCAGATCAACCAAAGGAAGACCAAAAGGAAGGCTGTACCGGTGGCTACCACGAAAAAGGGACGATTTAAGGGGCTTTCAAAGAGGACGTTCCAGGCGTAAAAGACCACTGCGGCCAGTCCGATGGACAGGAAGGTATACAGGGCACGCCACGCCAGTCTCTGCAAAAGGGACAGCGCAGTGACCGGACCCGGGCGCCGTTGAACAAGACCTTTTTTGGCAGAGGGCTGGAATGAATTATCCTGGTTATTGATGATAGTCACGTCGATACACCCCGGGGAGAGGAACGACCAACTGGACCGACCTCCAACAGGTCTTCCGCTTGCTGGAGGACAAGGACGGGGAAGCCCCCTCGACCTAGAGCGGACGAAGCCGTTCCGCCTCCCGCCTCCCCACTCCTGGCGACCGGCCCGGCCGGGGCTGTTTCACCCACCTTTTCCTCCTGGATGAGAAAGACTGCGCCGCCTAGACCCCGCCGTGATAAGGTTGGCAGGAGCAGGGACAAGTCATGGTCCAGGCGGGGGGTGACGACTGCCGCCGAACT
>JAMCWA010000030.1 GCA_023475165.1 Bacillota bacterium | reverse complement strand
CGACTCGGGCAGGATATAATGGGCATGATAGGCGGTGTCGCTCATTTGAATATCGATGGCCACCACTAGCTCCAGTTTCTTTAGAGCCGCCAAGAAGCGACCGGTATCGGGACAGGAACGAACCGGGTTCATGTGGCTGACGATCAGGGCCTTCACCGGGTAAGGCTTTTGGCTTTCCACCACCTCCGGCAGGATTTGAATTAGACCTAACCCTTTGGCCAGGGGCCACTTTTCCCCACCGGCGCCATCCCAGCGTTTGGCGTTGACCTTGGGCAAGGACGGACCAGGCAGCTTATCTTCCTTGGCCAGCTTGATCCCTGGACCAAAGGTCAATCCGCCCTTAGCCCCCAGATTTCCCATCAGGGCGTTGAGACAGGCGGCGGCGCGACCAGCCTGGACCCCGTTATGATACATACCGCCCAGACCGCCGTGCCAGGCCGGGTCGATGGCCACGGCGGGACGGAGCGCGGCCATTTCCTTGGCAATCCGGACAATGGTGGCCGCCTTTATCCCGGTGATTTTTTCGGCCCATTCCGGGGTGTACTTTTCCATCTCGGCCTTGAGTTCCTCAAACCCTACCGTTTTTTCACGGACGAAGGACTCGTCGTAGAGGTTCTCCTTGATCACCACGTGCATTAGACCCAGGAGAAAAGCCCCGTCCGTACCTGGGCGCAGGGGAACCCACTCATCGGCCCAGGCGGCAAAATTGGACAGCCGTGGATCCAGGGCCACCAGTTTGGCGCCATTCTGGTGGGCGGCCACAATTTTCTGCACCACGGCGTTATTGATGCCCTCAATGAGGTTGCGCCCAGGGGAAATATAGTACTTGACGTTGCCGTAGTCGACGCCGGGCAGGTTACCGTAAGTAGCATTGTAGGCCACGCTGCGACTGGAGAAACAGGTTGGGGCGTGGCCGGTATGGTTGGGAGATCCGAAGACCTCGGTAAAACGTTTCTCCCAGGGAGCGATCAATTCCGGATGGCAAGCCCAAACCAGGGTCTCCGGCCCGTATTTTGCCTTCAACTCTTTCAGTTTTCCGGCGATTTCCTTGACGGCCTCATCCCAGGAAATCGGGACAAACTGGTTTTCCCCCACCCTCTTTAGGGGTTGCCTGAGACGGTCCGGATCATAAAGGGTCTTCATACCGGCGTTACCCCGGGCGCACAGGCGTCCGCTGGAAAACGGGTGCTTGGGGTTACCCTCAATCTTAACCACCCGACCGTCCTTGACGTGGGCCAAGATGCCACACTTGACTCCACACATCTCGCAGATGGTGGGGACAACGGTCTCGGGTGCAGCGGCCATGGCCTTTTGCCATCGATCAAAGCTGATCCCTTCTGCCCCCACCGCGGCCAGCGCTCCGGTCGTGGCCGCCGTGGCCTTCAAAAAGGTCCTTCGGGAAATCTTGTGGTTTAACATAAGCCCTCCCTCCTGCCTTCAAGGAGACAGATCGCGACGTTACCGCTTTGGCTGCCTCCACCTCTTTAATCGACGCCCAGATGACGAGATCGTCTTGGGTGGCCAAAGGAAAGTGATAACCTTCACAACGCTTCAATTCCATTATAAATACTTCTATGCTATAATCATAGTAGCCTCGCAAAACGGCAGAAGGGTCAGCAGCAATAGGAGAGACTGCCAACCCTTCTGCACCAAGGGGCCACGAGATTGCGCCATCGCGCGCAATTCTTCAATTCTTGCATAGCCATACCAAACAGTTATAGTTCATCATTACACAAAGGCCCCTGCCGCACCTATTCCTCAAGCAGAAGCCTAAGCAAGAGCCAGCTGCCCAGACCGGCTCCACCCAGAAGAAAGAGCCCGAAGACCCAGCCGTGTAGAGAGAGGGCTGGCACGGCGCTGAAAAAGGCTCCGATATTGCAGCCATAGGCTAGCCTTGAACCGTAACCCATGGCCAGTCCGCCCAGGAGAGCCAGGCCGACCTGACGCCAGGATCTGGGACGCCGCAGGCGAAACTGACCGGCCAGAGTGACCGAAAGGAAGGCCCCACCGATGGTCCCGAGGTTAAGGATGGTCCCCCATTCCCAGAATCCCTCCGCCAAACGGGAGACCAGGGCGGGCTGCTGGTAATAGGGCCAGTTACCGGGAGAAAGGCCACAAAACTTCAGGAACCAGTATCCCCATAGGGAAAGGCTGGTGGTTATGCCCCAGGGGCGACCGGAGTAAAAGAGGAGTAGGGTGTTCAGGAGACCTAAGACCACAGCCCCTGCCCAGTAGGGCCAGGCCTCCCGAAAGAATCTCTCGTAAGGGGAACGGGGACGGGCCGGCCGCCTCAAAGGTGCCGGGAAATGGCGTCTTTCCTGGCGTAGCAGGAAAAGATAGAGCCCGCCCAGAAATAGTAGCTGAAACAAGACCGCCGGTCCAAAGCCGAGGAGATCCGGCCAGTAGATCCTTGGGCTGCCAGAGATGAAGTGATTCCACCACCATTGGTAATGGTAGGCTCCCAGGACTGTGCCAGCCACCAGGGCCAGGAAGGATATCCACTGCAGCAGCATCCCTTCGCCCACCCGCATCATGGTGCCCGAGGCACAGCCCCCGGCCAGAACCATTCCGGTCCCAAAAAGGAGACCGCCGACGGCTGTGGCTGGCCCGGCGGGTTCCACACCTATCCGGGAAGCCGGGTATATCAAGTGGTAGACGGCAAAACCGGCGGTGGCTACCAGCAGCCCGGCGATTATGCCACGCGCCAGGGAGGTGCTCCGGGTAATGAAGGGGTCACGAAAGCCGGCGGCAAAGCAAAAGCGCGACCTTTCCAGGGCAAAGCCAAGGGCTAGTCCAAATAGCCATACGACCATCTTCTTGGGGGAATGACCGAGATAAAGGAGCGCCAAGCCGAGGCTTTGAGCCAGGGCCACCAGGAGCGGGAGTAGTTGTCTTGCGCCCTTTGACAAGGAGATTAGGCCTCCCCCTTGGGGTAGGAAATCGATACCGGGAGTAAACCACCCAAAACGTAATTCATTAGCACTCATCCAAGAGGTGACAACTGTGAACCTCTCTCAGATCGAAGCCTTTTGTACCGTGGCCGACAAGAAATGCATCACCGACGCGGCCCAGGACCTGCACCTAACCCAACCGGCCTTGAGCCGGCAGATTCGGGCTCTGGAGGAATCGCTCCAGGTTCAACTCCTGCGGCGCTCCCACCAGGGGGTGGAGCTTACCGAGGCCGGTGAGATTGTCTACGAGTACAGCAAGACCATCCTGGAGTTGGTTGGGAGCATGAACAAGGATCTGGAGTCCCTGGTCAAGCATAACTCTCGTCCCCTCATCATCGGGGCCAGTACCACCTTGGGTAACTATGCCCTACCCTGCAGCGTCTGGACCTTCAAGGAGAAGAATCCAGGGAGTAACGTCATCCTCAGGGTGACCAACACAGAAGAGGTCCTCCGCGGCCTTTTGAACAAAACCGTGGACATCGGGGTGATCGAGGGCCCCGTCTATCATCAGGGGTTGGTGACCAGGCCCATCGCCCGGGACGAACTTGTCCTGATCACACCTCCCGAGCCTCTGTGGAGGGAAAAGGTGGAGGTCACTTTGGATGAGGTAAGACAGATGCCCCTGGTGGTCCGCGAGCCTGGTTCAGGAACTCGAAAGAGCCTGGAAAGTCTATTGCAGGAAATCGGGCTAACCCTCTCTGACTTCAACGTGGTCATGGAATTAAATAGCACCGATGCCATCAAGTCGGCCGTCCAGAGCGGGCGCGGCGTCTCCATTCTCTCCCGGCTCTCGGTCCGCAAAGAGTTGCAGAGCGGCGTCATTAAGGCCGCTAAAATCAGGGGGGTCTCTTTCGTCCACTCCTACACCATCGTTTACGATCAGGCGCGAGCCAGGGACCCCCTGCAGAGCCGTTTCATCGCCTTCATGCGTTCTCCCAAGGAGAGAGGGTTCTGTTAGGAAAAGAGTCCACCAGATGCGAGGAGCGAAGAGGCTTGGCCGATTAGGCCACAGTCCGCCATAGTGATGCCCCATCTGATAGAGAACTTCTTCCTGGCGGATTGCGCCAAAGCAGATGGGGGTTTCTCCGCGCTCTCTCAGAGCCGCGCCAGGCGCAGTGAGTCAAGGCACCTGGATCCTGATGTGCCACAGACCTGCTTCCGGTTCCTCCAGGGTGGTGGGATAGCCCAGGTTGAGCATGTGTTCCAAAAGGCTTTGGGCAGCACAACTGTGATCACTGATGACCAGGAGGAGATCCCCCCGGTTCATTTTCTTGAGCCGAATTTTGCTTCTTACGATAGGTATGGGACACATCTCTCCGGTCGCATCCAGCGTCACTAAAGCCACCCTCTTGCCCTTCCCCTCCCCAGCTTCACCGGAAACGCCACCAGCTTTTCACCAATATAACATCATCCTAAGGTGATTGTAAAGAAAGAAGCCCAAACCACGGAACTCCTTCCTTGGGCAGGCTCGGCCAGCCGAAAACGGCTCAAACTTCGCGGTAGAAGCGAACGACGGTTCATTTTTTGAACATACCCAGGTACTGGATTAGCACAGGGCCCAGCAGGACGATGAAGATGGTGGGAAAAATGAAGATAGTTAAGGGGAAAAGGAGCTTGATCGGGATCTGCATAGCCTTCTCTTCGGCCCGCTGTTTGCGGCGAAAACGCAACTGATCGGCTTGGACCCGGAGGACTTTGGCCAGGCTTACCCCCAACTGATCGGCCTGGATGACCGAGGCCACAAAGATGCGGACATCAGGGTGGTCGATGCGGCGAGTCATGTGGCGCAGGGCCTCGGAGCGCGCTAGACCGAATCTGACCTCCTTCAGGAAAGCGGCAAACTCCTCCCCCACCGGTCCAGTAAACTTCTCGCTAACCTTTTGGACTGCCCCGTCAAAACCGAGTCCGGCTTCCACCGATACCGTCAACAGATCCAGCACATCGGGAAGGGAACGTTCCATGGCCTTCTTGCGGGCATTGACTAAACGGAGCAACCAGATCTCCGGCAGGAGCGACCCGGTCAGGGCCAGAACAGTGGCTCCGAGAAGCCGGCCTGAAAAGGAAACAGGCTGACTTGGCCGGTGGTCCAGGCTGAGGAGGAAATAGAGCAGAAACAAGGTCAGGCCGATGAGAAATTCGTAGCTCAAGAATAGGGAAACGTCCATGGGCCTCCCGGCCTGGGCCAGGCGATTCTTGAGCCTCTCCCGCAAGGCTGCGGGGGTTCCCTTGAGAATCTGCTGAGCCAGGCGTCGTAGAGCGGGTTCCAGGACACGCTGCCGGAAGGGGAGTTCCAGCTCTTTTTCTTCCAGCCGGCCGAGCCGGCCCGCGGACTGCCTCAGGTTGAGGGCCCGCCGCCGAATAACCGAGTCGCCCGGTGACCGTGCCAAGAGATAGATGGTGACGGCGACAGTGACAAAAATCAAGAGGTCAAGGGCAAATAACATGTCTCAGTCTCCCGGAGTTACCGGGATGCCCCCCTTTCTACCCACAAGATCTTCCTCTGATCCCGACGGCGGCGCCGGCACCACAAAGGATGAAAACGCCGCTCCGGGACGGCCCGGGTTGATGTCGTCCAAGCAATTCTTATCGAGCCCGGCTCGGTCCGGCGTGGCTTCTTAGAAATCCACGACTACCAGCTTCCTGATGATCAAAAAGCCTATCAGTTGCATGAAGGCCCCAATACCCAAAAAGGTCTTTCCTAGGGGGTGGGTGAAAAGCGGGCCCATGTAGCCAGGATCCAAGAGATAGAGGACGACGGCTAATCCGGCCGGCAAGAGGGCCACCACCAGACCGGAGATTCGCCCTTGCGCTGTGATGGTACGAATCTCCCCTTGAATGCGGATGCGCTCACGGATGGTGCCGTTGATCTTTTCCAAAATCTCCGCCAGGTTTCCGCCAATCTGTCGCTGGATGAGTATGGCCGTTACCACCAGATCCAGATCCCTGTTGTCTACTTTTTCCAGGAGGTTGGCCAGGGCCTCTTCCAGGGGGATATTGACCCGGGTTTCCTTGATGATATAGCCAAACTCCTCGGCAATGGGTTCAGGCAGTTCCCGTGAGACCAGGTCTACGGCCTGCAGAAAGGAGTACCCGGAACGGAGGGAATTGGCCACCAGATCCAGGGCATCAGGAAGTTGTCCGCTGAAGAGTTTACGTCTTCCCTCCCGGCGCCAGCCCAAGTAAAAATAGGGTAGAAAAAGGCCGCCTACCCCCAGCAGGAGCCGTGGCAGAAGGCTCCGACCAATAAGGGAACCCAGGGCTAGGAGCGACAGGCCGCCAAGAAGGCTCAAGAGCAGGAATTCGCCGGCTCTCAGTCTCAGTCCTGCTTGTCGTAGCGCCAGATCCAGTCCGCGCCGATCACCTGGCCGGCGTCGGGAGCTCACGAGCTTTTCCAGCCCGGTTGCCAGGCGGCTCCTCAAATCAGATCGGGATGAACCTCCCGGCGTATCCTCCCTGCTCGCGTCCTGGGCCGGACGAGAGACCTCTTCCCGCAAGGCTCGTACCAGTTCGCCCATCCTCCTGGCCAGGAGGTGTCTTCTCTCTCGGCCGGTCGAAAGGAGGATTCCCGCGGAGGAGGTCGCGGTGAGGAAAACCCCAATCAGGATTAAAAGCTTCATAATCTACCCCTATCCGGCAAGCTCCATTCTCCCCTTTTTCACGTCGGGACATGTCTACAAGAAAAGTTCTCAAGCAAAGATATCGGCTGGTAGAGTCAGCCCTGACGCTTCCAAACGTTCGTAGAAGCGGGGACGGATGCCGGTCGAACGGTGTTGCCCCAAGATCTTTCCCTCTCTGGTCAGGCCCTGACCTTCAAACAGGAAAAGATCCTGCAGTACGATGACGTCCCCCTCCATCCCCTGGACCTCGGTGATGTGGGTGATTCTCCTGGTGCCGTCCTTGAGACGCGCCTGCTGTAGGATGAGGTCGACGGCGGAGGCGACCTGCTCTCGAATGGCCTTGACGGGGAGATCCATCCCGGCCATGAGGACCATGGTTTCCAGGCGGGAAAGCATGTCCCGGGGACCGTTGGCGTGGACGGTGGTGAGGCTGCCGTCATGCCCGGTGTTCATGGCCTGAAGCATGTCCAGGGTCTCCCCGCCTCGGACCTCGCCCACCACGATCCGGTCCGGACGCATTCGGAGGGCGTTTTTCACCAGTTGTCTTATGGTCACCTCACCGCGGCCCTCGATATTGGGCGGGCGGGTCTCCAGGGACACCACATGGGCCTGCCGCAATTGCAGTTCGGCGGCATCCTCGATGGTGACGATCCGTTCATCTTCGGGGATGAAGGAACTGAGGATATTCAGGGTGGTGGTTTTGCCGCTGCCCGTCCCACCTGAGACAATAATGTTCAGGCGAGCCTTCACACAGGACTCTAAGAATACGGCCATCTTTCGGTTTAGGGTGCCAAAACGGATGAGATCATCCACCTGGAAGGGATCGCGGGCGAATTTCCGGATGGTGACGCTGGGTCCCTTAATGGCCAGGGGCGGAATGATGGCATTGACTCGGGAGCCATCGGGCAGGCGGGCATCCACCATGGGACTGGCCTCGTCAATCCTCCGTCCCAGAGGAGTGACAATTTTCTCGATCAGGTTAACGACTTCCTCATCGCTGGCAAATCCCACCCCGGTTAACTCCAATTTACCTTTGCGTTCAATATATACCTGGCGGGGGGAGTTAATCATAATCTCGGAGACTTCGGGATCATCCAGGAGGACCTGAATCGGCCCAAAGCCGATAATCTCGGCCAGCAGCATGGACCCGACCTCGGACACCTGCAGGGGGGAAAGCCCGGGCTCTTCGGCCAGGAGGGCTTCAAGCCTCTTCTTCAGGGCTTCCTTTTTCTCCTCCGTCAAGAGTTGCTGATCCTCGCCCCAGTTAAATTCCCGGTCATTGATCAAACGTTCCCTGACCCGGCCCTTGACCTCCCGGTAAGGATCGGCGTAGTGCCGCTCGCCTGCCCCAGGTGCCGGGCGACGTCCGCTGCTGGGAGCGGGTGACCCCGGAGGTGGGGGGGAACCAGGCACGGACTGGGTCCCGCTCTTGGCCTTGAGACGATTGTACAGAGACATGATGACCCTTCCCTTGTCGGAGAATGGATGACTTCGGGTTTCAGACAAAGGCCTCCTTGGAGACCACTGAAAAGGTCCGTCTGCGCGTCAGGTGGGCTCTGCCTGCCACCGCCAGGGGGGCACGCGCTCCTCTAGGAGACCGCTGAAAAACACCCATCTGCTGTGTCGTAGTCTCCTAGCGTTCCCGACCGTTGGTCAAAGGCCGAAGAAAACCCGTCCACCAACCGCGCTCCTTCTTCTGGGAAGGTACCCTCACCGTACTGGCAGGATTAAGGAGGTGCTCCACTATATTGATGATGCTACGGGAGATGGCTGTCCGGGAACGCCGCAGGACAAAGGGTTGGCCAAAGTTGGCCGCCCAGATCACTGTAGGCCCATCGCTGGGCACGTAGTAACTTATCGGGAAGGCGAGACCCTTGCTGATATCCTCAAAGGTCAAACCCACCGCTCCGTCGGACCGATTCAGGATCAATCTGATCCGAGACGGCTGGTACTCCAGTTTCTGCAACATGATATCCAGGGCCTTGGCGGTGTTTTGCAGGGTGGGGATGTCGGGAGTAGTCACCAGTAAAACAGCAGCGGATCGGTCCAGGGCCGTCAGATTGGTCTCCCGAAAATTGGAGGCCGTATCGATGACGACATGGCTGAAGGAGCTCTTGGCCAGGCTTATAATCTCCGCGACGTAATTGCGTTCCCGCTGCCGACGACCATCCCCCTCCACCTCGGCGGCCAGATCAGGGGTAGGCGGGGCTGGGAGCAGAAAGAGGTTCTTTTGCCCGGTCGGTAGGATGACCTTCTCCAGAAGTTCCGGCTTGATGGGTCCGTCGCCGCGGCAGAGATCGACGATACTGGTGGACGGCTTAAGCCCCAGGAGCGCGGCGCTGCTGCCAAACTCCAGGTCCAGGTCTAAGAGCAAGACCCTTTTCTGGGTGCGCTCACCCAGATAGGCGGCCAGGTTGGAGGCAATGGTAGTCTTCCCTACCCCGCCCTTGGTGCTGAAGACAGTTAAGACCTCTCCCTCTTGGGAGCCGCGCTCGTAAATCTTCTTGAGCGCTCCCTGGTGGAACAGGTCGCGGACACTAGAAAGGAGTTCCTCCTGGCTAAAGGGCTTCAAGAGGAAATCCCTGGCTCCCACCTGCATGGCGCGCCTTAGGAGGCGCCGGTCCTCTTCGGAGAAAAGAAGCACGATATCGGAGGAAACATGCCGCAGGATCTCCTCGGCGGCACTGAGGCCGTCGACCTTGGGAAGACGGGCATCGAGAAAAACCACGTCCGGCCTGATTTCCAGGGCCTGATCAATGGCTTGGCGTCCGTCCGCGGCCTCAGCCACTACCTGCAACTTGGGTTCGCCGACCAGGGCGCCTTTAATCATTTCCCGGACCGGTAGGGAGGCATCAGCCACCAGGATACGTAATCCTTCGTCCATAGAAATCCCCCTGGCTATCACTGCTCTACTACGGGCCAGATAGTTACAATCAAGGTGCGTTCCCCGGAACGAACCTGGGGACTCAGATCTCTTTCCGGTAACAGATGCCTGGTCCGTACTCCTTGAGGAAGGACCAGGTCGTCGCTGGCCACAATTCCAAAGAGTACGACCATCTCGGAACGGTCGATGCGAATGTTGGCCTCCGATTCCCTCGTCCCCACATAAGGTGCCAGGGTGCCCTCTCTCTCGTCAACATAACGTATCTCCGGCTTGATGCTCAAGTCCAGATAAGGGCGGTTATAGGCGATGGCGGAGACGGCCAGGGAAAGGCCATATTCCTGCCAGGTCAGCAAGTCCTGGCTCTCCTTGGCATACACCGGGACCTTCTCCGTCAGGCGAAAATGCAGGGGATCTCTGTTCCAGGTAAGGAGATCAGCGCTTTCCACGATCCGGGCCCGCCCCTGCCGCAAGAGATCATTGATGGTTTGCTGGGTTTTGCCCGATACTTGGGCTAGGCTGAGCCCGCTTCCACCTTTATAGCCAAGGGAAGGAAGGTATTTTCCCTCTATCTCCAATAATTGGATTCTTAACTGTAGTCGGCTCTTCAGTTCAAAGATCCGCGGCTGAGCGGCCGAGCCGGTAAAGAGCTGACTTGACACTTGCATCTCACCCCACCGCCCATCACTTTTCACTGGTCGCAGCAGCAGTCGCAAACTGCCCCTCTCCTCGGCAAAGGTCAGCAGGGCCCCCTCCTCGGGAGTCACCGCCAGGGTGAAAGTACTGGAGGAAGTCTTGGCATCCTTGCCGGCGGTAGTACTACTCTTGTTGCGGGAAAGAGCCAGGATGGGGACGTCCTCCAGGAGCAGGAGGGTTTTCTCTTCGCCGGCAATGTTCTTGGGTAGGGTTGCCAACACGTCAACATGATCGCCAACCTCAGGATAACCACCTACCCCGATGACCTCGTTGACGGCGATGGTGATGGCCCGGCGCCCCTCCGGAATGTGGTAGGCCAGAGCGGTCTTGGCATCGTCCCCAGCCACCTTGCTTTTCAGGAGGATTTCGCCCTCAGCCAGAGGAACGGTCGTTATCTTCCCAACAACATCTTCCAGCCGGGTCACGGTCTGAGCGACGGCAAACTCTCCTGGCACCTTTTTTTGACTGAGCATGTCGCTGGTAAGGGTGGTGCGAGCCGGGACCATCTTGCTGGCCACCACCACCGTAGTCATTTCTATGCTGGCTTTTGGTTTTTCCGCCTGACTCAAATAGAGGTTGGCCAGCCAGGTCACGGCCAGCCCCAGGAGTAGAGGCAAGGCCAGTTTTCGCAGCGTATTCACTATGTCTCCCTCCGGTCCGAGGACGGCCGAATTGGCCGCTCTCGGCCTGCTACCTACCGATTCATGAGAAGGATCCGGGGCTTCCCAGTAGGGTTCACCACTGGAACCGCAGTTTCCAGGCAGTCTCGGAGAAGTCCTCTGCGTCAATGAATCAGCCGCAGGGCCCGCAGGCCGAAGTCATCGTCACAGCTGAAATCCCCCATCTCGCCCTCCCGGTACTCCCGGACGAAGCGCCCCTTAATCACGACACTATGGTGGTCGTGATCAGGGCCATCGTCCTCATCCTCCTCCTCTTCCAGAAAAAAGGCGGCGAAACCGACGATCTTGACCTCTTTACGGCCGTTGACGTCAAAGCTGTCGACGATGGGCACATAGACTCGCCGCCGCGACTGGCGGCCGTAACTTTCCCAGGTTTCTTCCCCATCGTCCCGCAATCTGGCGCTGATCCCTTCCTGCGTGGGACCAGCCATGTTTCCTGGCTCGGTCTCAACGGTGTCGCCCACGCGCAGGACCTGCGAGAAGCCGTGTGACAGGTTTTCCCGGTAAACACTGGCCCCCTTGCCGCCCAGGGCGAGGGCGTGGAAGTTCCCGTGATGCGGATCGGGAGAACTGCTGCCTGGCCCCAGTTTCAGGGAATAGGTCTCACCGAAGGTGAAGCTACCCCGCTCCACCCCCAGAGGTACCACCCCATTCAGCGAGGTCAATTGCCCCACGCTGGCAGTGGCCACAGCCTGAACCTCCGTGTACTTTTGTCCCAGAACGGGGGCGAAATGAAAGGACACCGTTCTTCCCACCGTAACCTTGAGGCTGGTTCCCCCCGGTGCCACCTCCGCCAGGACCTGATCCGACGGAAGACCGTTTTGAACTGCGTATTGCTCAGCCGTGTTTCGCGCCTGCCAGGGGTCTTCCGGCAAAAACTGCACCCCGGCCAGCGCCGCCGCGTCGGCGACATCCATCAGCCGCTGCCTGGTAACGTAAAGGTTTCCGGCATCCAGGCTGACGGCGGAAAAGCCCATGAGTACGGCCATGGTTAGGGCAAAAAAAATGGCTACCATGCCCCGCTCATCCCGGTGGAAGGGGGTCCCTGTGACCTTGGTGACATGAATGGGTGGGGCCATTTCCCTCACTTCTTTCCGGTCATTCCAGACGCATGGACAGGGCGGCCTCCAGGATCAGGGGTTGTCCTTGCAGGATTTGTCCGATCAGGGGTACGACCAGGGGGAAATCATAGGTGGTGTGCACCGTAATGGTTTCTCCGCGTTGGCGGGCACCTTCGGCCGGGGTAATCTGGACCGTCAGCCGGGCCTCGTCCAGGGTAACCGCCACGGCTTTAACCCTGTCCAGGATCTCGGCATCGCTGGCGCCGGTGACTCCTAGCCTGGCCCCTTCCCGGGCGGCGTTCTCCAAGGTAATGTAGGCATTGAAGGCCCGCCCGAATTCGGCGATGCCAAAGAGGATAAAGAGAATCACCGGCAATAGGAGAGCCAGTTCCACGGTTGACTGGCCGCCGGACCCCTTTTTCCACCGGCCAAAGGCATCCACTGCTGGCAACCTCCTTGGATCTAGGAACTGAACTGGTGCCGCCTGCAAAGGAGAAGGCCTGTCCGGCCGGCAAGGCAGGACAGGCCCACTGGGCTGCTTCTTGCTTGTCCTGGCCCAGGCCGCTTTCACCGTCCGGATTACTGCGATCTCCCCGAAAATCCAGACGGAGCGCTCGGCCACCCTGCCCCAGTGGGAGGCAAAAGGCCCTATCGTAGGGAGGGCGGTCTTAATCCGGTGCCGGCAAAACGAGGCACCGGCGTGCCAGGGGCGAAGAGGCGGTAACCATATCCCCAACCTCGGCGGCCCGGCGATCATAGTCGAGGGCTTCGCCATCTGCGGCGAAGACCCCATTGACCTTAGGCCCGTGGCTTTGCGTCCCCGGCTTTCGCCGGGTTTGCCTTTATCGGGTGTGCAAGTTCTTGGGGGGCCTTCTTGGCGGAAGGCCCCGGTAGAAGGAGGTGGAGTGAAAGATTCCAACCTTCGTTAGTGATCTTAGGTTAAGGGAAGCGGCCGTTCAAAACGAAACCGGTTGTTCATCCTGGCTCGCCGCCTGAACCGGGATGAGGTCAACTCATCTGCCTTACGGAGTCGGATTCTTGGACACCGCGGACTTCAAGCTGTTGATGATGTTGTTAAAAGTGGTGGTTAGCTCGTCCCG
>JAMCWA010000025.1 GCA_023475165.1 Bacillota bacterium | reverse complement strand
TTGGGCCAAGACCTTAAATCAGCCCAGATGCTAGGAGCGACAAGGCTCCGAAGCGAGGCGTACTGGGCGGTACGTTGAGCGAGGAGCCGCCGGACGGCACGTCAGCACCGCCGGGGGGTCTGGGGGAGTCCCTCCCCCAGGCATTAGGGGGTGCGCGGGCACCGTAGGTGCCGCCGAAGGGGGGCGGGCCCCCTAGCGGAGGCGGGCGGGAGCCCGCCTGACACGCAGATGGGGTTTTTCAGCGGTCTCCTGGGAAGGGGTACTTGTCCAGGGACTTTTGTTTTTCAGAAAGGAATGACAGGGGGACTGGAAGTGTCTACTGAGGAGATTGATAAGCGAGTAGCGCAGGTGATCGATCAGAACGCGGAGAGGTTTGTCGCGATCAGCCGGGAGATCTGGGAGAACCCGGAAATCGGTTTTCAGGAGTACAGAGCTCAGCGGTTGCTGGCAGAGCCTCTGCAAGAGGCCGGTTTTGTCGTGGAGAAAGGTCTGGCGGGGATGGAGACGGCCTTCCGCGCCACCTGGTCAGGGGCTTCCCGCGGCCCGACCATCGCCTTTCTCTGTGAGTATGACGCCTTAAAGGGGTTGGGCCATGCCTGCGGCCACAACCTGATCGGTACTGGAGGCATGTTGGCGGGTTGGACGATCCGTCAGGTCTGGCCCGATCTACCCGGGAAGATCCAGGTGATCGGCACCCCGGCCGAGGAGGGCGGAGGCGGCAAGATTATCATGACTGAGAAGGGTATCTTTGACCAGGTGGACGCGGCCTTGATGTTTCACCCAACCTCAGGGGCCAATATCGTCCATCGGGGGGCCCTGGCCGCCCAGGAGATCTGGATGACCTTTCACGGCCGGCCGGCCCATGCCGCCGGCGGGCCTTGGAACGGCCTCAATGCCCTGGATGCCCTCATTCAGACCTTTGTCAATGTGGCTTTGTTGCGGCAGCAGCTGAAACCAGATGCCCGCCTCCATGGGATTGTGACCAAGGGCGGTGAGGCGGTGAACGTGATCCCGGAGTTGACCCAGGCCGAGTTCTTGGTACGGGCGACCGAGGTGGCCTACCTGGAGGAGATCAAGGAGAAGGTGCGCAACTGCGCGCGAGCCGGCGCCCTGGCCACTGGCACCAGCGTGCAATTTGAGGAGGGCCTCCTCTACGCTAATCGCATCAACAATATGGTCATGGCTCGCACCTTCCAGCGTCATTTGGAGGAACTGGGAGTGGTGGTGGAGGAGCCCGACCCCAAAGGTGGGGTAGGTTCATCCGATGTCGGCAATGTCAGCCGCGTCTGCCCGGCCATTCACCCCTATGTCAGCATTGCCCCGCCGGGCGTGCCAGGTCATACCGAGGAGTTCCGCCTGGCGTCAGGTTCTCCGGCTGGTTTTGCCGGTATGCTCAACGCGGCCAAGGCCCTGGCCATGACCGCGGCCGATCTGCTCGGCCAGCCGGGTCTATTGGAGTCGGCCAAGGCAGAATTCCGCCAGACCCTGGCTCAAGACAAATAGTGCCGAGGCCATAAGATACCCCACTACCGGTCCCGACCGGCTAAATTTCGAGGAACGGTAGACCAATGACCGCAACGGAAAGGATGTTCAGACGATGTCTTTTTTGGCCGAGGAAGCAAGGAGAGTGCAGTCTCGATTAGTGCAATGGAGGCGACACCTGCATCAAAACCCGGAGATTGGGACTGAGGTTCCCCAAACCGCCGCTTTTGTCGCGGGACGGCTCAGGGAAATGGGCCTGGCGGTGCGAGACGGGGTGGGAGGTCTGGGAGTGGTTGGGCTCCTGGAGGGGGGGCATACAGGCCCCACCCTGGCCATTAGAGCCGACATGGATGCCTTAAAGGTGACGGAAGAAACGGGGCTACCCTTTGCCTCAAAACACCCTGGTCGCATGCACGCCTGCGGCCACGATGGTCATACCGCGATAGCTCTAGGGACGGCCGAGATACTGGCCTCTCATCGGGAACAGTTACAAGGTAATGTCAAGTTCATTTTTCAACCAGCGGAGGAAGGCCCGGGCGGGGCGAAGCCCATGATTCAAGATGGAGCTCTGTTAAACCCAAAGGTGGACGCTGTAATTGGACTCCACCTAGGGGTTATCTGGGACTTGCCGCCGGGGACCGTGGGCGTACGATCTGGTCCCATGATGGCCTCGACAGACCGTGTGGAGATTACTATTAAGGGTAAAGGCGGGCACGGGGCTATGCCACATCAGACCGTGGATGCCGTAGCCATTGGGGCTCAGGTGGTTACGGCCCTGCAGACCATCGTCAGCCGCCGGGTGGATCCCTTGGAACCAGCGGTGGTCACCATAGGGAGCTTCCACGCTGGAACAGCTTTCAATGTAATTGCCGATACGGCCGTCATGCAAGGAACAGTGCGTTGTTTGCGGGAATCGCTACGACAAAGAATGCCTGAGCATATTGAAAGAATGGTTCAGGGTGTTGCCACCGGTATGGGGGCTGAGGCCAGCCTCAATTACCGGCCCGGGCACCCGGTGCTGGAAAATGACCCTGAATTCACCGCATTTTTTGCCGGAGTGGCGAAAGAGGTTTTGGGAGAAGGTAAGGTAGTTACTTTGTCCCAACCCACCATGGGGGGAGAGGACATGTCGTACTTCCTGAACGAAGTGCCCGGAACTTACTTCTTCCTGGCTAGCGGCAACCCCGCCAAGGGGATTGTTTATCCCCATCATCACCCGAGATTTGATATCGATGAAGATGTTCTCTGGATGGGGGTGGCCCTTTTCGCGGAAGCCGCCTGGAGGTGGCTGGATAACCAGGCGTAAAAGAGGAGATGGCCATGAGCCTGAAAATCAATGGACAACGTTTGCGCTCTCATCTGGAGTGTCTGGCCAAGATCGGTTACCGGGAAGGGGCGGGAATTACCAGACTGGCCTACAGTCGCGAGGATGTGCAGGCCCATGAATATGTGGCCGTTTTGATGCGTGAGGCCGGACTGCAGGTGAGCTATGATCCGGCCTGGAATCTCATCGGCCGGTGGGAACCCACCTTGGCGCAGGAGGATAGGCACGCCTGGGCGGCGTCTTCTGGAGAATCGGTTTGGCCAAAGAAGACCTCTCGGCCGGCTATTGTTATGGGTTCGCACCTGGATACCGTACCGCAGGGAGGTCCCTTCGACGGAGCCCTGGGGGTACTGGGGGCGGTCGAGGTGGCTCAGACCATTATCGAAAACGGTTGGTCTCTGAAGAGGCCTCTGGAGGTTATCGCCTTCGCCAACGAAGAGGGCAGTTTGGCCGGAGGGACCTTTGGGAGCCAGGCCATGGCCGGCTCCCTTGCGGAGGAAGAAATGACCCTTCTTCAGGACGAGAAGAGTGCCCTGGCCAGGGCCTATCTCAACCTGGGTCTTGATCCCAAACTGGTTCCTTCGGCCAAGCGCGACCGGGAATTTGCGGCTGCTTATCTGGAGTTACACATCGAACAAGGCGACGTTCTGGAAGGGTTGGGAATCCCCATAGGGATTGTCCAGGGGATCGTCGGGATCCGGCGCTACGAAATAACGGTGCACGGCCGGGCCGGCCATGCCGGGGCCACACCCATGGCCGGGCGGAAAGACGCCCTGGTCAGGGCGGCGCAACTGGTCCTTGACATAAACGAGAAGGCACGGTCCTTCGGCCCCGGGACGGTGGCTACCGTCGGACGGATCCAGGCCAGCCCAGGGGCTTTCAATGTCATTCCTGGCCTGGTTAATCTTTACGCGGAGGTCCGGAGCCTGGATCTGAAGACCCTGGAAGACTTTGAAGCGCATCTTTATCGCCGGGTGGAAGGGCTTGGGGCGCTGGCGGTGGTCCTCAGGAAGGATCCGGTAGCCATGGACCGCGCCGTCATGGGTCATGTCGAGGCGGCCTGCGAGGCTTTGCGGGTCAGACACCAGCTCATACCCAGCGGTGCCGGGCACGACGCCATGAACATGGCGGCCGTGGCTCCGGCGGGGATGATCTTTGTCCCAAGCCGGGCAGGGCTCAGCCACGTTCCCGAGGAATGGACCGATTGGGAGCACGTCACCCTGGGGACGCAGGTGCTCCTGGAGTCCTGCCTGGCGGTGGCCAGCCACGAATGAAACCTTCCCGCTACCCTGAAACAAACCAGCTACTTCCATGACGACGCTCGGGCGTTGCCGTCCTCGCTTTCGGTCACCTGTGCCGACCGCATCGCGGCTTAGCTTCGGCTCTCCGGCTGGCACCGCGCAAACTCGCCGTCCCTGGCTCGGTTGCGCTCGGCGGCATCCGTGCCGCCGTCCGGCCTCTTGAGCCTCGCTTCGCCGGATGCGGTGCTCGGCTCGGTGAAAGCGCTCCGCCGGCGATCGCCCGCCCGTCGCCACGCTGCTGCTGTTTTAGTACTTTATGGCTCTGCCAAGGGCGGCATGGGCATCTACTGATTTTGACTTATGTGCTGGGAGCTTTCGGTCGGTTCTAGCGAAAACGGCGAGAGAGCTTATTCCCGAAAAGTCTCTTCTCTCACCTGAAACCTCGTGATCCTTTCTGGAATGGGGCGGAAACCGAGCCCGGGAATCTGGGGTACCTCAATGTACCCGTCATCCGTCATGGTCACCTCCGGCGCAATGATATCCTCTTCCCAGTAGCGGGCACTGGCCGAGGTGTCACCAGGGAGGGTGAAATTGGGCAGGGTGGTAATGGCGATGTTGTGGGCCCGCCCGATACCTGACTCCAGCATCCCGCCGCACCAGACGGGGATGCCCCGCTCCTGACAGAGGTCATGAATCTTTTTGGCCTCACTCAACCCGCCTACCCGGGAGATCTTGATGTTGATGATCCGGCAGCTACCCAATTCGACGGCCTTGCGGGCATCGGCAGCCGAATGGATGCTTTCGTCCAGACAAATGGGGGTCTTCAAATGGGTCTGGAGCCTGGCATGGTCGACGATGTCATCGTGAGCCAGGGGTTGCTCGATCATCATCAGGTCATACTGGTCCAATTCCTGAAGCATGGGTAGATCTCCGAGAGTATAGGCCGAATTGGCGTCAGCCATTAAGGGGATTGGACCAAAGGCCGTGCGGATTGCCTCAACGGGCTTGACATCCCAGCCGGGCTTAATCTTGACCTTGATCCGGCGATAGCCTTCTGCCAGAAAGCCCTCTACCGTTTTGAGCAAAGCGGATAGGTTTTCTTGAATCCCAATGCTCACTCCCACAGCGATACGTTCCTTTTCTCCACCCAGGGCGCGCGCCAGGGGAACCCCCTTCTCCCGGGCGTAAAGATCCCAAAGAGCGCCTTCTATCCCCGACTTGGCCATGTTATGGCGACGGATTGGCCGGAAGAGCTCACGGGTCTCTTCCGGCCTTTCCATTTCCCTGCCGAGAACCAGCGGGACCAAAAAGTCCCGCAGGACGTGCCAGGCGGTGCCCACCGTTTCCTCGTTATAGAGGGGTGCCGCCATCACCGGCACTTCGGCGTAACCCGGCCGTCCCCCGGCATAGGCTTCCACTAGGATGAATTCCCGGTCCTCTTCACGACCGAAACTGGTCTCAAAGGGGCTTTTCAAGGGCATCTTGAGGTGTCGGAGGATGACTTGATCGATTCTCATTGGTCAAAGCAACTCCTTCCGTTCCAAAAGGTAACAACCGCTTTCCCGGTCTCCAGAAAAATCGACGGCCGCGTAACCCCGCCGGAAGTAGTGGGGGAAGATCTGCCGGGTGATCTCGCGCCAGTGCTTGGCCTGTTTTAGGTCAGCCTGCTTCAGGGCCTGAAAATCGCCAGGTATGGTAACGATGACCTGAGGCGCCGTGAGGACCAGATTCGGCGGACTACTGGTGATTCTGCCGCTCGAAAGATCAATTTCGTTGACTTTTGGGGCCTGGCCCCAGAGAGGTAAAGACCCGACCTTCTCCTCTCTGGAGGGAACCAGCTTTTTGTCGAGAGGGGAGACAGCGCCGGCTGCCCGCTCCTGAGAGTAAGCGGATAAAGCGTTCACGACTCTTTGACTCTTGAGGTGCCATTCCACGACGAAACGATCGGAGGCCAGGTTCTGGTTGATTTGGTCGAGCATCTTTCCGTAATAATCTGGCACATATGACCGGGTGAGAGCCCTCAGTTTACCCAGATTCAGGCGGGCGTTAGGGGCCTGAAGGGGGTCATAGGTCCAGGTGATCAGGGAGTACCCCTTCTGCAGAGCAGCTTCCCGCTGGGCCAGTTTCAGATGCCAGCCCAAGCCGGCATTGCGTAATTCAGGGAGGACGGCCAGCATGTGCGAGCAGAGATAGGCTCTCCCCTCTTTGTATCCCGGGAAACCATAGGAGAACCCTACCAGCTGGTCCTCCAGATGAGCACCAATGATGATGCCGCCATTTCTCAGGGCGGCGATCATTTGATGGCTGGTCACGGCCTCTTCTCTGCCCCAGACGGCGTATTGGATTTCCATCAGGCCAAAGAGGTCTTCGGACTCCTCCAGGGGCCGGATAACGAAGTCGTTTGGATGCAAGGTCCGGTCGCTTGTGCTGCGAGGAAGAAAGGAGGTTGTTTTATCGGAAGAGGCAGGTCCTTCGGTCATGGACAACCCTCCTTCGGCCAGGTCCGGCGAGAAGTCAACAAATCAAAGATATTCCTTTATTCGCCCCGTCGAGCTGAAATCCTTCCCGGTTTGGCGGCTACGGATCATCGATTTTTTGCCGGCGGGAGGAGTCTCATCCCATCCATTGAGCCAGTGCGGACGAACTGGCCCTGAGTAGTCGCGGTGGAACCTGATTGATGCTCTTTAACCGGAGCATTAGTGGATAGACCGGGCCTCGTTTTGAAGCGGGGCCCGGACGCCGGCCCCTGGAAATGAAAGAGACCGGGTGCAGACCGGTCTCAAACCACTGGCCCAGGCAGCTCCCGTTTATTCTCTGACCTCCCACCGATAGTTCCAGACCTTAAGCGTGACCGGCTTAATGAAGAGGAGAACTCAAATAAAGGAAAGAGAACGACCGCTGCCAAGGTCCCTGACGACCGCCTCCAGCAAACGCAGGGTCGCCAGGGCATCATTGAGGTCGGCCATTTCGATGGGAGAATGGGAATAGCGTCGCGGAATGGCGATGACTCCGGTCGGAATGCCCTCTCGGCTCAAATGGATGGCGGAAGCGTCCGTAGTACCGCCGGTGAAAGTGGTGAGCTGATGAGGGATGCCTTCCCGCTCGGCCGTCTCCGTGAGCAAACTCTTTACCGCCGGATGCAGCAAGTGACCACGCGCCCCGCCTCCGCTCATCACTTGAAAGGTCGGCCCGCGGCCAATTCCCACCGGCAGTTCCCGATAGAAGTTGACATCGGGAGTGTCTCCGGCTGGCATAGTGTCGATGGCCAGCGCTAAATGAGGATTCAGTCGATAGGCGGCCACCGTAGCCCCGCGCAAACCCACTTCTTCCTGAACGGTAATGGCGGCGTAAACGGTTCCAGCAATCTCCTCCCGCTTCACCCGGCGGAACAATTCCAGGAGAATGAGACAACCGAGGCGGTCGTCGAGGGCTTTCCCGGAAACCAGATTCCCCGCTCCTAAAACCCGGAGGGGACTATCATAAGCCACGGGGTCGCCAATGTTAATCCCCATCTCCCTGACTTCCGCCTCGCTTCGCGCCCCCACGTCGATATAGAGCTCACTGGCTTTGGTGACCTGGGTCCGCTCTTTTTCGGTCTGTAAATGGCCAGCCTTGGCCCCAATGACGCCGGGAACGCCCTTCACCCGGACGCGTCGTCCCAACAGAAGGGGGTCAGTGGTTCCCCCCAGCTTCTCAAAGCGAAGAAATCCGTCCTTTTCTATGCTTTTCACAATGCACCCAATTTCATCGCTATGGGCCGCCAGCATCAGAACAGGCCCTTCTCCGCTGCCCTTTCGCACTAAGAGATTGCCCAAAGCGTCAATTTCCGTGTCATCGGCCAGCGGGGCAAAGGCCTCCTGGAGATAACGCACTACGGGGCCTTCAAACCCGGAGACCCCATCGATGGCCGTCAACTCAGCTAACTGTGCGCTGAACCGTTCTTTCATTGAGCACCCTCCAATCTTTCGCCAGACTAAATAGCCTGAGGAGGGTTATTCGCCGCTCGGAGAAAAAACTCCTTTATTTCCCTTCAGGCAGGACGCGTTCAACCTGTGCTGCCGGGGGTTTTGGGGCAGGACTTCCTTCCCCATGGAAATACGCGGAGCAGCGAAGCCGCCATAGTCCGCGACCCGCTTGATGGTGGTCGGGCTTCTGGCGGCTTCAGTCCAAGCCGTGCCCACGAAACATTGGATTTGCAGATGAAGCTTTTTAAATAGTCTCCTAACTCCCCGCCTTTAGCTCGCCGGCGTACGCCAGGATCCGGTCCAAGGTCTTTTGCCGCAGGCGGCTGACCCCCTCGAAGTCCATGTTGGGCACATAGAAGGTCTCCATGTAGTCGTGGGTTTTCTTCGCCTGGGCGATAAAGGAGATCCCCCGGTAGAAAAGCTCCATATAAGTGCGGCGGTCGTAGTCCACTACGTCACGGTACTTTTCCACGATGCGCCGGTTGAGCCCCTCGTTGAGATTGACAGCCACATCTTTTGGTCCTGGGGTAAAGGCATGGGGATCTTCCGAGGTGATCAAGGCGGTGCCGAGCTCAGGTATGACTACGTGCTCCACCTTTTGTGGGTCCAGGGCGCAGTGATAAACCTCGGCGAAGTAGCCTCTCTCCACTGCCGCGTTGGTCACCTTTTGCAGGAGGGTGGACTTACCTGTACCTGGTTCACCAACCAGGATAAAGCTTTCCTTCATGGGGCTGATGATGGTGTCTAGATAAGAGATGGGGCCGTCGGGGGTATTGGCAGTGGCAAAAAGGTGCCGCGCCCGGCCCACCCGGCTGGCTACCTTTCTCTTGCTAAAGATGTGATTGATCAACTCCACCGCATGCTTGTTGGCTACGGCGTAATCCATGGCTTCCATGTTGGCGATCTCCCAGTCGTTATAGATATCCTGGGCCGCGCGGAGGAAGCGGTAGGCCCGGGCGAAAAGGCGACCGACCTCGCGGTTGGCGTCGATGATCTCCTTCTTGTGGGTGCGCATCCCCTTTTCGTCCCAGAAATCGCCCAGATGGAGGATTTCGTCCACGGCGCCAGGGTTACGAGGATCGACGATGTGTGGGGCGGTCCCGTCGATCATGGCGATGCCGATTTCTGGGATCACCACCCCATCCAGCGAGCCATTATCCGAGGAACAGTGGTGGAACTCGATGTCGTAACCCTTTTCCACCATCTCCATCCCGATCTGCTTCATAAAGGTGGACTTGCCGACGCCCGGCCCACCCTTAATGACAAAGATCCGGGTGGTGTCCGGCTCAATTATGTAATCATAGAAAGAATAGAACCCCTGGGCCGTATTGTTACCCGGGAAAACCTTTTTGATAGAACCGGTACCCATAATCATTCCCCCTATTTCTTTGCGGCCCTGTAGAAAAGCCTGCAAGAATTTCGGCCCTTTTCTCCAATGTCTCTATCGACTATTTGCTGGGCCATACTGAGTAGAAAAGCCTACAAGAATTTCGGCCCTTTTCTCTCGCCAAGAGGCTTTGGAGAACCAGGCATCAATAATCTATTCACACCCGGGGACGTTGGTGTCTTAGGACGGGTCGTGGAAAACGTCGTGGGCCGAAAAACCAAGTCGACCGCGTAAGTTGGGGCGGTCTGTGCTGCTCTTCCACCTTCAGCTGATCTGGACATGGTATTCCCGCAACCACGTATCCACCTGGGCCAGATAGGCTATGAGTTGAGGTCCTCGCATCAATTGACCGAACCAGGGCTGGTCAAAATCCGAGGTCCCGTTCCGTATCAGCGCCCGGATGGCCTCCCGCTTCATCAGCGGGCCCAGGGGAGAGCCGGGGTCTTCGATGATCTCGGAAAGCCACCGGCCTACGACCTCCCGGTAGCTTGGATTGTGAGTCTTGGGATAGGGGCTCTTACGACGGTTGAGGACGCTGGCGGGCAAGACACCGGAAAGAGCACGGCGCAGGATACCTTTTTCCTGTCCACCCCACCACTTCATTGCCCATGGAATATTCCAAACATATTCTACCAGACGATGGTCGCAGTAGGGTACGCGCACCTCCAGGCCGACCGCCATACTCATGCGATCCTTGCGCTCCAACAGAACGGGCATAAACCTGGTTATACTCAGGTAGGCAATTTCCCTCAGGCGAGCCTCCCGCGGGGCTTCACCGGGTAGCCGTGGTACTTCCTCCAGTGATTCTTGGTACCGTCTCGTCACATATCCTTCCGGTTGGATCCACTCCACCAGTTCCGGCGAGAGCAGACGAGCGCGGTCACGGACCATTCTTATCCAGGGAAAAGTGTTGCTTGGTGCTTCTGACTGGCGAAACCAGGGATAACCGCCGAAGATTTCGTCGGCGGCTTCTCCGGAGAGGGCCACCGTGGCCTCTTTTTTTATCTCCCTTGAGAACAGGTAGAGAGAGGAATCTATGTCCGCCATGCCGGGTAGATCGCGGGCCCGCAGGGCTTTTGTCAAGGCGCCGGCCAGTTCCTGTGGGTCGATGGTCACGAGATGGTGCCTGGTTCCAAGGAATTCCGAAACCAGGCGAGCCCAAGGGGCATCGGAGTTGGGCTCAAATTCGTTGGCTTGAAAATATTCCTCATTTTGAGCGTAATCTACGGAATAAGTATTGATCGGCCCCCGACCGGTTTCGGTGAAGGCCTGGGCGGCAAAGGCCGTGACGGCGCTAGAATCAAGACCTCCTGATAGAAGAGTGCTTACAGGTACATCGGCCACCAGTTGTCGCTGAACGGTGTCTTGCAGCAGTTCTCGCACCTTGCAGGTAGTTGCCTCGAGGTCATCCTCGTGCCGACGGCTTTCCAACCTCCAGTATTGGCTGATGTTGATCCCCTTCCGGCTATACACCAGGTAATGCCCTGGTTTCAGTTCCGCCACTCCTCGGAATATCCCGTGGCCCGGGGTTCGGGCTGGGCCCAGGGCAACGATTTCGGCCAGACCTTCGGCGTCAAGTTCTGGATCGATGGCCGGGTGGACCAGAAGGGCCTTCAGTTCCGAGGCGAAGAAGATAGCATTACCACGTTGGGCGTAAAAGAGGGGCTTGACGCCCAGGCGATCGCGGGCCAGAAAGAGGGATTGCTCCTGTTCATTCCAAATCCCGAAGGCGAAAATGCCGTTGAGATGTTCAACGCAGGATGGGCCCCATTCTATGTAAGCCAGAAGGAGGGCCTCGGTATCGGAGTGAGAATGGAAGGTGTATCCCCGCGCTTCCAGGGTCAGTCTCAATTCCGGTGTATTATACAACTCGCCGTTATAGGTGATGACATAAGTCTGATCCCCGCGCCCTCTGACCATGGGCTGACCTCCGCCCGTGGGGTCAACCACGATCAGGCGGCGATGCCCCAAAGCCGCGTGGGGTGAGATCCAAACCCCGGCGGCGTCAGGTCCCCGGGAAGAGAGTTGTTCTGTCATGGTCAAAAGAACTTGACGCTCTTGCCGAAGATCTTTCTCCCGGTCAATCCAACCTACTATCCCGCACATTCTGGGCACCCCTCTCCTTTGATGACATCATTCTATTTAACGAGATCTCCCGGCGTGCCTGTCCCTGGGCGAATCATGTCAATATCACGTAAACTAATAGTCAGGTATTGGGCGGCCCAGGGGAGATCCTCCGGCGGAAGGAAGCTTGGAGCTGGCCAGGCCGTGATACCGGTGGAAAGGATATCTAACCCTCTCCTGGCCTTGGCCTTGCTCTCACGTCTGTTCTGAGTTATAATAACTCAGAACAGGGGAGCTGCTTTGGGCGGCTGAGAAAGGACCTTGGGTCCTGACCCTTCGGACCTGTCAGGGTAATGCCTGCGTAGGGAGGAAAGCGAACTGTTGGCGCACCTTTTCTACGGGGTGCGCCATTTCTTTGATCAGGTTGACTTCTCAACCGGGTGATGCGGGATGGACTGAAACAGACGAAAAGCCACAGGACGCTCAGGGAGGGAAAACCATGACCCAGATACTGGAGGCCCGGAAGGGCAATACTACCCGGCAAATGCGGCGGGTGGCGGAAAAGGAAGGAGTGTCGGTAGAGCAGATCGCGGAAGGCCTGGTCAAAGGGACTGTCGTCATTCCGGCCAACAGATACCATGCGAACTTGGACCCGGTGGCGATCGGGACAGGACTGCGGACCAAAGTCAATGCTAACATTGGTACGTCCACCTATTTTCCTGATATCGAAAGGGAGTTGGATAAGCTCCGGCTAGCCGTTGAAGCGGGTGCCGATGCGGTCATGGATCTCAGTACCGGCAGCGGTTTAGACATAGATCGCTCTCGGCGGAGGATTATGGCTGCCGCCACGGTTGCGGTGGGAACCGTCCCCATCTACCAGGTTACGATTGAAGCCATCGAGAAGCGGGGCTCCATTGTGGAGATGACGCCGGAGGACATGTTTGAGGTCATTGAGAGGCAGGCCAAAGACGGGGTCGATTTCATGACGGTCCATAGCGGAATTACCCTGGAGAGCATCGCTCGTCTGCAAAAACAGGGGCGGGTCACGGACATTGTCAGCCGCGGCGGCTCCTTTCTGACCGGATGGATTCTCCACCAGGGGAAAGAAAATCCTCTGTATGACCAGTTTGACCGGCTCCTGGAAATCGCGCAGGAATATGATGTGACCATAAGCCTGGGGGACGGACTGCGGCCGGGGAGCCTGGCCGATGCCACCGACCGGGCCCAAATTCAGGAACTCATCATCCTGGGGGAACTGGTGGACCGGGCGCGGGAGGCCGGGGTTCAGGTGATGGTAGAAGGGCCTGGCCACGTCCCCTTTGACCAGATTGAGGCTAACATCAAGATCCAGAAGACCCTGGCGAAAGGAGCTCCCTTCTACGTTCTGGGGCCCTTGGTTACCGATGTGGCCCCCGGCTATGATCATATCACCTCGGCTATCGGAGGGACCCTGGCCGCGGTGGCGGGAGCCGACTTTCTATGCTATGTCACACCGGCTGAGCACTTGGGACTGCCGACTCCGGAAGATGTACGGGAAGGGGTGGTGGCGGCCCGTATCGCCGCCCACGCTGCTGATCTAGTCAAAGGGGTAAAAGGGGCCTGGGAATGGGATTTGGCAATGGCCAAGGCCCGGAAAGCCCTTGATTGGGATAAGCAGATTGCGCTCGCCATCGATCCGGTCAAGGCCAGGAGGTACCGGAAAGAGCGCAACCCGGAAGGCATTGTCGAATGCACGATGTGCGGCAAATACTGCGCCATGAAGATTGTGGCGGAGCACCTGGGAAAACCCATGGAAGTCTGCTAGGAGATCCCCCTGCCGCCTTTTGGCGGCGCCAAAGAGTAATGAAACAGCAGTGGCGCCCTGGAAGTAGCTGGTTTGTTTCAGGGTAGACCGCTGAAAAACACTATCTGCCTTGTCTGAGAAGGGCAAGGGGCACCGAGGCTGGGGCCACGGAAGACTTCCCCCAGCCTCTAAGTTTTCTCTTTCCCGCGCTCCAGTCTACTCTGCAGGGCGCCGTGCTGTTTTACCGGATAAAGCGAGGTGATGGCATTAGTCAGGAAATCAACATCACGCTCTGGCTCCGCCTCCCTCTTCTCCATCTCGGCAGGCTCCAGGCTTAGCCCGGTGCGACCGTCCGTTTTCTCTTCGGCCAGGAGGGCCTTGATCCCGGTCAACTTCATCCCGGCGGCGAGGAGCCTTTTGATTTCTTTGAGTTTCTCCACGGCAGCGGGGGAGTAAAGACGCTGGTTTCCTTCCGTTCTTGGCGTCGAGATTAGTCCCATCTTCTCATAATAACGGATCCGGCGACCCGATAGTCCGGTCATGTCTTCCACAGCGCCAATGGCGTAAATAGGCAGATCCTGGCTGGGCCTATCCATTCCCTCACCCTCTCTCCCCGGGGAGATCCAATCTGGTCGTCAGGTGGGTTGCCCCGTCTCAATTCTGTCAATTATTATTATAAACATCACCAGACCAGTGTCAAGAAAAGAGAAGCGCCGGAGGGTCAACCAAAAAAGTCTAACAAAGACTTGACAAAGAGCTGCCAGGACTTTATCATATTACTAAGATTAGCCGGGGTAAAGGAGCTGACTGGGGTATGGACGTAAAAGGGGTTATGGGCCTGGTCAAAGAAAAGGGTATTCGTTTGGTCGATTATAAGTTCGTTGACCTCCTGGGGACCTGGCAACATAAGACGGTTCCGGTGGGGGAACTCGATGAGTCGGTCTTTGTAGAAGGGACCGGATTTGACGGGACCTGATTCCGGGGTTTTCAGAACATTGAAGAAAGCGATATGCTCCTGGTGCCTGACCCCAAGACGGCGATGGTTGATCCTTTTACCAAAGAACCGACCTTGAGCCTGGTGTGTGATGTTTACGAACCGGGGCAAACCCTGAAGCGCTACAACCGGGACCCCCGGTATGTGGCGCAGAAGGCCGAGGCTTACCTCAAGGGTTCTGGCCTGGCCGACATCAGCTATTGGGGGCCAGAACCGGAGTTTTTCGTCTTTGATGATATTCGTTTTGGTTTAAGCCAAAATTCGGCTTATTACTACCTGGATTCGGAGGAAGCCATTTGGAATAGCGGGCAGAATAACGCCCCCAACCTGGGGTATAAGCTGCGGAACAAGGAAGGGTATTTCCCTGTTCCGCCCCATGATCAGCAACACGATCTGCGCAGCGAAATGGTCCTGACCCTGGAGGATTGCGGGGTGAGGGTTGAGACCCACCATCATGAGGTGGCCACAGCTGGACAGGCTGAAATCGATATGCGTTTTGACAGCCTGACGAACATGGGTGACAAGACCCTCCTTTATAAATACGTGGTCAAAAACGTGGCCCGCCGGCACGGAAAGACGGCCACCTTTATGCCCAAACCCATCTTTGGAGACAATGGTAGTGGTATGCATGTCCACCAGAGCCTCTGGAAGGATGGCAGGAATCTTTTCTTTGACGCCGCTGGCTATGCCGGGCTCGGGGAATTGGCCCATTATTACGTCGGAGGACTGCTGAAACACGCTCCGGCTTTGATGGCCATCGCCGCGCCGACCACCAATTCCTACAAACGGCTGGTGCCAGGTTATGAAGCCCCAGTGAACCTGGTTTTCTCGCAAAGGAACCGGAGCGCCGCCATCCGCATCCCCATGTATTCCAGCAAGCCGGCCAGCAAACGCATTGAATTTCGTCCGCCGGATCCGGCCAGTAACCCCTATCTCCTCTTTGCCGCCCTGCTCATGGCCGGTCTGGATGGTATTCGCAAGAAGATTTCTCCGACCGTCGAAGGTTTTGGTCCCATGGACAAAAACATCTATGAACTGCCCGCTGAGGAAAAGGCCAGGATCAAGAGTGTACCTGGTTCCTTGGAGGAAGCCTTGGAGGCACTGGAGAAGGATCACGACTTCTTGTTGGAAGGCGGGGTCTTTACCGAGGACCTGATTCAGGGGTGGATTAAGTTAAAGAAAAAGAGTGATGTGGATCCGGTTCGTCTCCGGCCCCATCCCTATGAATTCCATCTTTATTTTGATGTTTAAGGCCGCGGTCTTCCTGCGACGCCGCCTGATCTGATACGGTAGGATAGGCTGACCATCAGTCCCCCGTGGTCGGCAGGGCCGTTCCTCATACTTCAGGTAGCGAGGTGGACAGAAGAGGGGCTCAGTCCCATGGCGATGACCATGGAGCTGGGCCCTATTCATTTTCTGATAGATTCTTGATCTTCCTCCCGGGACTTTGGAAAAGGGACAAATATTGTACTATAATATTGGCAGCTTAGCGGCGACTGAGCTCCTGCAAAAAAGGTTGAGGGAGTTGCTTGGCTTTGACTTTCTCTGTTCGGGGTAACAAGATCCTGCGGTTTGGCGTCCTCACAATCCTCGCGTTCTCGATTCCTGTCCTGATCTGGGGCGGTTTTCGCTCTGGCCGGATGGTGAAGGAGCTGCCCATCCTTGGGGTTCTCCTCTCTGGACCGGTCAGGGAAGCGAAAATGGCCGGGCTAATTCAGTCCTTACGAGAAATGGGGCTTGGCCAGGGGAAGGATTACCGGCTGGTGGTGAAGTATGCTGGTGATAGCCTGGGCGGGCTGAAGGACGCGGCTCAGGAACTGGTTGACCTGAATCCCCGCGTCCTGGTGGCGGGAGGTGGGGTCGAGGCGGATGCCTTGCAGGCAGTTACCGGGCGCATCCCCATCGTCTTCATGGGGGTGGCCTCCAGCCAGCAACGGGGTTTGGTAGCCAGCTACCGATACCCGGGCGGAAACGTGACCGGGGTTGACAATTACCATACAGAACTGGCTGGAAAACGTCTGGAATTCATCAGCCGCATCTTGCCGGGGGTCAAAAGGGTGCTGGTGCTCTACGACCCCCGGGTTACACCGGGAACCTCCAGTTTGAAGGTGATGGAGGAGGCGGCCAATCGGCTGGGAATCAGGGCAGAGACGTTGGCTGTTACGGAAACGGGGAGCCTACCGGGACTTCTAACGGAACGTGCCCGGGGGAGATATGATGCCATCCTGCCTTTGTCTAGCTTCTTTATGGAGGCGCTGGGAGAAAGACTGGTGGATATCTCGCAGCAGCTGGGGATCCCGCTCATGGGTTTGACGGAGGAAGACGCCAGGATGGGCTATCTGGCCTCCTACGGTGTCTCCTATACCAACCAGGGCCGGCAAGCTGCCCGGCTCGTCTATAAGATCTGGCATGGGCAGGACCCGTCTTCTGTTCCAGTGGAGTCCCCTGACTCCATAGACCTGGTCATTAACCTGGCGGTAGCGAAAAAGCTGCACCGGGCGATTCCGCTTCAGGTCCTTGGGTACGCCAGTCGGGTTATCCCTGGACCCTAGGAGAGTAGGTGAGATCCGTGTGAAGGACTTTGTTCCCTGGTACAAGAAAACGAGGTTCCGCTTCCTGGTCTTTAGCCTCCTGATTGCCACCCTGCCTCTGTTATTGTTGGAGGGGATTAGCTGGAACCAGGCCAGGGCTGATCTGGAAAAAAGTCTGCATGCCCGGAACGTGGCGCTGGCCCAGAAGGTAGCTTCGGACACCGAGGTACTTTTCACCGGCGTCACCGAAAGACTGGAACTGTCTGGCAGTTCCCTTTTCCTGTTTCAGCCCCTGGTTCAGGATCAGGAGTTTCGGCGCAACCGCCTCCAGCCGGACGGCCGGTCAGAGTTGATATCACCGCCACCCATTGTCGATCAGCCACCGGGGCAGGCCAGGTTTGGGCCGCCGGCCGCCGGGGCGGGGAACGACAACTGGCAGGACTTACTTTACACCATCCTCTTCCGGGTTCCCTACCTGGAAGCATTGGCCCTTTTTGACGGAGAGGGGCAAGAGGTGGCGGCCGTTTCCCGGCGGGAAGTGAAGCCTGCGTTGGTGCCGAAGAACTTCTCCCAGAGTCGGGAATTTCAGCTGGCGGACAGGGGCCAGGTGGCTTATGGGGCGGTGCGCTTCGAGGAGGACGGACGACCCCTGTTGGATCTGGTTGTTCCTTTCCTTTCCTACGACGGAGGTCCGGGGCTGCGGGGCGGCTTTCTGGCCAAAGTTAACCTGAGGGGCCTCTGGTATAGTATATCCAGGCTTTCTCCGGGCCGCCACGTGAGTATTTATCTGGTGGACCAGAACGGAACCCTGATCGCCCATGATGACTTCAGCCAGGTCCTGGAGGGGCGGGAGGTCCGGGGGAGCCAGGCGGTGGCCGATCTCTTGGCCGGCCGTGTCACGGCCGATCGGGCGGAACCGAAGCGTTATGTTTCCTATCAGGGCCAAGAAGTTCTGGGTTTGTCTTTGCCCATCCGGGGGCCGGGCTGGGGGGTAGTGGTGGAGGAACCAGTGCGGACCGCCCTGGCTCCGGTCAGAGCTCTGGCCTGGAAGTTTGGCGCGGCCACTCTGTTGGTCCTGGTCCTGGTGAGTCTGTTGGCGGCGCTTTTCTCGGTTCGCCTGACGGCCCCATTAGAAAAGCTCTTCGCTGGGATGAAAAGGGTGGCCCAGGGGGACTATGACCGGAGCCTGGCTGATCCAGGCGATGACGAGATGGGCCGGCTCGTGGCTTCTTTTAACGGGATGGTGAGAGAACTCAGGAAGAAACGGGAGATGGAACTGACCCTGGCCCGGGCTGAGAAACTCGCGGCCCTGGGCCTGTTGGCTTCCGGAATGGCCCATGAATTGAACAACCCCCTGGCTACCCTGGCGGCCTATACCGAGGACCTGAAGGAACGCTGGGAGGGTCAGGAACCTTCTTTGGTCCAGCGGTCCGAAATGGAGCACTATTTTTCGGTGATCTTCAATCAGGTTAAACGGTGTAAGGGGATCACAAGAAGTCTCCTGGATCTAAACCACCCGGAACCGGCTCCGGGGGAATCCTTGGCTGTCGGCCCGCTTCTGGACGAGGCCCTGCAGATGGTCTGGCCCCGGGCCGAGCGGCAGGGGGTGAGGATCCTGGTCTTTGGAGTGGCTGAGGATGTTCAGATCGTGGCCGATCGCCGCTACCTGCTTCAGGTCTTGTCCAATCTTTTGAACAACGCCCTGGACGCCTTGGAGGGTCGGCCTGAACCTCAGATCCAGGTAGAGGTGGACAGGGTCGGGGAGGGAGTGGAACTGATCATCCGGGATAACGGCGAGGGTTTGGGAGAGGAGGCCCGGGCCCATATTTTTGAGCCCTTTTTCACGACCAAGCCGCCCGGAAAAGGTACGGGGCTGGGGCTCTTTGTTGCTTACCAGCTAACCAGGAAGATGAGGGGAGAAATCGCGCTGGAAAATGAACCCAGGGGCGGCACCCGGGCCAGGGTCTGGTTCCCGGGCGGCCCGAGGGACGTTGGGTGATCCCTTAAGGAGTAGAGAGGGGTTAGAGTGGTGGCGGAGACAAGACTGTTGATTGCCGACGATGAAGCCGATTTCCGAGGGCTATTGGTGCAGCGTTACCGGCGCCGAGGGTATAAAACGGTCGGGGCCAGCGATGGGCTTGCGGCCCTGCAGCGGCTGGAGGAGACCAACTTCCACCTGGCTATCTTTGATCTCAAAATGCCTGGTCTGGAGGGGATAGAGCTTCTTCGCCGGAGCCGGGAGCTGCAGCCCGACCTGCAGGTAATAATCTTGACTGGACACGGAACGGTGGCAACGGCCATCGAGGCCATGAAGCTGGGGGCCTACGACTTCTTGGAAAAACCCTGCGACTTGGCCGAATTGGACCTTCTGCTTTCCAGGGCCGCCGAAAAGGGTAGCCTCGTGGATGAGGTCAAGGGCTGGCGAGAGATCCACCGACGTCAGAACGATCCGGGCGCCATCATCGGACAAAGCGAAGGAATTCAAATGGTTCTGGCAATAACCAGGAGGGCGGCTCTTTCTGACCTGCCGGTATTGATCGAAGGGGAAAGCGGTACGGGGAAGGAACTGGTGGCTCAGGCCTTGCACCACTGGGGAAAACGGGCGGGCCGCCCCTATGTGGCGGTGAATGCGGCCGCTTTTCCCGAAACCCTGCTGGAGAGCGAACTCTTTGGGCACGAAAGAGGGGCTTTCAGCGGGGCCACGGCCACCAAGATGGGTCTGGTGGAGGCAGCCAATGGCGGGACCCTCTTTTTGGACGAGGTGGGGGAGATGCCACCGGCGTTGCAGGTCAAGCTCCTGCGCTTCCTGGAAACCGGTGAGTTTCGCCATCTCGGGGATACCAGATTGAAGCAGGTGGATGTCCGGATCCTGGCTGCTACCAATAGGGATCTGAAAGAGCAGGTTCGCCGGGGGGAGTTTCGTCTGGATCTATTCTATCGCCTGGCAACGATCAGGCTCTCTCTCCCTCCCTTGCGGGAGCGCAGAGAGGATATCCCGCTTTTGATCGAGTATTTTCTCGATCGATTGGGTGGGGGCGAGAAGAAGATTCTTTCTTCGGCGGCACGGGAGGCTCTTCTTTCCTATGATTTCCCTGGGAACGTTCGAGAACTAAGATCTATGCTGGAGAGGGCTGTCCTTATGTCAAGGGGAAGGATCATTGAAAAAGAGGAGCTTCTTGGCCGACAATCTCCATCAGAAGTCCGACGGCCAGCGATGAGCCTGGAAGAATTGGAGAGAACATATATCAATGAGATTTTGACCAGTACCGGGGGGAATAAATCTCAGGCTGCCAAGATTTTAGGCATAAGCTTGAGAAACCTGTATCGCAAACTTGGCCGATCGTGACGTTTTGTCACATTTCCTGACAAAATGTCACATCGCCAGTCTCCCGGCGGAAGTCTTTTGGCTGACAACCCATTGTACCGCCGTCTTTATGACATTTTGTCAAATACTCTGGAGGCCAGACACTCATGGGCAGCGCCGGCAGGGCGCTTTTTTGTTGGCACGGTATTTGCTGTAATAAAACGAGGTTAAGGTGTTGAAAAGGGGGTTGTGTTCTTGAGTTTGGCCACAAAGTCACAAACCTTGGCCGAGGGTCCGGGAGCTGTCAAGAAGGCGGGAGGGGGGATGGGACCACGCTGGGCGATGGTCATTGATTTGGCCAAGTGTGTCGGCTGTGATACCTGTACTGTCTCCTGCAAGGCCGAAAACCGTACCCCGCCCGGGGTTTCCTATAACGTCGTCCTGGAGTTGGAGGAGGGGGAATTCCCCAACGTCAGGCGGGTCAATATTCCACGACCCTGCATGCATTGCGACAACCCGCCTTGTGTACAGGTCTGCCCCGTAGGAGCCACCTATAAACTGGAGAATGGCATTGTGGCGGTGGATTACGAGCGCTGTCTGGGTTGTCGCTACTGTATCACGGCCTGTCCCTACGGGGCGAGATCCTTTGACTTTGGTTGGAACTACGACGAAGAGATGCTGGGATATTCAGCGCAGCAGGCCAGCGAGTACGGGGTGCCGCATGGTAGACGAGAAAAGGGTAAGAGCCCGGTGGGAAACGTTCGCAAGTGCCACTTCTGCCTGCATCGCCTGGAACGGGGGGAGGAACCGGCCTGTGTTGAAACTTGTCTGGGTGACGCTCGCTACTTTGGGGACCTCAATGACTCGGAAAGCATGGTTTCCAAACTGGTGGCCAGCCCCCGCGCCTACCGTTTGAAGGAGGAACTTGGCACCAACCCTCGGGTTTATTATCTCAAATGACAAAAAATCATCATTCAACTTCTGAGATGAAAATGAAGGTTGGGGAGGCTTAAGCGTGGAGAAAGAGCAAGGACAAGCTCCAATATCAAGTTACTCCTGGCAGTGGTATGGCTCTTTGGGGGTTTTAGTGTCGGCCGGGGTAGTGGGCGGTATTTACCGGGCCTGGCAGGGTCTGGCGGTGACTCACCTCTCCAGTTATACCCCCTGGGGACTCTGGGTGGCATTGTACATCTATTTTGTCGGGCTGAGCGCCGGCGCCTTCCTTTTGTCCAGCCTGGTCTATGTCTTCGGCCAGGAGCGCTTCGAAAGGATCGGGCGGCAGGCCCTCTGGGTAGCCGTCGTTTCCATGGTCGTGGCCCTGACCTTTATCCTCCTGGATCTGGGTCACATGGAGAGGTTCTGGGTCAGCCTCCGCTTCTGGAAGCTCACCAGCGTTCTTTCCTGGGAGGTGCACTTTTATATCGTCTACGTTGTCCTGCTCTTGACCGAGCTTTACCATTCGATGCGCCGGGACCTGGTTTTGCGGCGGCAGGCTCCCGGGATAAGGGGGCTTTTGGCCCGCTACCTGACCTGGCAGGACGAGGAGATTTCCCCGGCCGCCCAGGCCCGGGATCGGCAGCACCTGCGGCGGCTTGGGATGATCGGCATTCCCCTGGCCGTCTTGGGGGTGCACGGCGGGACCGGGACCCTGTTCGCCGTGGTTAAAGCCAGACCCTACTGGAATACGGCCGTCTTCCCGATCATCTTCGTCCTTTCCGCTCTCGTATCAGGGACGGCCCTCCTTTTGGTCGGGTACGTCCTGGAAAGAAGACGGCGGCGGCTTTCGGCCGACTTGGACATGGTCCAGGGCCTGGCGCGGCTCATGGCGACCTTCATTTTGCTTGACCTGGGCCTGGAGTTTTACGAAATCCTGATTCCCGCCTACAGTTTACGGAGCGAGGAAATGGCCTCCTTGAAGACCCTCTTTCTCGGGTCGCTGGCCCCTTATTTCTGGATCGGACAGATCTGGCTGGGGAATATTACCCCCCTCATCCTGGTATTTTCCTCCCGCACGGGGCGGTCTTTGCGGGCGTTGACCTGGGCGGGGATCCTGGTGGTGCTGGGCATCGTCGCGGTGCGGATCAATATTGTTCTGCCGCCCCTTTTGCAGCCCGTCCTGCCAGGTCTTCCGGCCGGAGCCTATTTCCCGAGTCCGGTCGAGGTCATCACCTCAGTGGGGGTGATCGCCCTGGGTTTGCTCCTCTATACTCTGGGGAACTCCCTGCTTCCCCTTGAGGTTTCTGAGGCGGACCACAAGGTGACCGATCCAACGCGTTTACCGGATTCCTTTCCGACAAAAGCAGCAGCGATAGAAGGAGTGGGTCATGGTGAGTAAGGATCAGGCACTGATCAGCAGACGGTCCTTTTTGAAAGGGACAGCGGCCCTGGGTGGGGCCGCCCTGGTGGCCCCTCTCTTGGAAGATGCCATAAGCTCTTCCCAGCACGGAGCCTGGTCGGCGGCATCCCATGGTCTGGGAGAAGACTACGAGAACTATGGGGCCGAGAACGTAATCTACAGCATGTGTCATCAGTGTAATAGCTTTTGCAGCGTGAAGGCCGTGGTAACAAGTGCGCCGGAGGGAGTTCCGGCCACCTCTCTGGTCAGAAAGATTGCCGGGAATCCCTACAGCCCTCTCAACACGGTGCCCTTCGGATCGCTGCCCTATGATACCCCTCCGGAGAAAGCCGCTGCCGGGACGGGGGATCTGGGCCGGGAGGGAAGGAGCCGGCGGGGCGGGCGTACCTGCCTGAAGGGACAGGCTGGTATCCAGACGGTTTATGATCAGTTTCGCCTGCAACAGCCGCTCAAGCGCGTGGGACCGCGGGGGAGTGGCCGCTGGAAGACCATTGGCTGGGAGGAGGCCCTCGAGGAGATCGTTTCTGGCAGTCGCGAACTGGGAACACCTGGCCTGAAGGATAGCTGGGGCTATGCCGACCGAGAAAAGACGATGGCTGACTGGGAAAAAGTCAAGAAAGGCGAAATGGCCTGGGAGGAATTCGACAAAAAGTACAAGACCGCCTTGATTGATACCCGTCACCCGGACCTGGGGCCGAAGGCCAATCAGATCCTTTGTCTGGGTGGAGATCGGCGTGACTTTATGCGGACGCGGGTCTGGCAGCAGGGTCTTGGGAGCAACGGGTTTCTCGACCACGGCGGGATTTGCGGTGCCTCCAGCGTCGTGGGCAACTTCCGCTCTTTCAGTGGGGGCACCAAAAGGAAAGATCGCCTCTATCCCGACCTAGACCACGCCGAGTTTGTTATCCTATGGGGCACTAATCCTGTGGTGGCCAACAAGGGCCCCTCCTGGCTGGCTCCTACCATAACCAACGCCCTGGCCCGGGGGATGAAACTAGCTGTAGTCGATCCCCGTCTGTCTAAGTCGGCGGAGAAAGCCCACCTTTGGCTGCCCATTAAGCCGGGAGCTGATGGAGCGTTAGCGCTGGCCCTGGGACGCTGGATTATTGAAAACAAACGCTATGATGAAAGGTACCTTTGCAACCCCAATCAAAAGGCCGCCGCCCTAGACAAGGAGTCGACCTGGACGGACGCCACCCATCTGGTGAACGTGAGTGACCCCAAGCGCCCCAAGCTCCGCGCCAAAGACCTGGGGCTAGGGGATGAGCAACGGTTTGTGGTCATGCAGGAAGGCCGTCCTTTACCCCACGATCAGGCCACGGAAGGGACCCTGGAAGTGGATCAGGAGATTCAAGGGTTAAGGGTTAAGTCGGTTTTCACCCTTTACCGGGAAAGGGTTATGGAGAAAACCCTAGAGGAATACGCCACCTTCTGTGATCTGACGGTGAACCAGATAGTCGATTTGGCCAGGGAATGGACCTCCCACGGGAAACGGTCGGCGATGATGGTCTATCGCGGCCCGGCCATGCACACCAATGGCTACTATAGCATGCGAGCCATCAACACCCTCAACCATCTCATCGGCAATCATGACTGGAAGGGTGGTAGTATCACTACCGGGGCCAAGTATCAGGATTTCGTCGGCCCGCGCTATGACCTTCTCAAGGTGCCGGGGGGACTGAAGCCCTGGGGAGTCTCCCTGGTGCGGGGTGGAGCCGTCTATGAAAAAAGCACCCTTTTCCAACGGGATGGTTACCCGGCTCGCCGGCCCTGGTATCCTTTCGGTGCCAACGTCATCTATGAGGTTGTCCCCAGCGCCCAAGAGGCTTATCCTTATCCGCTCAAGGCCCTGTTTGTCTACTCCAAGTCGATACCAATGTCAATGCCCCAGGGCTGGCTCCAGGCCGAGGTTCTTAAAGATACCAGGGCTATCCCCCTCCTGGTGGTTTCCGATGTTGTCCTGGGGGAGACGGCCACGTATGCCGACTTTGTCCTACCCGACTTGAGCTACCTGGAAAGATGGCAGCGAGAGTCCATCTACCCCAACGTCAAGGTTAAGGTCTCCCACCTCACCCAACCGGTGACGCGAGTGGTACCGGAAGCCCGCTCCATTGAAGACGTCTTCATCGAGATTTTGAAGAAGATGAACCTGCCTGGGGCGGGAGCGGGAGCCTTTCCCGGAGGTGGGTCTTTGGACCGGGTTGATGATTTCTACCTGAAAATGGTGGCCAACATTGCCTTTGATGGAACGCCGGTGCCTGATGCCGGTGACCGGGAAATGGGGCTCTTTTACCGCACCCGCCGCCAGGCCCTGGGAAAGTACTCCGGGTGACGGGTATCAATCAAGGCGGTCAAGCCAGAAGAGTGGCCCAAGGTAGTTTACGTTATCAACCGCGGCGGCCGCTTTGAAGCCCCGGGCCAAGAGTATGTGGGAGACCATCTGAAATACCGACTGGACGGTCAGGCCAACTTCTACGATGAAGGAGTGGCGTCAGCCCGCGATTCCTACGCCGGGAATTTCTTTGACGGATTACCGAGGATGGAACCGGTTCGTAGCTACAGCGGCCAGGCGATCAGTGGTAGCCTACCGCTCATGTTTATCAACTGGAAGGCACGTCACGTAGGAACGCATCGGACCCCGGCCGATGTCTGGCTGCGAGAGATCCAGAGGGAGAACTACATCTGGATGAACCCCCGAGACGCTTTGTCCCGGGGCCTGCAGAATGGTGACCGGGTGCGCATCAAATCGACCGCCTTTGTGAGTCTGGGCCGGGTCATGGTCACCAATGGGATCCGTCCCGGCTTGGTGGGATCCTCCTACAATTACGGCACTTACGCCTCAGGCGCCGCGCCGATCGAGATCGATGGCCGGCCGATGCCAACAGCGCCCCATATCTATGGAGACAGAGTGATCCATCTCGGCGAACCGGGGCATGAGGAGGCGGGATTGGCTGGCCCTCGCCAGGCTGGCTTCTCCGCTAATAATCTCTTGCCCATTGATCCGGCTTTCAAAGTGGGAGGCCTTTCTGATTTGATCGGTACCAGCGCCGCCCAACTGGATGCCTGGGTAGAGGTAGAAAAGGTCTGAGTTGGCGATTCGGAATCATCGATGAGCTGAAGATTAAGAAGGCCAGCCTTGTTTTGTCTTTTGACATGAGGCTGGCCTTCCTGCCGCCTTCTTCGTGACAAGAAAACGCCGCCCGGACAGCTCTTGCGGTGTTATCCCTGCTGACGGCTGCCACCTTCTTCGTCATAAAAAACGCCGCCTATTGCGGCGACGTTGCGTGTTCATTGGTGTCGGAGGTGGGACTTGAACCCACACGGCTGTTGCCATACGCCCCTCAAACGTACGCGTCTGCCAGTTCCGCCACTCCGACGTTTTTTCAAAGGCAATCTTTATTATAGAGCAAAGAAGGATCAACTGTCAATCAGAAAAAAACGCCACAGCAACGATCAGAGATGGGTTTCCCGCGCGACCGCGCGACCGCGCGAGCGGCGCTCGGCCACATCCATGTCGTCGTCCGGCCTCAGCCTCGCTTCGTCGGATGCGGGGCCTGGCTTGATGAAAGTACTCCGCCGACAATCGTCGGCCCGTCACCGCGCCCCTGTTTCATGCTTGCTTCCTCACGTACTATCCCCTCTCCTTCGGATCTGCTCCACCACTCTGGGTGGGTAATCGTTGAGGATTCGCTTGACCGTCCTGGGATCGGAGGCCAGGCGGAACTGATAGGGGGGGATCAGCTGTTGTTGGGAGTCGGTCACCACGCGAATGGTGGGGTCCTTCACATCACGGTTTTGCTCCACCACCACGCCGATTTCCCCCGTATCCAGGAGGAGGATGGATCCTGTAGGATAAATGGCCACATGGCGAAAAAGCCGCTGGACCAAGTCGATTTCCAGATGAGTACCGCCCATCCCCATCATCAGTTCGGAGACCTCGTTAGGGTGAAGGCGGGGGCGATAGACGCGGTCGGTGCTGACGGCGTCGTAGATATCGCCCACAGCCACTACCTTGGCGTGATCCAGGATTTCATTTCCCCGCAAACCGCGCGGGTAACCGCTGCCGTCCAGTTTTTCGTGGTGCTGCAGGGCGACGTGGGCCGAAATCAGGCTGATCTCGGAACTGTTTCGGAGCGTGTTAAACCCGAGCCAGGTATGGGTCTTCATGACCTCAATCTCTTCCGGGGTGAGCCGGGCTGGTTTGGTGATGACCTCTGGAATGAAGGCCTTTCCGAGGTCGTGGAGGATGGCACCAGTCCCCATAATCTTCAAATCACGGTAAGGCATGTGTACAGCTGATCCAAGAATGATGGAGAGAACGGCGACGTTGACGCTATGTTCGTAGGTGTAGTTGTCGACGTTGCGAATAGTAGAGAGATTGTAGACTGTGGACGAATTACCCTGTAACTCCTCTATTATCAGGTCAATGGCTTGCTCCACCGGCTCGAAATTCATCTGTTTGTTGTTCAAGCTTTGGGTAACGACCTTCTTCAGCATTTTGGAGGTCCTCACCCTGGTTTCTTCGTTTATGGCGTCCTCCACTACCACATCGGGAGCCAGCTCATTCTCCACATAGATGTAGGTATAGCCGCGGTTTCGGAGTTCCTGGATGTAACTGTGAGTCAGGACGACCCCGGCCCGCAATAAAGCCCGCCCATCCTCAAGGAAGATGGTCTTGGCGAGCTTCTTTCCTATCAGTTCTGGGGTCAAATCGGCCATGCGCAAGGTAATCCCGACCTCTCCAGATCATGACTAATTGTATTTTGACACAATTCGACGATATGGTCAATAATTAACGGGGCCGCCTGGCCGTTTTTTTGACTAAGGTTCGAGCTGCCTGGAGCTGACCAAATTAGATCGCCATAGCGCCTTCAGCGCCGCCGTAGAGGAGCGGAGAGGACATCGACCCAGCCCCGGTGAGCTGGCAGTTTCATTCTAGAGGTTGTAAGATATTTGTTAGAATTGATTTAGATATTTGTAACGCTGGGATGTTACCCTTAGAGACAAAATAAAGGGCAAAACCAGCTTCTTCTTATTTAAATGGGCATTTCAATAAACGGGTATTTCAATGGGGGGAGCTAAAATGAAATTAGCCAGGCCGCGCCTCACCCGTCGCCAGTTTCTTCAGGCTTCGGCGGCTACCGGGGTTTTAGTCGGCGGGCTGGGGACGAAGGAAGTGGTAAAGAAGGTGCTGGCCCAACCCGCGGTCACGACCAAAGAGGTCAAGTTCGTTCGCACCACCTGCTCGCCCAATTGCACCGCTTCCTGCGGAATCAGGGCCATGGTCGTCGACGGGCAGATTAAGGCCCTTTTGCCCACCAACGACTATCCGGAAAAAGAATACGGCCCGCGGGGCTGCCTGAAAGGGCTCAGTTACATCAACATCATTTACGGACCGGACCGCATCAAGAAACCCCTTCTCAGGACGGGGCCGCGCGGGTCCGGCCAGTTTAAAGAGGTCAGCTGGGAGGAAGCGCTCGATTACGTGGCCAAACGCCTCCAGGAGATCGGGGCCAAATACGGCCCGGAAACGATTAACTTCAGTTTTCAGGTGGGTGGTACGGGACATGTCCAAAAGGGAGCCTGGATTGCCCTCAGCACGCAGGCCGGTTGGAGCTTGAATCATCCTTACGACAAAAACGGCGACCTGCCGATGTTTTGGCCGATGACCTTTGGGGTGCAATCCGAAGAACTCGAGCCGCTAGAATGGTTGAACTCCCGTTACATCGCCGTTTTCGGCTCCAATGTCATGGTCACCCGTCTGGTCGATTCCGACCTTTTGATCCGCGCCCGGAACCAGGGGGCAAAGCTGGTTGTTTTCGACCCCAACTATTGTCAAACGGCGGCCAAGGCCGACGAATGGATACCGCTTAAGCCTAGCAGTGATGCCGCCCTGGCTTTAGGCCTGGCGCGGGTGATCATTGACCAGGGGCTTTATGAGGCCAATTTCCTCAAGACCTTCACGGATATGCCCCTTCTGGTGCGCGCGGACAATCAAAAACGTCTCCTGGCCGACGAGGTGAAGGGCCTGACCAAACCGGACGATGTCCCAGCCTACCGCGCGGCCTTTGTCGCTTACGACGGAAGTTTTCGGGCGGTTCATCCCGAGAAGCTTGATCTCTCGGCTGACGGTAAACTGGAGGGCGAATTCGAGGTCGAGCTGAAAAACGGGGAAAAGGTCAAGGTTAAACCCGTCTTCCAATTGCTGCGAGAACACTTGCAGGCCTATACCCCAGCATACGTGGAGGCCGAAACGGGGGTGCCGTGGGCGACGGTTACCCGGTTGGCCCAGGAGATGACCAGCGCCAGGCCTCTCCATGTCATTTACGGCGCCAGCAATTACCAGTGGTACCACGGCGACTTAAAAGGGCGCGCCCTGGCTTTACTGCCCGTCCTCACCGGAAGCATCGGGCAACCGGGGGGCGGAATCTCCACTTATGCCGGACAATATAAGATCAGGTTCAACGTCAAAGAATGGTGGTTTCCCAAACCAGCCCGTTGGGTCCCCTGGTTGTACCTCTTACATGGTCCGACGCCGACTATGAGCGCCCAATGGCCGAAGAACGGGGTCAAGGCCTTGCTTTTCGGCTGGGGGAATCCCTTCGATCAGCATAATATGGCCAACCGCCTGCGGGAGATGGCCGAAAAGGGAGGACTGGAATTTATCCTGGCCCTGGACCATCAGATGACCACCAGCTGCCGCTATAGCGATGTGGTCTTACCGGTGGCCACCTGGTACGAGAAAACGGAACTGACGACGACGCCCTTACACCCCTACATGCAGCTGCAGCAGGCGGCAATTAAGCCCCTTTTTGAATCGCATTCTGAACTCTGGATTGCCCGAGAGATCGCCCGGCGGCTGAATCCGGAATTCGAAAAACACTTCTTCCCGGGTTTGGACGAAAACGAGGCGGCGGAGAAGGTCATCGAGCTCTTGCTGCGGACGGGCGGGCTACCAGTAGAGGGGATTGCCCTCGACGATCTCAAGAAAGGACCAGTTCGTCTGCGTTCACCTGTCCCTGGCCAGCGCCAGATCCCGTTCTATGAGCAGGTGCAAGGGAGGAAACCCTTCCCGCCTTTGAGCCGGCCTGCTCCGCTGGAGGCTGCGGCCAAGTTCATTAAAAGCGGACGCATCGAATTTTATCGTGAGGAGGAGACTTTCCGGCGTTCAGGCGAGAGCCTCCCGACGCACAAGCGGCCTTTTGCAGAGAGCGAATATGCCTTAAACCCGTCGGTACGCGGCAAATACCGGTTGGCTTATATTACGCGGAACTCCCTCTACCGCATCCACTCCAACCATTCCAATAACCTTTGGATGAATGAGTTGGAAGATTACCGGCCCAAAGTTTTCCTCAATCCTACGGACGCTGCTGAGCGCGGGATTAAAGACGGGGATCTGGTGGAGCTTTACAACGACCGGGGGCGGGTAAGGGGCCAGGCCGTCCTCGATCCCGGGCAGGGTCCGGGGATAGCCATCTTTGAGCAGGGCTGGTGGAGCCGGTATCTGGAAGGTGACTCCTACAACGCCCTCACTTATCCCTTCATAAAACCCACCAATGAGGTCTATTTTGTACCCGGGATTTGGGCGCCCAATACGGCCTGGAACGAAGCCCTTTGTGACGCGCGAAAGGTGGGTGAGCGCTAATGCGTTACGGGATGGTCATCGACCTCGATCTCTGTGTGGGTTGCCGCACCTGCGCCGTGGTTTGCAAGGAACACAACGCCCAGGCTCCCGGAACCTGGTGGAATCGGGTTTTCACTCCCGGAAGTAAGTACCACCAGATCCCCGCGGAGGCCGAGGGCGGTTTCTCCATGTATTATCTGCCGGTAGCGCCAGATCCCGTTCTATGAGCAGGTGCAAGGGAGGAAACCCTTCCCGCCTTTGAGCCGGCCTGCTCCGCTGGAGGCTGCGGCCAAGTTCATTAAAAGCGGACGCATCGAATTTTATCGTGAGGAGGAGACTTTCCGGCGTTCAGGCGAGAGCCTCCCGACGCACAAGCGGCCTTTTGCAGAGAGCGAATATGCCTTAAACCCGTCGGTACGCGGCAAATACCGGTTGGCTTATATTACGCGGAACTCCCTCTACCGCATCCACTCCAACCATTCCAATAACCTTTGGATGAATGAGTTGGAAGATTACCGGCCCAAAGTTTTCCTCAATCCTACGGACGCTGCTGAGCGCGGGATTAAAGACGGGGATCTGGTGGAGCTTTACAACGACCGGGGGCGGGTAAGGGGCCAGGCCGTCCTCGATCCCGGGCAGGGTCCGGGGATAGCCATCTTTGAGCAGGGCTGGTGGAGCCGGTATCTGGAAGGTGACTCCTACAACGCCCTCACTTATCCCTTCATAAAACCCACCAATGAGGTCTATTTTGTACCCGGGATTTGGGCGCCCAATACGGCCTGGAACGAAGCCCTTTGTGACGCGCGAAAGGTGGGTGAGCGCTAATGCGTTACGGGATGGTCATCGACCTCGATCTCTGTGTGGGTTGCCGCACCTGCGCCGTGGTTTGCAAGGAACACAACGCCCAGGCTCCCGGAACCTGGTGGAATCGGGTTTTCACTCCCGGAAGTAAGTACCACCAGATCCCCGCGGAGGCCGAGGGCGGTTTCTCCATGTATTATCTGCCGGTCTCCTGCATGCATTGCGAAAATGCCCCCTGTGAAAAGGTTTGCCCGGTCGGGGCGACCTATACTGACGAGCGGGGTCGGGTCCTCATTGATTATGAACGCTGTATCGGCTGTCGCTATTGTTTGAGCGCTTGTCCTTACGGGGTCCGGCAGTTTAATTGGGAGGATCCCAAGGGCGCCAAAGCCCGGGCGGGTTATCAGGAAGGTTACAGTTACGGTTATCCCTTCCCCCATCGGGACAAGGAGGGACGGCTGGTCTATACCCCGGACCGCCCAAAAGGCGTGGTCGAGAAATGCACCTTCTGCGTCCAGTACACGGATAAAGGGGAGGAGCCCATTTGCGTCCAATCCTGTCCGGCCGGCGCTCGCCTCTTCGGCGATCTGGATGATCCCAACTCCCGGATTAACCAGGTCTTGCGGAAGGAAAAAGGGGAGCGGCTTTTGGAGGAGTTGGGGACCAAGCCCAAGGTCTTTTATCTGCCACCCAAGAGGAAATAAGTAGAGACTAAAGGTAACGGGAGGTTATACTGGAGATGAAAACGGGGAATCTAGCCTTAGGCTTTTTGGGTGGGCTGCGGAAGGAGCGGGGAGAGGCCACTTCAGGGATGAGTAAAGCGAATCTGGTCTTTCGCCTGGGGCAAGTGCTCACCGTGGTGGGATTGGTGGCTTGGGGTCTTCAGCTGAAGAATGGTCTTTTCATTACCGGCTTGCGCAATCCTTTCGCCTGGGGCCTTTATATTGCCACCTTTGCCTTCTTTGTGGGAACGGCGGCGGGCGGTCTGATTATCTCTTCGGCGGTTTACCTCTTTAACCTGAAGACCCTAAAACCCTTTACTCGTCTGGCCTCGCTTTCCGCTTTTGCCAGCATTGTGGCGGCCACCGCGGCGGTCCTCGTCGATTTGGGGCGGGCTGATCGTTTTTACCAGCTCTTTTTTCACCCCAACTTCCGCTCGCCCCTCATCTGGGATGTGCTGGTCGTCGGCACTTATGTCGTCTTGACCTTCTTGAGCGTCTATTTTCAACTTTTGCCCATTGGCGCAAAGGAAGGAGGCCGCTTCCCTTTCGCCTGGGCAACCAGCTTACCGCGGGATCAGGTTGAGGACATCTCCCGGCGCTGGACCCGGCGGGTGGCCCTGGTAGGGTTACCGGTGGCCATCCTCATTCATACCATTACCGCGCTCATTTTCGCCACCCAGGCATCGCGGGCCTGGTGGAATACGGCCGTCCTCCCCCCCGACTTCATTGCGGTGGCCGTAGCTTCCGGGACGGCGCTGGTCCTGATCATGGCCCTTTTCACCATCGACCGCCATCGTTTTAGGGAGTTCCAAGGAGCCTTTCGTCTCCTGTCCAAGATTATCGGGGGCGCCCTGCTGGTACACTTCTTCTTCATGTATAACGATCTTTTGATCCACTGGTGGTGGGGGAAAGAGGAAGCGGCCGGGACTTTAGCCCTGGTCTTTGGACGTTACCTCCCCCTGCACCTCATAGAGGTCGTTTTACCCCTGGCGGCGTTGCTCTATTTTTTGAGTCGCGACGGCGCCAGGTCCGTTGGCGCCCTGGTTTTGGGCGCGACGGCGGTTCTTGTGGGCGTCTTTGCCCATCGCCTTCTACTCATGTACCCGGCTCAAAATCGTTTCCCGTTGAGTTTGGCCCTCCCGGGAAAGACCGGTTTTTGGAACTACCCCATCGCCGTGGGGCAGTTCCGCCCGGGTGAACCGGTTTTTGCCACTTTTTGGCCTTATCTACCAACCGTGCTAGAAGTGGCGGTTGCTCTTCTCCCCTTTGGCCTGCTCTTGTTGATCAGCGGTTGGTTCATCCGCAACCACCCCTTCCTGGGGGAAAGCAGCTAGGGGAAGGGAAGTCTTCGAGGGGGTGAAAAGGTTGGAGAAAGAGCCAGCGGGTCAGTCGGTTCCGGAGGACGTCCGCGGTCCCGTCGGCGACCAGAGCAGCGTCATCACGAATTCCGCCGAAAGAGCCGCTCCCGAAAAAGGTGGGAGGGCGGGATCCAACGCCGGGGCAAAAAAAAGGCGCTGGGTGGGGATGGGCCGGCAATGGCGATTGGTCACCCTCCTCCTGGTCCTTCTCCTCCTGGGCCTTTCGGCCGGGGGAATGGCAGTCTTCCTGCGTTACACCGATCGGTCAGAGTTTTGTTTGAGCTGCCACGTTATGGAGCAACCATACGAACGGTGGTACCATTCCGCCCACCGGCTGGGCGCCACCTGCAGTGATTGCCACGTCCCGCATCAGAACCTGGCCAGCAAGCTTCTGGGGAAAGGTGGCGATGGGATGCGTCATCTCTATTTCTTTTACACGAACCAAATCCCTGATCCCATCAAACTGTCGGTCCACGGGAAGAGAATCGTCCAAGAGAACTGTCTTCGTTGTCACGGTACTCTAATGGAAAGGGTGAGCCAGGAAGATCGCCGCTGTTGGGAGTGTCACCGTTCGGTGCCGCATGGCTACTAGGTGTGGGCCTGGGCGGTGGCGGCCTTCGCAATGGGCTCCTTACCGTTGGCATCCTGGGCAGTGGTCTTCAATCGGTGGCCGTCATCGGTGAGGGTGGGGACAATATAACCGGGCCACCGGATCTCGGCGTACCAGCCGGACTAAACTGGCGGGATTCAGGCATTCGGATCTTCTACGAGACTATCGAGAATCAGCTACACGTCGGGCAAACGGCTTAGATCAGCCCAGAACAGATGGTTATTATTTACACAAGCATGGCGAAGGGATGGTGGTGGAGTTGCTTACGCAATGGTTTAAAATTAGGTCGGCCAGAAGGATTTTCCGTCAAGGAGGAACTCCGGAATGGGTCAGGTCAGCGACAAGGGCTGGGGGGAAAAGGATTTGTTCTTGTGAAGCAGGCCCGTCGCCGACTAATTATACTACCTGCCGACCGCCAAGATTCCCCGTTCAACCCCCGACCTCTAATCTCCTGCCAGACCATTCACCGAAGGGTCAACCTTTAGACCGGCGAATCCGGTCCTTCCGAGTGGTGGCGGTCTTCTTGCTGATCGGCCTTTTTCTGGCCGGTTGTGCCCCCGCCAAAACCCAGCTGGTAAAAACAGCGACTATCCCGCCGGGAGAAGTGGATCCGGCCGTCTGGGGGAAGGTTTACCCACTAGAATACGATAGCTTCATGAAACAAAAGGAGGGGGCACAGGGTCAGAGCAAATACAAGGGCTCCGAGCCCCTGGATAAGTTGAGCGAATACCCTTACCAGCTGGTTCTCTTGGACGGTTGGGGTTTCGGCATCGAGTTCAACGAACCGCGCGGCCACGTCTATATGTTGAAGGACCAGCTGGACATCGACCCTTCCCGGCGCAAACCAGGTGGTGTCTGCCTCTCCTGCAAGACCCCATATGCCCCCCAACTCAAAGAGAAGCTGGGGATCGACTACTTCCGGCTGCCTTATGATCAGGTCCACGGCCAGATCCCGAAAAACCATGCCGAATTGGGCCTCTCCTGTATCGATTGTCACGAGCCCAACACCATGGATCTGGTCATTTCCCGCTGGTTCCTTGGGGATGCCTTAAAAGCCATGGGCAAAGACCCACTGACCTTGACCCGGCAGGAAAAAAGGACCCTGGTTTGTGCGCAATGCCACAATACCTACATCATCCCGCGGGACAAAGAGATGAAGCCGACGGGGCTCTTCTTGCCCTGGCAGAAGTCCCAATGGGGCCACATCGCCATCGAGGATATCGAGGCCGTCATCAAATCTGATCCGGCCAACCTGGAATGGAAGAGCAACATTACCGGGATAAAACTGGGCCACATCCGTCATCCCGAGTTTGAACTGTATTCAAATGGGAGCGTCCACTGGAAGGCCGGGGTGGCTTGCGCCGATTGCCACATGCCGTACGAGCGGGTGGGGAGCGCCAAAATATCCTCGCACCACGTGGAAAGCCCGCTGAAGGAGGACATGCGGGCCTGCACCCAGTGCCATACCCAGAGCCCGCAATGGTTGCGCGAGCAGGTCATCTACATCCAGGATCGCACCAACAACCTGGCCACGCGGGCCGGCAATGCGGCGGCGCAGGCGGCCAAGGCCATCGAGTTGGCCAACAAAACCACCGGGGTGGACGAGGGGCTGCTGACGGAAGCGAAGGCCCTCTATGAGAAGGCCTATTACCGGGTGGAGTTCATTACCGCGGAAAACAGCCTGGGTTTCCATAATCCGGAAGAGGCGTTACGGGTATTGGGTGATGCCTTATATTACGCCAACCGGGCGGAAATGAAGGCGCGGGAAGCCCTGGTTAAGGCCGGGATGACGGTTCCCGATAAATTTGATCTCGAGCTAAGTAAGTACGCCAAACGGGGGACCAAGGGGGTCTTGTACCGGCCGGAATTGAACAAGGAATTCACCTTTGACGGGACGAAATGAGTTCTCGCCGGCGTATGAGCCACGACACACCGCACCAGAGGGGACGTGTTCAAAATTCGACGTCTGGAGAGGGCGCCAAGCGGCCCTCTTTTATTTCTTGGAAATGCGCGGTAAAGGGAGACAGAAATACCCGGAAGGATTTTGTACCTTTCTTCGCGAATTTTTATTGCGGAGGCCAGCCGACTTTGATTCTTTGAGCCTTTGCTTGGCGAAGAGTCATTCTTGGCTTGCCGGTGGCTGGGACTGAACACGAAGGGGGAGATCGGGACTGTTTGACGCACTGGCTCTCAGAATCCAACGCTGGATTCAGCTTTGGCGTGCGTCTTTGGACTCTCTTGGCCGCCGGGGCCGCGATTACCTTAACCCACTCCCTCTCAGCAGTCGATTGCTTCTGGGCTTGGGGGTCATCATCGTGGCCTTTACCGCCTTGAGCGTGGCCTGGGATATCTATGAGATCAGGCAGGAAGCGGAGAGGGAGATGATCCAGCGGGCCCGGGTCGTGACTCAGGAGCTAGTGGCCTTACGGGCAGTCATTGCCAGCAACCAGGACAAGATCAATACCGATCCGGTGACGGGGAGTGTCCAGTTCAAGCACTTAAACCCAGCCGCCGTGGGACGGCAGGTGGCAGCCCTCTTCGGCGAGACGACGCGTTTTACCCTGAAACAAACCCGTCTGGTCGTACGGAATCCGGCCAACGAACCGGACCAGGTCGAGCTAGCTATGTTAAAGGAATTGGCTGACCGACCGGAGGTGCCGGAGATATGGCGCGATGATTTTTCCGGATCACGCTGGTCTTTTCGCTACATGATTCCGCTGCGGGCGGAAGAATCCTGCCTGGCCTGCCACGGTGAGCCAGCTGGAGCTATAGATGTGGCCGGTTATCCCAAGGAGGGCCTGAAGCTCGGCGATTTTGCCGGGGCCATCAGCTTGAAAATACCTATGGACAGTTTTCAGGCCACCCTGGAAAAACGTATCTGGGGCCGCCTTTTTATGGCCGCTCTCTTTTTGTTGATCACCCGTTGGGCCAGCGCCTACCTAGCCCGCCGTTTGGTAAGCCAACCATTAAAGGAAATGACCAGAATGGCCTTGGAGCTGGGACACGGGAACTGGGGAGCAGTGAAGGCCATCGGGGGTGCGGGGGAGATCCGCTTTTTGTCTCAGGTTTTTGAACACGTAGCCGGCCAGCTGCGCGATTCCCATCACCTCTTAGAGGAGAAGGTTCGCGAAAGGACCAGGGAGCTGGCCGAGACCAACGTCAGTCTAGCCCGGGCCAATCAGGAGCTGGAAGAGACCAACCGCTTTAAATCCGACGTCTTGGCCAATCTTTCCCACGAATTGAGGACGCCCTTGACGGCGATCCTGGCCTATAACGAGATGTTGTTGGATCCGGCCACGGGCCCGTTAAACCCAGAACAGCGCGAATACCTGGAGGAAATCGGCGACAGTGGCCGCCAGCTGCTGCTGGAGGTGACCGACCTGCTCCAGATGGCGCGCCTGGAGGCGGGCAAACTGGAGCTGGCCCTGGAACCCCTCGACCTAGCGGAAGTCATTGCCGATACCCTGGCCTTGGTTGGTCCTTTGGCTCGGAAAAAGGATGTCCAACTGGAAGTGCCGGCGGAGAGAGGAGAATGGTGGGCCCTGGCCGATCGCACCAAAGTCAGACATATCCTGAACAACCTGCTGAATAACGCCATCAAGTTTACCCCAGAGGGCGGCCGGGTCACTATTTTCCTCGAACGCCATGACCAGTCCGATTTGGTTAAGGCCGGAAAGGCCGAACAGGGGCCGGCTGGCGCCAAAGAAGACGAGCAATGTCTTTTAATCGGGGTAAGCGATAACGGCATCGGGATTCCCGAGGAGGAAAAGGAGGCCATCTTCGAGAAGTTCCATCAGGTCGGGAAACCAGGTCAGGGAGCGGGGCTGGGGTTGGCCCTGGCTAAGGAGCTGGTCCAGCTCCACGGTGGGCGGATTTGGGTTCAAAGCCAACTGGGCCAAGGGAGCATCTTTTATTTCACCTTGCCGTTGCGGGCCCAACCCCTTTAGAAATCCCGGATCAGGGGGACCATTAGGAGGAGTCCTCATCTTCAACCGGAAAAAGGTGACTGGGGGTGGCCAGATGTCGGCCAGCATCTTGGTGGTGGAAGATGATCCGAAGATCCAGAAAATCATCGTCCAGACCTTGCGCAAGGAAGGGTATCGGGTTTTGACCAGCGGTGATGGGCGCGAGGCCATTCAGAAGGCCAGGGCCGAAAGGCCAGATTTGGTACTCATGGATCTGCGCCTGCCGGAAATGGATGGTCTGGAGGTTTGCCGTGAGCTTCGTAAAGAGGGCCCCCTGCCCATCATCATTGTCTCGGCTCGGGGGGAAGAAGCCGATAAAGTGGCCGGCTTTACCCTGGGGGCCGATGATTATATCACAAAACCCTTCAGTCCAACGGAGCTCCTCTTACGGGTGAAAGCCGTCTTGCGCCGGGTTCAGGATCACCAGGCCCAGCAGGGCCAGGAGAGAATCCGCATCCGGGGTCTCTTCATCGACCGGAGCAGCCGCATGGTGGAAATGGAGGGAAAGCCCGTCGAGCTTACGGCTCGCGAGTTCGATCTCCTCTGGACGTTGGCCAGTCGCCCGAACCGCGTTTTCAGCCGGGAGCAACTTTTGGACCTGGTCTGGAAGGATGAATTTGGGGCCGACCCAGCCACCGTGACCGTCCTCATCCGTCGGTTGCGCCAGAAACTAGAAAAGGAACCGGAAAACCCGGACTACATCAAGACGGTGTGGGGCGTCGGTTATAAAATGCAGGGCTAAATGCCCTCGACCGCCCGCTTGCTCGTTTCCCGCCATCGGCAATGGGCGGCCATGGGCGAGGCCTACGATCGACGCCGATCATACCTTGACGGCCTTCCACTTGCCCGACCGGTAACGGTAGCCAATGAATAGGGAACGCGTGAATTGATCCACGGCCATGGCCAACCAGGCCCCGGTGAATCCCAAGCCCAGGTGTAGGACCAAAAGATAGGCCAGGGTGATGCGGACTCCCCAAACGCCGGCGGCGGTGGCATACAAAGGCCAGCGCGTATCGCCAGCCCCCCTTAAACCTCCAGCCAGGACGAACTGACTGGATTGTGCCGGCTGAATGAGGCCGATGATCTTGAGGGCGATGGAGCCGAGACGAATGACCGAGAGGAAAATGAGGGCGGAGATCACGCGGGCCAGTAGCGTGGCCCAGCCGGCCCCCACGGCGGGGAAGCCCAAGGGGAGGACCGGCCTAGTCAAAGGTCATAATCCCTGCGGGCTGTTGGCCGAGGACAAGACGGTTGATGCCTCAGCCAGTTTCATGATGTTAGCCGATCTCCGACGCTTTTGGTTCAGGCCACTGGTAAACGCTGCTTCGCACCCCCTGTGCCGGCTTATTTTTGCCGCGAGCTTGGCGCCGCCCGGCCATCATCATGCGGGGGAGAGTTAAGGTCTTGAGTTTGGTCTCGAGGTCTGGGCCAGAGCAAAGGCCAGAGTAACCGCCTCTTCGGGGGTCGAGGCATATCTGATCTCGACGCTCTGGCGGTCGTCCAGGTAAGCCCCGGCGTAGGCGAAGTGGGGGACCCTTTCCGCCCAGCCCCCGGTAGTCGGCAAGACCACCACTGGCTTCCGGTTATAATAGGCATTGGAGAGCTCCAGGAGGGTCCCGTTTTTTCCTCCCAGCATAATGATAGCGTCGCAGGAACGGACCAGTACCAGGCTCCGAAAGTCCATACCCAGGCCGGTCGTTATGGGGATATCCAGGTACTCGTTCCCTTCTTCCAAAAGGTCACCCGGCAAGATCCCTACCGTCAGACCGCCGGCCTCTTTGGCCCCCCGGGAGGCACCGACTGCATAGCCGTCCCGCCCTCCGGAGAGGAGGATACCCCCGCGGCGGGCGACCTCCCGTCCTAACGTTTCGGCCATTTCCCGCAAAGCGGGGCTGATGGGACCCGATTGACCAATGACGCCTATCCGAGGACGAAATGACCTCGTCACCTTAATAACCTCCTCAACCTCCTCGTCCCGAAGCTCAAAAAATCCTGCCAGCGGTCGAGTCGTCAGGCGCTACCTTTTGCCTCGCGGGCCCTGGCTCACGACTCACGGAACAAATGTAGCAGGAAAAGGGGGCCTTGACAAGAAACTTTTCCGTGGACATAGAGGATTTCCACGGAGGTGGAGAGGGCGGAGCTGTTTTTCTTTTTTACATCACCAAAGCCGATTCATCTGCTCCCAACTTTCAAGCCCAGTTCCGCTTGGGTCAAAAGAAACAAAGGGAGGCGATCCCGTTTTCGGTTAGGCGATTAGTCCCAATGATTCCGACTGCATAGACGAACAGTTTACCGGGAAATTAACCCCTGTCCTGGAAAGTTTGGTGGAATCGGTTGAAGGGTTACGTCTAGCTCGGGACAATACCAATTAAGAAATTCTCCTGCAGATAGAGGAGTTATTCCAGTCTCCTTTCTGAGTCGGCTCAAAGTCTCAAAGACCATGCCGAGCAAGTAACGGGGATCTGGAAAAAGCAAGAGGAGTATTTTGGCCAACTTTGCTGAAAGAGCAAGGGGTTTTGGTTAGGGTGGACCTGGATAACGGCATTTTGCAGTTGTCCGAAGGGATCCTTTTTCCATCTGGGAGTGCGCAGCTAACTCCCCAAGGGGAGAGGGTGCTCCGGATTTTGGCTAATGTTCTCATGGACGTCCTTCCATGTTATGCCGGTGCTCCGGGTGGTGATCCACTGCCTCAATGTAAAGGTAATGATCATCGGGGTAAACTGGAAACCTTGTTAATCGAAGGGCATACTGATGATGTGCCGATCTCCAATCCGGTGTTCCCGGATAACTGGTCCTTGTCGACAGCCAGAGCCATCCGCACCTACCAGGACCTGGCAGGCGTGGAACCCAATCTGAGGACTCTCCAGTGAACACGAAAACGTGAACGTGATGGGTTAGGCGGTCTAACAGCGCCGTGGTCAAGGTGGCATCCCCAAACACCTCCGTCCAGCGGGAAAATTCAAGGTTGGTAGTGACTAAGACGCTGCCCCGTTCATAGCGGTCAGCGAAGAAGTGAAAGAGTAAATTGCCTCCGGGGCCAAGGCCGAGATAGCCGAGTTCATCCAGGACGACCAGATCAACCTTTTGCCAGGACTTACATCTTTGCCATTAATGGTCCAAGCTATCGTCTTCGTTATAAATTAGGCCGTGGCCAACTCTCTCAGCAAGATAAGGGGGCGAAGGGCGATGACCTAACCGCCCCAAATTCAAGCCAACCCCTTTTAGAAAAAGGGACTATATGGTAAACTTTAGGCCAAGAGGTGGATCAATTTTCACTGGGAAACCTGGGTCGATTTTAGGCGAGAATCTACACCGATCTAAAATGGCCGCGGCAATGGTGGTGGTGGCAAAGAGGTTTCCCCACTCTGGGCGAGAAGGAATCTTACGCCGTGTGGAGAGGTTTTCTCTACAACCTGGTGGATAGAGGGGTCAGCAGCCCTGTGCTGTAGACTCCGACGGGTCACCGGATCTTAGAAAGGCTATCCGGGAGGTTTACCCGCGGGCCATCCGCCAGCGGTGCAAGGTTCATAAAATGCGCAACGTGCTGGCGAAGGTGCCCAAGTCGGCCCAAAAAATCCTCAAGGGTGAGATCAGTAAGATATTCGCCGCCCAGGACAAGAAGGAAGCCTTACACTTGGCTCAGATCTTAGTGGAACGCTACCAGGACCACTACCCGAGTGCCATCGCCTGCCTGAAAGAGGACCTAGAAGAGTGTTTGGCCCATCTTGCCCTGCCAGCAGCCCACCATAAGGCAACGGGTACCACCAACCTGATTGAGCGGCTCTTTGAAGAGGGTAGACGGCGGACCAAGGTGGTGGGACGGTTCCCTAACGAGGGCTCCTGTTTACGCCTGTTTTTTGCCACGCTCTTGGCAGCCAGCCAATCCTGGCGTGGCGTACGGATGACACCGGCTATACTGAAAGAACTCCGGGAGCTGCGGGCGACGCTATATGGTCAAGAGGTCGAGATGCCGGTTCCGGTAGTCCCGGATTTGTCTGCCGAAAGGATCAACCGCGCCTCATGACCTTGGACTACCACCTACCCGCCAAAGTGGGACTGTTTTTACAGGGAAAATGGGACTTGCCCAGTTCAAGCTTTTCCTCCAGAGTGGAAATGCTTGGCTCTACCTGGCTGGAGAAGGGCTACTAGCCTCGTTGGCTGGACACTTGGCCTACTATTACGCCTTGAAATCCGGAGAGGCCTCCCGGGTGACGCCGGTCACGGCTGCCTATCCGGTTGTGACGGTGCTCTTGGTCTGTCTGCTCTTAGGAGAAAAGTTAACCTGGAGTAAGGTCGTCGGTGTGCTCTTGATCGTTGCCGGAGTGATCCTACTGAAAAAGTAGTTGACCAGTTAAAGGGGTGTTGGGCGATTTTTGCTTCGACGTGGGCTGGTCTCCTGTTGACAGTGATAATCGCTACAGCGTTAGGCCTTTATTCGGGACGGCTCGTGAAGACCGCCACCGATTACACCGTGGGGAGCAGGAGGATGGGGCCTTTCTGGGTGGCCGTTACTCTAACTTCTTCTTTTGTTGGTGGAACGTCTATCATTGGGACGGCACAGGCGGCTTATCAGGTGGGGGTTAGCGCCATTTGGTTTACCCTGGGAGCCGGACTGGGGAGCCTGGTCCTGGCCCTGGGTTTGGCTGGCCCTCTGCGCGAAGCCGGCGTAGAGACCATCCCGGGATTTTTGGCCCGCACTTATGGCCCACAAGCCGCCGCCTGGGCCAGTTTTTATATTTCCCTGGGGGCCCTGATCCAGATGGTCGTCCAGGTTCTGGCGGCCGTCCCCATCCTGACCTCCCTTTTTCCGCTGGAGGCTCCTCTGGCCGCCGGCCTCATCGTCGTCTTATTGGTGGTTTTTATCTTCTTCGGTGGTCTTTGGGGAAGTGGGCTGGTGGGTCTACTGAAAACGGTCCTCCTCTATATCATTTTGGCCGTGGCTTTTGTCATTAGTCTTGATCGGATTGGCGGTCTGGCCGGTTTACGCGCGGCTTTGCCTCCAGAGCGCAATTGGTTTGACCTGGCCCCTGGCGGATGGACGAACACCTTGGGGTCGACCCTTTCCGCCGTCATTGGGTTTACTTCTACGCAGAATTACCTACAGGTGATCTTTGCTGGCCGCGACGCGCGTTCTTCCAGTTTAGGAGCCCTGGCCGCCGCCATCTTGATCCCTTTAAGTGGCCTGGCTTCCGCCGTGGTAGGGGTGTTCATGCGGGTTCGACATTCGGATCTCGTAGCGGCGACTTCGATGCCGAGGTTTCTTTTGCAATATCTGCCATCGTGGTTGGGCGGCGTGGGGCTGGCCACTCTCCTGATCGCTCTGATTCACTCCGGGTCTAGCCAGCTTTTGGGAATCAGCACTACTGTGGTGCGAGACCTTTCTCCTCAAGTCCAATCCTGGGCGAAGAAACTGAGACTGGTTCTTCTCCGGCACCGGTGGAACAGAGGCTTGTCGCCGGAGACAGAAGAGTCTAAGAAACAATCGGGCCGGACCTCAGCCTTTCCGGTAGAGGAGAATATCCTTCGGCAGTCCCGCCTCATCGTCATAGTGGTGGGTTCTTCCGTGCTCCTCTTAAGCCTTCTCAACTTAAATACCCTGATTTTGCGGCTGGCCTTTCTCTCCATGGCCTTGCGTGGCACCACCATCTTTTTGCCCATGCTGGCGACGATCCTTTTTCCAGGACGGGTTCACCCCCGGGCTGGATTCCTGGCCATCAGCCTGGCACCGCCTGTTCTCTTGCTCTGGGCGGCCTTTTTCCCCCGCCAGGTGGACCCCCTCTATGTAGGCTTGACCATCAGCGCCTCCTTCTTGTTTTTAGGCGGGAGAAGCCACCGGGGGGAGCATGGGCTGACTACTTTAATTGGCAGTGAGTTCGGTAAAAGTGAGTGCGGTAAATGAGCAGACATCGTAGAAGAAATGGTAGAAAAGACCTTGCGCGAATTCCGTCATTTGGATATTCTCTAAGGCCTCCCAAGCTGTCGCGGAACTTAGGAGCAAACTCAGGGTCCAATCCCGGGTTCTCCGAGCGGGCCAATGGCTGGCGTTTCCCGCCGCTGTTCTGGTGCCCGGAGATATTGTCCGGTTGCGTTTGGGTGATTTCGTGCCTGCGGATGTCAGGATTATCAATGGTGAAATATCAGTAGACCAATCCGGCTTAACCGGAGAATCTTTGGAAGTGGAAAGAAAGCGGGGAGATTTAGTTTACAGCGGCTCCATCGTGCGCCGTGGTGAGGCGACAGGGCTGGTTTTGTTGACCGGGGCCAACACGTACTACGGGAAAACTACCGAATTGGTCCAGCTGGCGCGACCCAAACTGCACATTGAGGGGCTCATCTCCAATGTCACCAGCTCTCTTTTCATCGTCGTCCTGATCTTATCCGTCCTGGGACTTGGGGCGACCATTTACCGGCAGATGCCGGTAACTGTGGCGCAAATATAGCTAGGGGTTAAGACAACACTGGAGGTTTGGCCATGAAGACGGGAGAAAAGTATAACGGCGGCGCCCTTGTCGCCGAGGTGCTCAAACGAGAGGGTGCAAAATACATTTTTGGGGTCCCCGGCGGACACATTTACCCTTTGATGGAGGCTGGCGAGGAGAGGGGCATCCGCTTCATTGGCGTGAGACACGAAATGAATGCGGCCTTTATGGCGGAAGGATGGGCCTTGACTACTGGCGAATTTGGGGTTTGTACTGGTACAGCTGGGCCTGGAGTCACGAACCTCTTGACTGGTCTGGCCAACTCATCTAACGGTGGATTCCCCGTTTTATTCCTGGCCGGCAAGGCCAGGATCGCGGAGTTTGATCGCAATGAGCTCCAGGATTTTAACCAGATCGACATGGTCAAGCCGGTGACCAAGCATGCCCGGGTTATCCTGGACGCCAAGCGGATACCGGAATACGTGGGGCGGGCTATAGCCTACTGCACCACCGGGCGTCCGGGACCGGTGTACCTGGAGATACCGCGAGACATCTTAGAGGTAGAGGTAGACGCGGCACAGGTTGAGTTCCAGCAGTTTTACCGCTCCACGAGTGCTCCTGTGGGTAATCCGGATGACGTGGAGAGAGCGGCCCGGATGATTGAAAGCGCTCAGAGACCGTTGATCGTGGCCGGAGGAGGGGTGTGGTGGGCCCAGGCCCAAGCGGAATTGAAATCTTTTGTAGAAAAAAGCAGAATTCCCATCTTCACCCGTAACGCGGCTCGGGGGATCATCTCCGACGCCCATCCACTGGCTATGGGCATAGCTGCGTCGGCAAGCCCTGTGTTTAGACAGGCCATAAACCAGGCGGACCTGGTCATTGTTATTGGAACCCGGACCGGATATACGTTGTCCAGGGAAGTTCTCCCCAAAACACTGGATATCATCCGGATCGACATTGACCCGGCTCAACTGACCGATCAGCTCGACGTTAAACTGGGGATTGTAGGGGACGCCAGGTTGGTCCTCAGACAGTTGACCGAAGCAGTGGGAACCGGTGATCGTTCGGCCTGGATCCAGACCTTGAGGGGAATTAAGAGCGGCCTTCTCTCTTTACTGATGCCCATGGCCCGTTCCAATCAGAGACCCATTCATCCCCTACGCCTGATGTCAGAAATCATTAGCCATATTGACCAGGACACAATTGTAGTCATCGACGGAGGTGATGCGGCCAGATGGGGTAATCTCATGCTCCCGGCCCTAAGACCTGGCGGTTACCCAGGGATCATCAGTACCAGTTTCGGGCCCCTGGGAGTGGGGGTGCCTTATGCTATGGTGGCAAGATTGGCTCACCCTGAAAAAAAGGTCCTTCTTCTTACCGGCGATGGGGCTTTTGGGTATGGGGCAATGGAATACGAAACTGCAGTCCGCTATAATATCCCGTTCACCACGGTGATCCTCAACGATAAAACCTGGGGAATGATCAAGCGGTCGGAGGCGAAGCGAAGCTCCCCGGACAAAAAATTTATTGGTCTTGACCTGGGCGAAGTCCGGTACGATCAGATCGTGGAAGTTCTAGGAGGGCATGGCGAATTTGTCACTGAACCCGACCAGATTGGAACCGCCATCGATCGCGCTTTGCACTCAGATAAGCCAGCCTGTGTTAACGTCATGACCGACCCCAATATCGGACCCGTGATTTAGGCCGAACTATGATCGGTCCGGCAGCCGATGAAGTAAAATAGGAATTCCCGCAGCGAGCGGAAGCTGTGATCCAAACACTTGCTATACGCCTCGGTTGGGTGGGATCCCCGGTAGCTGTTGGCCAAAAGTAGTTGCATCACAGGGGCGGGCAGGCCTTCCCGCCCCTAAGTGAACTCGCTGTAATCTTGCAAGGCTAACCTAACTTAAGAAAGGGGGTAAGCGCTAGCTCGAGCTCATCGAAGCCGAGGCGCTAGGGTTTATGGATCTTTGGAATAGGTTGCCTGTAGGTTGGAAAATGGGGGTTGCCGCTGGGCTTATAGTTCTTTTAATAGCTGTTGTACAAGGAACTGCGTATTATACCCTGGAAACGGTGGCTGCTGGTCTAAAAGTTTCTGACCCTGTGGCTTACCAATTCATTAGGAAGCGAGAGTGGCTTGGCTTAAGCGTTGCCTTAGGGGCTTCATTGTTTGGCATGGCGCTGGGGCTTTACCTGACGAGAAGCTTTCGTTCAACGGTGGAGAAAACTTCCCGTATTGCTGAAAAGATTGCTCAGGGAGACTTGAGGGTAGAAAGGATCGAGATCCCGGCACAGGATGAGAGGGGCCAGATGGCCCGGGCAGTAAATAAAATTGCAGACGAGTTTAAGGTATTTGTTAATAGCAACTATCTAACAATATCCGAGCTGACATCAGTTTCGGTAGAGATGGGTGACCCGATATTTTGCCCTGCCGGTCTTGCAATGAGACTTTCCCTGGCGTAGAATAACGTAAGGGAAAGGGGAAAATGACGATGGAAAACAGTAACACTGAAGCTGCCAAAAGGAAAAGATGGACCACGGAAGAGAAAACCATGATCCTGATGCGCTATCTCAAGGACCGGGTTAGCGCGGCCGACCTCTCCGATGAGTACGGCGTTTCTCCCACCCTCTTATCTCAGTGGACTAAGGCCCTCTTTGAGGGGGCTCCTCAGATCTTTGGGCGGGGCGAAACTACCGAGCAGATCTTAAAACGTCAGATCCAGATCCGCGATGAGCGAATCCGCACCTTGGAGGAGGTGGTCACCGAACTGTCTACGGAGGTGCTGAACCTCCGAAAACAGAATGGGGGCCGCTCACCGGCGCCTGGGTGGCCCCAGAAGTCGCCACAGAAGTAGTGGCAACAGTGCGCCGCCTCAAGGAACGGGCTGGTTTTCCGGTGGCCAAGGCCTTATCGATCCTTGAGTTACCCAGAGCCACCTACTTTCGCTGGCAGGCCCAGGGCGGTAAAACCGTTGCTCAAAGGATCTATGTACCCAAGAGCCACTATCTTTTGCCCAAGGAACGGGAGGCCATCTTGGCTTATAAAAGGGCTCACCCCCAGGTAGGCTATCGTCGGTTAGCCTTCATGATGTTGGATGAAGGGATAGCGGCCGTATCCCCGGGAACAGTCTATGAGGTTCTTTATAAAGCCGGACTTTCGAGCCGGTGGACCCGGACTGGGGGTACGCCCTCGAAGAAAGGATTTGTTCAGCCCGAGGGACCGCATCAACAGTGGCACATAGACATCTCTTACTTGAACATCCTGGGGACCAATTACTTTTTCCTGGCCGTATTGGACGGATATTCGCGGGCCATTGTTCATCACGAGGTTCGCCAGGACATGGAAACCCGCGATGTCGAGATCGGCGTCGAGCGGGCTCTGGAGAAGCTTCCTCCGGATACCCCCAAGCCAAGGTTGATTTCGGACAACGGGGCGCAGTTTGTTTCAGCTGAGTTCAAGGCTTTCTTAAGGGAGAAAGACATTTCCCATTCGCGGTCAAGGCCGAATCATCCCCCATCAAACGGTAAACTAGAAAGGTTCAAAGGTACTTTGAAACAAGAATGTATCCGGGTTTCTCCCTTGCTTTCGCTAGAGCAGGCTAAGGAGCTGATTGCCGAGTACGTCTATGAGTATAACACCAGGCGGCCGCACAGTTCATTCGAGTTTTTGACGCCGCAGGATTATCTCCAAGGGAAAGAACACATCGAGAAGAGGCTAAAAGAGCGGCGTCAAAAACTCGAGGAGGCCCGCCAAGCCCGAAAAGCGGCCTACTACGAGGAAGTCAAAAGGCAAAGGGAGCCGAAGCCAGTTTCTTGACCAAGGGACTTGGTCTTGGTACCATTGAGGGGACGATCCTGGGTGTAGAGCCAAAATAACAAGGGGCTCGGCCCCCTATGATAAAGGCAGCCACTCAAGGTAGAAGCTGGGCCGAGCCCCTAACCTTGGACCTGATCAGTTACGCTGAACGACCTTGCGAAAGATGCAAACTGCGTCTGCGGATAAGTCTCATTATGGCGTGACCAAGACAAGGAGAATGGTGGGCCCTGGCCGATCGCACCAAAGTCAGACATATCCTGAACAACCTGCTGAATAACGCCATCAAGTTTACCCCAGAGGGCGGCCGGGTCACCATTTTCCTCGAACGCCAT